>QAKE01000069.1 GCA_003343995.1 Bacillota bacterium
TATCCCAGGAATGTACAGCTTTGGCTGACGAAGTAGAGTTGGCTTTGCAGAAGTATGCCACTTACAATCATCCGAAATACGGCACTATTTATGCTTTCGAAGTGGATGGTTTCGGCAACCATATGCTAATGGATGATGCCAATGTGCCCAGTCTGCTCGCTATGCCTTATCTGGGTGATGTGGATGTGAACGATCCTATTTATCAGAATACCCGCCGCTTCGTATGGAGCGAAGATAATCCCTATTTTTTCAAAGGGAAAGCGGGAGAAGGTATTGGCGGTCCTCACATCGGATATGATATGGTATGGCCCATGAGCATCATGATGAAAGCCTTCACCAGTCAGGACGATCAAGAAATTAAAGAATGTATCAAGATGTTGATTAATACGGATGCAGGTACAGGCTTTATGCACGAATCTTTCCACAAAGATGATCCGGCAAACTTTACTCGCGCCTGGTTTGCATGGCAGAATACTCTTTTTGGAGAGCTGATACTGAAATTGGTAAATGAAGGAAAGCTTGAATTATTAAATAGCCTTTAAAGAAAAAATATACCATGAAAATACCGAGGATTATAAATTATGTCTATCTGGGTGCTTTCTGCCTTTGCATGTCATGGGCAGAGGGCAACGCTCAGAATCGAGACTTCGGAGGATTGAACCGGTATGCAAAAGAAAACCGGGAACTATCACAACCCGGTAAGAAAGAACAAAGGGTTATTTTCATGGGCAACTCTATCACTGAAGGGTGGAGAAATACACATCCTAACTTCTTTAAAGACAATGGATATATAGGACGTGGTGTTAGTGGACAAAGTTCTTATCAGTTCTTATTACGTTTCCGTGAAGATGTCATCAAACTTTCTCCTATGCTGGTTGTGATTAATGCTGGAACCAATGATATAGCAGAAAATACAAGTCCTTATAATGAAGAATACACGTTTGGAAATATCATATCAATGGCTGAATTGGCAAAAGCCAATAGAATAAAGGTTATCCTGACCTCTACCTTACCTGCTGCCTCATTTGGGTGGAATCCTTCCATCAAAGACGGAGCAGATAAGATCGTTTCTCTCAATAACAGAATCAAGGAATATGCCAAAAAGAATAAAATACCCTATGTTGACTATTATCAAGCAATGGTGACAGGCAACAACAGAGCATTGAATCCGGCATACACCAAAGATGGAGTACATCCGAACTCCGAAGGATATACGATAATGGAAAGCCTAATCAAAAAAGCTATTGATAAGGCTCTATAAATAGTAACCCATAATTTACCTTAAACACAATACAGTATGAAAAAGTTCCTCTTTTTAATCATACTAATCATAACCTGTGAAGTACAGGCTCAAGAACAAGGAAAGATTATTATGTCCAATCCCTTGAATCTGAGTTATCGGTTTCAAACAGACGGTGTTTGCCGACGTGAAGCTGCTGATCCCGTTATTATCTTATTTAAAGACCAATACTATCTATTCGCATCTCATTCTTCCGGATATTGGCACTCTTCCAATCTAAGAGACTGGTATTATATCGAAACCAAAACTCTAAAAGCCGCAGAGGTATGGGCACCCGCTGTTTTCGTGTACAAAGGTGCAATATATTATTTGGGAATGGGAGAAAGCCGAATTTACAAAAGTACCAATCCAGAAGCAGATGAATGGGAAGAAGTGAAATATGAATTGCGAGGATTGGGGGACCCTGCTTTTTTCCAAGACAATGACGGTCGGGTATATCTATATTATGGATGCTCAGATAATGAACTTATCAGGGGATTTGAAGTAGATCCTGAGAACAGTTTCAGAGCCATAAGTCCTGAAGTAGACCTGATACCCCATTCCTCTGATCGTTTAGGTTGGGAAGTTTTCGGTGAGAAAAATGAACAATATGATAAGAAAGGTTGGAATGAAGCTCCTTGTATCACCCGTCAAGGCGATTATTACTATTTGATGTATGCAACTCCTGGTACAGAATTTACTAGCTACTGCACAGGAGTTTACACTGCCAGAAACCCTCTAGGACCCTATACCTGTATGCCGGGTGCTCCTTTCGCCATCAAACCGGGAGGATTTATTACCGGTGCTGGTCATGGTCATCCATTTAAGGACCGTTATGGAAATAATTGGTATGTAGGTACCATGATTGTTTCTGCTAAAGAACACTTTGAACGCCGGATTGGCATATTCCCGGCCTATTATCAGGATGGATATGCCCACGCAATAACCGACTATACCGATTTTCCTTTCATTCTGCCTGAAAAAAAAGTAGACTTCAGCCGATATAATATTTCTGCTGATATGAATCTGCTTTCTTACGGAAAAAAGATGAAAGCATCTTCCTCCTTAGAATCACATACAGCTGCCATGGCGGCCGATGAAAATATTAAAACCTGGTGGTCAGCTGCTTCCGGTAAAATAGGAGAATGGCTAGAAATGGATTTAGGAACTCCAATGGAACTATCAGCCATACAAGTCAGTTTTGCCGATGAAAGTTTTCAAACTTATCGACGTGACAAAGTGATTCCTATCTATCAGTACATTATAGAGGCCTCTCTTGATGGTATAAAATGGAAGACAATAGTAGATCGTTCTCAAAACACTAAAGATCAGATTTATGAATTAGTCCTCCTTGACAAAGTTATAAAGACGCGCTTTGTTCGCATAAAAAATAAGAAAGAGTTTGCTGTTGGAAACTTTTCTATAGCAGATATGCGCTTGTTCGGTAAGGCTAAAGGCAAAACCCCACAGATTGTTACCGGATTAAACATAAACAGAGGGAAAGACAGAAGAAGAATTGCATTCTCATGGACAAAGCAACCTGTTGCCGACGGATATATTATCCGCTGGGGTATCTCTCCCGAACACATTGATAATGCGGTCATGGTACGTGGCAGTCAAGCTGAATTTGGTTTCTTCGATTGTAATATTTCATATTACATCACCATTGAAGCTTTTAATGAATCAGGAAAAGGGAAACAGAGTAATCCTATCAAAATAGATTAAGTACTAATAACTAATACAATAAAATATGAAGATTAAAAAAATTACAGTTTTATGTTTATTAGCTGCCAATTGTCTCATGGTATCTGCCCAAAAGTGGTTTACACCTGATGTAGAAAAACAGGTAAACATACTTTTGAGCCAAATGACAGTTGAAGAAAAGTTAGCCTATATAGGTGGTGTAGACTGGATGTACACTAAAAATATTGACCGTCTGGGAATTCATCGTATGAAAATGACCGATGGACCTCAAGGATTGGGTACTCATGGTAAATCAACGGCTTATCCCGCTACCATCACGTTGGCTGCAACTTGGAATGAAAACTTAGCTTATGAATATGGCAAAGCATTGGGACGTGATTGCAGGGCAAGAAACGTGAACATCTTATTAGGTCCTGCCGTAAATATTTACCGTTCAGCACTATGCGGACGTAATTTCGAGTACATGGGCGAAGATCCTTATCTAGCCTCACGCACAGCAGTGGGTTACATCAAAGGTGTACAAGACCAAGGAGTTATGGCAACTATCAAGCATTTTATTGCAAACAATTCCGACTATGACCGTGATCACATCAGTAACGATATTGATGAAAGAACTCTGAATGAAATATATTTCCCATCATTCAAAGCTGCTGTACAAGAAGCTGAAGTCGGTGCAGTAATGACTAGTTACAATTTGCTAAACGGCGTTTACACAACGGAATCTCCTTGGTTACTAAAAGATGTTTTAAGAGATCAATGGGGCTTCAATGGTGTAGTAATGTCTGACTGGGGTTCAACACACTATTGCATACCTGCTGCCAGAGGTGGTTTAGATCTTGAAATGGCAGGTGGTGAGAGAATGAATCCGAAAGATATGGCTTATTACCTAAAAACAGGTGATGTAACAATGGATATGGTTGACGAAAAAGTACGTCATATCTTACGTGTCCTAATTGCTTTTGGATTCAAAGATGGTACTCAAGCAGATAGTAATATACCCTTGGATAACCCTCAATCCACAGCAACCGCTTTGGAAGTAGCTCGTGAAGGCATGGTACTTTTGAAAAATGAAAAAAATATCCTTCCTATTAATCCGAACAAGTACAAACACATTGTAGTAACTGGAAAGAATGCCAAAGGTTATGTACATGGTGGAGGTAGCGGTGCAGTTGTTCCATTTCACTATGTAAATATGTTCGATGGTATTCAAAAAGAAGGAATCAGCCAAGGAGTTAAAGTAGAATTTCTGGATGAATTTGATTTCTTCCCCGCAATTATGTATACAGGTAATGATTTAAAGGAAGCCGGGTTCAAAGCCGAATATTTTAATAATATAGATTTCAAAGGTGCCCCTATAGTCTCGCAAGTTGAAAAGAAAATCAATTATGTTTGGAGTGGTACGGGAACAGGCCTCAACGATATGCCCAAAGAATTCTATGCAGTTAGATGGAGTGGCGTAATGTGTCCGGATAAAACTGCTGAATACGAGTTCACACTCGGTGGAGATGACGGCTATCGCATGTTTATTAATGGTGAAACAGCTATCAATGATTGGGAGGCAAGAGCCTATCACAAAACCAATATCACTAAAAAACTAGAAGCCGGAACAAAATATAAGATTACGATTGAATACTATCAGAAAGGTGGTTCAGCTAATGTAGATTTCCGTTGGAAAGTGAAAGGTGATAACACTGACTATTTTGCAGACTACCTAAAAAAGGCAGACCTGGTAGTAGCTTGCTTTGGACACAACTCTGATACGGAAGGCGAAGGACACGACCGTCCATTTGGTTTACCAGAAGAAGATAAGAAAATGCTAGCAAGTATCTTCAAGAGCCAGACTCCTGTTATAGGTATCGTAAACGCAGGTGGCAATATTGAGATGCAGGAATGGGAACCTTCCATGAATGCTCTTCTGTGGGCTTTCTATGGAGGTCAGGAAGCCGGAACAGCTGCCGGTGAGGTTTTATTCGGTAAAGTAAACCCATCTGGTAAACTGCCTATGACATTCGAAAAGAAATGGGAAGATAACCCCGCATATAACAGTTACCATGATCCCGACGGCGATAAGCATGTGAAATATACAGAAGGTATCTTCATTGGTTATCGGGGCTATGACAAACTGAAACGCGACGTTCAATATCCTTTCGGTTATGGCCTGTCTTATACTACTTTCAATTTGTCCGGTGTATCAGTATCCAAACAAAATACAAACGGCTCTGTCGAAGTGACCTGCAAGTTGACCAATAGTGGTAAGCGCGATGGTGCACAAGTGGTACAAGCATATGTAGGTAAAGTAGGAGGTACGATTGAACGCCCCGAAAAAGAACTGAAAAAGTTCGAGAAAGTATTCCTGAAAGCAGGTGAATCAAAGACAATCAAGATGACACTACCCAAAGATGCATTCACGTACTATAGCACTAATGCTAAATCATTCGTTACAGATGCCAGTACCTACAACATCATGTTAGGTTACTCTTCAAGAGATATAAAGGCAGTGAAAGCAATTCAAATACAGTAGTCCATAACTAAAAACTATAATTCCTAAAACAATGAATACTAAAAAACTATGCGCGGCACTCTTGCTTGCATCCAGTTTTCTGACCGTATCAGCACAGAAATGGTATACCCCTGATATAGACCCAAAGGTAGAGGAACTGTTAAAGCAGATGACCGTAGAAGAAAAGCTATCCTACGTAGGTGGAGTTGATTGGATGTACACAAGGAACATTGATCGTCTGGGCATCAATCGTATGAAAATGACAGATGGTCCCCAAGGATTGGGTACTCACGGTAAATCTACAGCTTATCCTGCCACAGTAATGCTGGCAGCCACTTGGAACGAAAACCTAGCTTACGAATATGGTAAGGCATTAGGTCGCGATTGTAAGGCAAGAGGCATCAATATTTTGCTAGGGCCGGCAGTGAATATCTATCGTGCGGCCATGTGTGGACGCAACTTTGAGTATATGGGCGAGGATCCCTATCTGGCTGGACGCACAGCTGTTGGCTATATCAAGGGTGTACAGGATCAAGGTGTAATGGCCACTGTGAAGCACTTCATCGCCAATAACTCCGATTATGATCGTAACAATATCAGCAACGATATTGATGAACGTACATTACACGAAATTTATCTCCCGGCTTTTAAAGCTGCGGTACAAGAAGCAGAAGTAGGTGCAGTAATGACCAGCTACAATTTGGTAAATGGCATTTGGACAACTGAAGCACCTTGGTTACTGAAAGGAGTATTGAGAGGCCAATGGGGTTTCAATGGAGTTATAATGTCTGACTGGGGTTCTACTCATCATTGCGTACCTGCTGTAAAAGGTGGCCTGGACTTAGAAATGGCTGGTGGAGAGAAAATGAATCCGAAAGATTTGGCTTATTACTTGAAAACAGGCGTTATATCTATGGATATGATTGATGAAAAAGTACGCCACATTTTGCGTGTTCTCATTGCTTTCGGATTCAAAGATGGAACCAAAGTGGATAACAGTATCCCATTGGATGATCCCGAATCAGTAGCTACTGCACTGAAAGTTGCCCAGGAAGGTATTGTATTACTCAAAAATGAGAAAAACGTTCTTCCTATCAATCCCAAAAGCACCAAACATATCGTAGTAGTTGGCAAGAATGCTAATGGTTACGTTCGTGGAGGTGGTAGTGGTAATGTAACTCCATTTCATTATGTAGGTGCCTTCGACGGTATCCGCGAAGTGGGCGAAAGCTATGGAGTAAAAGTAGAGTATGTAGATGAGATGGACTTCATGCCCGAAATCATGTACACGAATGAGAAACTTCAGGAGAAAGGACTTCATGCAGAATATTTCACCAATCAACATCTTGAAGGGAAACCGCTATTGGAGAGAACCGAACAAAAAGTAAATTATTCATGGAGTGGCGGTACTTCCATTGAAGGCATGTCCAAAGAACATTATTCTGTACGTTGGAGCGGAATTGTCCGTCCGGCAGAAACAGCTGAGTATGAATTTCTGGCAGGTGGCGATGACGGTTATCGCATGTACATCAATGATGAGTTAGTAGCTGATGAATGGAAAGTAGGTGGTTTCAGAACCTCTACAATCGCTAGAACTTTGCAAGCTGGTGTAAACTACCGGATACGCTTTGAATACTTCCAGGAAGGTGGTGGCGCTGCTGCAAGCTTCACATGGAAACGTAAAAATGAAACAAGAGATTTGTTTATTGAACACTTAAACAAAGCTGACATGATAGTTGCTTGTTTTGGACATAGCTCTGATTCGGAAGCAGAAGGTGGCGATCGTTCTTTCTTCCTTCCTGAAGCAGATTCACAACTGATAACGAGAATAGCTAAATGTAAAAAGCCCATTATAGGTGTAGTAAATGCCGGAGGAAACATTGGAATGCAAAGTTGGGAACCTTCATTAAAGGGATTACTCTGGGGATGGTATGCCGGGCAAGAAGGTGGACATGCTATTGCAGACGTGCTATTTGGTAAAGTTAATCCTTCCGGTAAACTACCAATGACTTTTGAAAAGAAATGGGAAGACAATCCTGCTTACAATAGCTATCACGATCCCGACGGTGACAAACATGTGAAATATACCGAGGGTATCTACATCGGCTATCGTGGTTACGACAAACTGGGACGTGATGTACAATACCCATTTGGTTACGGCCTTTCTTATACTTCTTTCAAGCTTTCTGATATGGTTGCCTCAGCTCCCAATGCTGATGGTACTGTGAAGGTTACCTGTAAACTGACCAATACAGGTAAACGAGATGGAGCACAAGTTATACAGGCTTATGTAGGAAGAGATAAAAGTGGTATAGTAGATCGGCCGGAAAAAGAATTGAAGAAATTCGAAAAGGTATTTTTGAAAACAGACGAAACAAAAACTGTTACAATGACCCTTCCAAAAGATGCTTTTACTTACTATAGCACAATTGATAAACAATTTGTCACAGATCCGGGTATTTATAATATCATGCTAGGTTTTTCTTCAAGAGAGATCAAGGGACAGAAATCTATCCAAATTCACTAAATAGATAGGCTCAAAGTCTTGATTTTGAGCCTTCAAATAAAAATTAATTCAACAATAGTATTTTTTAACTCTAATAATTTTTTATGGAAACACATTTAAATGTTAAATGGAAACAGTGGTACTTGTTAGTACTGCTCCTTATCTTGGGTGTTGTCGGCTGTAAGGATGATAAGGATGAGGATAATTCTACCATCTACGATCCTTCTGTACCTGTAGAAATAACAAGCTTCACACCAGAAGCAGCTGCAGGAGGCGCTCAGTTTCTGGTTTATGGTAGTAATTTCGGAACAGACTTGAGTAAAATCAAGGTAACGGTTAATGACAAAGAAGCTGTCCTTATCAATTCTAATGGTTCATGTCTCTATTGTTTTGTACCTAAGAAAGCAGGAGTAGGTCCAGTGAAGGTTACTGTAGGTTTAAACGAATCAGCACAGGAAGCTGTAGCTGAAAAGGAATTTGAATATGTTCCTTCTTTGGTAGTAAAAACACTGACCGGACATATTGATATAGATGGCAATAGTACGATTAAAGACGGTTCTTTTGAGGATGCACAATTCCAAGCTCCTTACTGGCTGGAGATAGATGATGAAGATAATATTTATTTATTGGAAGACCAGCAAGGATTACGTAAACTCAATATGAAAGACCGCACAGTAACTACTATATGGCGTACCGGAAGCGGAGTTAATCACCCGCGTTCTATGGCTTTCAATGCAGATCATAGTAAACTATATTTCTTTAATGACCAAGATAATAGTGATGAAGGTGTAGCTGTAGCTGTGGCAGAACGTAGCAATGATCCATCAAAAGAAGATTTTGCTTCATGGGTAACAGTAGCCCGTATGAAGAGTTGTTGTGGAGGAGACGTTCACCCTGAAACAAGCGATTTATTCTTCAATCGTTGGAATGGTGGTGAATATTATAAATGGGATTTTGATAGAAAAGACAAAGACCAGATATTCCGTTTGGATAATGGTTTCAACTCAGCATTAATATTTGCACCTAGTGGTAAATTTGCCTACATTGTAAGTATGGGACACCACTGTATATACAGAGCCAATTTTGATTATGCAACAGGCCGTCTGATGCAACCTTACATCTTATGTGGAAGTAAAAACAACAAGGGATACACTGATGGTCCTGGTAGTAAGGCCCAATTTAACGAACCTCAACAAGGATGCTTCGACAATGATGATAATTTCTATGTCTGTGACCAGAATAATAATCTGATTCGTAAAGTAGAACCGAGCGGTCAAGTTAGCACTTTTGCGGGACGTCGTGAAGAATGGGGTTGGGCAGATGGTGACTTAAGAAAAGAAGCCAGATTTGACCGTCCTTTTGGCATTGCCTACAACAGGAATACCAGTGAATTTTACATTGCGGACAAGAACAATAAGAGAATCCGTATTATCACAAAGGAATAATATTAATGAGAAACATATTATATTATGAAAAAGTATTTATTAATGTGGGTACTGCTTTTGGGATGCCTCTCTACGATATGGGCACAAAAGAGTGTATCTGAAATAACCGGAACAGTTCTTGATGAAAATAAAGAGCCACTAATAGGTGTAAACATCGTTATAAAAGATAACCCCGGATTGGGTACCATCACTAATGTAGATGGAAAATTTCGCATCAAGGCTACATCTTATCAGATATTGGTCTTTTCTTATATCGGTTATGATAAAATGGAAGTACCTATCACTGGCAATAAAGAAATCAATGTACAGATGAAACCATCCAGCAATAGTGTATTGGATGAAGTAACCATTACTGGTACAGGAGTACAGAAGAAAGCAACCATTACCGGTGCTATTACAACGGTAGATATCAATACACTAAAAAGTTCAGGAAGTGCCTCTACTAGTATCACCAACGCCTTGGCAGGTAATGTGGCAGGTATCATCGGCATGCAAAGATCTGGTGAACCTGGTAAGGTATCCGATTTCTGGATTCGTGGTATTTCAACCTTTGGTGCCAATGCAAAAGCATTGATATTGGTAGATGGCTTTGAACGTTCCATGGATGAATTGAATATTGAAGATATTGAGTCATTCTCTGTATTGAAGGATGCATCCGCAACAGCTATTTATGGTTCACGCGGTGCAAACGGTGTTGTATTGATTACTACTAAACGTGGTAAAGAAGGTAAGGTTAATATTGATGTGAAGGTAGAAGGTGGTTACAATACCCGTACCCGTACACCAGAATTCGTAGATGGATATACATATGCTTCTCTATTAAACGAGGCAAGAACTACTCGCAATTTAGAACCACGTTATACTCCTACAGAAATGGAAATTCTGCGTCAAGGTTTAGATCCTGACCTCTACCCGAATGTGGATTGGAAAGATGCATTGTTAAGAGATGGCGCTTGGTCAGAACGTGCTACAGTCAACATCAGTGGTGGTGGTTCCACAGCTCGCTACTATGTATCTGTAGGATATCTGAATCAGGAAGGTATGTATAATACGGATAGTAATTTAAAGAAGGATTACAATACAAATGCAAATCTTTCTCGTTGGACCTACCGCATGAATGCAGACTTAAATGTGACTCGTACCACATTAGTTAGTGTTGGTCTTGGTGGTTCTTTGGATTTACAGAATATGCCGGGTATGGACAATGATCAAATTTGGGGATCTATCGTAGGACAAAACCCTATAAGTATTCCTTTCATGTATTCTGATGGAAAAGTTCCAACTTATGGAACAGATAACCGCATGAACCCATGGGTAATGGCTACACAAACCGGTTATCAAGAAAAATGGTTCAACAAAATTCAAACAAACGTAACATTGGAACAAAAGTTGGATTTCATTACAAAAGGATTAAGATTTGTTGCTCGTTACGGTTTTGACACTGAAAATCAAAATAGGAATAACAGAACTAAGCGTCCGGAACTATGGCAAGCAGAAAGTCGCCGTGATGAGAATGGTAAACTGACAATGAATCGTGTAGGTGAAGAGCAGTTGATGAAGCAATCTAGCTACACTGATGGTAATCGTAGCGAAAATCTAGAAGCAGAACTACACTACAATCGTGTATTTGCAAAAAAGCATGATATCGGTGCTACTTTAAAGTATTTCCAATATCAAAAAGTTAAAACGGCCGATGTAGGTGATGATATCATGAAAGCTATTGCCAGACGTTCGCAAGGTTTCTCCGGCCGTGCAACCTATGCCTATGACTATCGCTATTTTGCAGAATTCAATTTCGGTTACACCGGTTCGGAAAATTTCATGAGTGGACATCAATTTGGCTTCTTCCCTGCCATATCTGTAGGTTGGAATATTGCAGAAGAAAAATTTCTCAAAAATCGTTGGAAATGGTTAGATATGTTCAAAATTCGCTATTCTTATGGTGAGGTTGGCAATGATCAACTTGCTGACAATGAATGGGAACGTCGTTTTCCCTATTTATACACATTTGGTAACATGGTCTATAAAGACAAAGTATTGGGTTGGGACTACGGCGACATTAATAATTCATACCGATTTGATGGATACCGTTATTCTCAAATTTCCTCTCCGAATTTGGGGTGGGAAGTTGCCAAAAAGCATAATTTAGGTTTAGATATGTCCATTCTCAATGGTAAATTCTCAATGACTGTAGATATCTATCAAGATACCCGCGAACAAATTTATATGCAGCGTCAGTACTTGTCACAAATCGTTGGTGTCACTAGCCAACCTTGGGCTAACGTCGGAAAAATGCGTTCAAAAGGTATTGACGGCAATTTCATGTTACATGAAAAAGTGGGACAAGTAGATTTCACCATACGTGGTAATATGACCTATACAAAAAATGAAGTTTTAGAATATGACGAACAGCTAAACTCTTATCCTTATCAGATGACAGAAGGTTTTCGCCATGGTCAAGCTCGTGGTCTAATAGCTTTAGGATTATTCAAAGATTATGATGACATCCGCAACAGTCCCAAACAAGAATTTGGCGATTATATGCCAGGAGACATCAAATATAAGGATGTGAATGGAGACGGTGTTATCAATGGATTAGACGAAGCACCTATTGGTGCTACCGATAAGCCAAGTCTAATTTATGGTTTGGGACTTTCAGCCACTTGGAAAGGATTTGATTTCAACATTCACTTTCAGGGAGCAGGAAAATCATCTTATTTCATTAATGGTTCCAGTGTCTATGCATTTAAAGACGGCGAATGGGGTAATATCCTAACAGATATGGCCAAATCCAGTAATCGATGGATTTCAAGTGAAATATCCGGTACGACTGAAACCGAAAATCCGAATGCTAAATACCCGCGTTTGAGCTATGGAGGTAACAATAATAACTATCGCAATTCTACTTATTGGTTAAAAGATGGTTCATATCTACGCCTCAAAACATTAGAAATTGGTTATTCACTACCACAGAAATGGGTAAATAAGATGCGTATGACGAAAGCACGCTTCTATTTTTTAGGTAACAACCTCGCTGTTTGGGATTCACTAGAACTTTGGGATCCTGAATTGGCAAGTGGTGACGGTATGAAATACCCATTGTCAAAAACATATACTTTAGGATTGAATGTAACCTTCTAAAAAAACGAACTATATGAAAATTAAAAATATTCTTCTAACAGCTGCACTGGGAGTAAGCGCACTCGCCTTCTCGTCATGTAGCGACTATTTGAATGTAGACCGTTATTTCAATGACCGAATGACGGAAGAAAAACTATTTGAAGACAAGAAATACTCTGAACAGTGGTTAGCCGGTGTATATACGCACCTATTAGGCTGCAATGACGATGTGTGCAGTAAGGGTAATACTCCTCATAACTTCTCTGACGATATGTATTTTGGTGACCGCAGTGGTTTATATCGCAATTTGAAGTACGGTATGTATGATGAAGGTGCTTTCCAACGTTCATGGAAAGAATGCTATATCGGCATTCGGGATGCTTCCACTTTCATTCGGAATATCCATGTAAACAAGGATTTCACACAGGAAGAAATAGCTGATTATAGAGGCCAAGCTCGCTTTCTTCGTGCCTACTACTATTGGCTATTATTGCGTAAATATGGTCCTATACCTTTGATTCCTAACGATGGGGAGATGGATTATACCGCAGAATATGAAGATTTAGCATTACCTCGTAATAGTTACGATGAATGTGCGGACTATATTGCTGACGAAATGGCAATAGCTGCAGGTGAATTGGCTATAACTCGTACTAATAGTGATATTAATCGTGCCACTCGTGGAGCAGCCTTAGCACTACGTGCCAAAGTTCTGCTTTATGCCGCCAGTCCATTAGCAAACGGAAATACAGAAATGGCTGATTTAACTGATGACAAAGGTAATATTTTAATTTCCCAAGAATACGATGAATCTAAATGGGCAAGAGCTGCCGCTGCTGCAAAAGATGTTATGGATTTAGATATCTACCATCTCTATGTGGCTAGTCGACGTTACAATAATGATGGAGGTCAGGCGTACCCTGAAACTATTATTCCTCCTGTTACAGATGAAAATCGCGAATACTCAGAAAACGAATGGCCTAACGGTTGGAAAAACATTGATCCATTTGAATCCTATCGCTCTATTTTTAATGGCGATGTGCAACCTAAAGCTAATTCAGAATTAATCTTTACCCGTGGTGTAAACACTCGAAAAGAAGGAGATTTTGATGGATTTATGACAGAAGATGTAGAAACCATGGTCATGCACCAAATGCCTTTCCAAATGGGTGGATATAACTGTCATGGCATAACACTAAAACAATGCGACGCATACTATATGAACGACGGAAGCGACGTTCCTGGTAAAGATGATTGTTTGGGACGCGGTGATGGCAGTTCACGCATAACAGGATTTGTCACCGAGGAAAACAAAGACCAGTACAAGCCACTTCCTACCGGAGTATCTTTGCAATATGCCAATCGTGAACCTCGTTTTTACGCTTCTGTTGCTTATAATGGTAGTATTTGGGAAATGACTACTTCATATGATGAAGATAAGCGTTTCTATCGGGCATGGTATTATCACGGCTCAGAAAATGGTAAATTAGCTCAATCACCAGACCTTTATTTACGTACAGGCATTGGTATAAAGAAGTTCTATAATCCTCAGGATTCTTATCAAAACGGTGGTCGTATTATTCCAAAAACAGAACCGGCTATCCGCTATGCTGAAGTATTATTGATTTATGCTGAGGCCTTAAACGAACTTTCTAACAGTTATGAAATAGCATCTTGGGATGGTTCCAAAACCTATACTATTAAACGTGATGAAGCCGAAATGAAAAAAGGTATCGAACCTATCCGTATTCGCGCCGGTGTACCTAACTATAAAGCAGAGGTATATAATAACAAAGATTTGTTCCGCAAGGCTTTGAAACGCGAACGCCAGATTGAATTATTTGCCGAAGGACATCGCTATTACGATCTCCGTCGTTGGAAAGATGCTCCGGAAGAAGAGGCAACCATGATGTATGGCTGTAACACCAACATCGGCGAGAACAACAGAGATATGTTCTATATACCAACTGTAATACCTTCCATGCCTTCGGTATTTACCAAGAAGATGTATTTTTGGCCTATCTCTCATGATGAATTAAAGAAAAACAGCCGACTGACACAGAACCCGGGCTGGACCTATTATGATTAACATTAAAGGAATACTTTTATGAAAACAATATATTGTATATTATGCACCATAGTGGTGGTTTTTGCTTGTTATGCTTGCAACAATGAATGGGAAGATGAATTGTACAAACAAGCCGTATCATTCGGAAAAAATGGCGTAGCGGATATCTATGTGAAGTATAAACCGAATGGAAAAACATCCTATCAGGTACCAGTCGTATTAAGTGGCACCACTATGAACGACGGTAATATCACAGTGAATGTAGCATTGGATGTAGATACACTAACCGATTTGAATTTTGAACGCTTCAGATATCGGGAAGACCTGTACTACAAATTATTGGATGAAACATACTATGACTTGCCTTCCACTCAAGTTACATTACAGAAGGGCACCAGTGTAGGGCTGCTTGACATTGATTTCTCATTAGGTGGAATCAACATGACAGAGAAATACATCCTCCCTCTGACTATTGCAGAAGGTGATGGTTATCAAATCAACTACCGCAAACACTACCGCAAAGCATTATTGAATGTTATTCCCTTCAATAATTTTTCAGGTAGTTATTCTGCTAGTGCCGGATTAATTTATCAAAGAGATAAAGAAGAAAACCAGCAAACCCCGATGACTATGGATACCCGTACAGCTTTCGTTGTTGATGATAATACAATCTTCTTTTATGCAGGTGTAACTGAAGAAGAACTAGAAAATCGCGAACTGTATAAAGTTACTGCTCATTTCAACGATGGTGGAATCTTAATATTAGATGCCCCCCATAAAGACAAGATAGGCTTCAATTTTATTTCCGGAGGTTATGTAATCAGTGAAGAAATGGATGCCTTGCAGCCATACCTAAAGCATCGTTATATCAAACTGGATATGGAATATGAATATAATGAATTGATTACAGATAACCTTTATATCCCGTATCGTTTCAAGGGTTCACTGATCATGGAACGTAAGATAAACACAACAATCCCAGATGAAGATCAAGCTATTATCTGGTAAAATACAATAAGCAATCCTAAATGAGACTGTGTATAAAACAATACACAGCCTCATTTAACAAACAAAATCTATCATGAAAAACAGCAAGTGGCTATTAGTATCTATCCTTTTTTTGTCTTCTTGTAGCAATAATATGTTTCAAGTAGAAGAAAGTTCTTTTGATGTATTAGAAGAAGAATTTGCAGCAGACACAAACAGCGAAAACATATTACATACACAAGAAGATAGCATAAATTTATTAACCATCAATGATTCTAAAGAAACAAACTTATATCCTGCAATGAGCTTTCCCATAGATCACGAGAGCTACTATACTCATGATGAAGTGGTTATTAATGTTCCTAGAATAGGTAGAGAATATGTGTACAATACTGAAGGAAAATTTCCAAATCTACCAAAGTACAATTTTAACTTAAATACTGGTTGTTATATACAATATCGATTGCACTCTGATAGAAATGGTGCTGATCATAACTGGTATTATTACCATCCAGATACAATACTATCTACTACACCTTATTATCTTGAAGTCCCTAATTATCATCCAGATGATTATCGGCTACTTACAGTAAGACTTAATGCTGCCAGACTCCCTAAAAGGGCTTTCGATATTCAAGGCGTATTGTGTGGTGGTGGTGCTATGTCAGAATGGCTTCCAGAAAATTGGAGCTATGATCCCTGGGAATTAAATACTAATGGTTTTTTATATCAAGGAGATCGCTCTGGTGATCGCCAAGACATAAATGTTTATGTGCAATTACATCTTGACGTAGATATGGTATTAGAAGTAGAGATGATGCGCGGTCCTTATAAACTAAAATTTGGAGACCAAGTAAAGGAAGTAAACTATAGTATTGGTACAAATTATATTTTTCATAAATTTATTGTAAACAAAACTCTCTATGATGTTCCTATAAACTCTCCTTATAAACTTGGAATGATATTTGATGAAAAAGTGTATTATTTCAACTTCTATGTTTCTCCTGCTTATAGAGGTGAAGTACTACATGCATATGCAAAAGCTAATATACATAAGAGCCTCAATTTAATGGACACTAAAGAATAAGAATAAGTAAGTGATTAGCTTAACTACTTACCCATAGAATTTCATGATCTCTATTAATACGTGCAATCTTTAAACCAATTCACTATTTTACATACAATTAATTATGAAATCCAAACTATTCACATCCTTCCTCCTATCAATAGCATTATACACCACAGCATATGCTACCGACCTCTATCGTCCCAGTAGGAACGTAGAGTTACGACTTCCTTCTGTCCCCTTAATCGTATCAGACCCCAATTTTTCTATTTGGTCTCCCTGCGATAAACTGATGGATGGAACAACTCTGCACTGGACCGATGCACCCAAATCATTGATAGGTGCATTGCGTGTAGATGGTAAAAGTTACCGTTTTCTGGGAAAAGAGAAACTGGATCTGCAAGCCATAGCACCAATGACCGACACAGAAATCTGGGAAGGCACTTTTTTAAGAAAAAAGCCAGCCGATAATTGGATATCTTTGGATTTCGACGACAAAGAATGGAAACATGGAAAAGCCGCTTTCGGAAGCCGTGATCTCCCACGTGTCCATACAGAATGGAGCGAACAGAATAGCGACATTTATGTACGACGTACATTTGATATAAACGAATTGGAATCTGAAAGAGATTTTTACATCATTTACTCCCACGATGATGTATTTGAACTTTACTTGAACGGGGAAAAACTTGTTACTACAGGCGAAGAGTGGAAAAACAATGTATACCTAAAACTTACAGATGAAGCAAAAAAGAAACTCCGCAAGGGAAAGAACGTTATAGCAGCCCACTGCCACAACACAACCGGAGGCGCTTATGTCGATTTCGGACTCTATTGTGAAAAGAAAGATGCTGTAAAATTTGCAGCAGAAGCGGTACAAACTTCAGTAGATGTACTGGCAACTTCAACTTATTATACTTTCACATGCGGTCCGGTGGAACTGGATGTTGTATTCACAGCACCGCAACTGATTGATGATCTGGATTTATTGTCTACTCCTATAAATTACATTTCTTACCATGTCCGATCATTAGACAAAAAGGCACACGACGTGCAACTTTACTTTGAAACTACCCCGGAATTGGCTGTCAATGAAAACACACAGCCCACATCCGCCAAGATATTTTCTAAAAACGGTATCCGTTATATAGAAGCTGGAACCATAGATCAGCCTGTATGCCATCATAAGGGTGATGGAATCTGCATTGACTGGGGGTATGCTTACTTAGCCACTCCCAGTAGAACAGGAACAGAAATCGGTTTAGGCGATTATTATGAAATGAAGCGGTCTTTCATACAAAACGGAAAAAGTGGACTTTCCACACTCAACTGGTGGGCAAAATGTGCCGAAGAACAACCTGCCATGACATTCGTACACAACCTGGGTGCAGTAGATAAAACCGGAAATACCGGATTCCTAATGTTAGGATATGATGATATCTACTCCATAGAATATATGTATGAAAGATATATGGGGTATTGGAAACATGAAGGCAAAGTGTCTATCTTCGATGCATTTGAGAAATTAAGAGATAATTACCTACAGATTATGCAACGTTGCCGTATGCAAGATGAAACTATTTATGATGATGCCCTGAAAGCTGGTGGCAAACAATACGCTGAGATCTGCTCCGCAGCTTATCGCCAAGCTATATCCGCTCACAAGCTATTCACCGACAAATACGGAAACTTACTATTTTTCTCCAAAGAAAATAACAGTGGCGGATTTATCAATACAGTAGATGTAACTTATCCCTCCACTCCACTCTTTTTGACTTACAATATAGACCTGGTGAAAGGCATGATGACCAGTATCTTCGACTATAATGCCAGCAAACGCTGGACTAAACCCTATCCGGCACACGATTTAGGGGTATATCCGATAGCAAACGGACAGATATATGGCGCTGACATGCCGGTAGAAGAAAGTGGTAACATGGTTATTCTTTCCGCAACCATTGCCATGATAGAAGGAAATGCCAACTATGCCAAGAAATACTGGGATTTGCTGACTATCTGGACTAACTACCTGGTGGAGAATGGACTCGATCCAGAGAATCAACTCTGTACAGACGACTTTGCCGGTCACTGGGCACATAATGCTAACCTGTCGCTGAAAGCCATAATGGGTATCACCGGTTACAGTGAAATGGCACGCATGTTGGGCATGAATGATGTAGCAGACAAATACATAACCATTGCCAAAGATATGGCCTGCAAATGGGAAAGCATGGCCCGCGAGGGTGATCACTACCGTCTAGCCTTCGACCGTAAAGACACCTGGAGCCAAAAGTACAACATGATTTGGGATAAAATGTGGCAGACAAACCTGTTTCCGGATGAAATCGCCAAAAAGGAAATAGCTTACTACCTGACCAAACAGAATACGTATGGCTTGCCACTCGATTCACGCAACACTTATAGTAAATCGGATTGGATTCTCTGGAGTGCCTCTATGTCAGCCAATCAAACGGAATTTGAAAAGTTCGTAAGCCCATTGTACAAGTACATCAATGAGACCGTATCACGAGTTCCTATGAGTGACTATTTTTATACGGATAGTGGCAAAATGGTAGGCTTCAAAGCCCGTTCAGTGGTTGGTGGATACTGGATAAAAGTTTTAATGGATAAAATACACAGTAGCAAATAGAATAAATATGAATATATCTACTATCAAGAAAGCATTTTACCTATTGGTAGGAATCGGATTCGGCTGCACTCTACAAGCTGTCGAACCTCAAAAAGACGTAACGGATAACTACAGAAATAACCGCTATCCGCTACTTCAAAAGCCATTAATAGAACTTCCCTTGGGCAGTATCAAGCCCCAAGGTTGGTTAAGAGAGATGCTAATCCGGCAAAAGAATGGTGCCACCGGACAGATGGACACCCTCTATCCTTTAGTCATGGGCGAACGCAATGGTTGGCTAGGAGGTGATGGTGACCAATGGGAACGTGGTCCTTATTGGATTGACGGCTTATTGCCTCTTGCCTATATCCTGGATGATAAAGAACTGAAAGCTAAGGTGCAGCCTTGGATAGAATGGGCTTTGCAAAGCCAACGCGAAGACGGCTTTTTTGGTCCGGCAAAAGACTATCCGGGTGAACCGGGATTACAGCGTGATAATTCACATGATTGGTGGCCACGTATGGTAATGTTGAAAATCTTACAACAATACTATTCGGCAACCAACGATGAGAGAATCATCACCTTTATGACCAAATACTTCCGTTATCAACTAAATACCTTACCACAGAAACCCCTAGGACACTGGAGTTTTTGGGCTGAATTCCGTGCCTGCGATAACCTGCAGGCTGTATATTGGCTGTATAATCTCACAGGGGAGGCTTTCTTACTCGAATTAGGGCATCTATTGCACCAACAGAGTTACAGCTTTGTTGATATGGTAAACCGAGGGGATTTGCGCCGCATCTGTACAATACACTGTGTAAATCTGGCACAAGGTATCAAAGAACCGATCATTTATTATCAGCAAGACACCAATCCTAAATACATTGATGCTGTAAAAAGAGGGTTTCAGGATATCCGTCAATTTCACGGACAGCCACAAGGAATGTATGGTGGAGATGAAGCATTACATGGAAACAACCCTACACAGGGTTCTGAATTATGCGCCGCTGTAGAATTGATGTACTCCCTTGAAAAGATGGTAGAAATTACAGGAGATATTGATTTTGCCGATCACCTGGAACGCATAGCCTTCAATGCTCTGCCTACCCAGATATCAGACGACTTCATGACTAAACAATACTTCCAGCAACCCAACCAGATTATGGTAACTCGTCACCGCCGTAATTTCGATCAGGATCATGAAGGTACGGATATTACTTTCGGCACATTGACCGGCTATCCTTGCTGTTTTTCAAATATGCATCAAGGCTGGCCAAAATTCACACAGCATTTATGGTATGCAACGCCCGATAATGGTATTGCCGCCTTTAGCTATTCTCCATCAGAAGTCACAGCTAAAGTAGGTAACAATGTATCGGTCGTAATTAGTGAAGATACCTATTATCCTATGGATAACCGTATATCCTTCACTATTAAAGAAGTGAAGAACAAAACCAAACAAGTCGAATTCCCGCTACACTTACGCATTCCGAAATGGTGCAAACGTGCTGAGATAATAGTAAACGGCAAGGCAGAACAATACATTGAAGGAGGGCGGATCGCTGTTATCAATCGTATATGGAAGCGAAATGACAATGTAGAATTACACTTACCCATGGAAGTTTCTACCAGTACATGGTACGAGAATGCTGTGACTATTGAAAGAGGCCCATTAGTATATGCTCTTAAAATAAAGGAAAACTGGAAAAAAGAAAATCTCAATAATAGCTGGTATGGCCCCCATTATTATCAAGTTACTTCATCCGAACCTTGGAATTATGGGTTGGTGGACTTTGATCGCAGCCAAGTGAATAAAATAGCACAAGTTAGTATTGATAGCCAAAAACAGCAATCAATATTCCCCTGGAATCAAGAGAATGCACCGATTGAAATCAAGATGAAAGCCCGCCTTATTCCCACATGGACAGTTTACAATGAAATGGCAGGACCTCAACCTTTCTCCTTCTGCAACGGTGCTGAAGAAGAAGAACAGGAAATCACATTAATACCTTATGGTTGCACCACCCTACGTATCTCTGAATTCCCCATTGTTGGAAAATAATTTAGTTAACAATATCACTAAAATCAATAACAATATGAATTTTAATCATCTGAAAACAGCAATGATCTGCCTACTGGCAGTATGCATCCAGATCACTCATGCCGGCACACAGCAAGTGAATATCGAGCGCTCTTTCATGGTTGGAGACGGTATTGCTCAATTCATACCCACAGGGTATGATGCAAAGAAAATTCCATCATTTGCCCTACAAAGTGAACCACGTAAAAAAGGCGAACTGGCATCAAACTGGACACTAATGCCGGAATTCTTCTTGAATGATGGAAAAGCAGGAGCTTCTCTGGCAGTACCTGAAGGCACAAGCCTTTATGGAGGTGGTGAAGTTACCGGTACGCTACTGAGAAACGGCAAAACGATTAAATTATGGAACACAGATTCAGGAGCCTATGGAGTAGATGGCGGTAAACGCCTGTATCAATCACATCCTTGGATTATGGGTGTACGCAAAGACGGCACTTCTTTTGGTATTCTATTTGATACTACCTGGAAAGCCGAACTCTCCAGTATGGATGACAAGATAGAGTTAAGAAGTGAAGGTGAATTATTCCGTGTCTTCATCATTGACAGAGAGTCTCCCCAAGCTGTTGTAAAAGGTCTGTCAGAGCTCATTGGAACCATGCCAATGATTCCCCGGTGGGCAATGGGTTATCAGCAATGCCGATTCTCCTATTCACCAGATAGCCGCGTACTTGAAATTGCCGATAACTTCCGTGAAAGACGTATCCCCTGTGATGTTATATGGATGGATATTGACTACATGGACGGATATCGCATCTTCACTTTTAACCCGAAAGGTTTCCCAAATCCAAAGAAATTAAATCAAGATTTACATTTGCGTGGTTTCCACAGTGCCTGGATGATCGACCCGGGAGCAAAAGTTGATCCCGATTATTTTGTTTACAAATCAGGAACAGAAAATGATGTATGGGTAAAAACTGCAGATGGAAAGGAGTATAATGGAGATGCATGGCCCGGTTCCGCAGCTTTTCCGGACTTTACATGCCCCAAAGTATCTAAATGGTGGAGTGGCCTATATAAGGATTTCCTTGCACAAGGAGTAGACGGTGTATGGAATGATGTGAACGAACCTCAAATTAGTAATACTCCCACTGGAACCATGCCTGAAGACAATTTTCACCGGGGTGGTGGCAATTTACCTGCCGGTAGTCACCTGCAATATCACAATGTGTACGGTTTTCTGATGGTAAAAGCATCCAGAGCCGGAATAGAGGCTGTACGGCCCGAAAAACGCCCGTTTATTCTGACTCGTTCTAACTTTTTGGGAGGACAACGCTATGCAGCAACTTGGACCGGGGATAACGGCTCCTCATGGGAACATCTGAAAATGTCCATTCCTATGTCTATCACGCTGGGATTATCCGGACAGCCCTTTAGCGGTGCAGATATAGGTGGGTTCCTGTTCAATGCGGACGCAGACTTGTGGGGACACTGGATTGGTCTAGGCGCTTTCTACCCGTTCTCCCGCGCTCACGCCTGTGCCGGAACCAATGATAAAGAGCCTTGGGCATTTGGTAAAGAAGTAGAAGATGCGGCACGTACAGCATTGGAACGCAGATACATGCTATTACCTTACCTCTATACTTTATTACAGGAAGCCTCTGAAACCGGCATGCCTATCATGCAACCAGCTTTCTTCGCCGATCCTAAGGATTTATCCTTGCGTGGAGAGGAGAAAGTATTCTTGCTTGGTAGCGATCTACTGGTTATACCTTCCTGGGCTGAACAAGCAGCACTGCCTAAAGGTATTTGGGAAGAGTTCTCCTTATTCCCCGGAGACAATAAAGATAAATATCAGTCAAAACTCAAAATACGTGGAGGAGCCATTATTCCTACAGGGAAGATCATACAGAACACTACTGAGAAATCACTAGATCCGCTCACACTACTGGTTTGTCTGGACGAACAGGGCAAAGCAAGTGGTAGTATGTACTGGGATGAAGGAGAAGGATGGTCTTTCAAGAAAGGAAACTACAGTTTGCAACAGTTCACTGCCGAAAAGGGAGCAAATAACAAGGTAATTGTGAAGTTAGCAGGAAAAACAGGCAAGTACCAGACAGAAAACAAGGACATGGCCATTGTAAAAGTAGTTACCAAACAAGGTATACGTCAAGGAAGTGGAAACCTCACAGAGGGAATTGAAATTCAACTATAAATATATAATGAATACTCAGACAATTTATCTCGCCTCTAAGCCGCATTATGAAATCCTGGATGGATTACGTGGAGTGGCAGCTGTTATGGTCGTAGCCTTCCATCTTCTTGAAGCACATTCGGGGGGCAACCATCTCGCACAAATCATTAATCACGGCTATCTTGCCGTCGACTTCTTCTTTATGCTTTCGGGCTTTGTAATCGGTTATGCCTATGATGACCGTTGGAACCGGATGAGTATCGGCACTTTCTTCAAACGTCGTGTCATCCGCCTGCATCCTATGGTAATTATGGGCAGCATTATCGGCGCCCTTTTCTTTTTCTTCCAGAAATCCCCCTGTTTTCCCAATATAGATAACGTATCGGTAGGAACAGTCCTGATAATCATGCTCTATGGCTGTACGTTGCTTCCCCTTCCTTTGAAGTGGGACATTCGCGGGTGGACGGAAATGCACCCGTTGAACGGGCCGGCATGGTCGCTCTATTATGAATATATCGGCAATATCCTGTACGCACTGTTTGTCCGTAAGTTCAACAAGGTTGCTTTGTCCATCCTTGTTTTTCTGGCAGCCTGTGCCACTTTGCATCTCTGTCTTACAGCGCCTAATGGTGATATCGTGGGCGGATGGGCATTGAATTGGGAACAGCAGTATGTGGGCTTTGTCCGTTTGCTCTATCCGTTCTTTGCAGGTTTGCTGCTTTCACGCTTAGGCTGGCTCATACGGGTAAAGAAACGCGCATTCTGGTGGTGTAGCCTGATGATTGTGATAGTTCTTTCCGTTCCCCGTATTGGCGGTGAAGATGGCTTCTGGATGAACGGACTCTACGAGGCACTTTGCATTATCTTCATTTTCCCGGTCATTGTTTCGATGGGAGCCGGTGGCAAAGTGACGGGAAAACGCTCTGTAGGTATCTGTAAGTTCTTGGGTGATATCTCATATCCCGTTTATATCACTCATTATCCGTTGATATACACATATACGGCCTGGGCATGCAATAATAATGCGACCATCACCGAAGGTCTTCCTTATATGATACTGACCTTTGTCGGAGCTTTCGTTCTTGCTTATGCCTGCCTGAAGCTCTATGACGAACCGGTACGCAAATGGCTGACCAATCGCTTTCTAAAAGGAGCACGTAAGATCAAGTAAATAAATTCAGCTTCATATAGCTTTCATAATCCTATCTCCCTTATTTATCGACCTTTACGCTGAAAGCATCCCTTTAGGGGATACTTTCAGCTTTCAGCCGTCACCACAACTGCAGAAACATTCTTCAGTCTCATTACCTCCTTACCACTTGATACACATTTCCATACTCTGTGTGCCGACGCACCACCCCCGCTTTCAGCAGCACTTGGCCGAAGCGCATAGGATTGACGCTGCGCATGGCAGCGGAATTCTTTTGCTGAAGTTCCCTGAAAATCTGGGCAGCCGTAAGACCGATACACTTCTCACCGAAATTCGCCACACGAAAATAACTATGAAAAACATCCTCTGCGGGACAAACACGGTAGAACGCCGCATTCTGCACCTGCAACACCTGCTCCTCTTCTTTGGTGAACCAATCACGCCTCCCCGCAAGCAGTTCCGCCTTCAGTTGTGCATAAATCTGGTCATGTTCTATATGGGTACAATCGATCACCCGCTCCACTTCCACGCAAAGAAAACGGCGGCTTCCCGTAGGGTCTGTAAGTAAGTCGAAACGGTTACTGGTACCAATAAAAGAGGCGACACGAGGCAGTTGGCGGAAGCTCTGCTGATAGGCCTTACGAATATTCAAGTCAGACATTTGCATCAGGTTCTTCAGCAACGGCATTTTGCTTTCGGCATACTTATCAAACTCGTCCATATTCAGCAAGCCCATTTCCGCCAAAAGGCGTTCCGCCTGCCCTTGCGAAGTAAGCTTCAAATTATCCACATAATATCGCCGCAGAACCATCGGCATCAATGACTTGCAAAATGTGGATTTCTGCCGTCCCTGCTCTTGACTTACAAGAATAGGCGCCACACTGTTGGCATGTATGCCTGCCAGCCCCGACCACTGCGCGGCAAGCCCCAGCATCCAGATATGAAATCCCTGCACCCAATGCGGACAGTCGGAAACCCGCAAGGCGAGCTGTGTCAGCCGGTCAACGCCGTCCCATTGCGGCAATTCCTCCATATAGAACTGAAAGGGGTGATAATCGGGAATGTAAGTAGAATAGATATAGCGACTCAAATCCTTGTCCCA
>QAKE01000021.1 GCA_003343995.1 Bacillota bacterium
TTTTATGGTCGAGGTGACGAGACTCGAACTCACGACCTCTTGGTCCCGAACCAAGCGCGCTACCAACTGCGCTACACCTCGGCGTTTTCAACGCTTATACATTATATAAAATTTCGGCTTTTTTTGCAAGTGTTTTGCTATAATAATAAAAAATTTTCTCTTTTACGGCATTTCGGTTGAAAATCTGCGTATAATTTGGTACAATATCAAATGCCGAGGCAAACGCCGTCGGCTTTCGGGAGAAATTATGGATAAATTGATTAAGGACACGCAGAAATATTTTATCGCCGCATTGACGCTCTGCATTTTACTGCCCTTCGGCGTGCTCGGCATCGTATTCGGCGCCATTCTCGCCACGTGGTACGGCTGGATCATGCTGGGGCTGGGCGCGGCGGTCGCCCTCGTCGATTTTTACGTGATGCCCATTTTGTGGTCGAAGTTCGGCGAATATAAAAAATTACGGCGCATCGCCACCAGCATCACCGACGAAAACGTGTATTATATCGATATGCTCGCGCAGCGGTTTCAGATGCGCCCGAACGCCATGTGCGACGCCGTGCGCACCCTCATCGCGCACCAATATATCGAAGGCTACGTGTTCAACAACAAGCGTTTTATCATGAAACTGCAGCAGCGCACGGTGAGCGTGCACTGCCCGAACTGCGGCTCGAAGGTCAACGTTTACGGTGCGGACGGAATATGCGAACATTGCGGCACGTTGGTGAAAAATCCCAACAAAAAGGTGGTACATACCGTCAAGGCGGACGAATTGTTCTTCCGCGCCGTCGCGTTAAAGGAATGTACGGTTTATCCCATGCCTTACGATGAGAGCGCGCAGGAGTTTATCTCCAGCGATATCATCAAATTCGTCAACGAAAATTCCGGCGAAACGGCGTACGCGGAGCTGCATTCGATGCTGTTTGCCGAAACCTTCAAAAAACTCATACGGCAAAACGGCGTGGAAAAGTTCGGTTTTACCAAAAAGGAAGAGAAAAAACTGCTCAAGTTTTTAAAGCGCGTTTACGGCGGCAAGGAAAAATACTACGGTGTCGTGGGCTTGGAATTGCTGGAAACGGATTTCAGGGAATAACAGATCGGCACGCCCCGCGAAAAATATTTTTCGCGGGGTATTTTATCGCTTGACTTGCACGCCCGCTCCGTGCTAATCTAAAGAAAAACGAAAGTCGGCGCAGGGAAACGCGGAATAAGATGAAGTTACACGAGTTGAAGATAGGACAAAACGGAAAAATAACGAAGGTAGGCGGGCAAGGAGAGCTGCGCTGCCGCCTGCTGGATATGGGGCTGATCCCCAAAACGGCGGTAAGGATGGTGAAGATCGCCCCGATGGGCGATCCGCTGGAGATCCGCCTGCGCGGTTACGAGCTGACGCTGCGCAAAGAGGACGCCGCGGAAATCGAAGTGGAGGCGGAAGAAACATGAATTTTGCGTTGGTGGGCAACCAGAACTGCGGCAAGACCACGCTTTTCAACCAACTGACGGGCTCGAACCAGCACGTGGGCAACTTCCCCGGCGTTACGGTGTCCAGCAAAACGGGGGAGATACGCAACTTGAAAAACTGCACGGCGGTCGATTTGCCGGGGATTTATTCCCTGCGCCCCTTTTCGGGGGAGGAGATCGTCACGCGGGATTTCATTATCAACGAAAAGCCCGAGGGCATCATCAACATCGTGGACGCGATGAACATCGAGCGCAACCTCTATCTGACCTTGCAGCTGTTGGAAATGCGCGTGCCCACGGTCATCGCGCTCAACATGATGGACGAGGTGCGCGCCAACGGCGGCACGGTGGATATCCATAAACTTTCCGAAGAACTCGGCGTGCCCGTCGTGCCGATCAGCGCGGCGAAAAACGAGGGCATCGACGAGCTTGTCAACGTCGCGTATGAAACGGCAAAGGCGAAAATTCTGCCCAAGCGGGTGGATTTTTGCGAGCAAGGGGCGGTGCACCGCTGCATTCACGCGGTAACGCACCTCATCGAGGACCATGCCGAAGCGGCGGGGATCGCTGCGCGCTTTGCCGCCGTAAAAACGGTGGAGGGGGATAAGGATATCGTTGCCCGCTTGGAAATCAACGAAAACGAACGGGAGATGATAGAGCACTCCGTCGTCGAGATGGAAACGGAGTGCGGCACGGACAGAAACGCCGCGCTGGCAGCCATGCGTTACGAGTTTATCGAAAAGGTCGTGGCGGACGCGGTGAAAAAGCCCGACGAAACCAAAGAACACAAGCGCAGCGAAAAGATCGATAAAATTTTAACAAATAAATATCTCGCCATCCCCATCTTTATCGCGGGGATGCTGCTGATATTCTTTTTGACGTTCGAGGTGATCGGGAAACTGCTCAGCGACCTGCTCGCCATGGGCATAGACGCGCTCAGTTCCCTGACGGCGCAGGGGCTGGACGCGTGGGGCGTGAACCCCGTGATCAAGAGTCTGATCATCGACGGCGTTTTTGCGGGCGTGGGCAGCGTTTTGTCCTTCCTGCCGCTCATCGTGGTGCTGTTTTTCTTCCTTTCCATTTTGGAAGATACCGGCTACATGGCGCGCGTGGCGTTCGTCATGGATAAGCTGCTCAGAAAAATCGGGCTTTCGGGCAGAAGTTTCGTACCCATGCTCATCGGGTTCGGCTGTACCGTGCCCGCCGTGATGGCGACGCGCACCTTATCTTCCGAACGCGACAGGAAGATGACCGTTTTGCTGACGCCGTATATGAGCTGTTCGGCAAAAATTCCCATCTACACGGTGTTCACGGCGGCGTTTTTTCCCAAATACCGCGCCCTCGTCATGCTGGGCTTGTACGTTTTCGGCATGATCGTCGGCATTTTGGTGGCGCTGGCGTTCAAACGCACCAAATTCAAGGGCAATCCCGTGCCGTTTGTCATGGAACTGCCGAATTATCGTTTTCCCTCCGCAAAATCGGTGGGGTTGCTGATGTGGGACAAGGCGAAGGACTTTTTGGTGCGCGCCTTCACCGTCATCTTTCTCGCCACCCTCGTCATCTGGTTTTTGCAGACATTCGACTACCGCCTGAACGTGGCGGCGACGAGCGGGGAACGCAGCATTTTGGAGCTGATCGGCAGATTGATCGCGCCGATTTTCGCGCCGCTCGGGTTCGGGGACTGGCGCGCCTCCACGGCGTTGATCGCCGGTTTCACCGCCAAGGAATCGGTGGTGAGCACGCTGGGCGTTCTGCTCGGCGTGGGCAGCGGAGATTTGACCGCGGCGCTCTCCGGCGTGTTTACGCCGCTTACCGCCGTCAGTTTTTTAACGTTCGTCTTGCTTTACACGCCGTGCGTGGCGGCGATCGCCGCCATCAAACGGGAGTTTAACTCCGGCTGGGCGGCGCTGTCGGTCGCGTTGATGCAGTGCGTCGTGGCGTACGCGGCGGCGTTTGCGGTGTATACCGTCGGTTCGCTCGTCACCGCCGCAAGGTTGTTCGGCGCGGCGGACATCGTGCTCATCGTGCTTATCGCGGCGATTGTCGTGCTCGACGTCGTTTACGTGGTGAGAAAAAAACGGCAGGGCAAATGCGTCGGCTGTTCGGGGGATTGTTCCTCGTGCGGGAAAAAAGATAAAGCGGAAAAATAAAATCGTAAACAAAAAAACGCATGAATATGCGTTTTTTTCTTTGTCGTTATTTTATCGTTGGGCGCGTCGCGCCTTTTCCGCCTTTTTGCCGCCGAGCAGGCGGTATATGATTGCGACCTGCCAGCGCTTCGGCAGTGCGGATAAAAGTTTCAATAATACGTTGTTGTGGATGCGGTACACGCATTTCGGGCATTTTTTAAACGATACTTTGTAAATCTTTTGCGCAACGCGTTCCGGCGCGAGCATTCTGCCGGTGAATTTTTCCATGATGCGCTGAAATTTTTCCGCCTGCCCGCCGAAATAGGCGCTTGTTTCGCTCATCTTGCGCATCGCGGGCACGCTGCCTTGCGCAAGCGGCGTTCTGATCGCCCCCGGACGCACGGTAACGACCTTCGCGCCCAGCAATCCCGCCTCGTGGCGGAGCGCCTGCGCGTAGGCGTCGAGCGCGGTTTTGCTTACGCCGTATATGCCGTTAAACGGCAAGGGATCGAGGGGCGCGACCTCGCTCGTCGTGATAAAAATTTTGCCGTTTTTCCGCAGCAGGGGAAAGAAAATTTTGTTTACGCGCACCGCGCCGAGCAGGTTTACGTCGAACACCGCGCGGAGCTTATCTTCGCCGATTTCGAGAAAGCTGTCCATCAAAAATATGCCCGCAACGTTGATAATGCAATCGAGCTGTACGGATTGCTCCCGCAGTGCCTGCGCGACGGCGGAAAGCGCGCCCTCGTCGCGGATATCCGCCGCAAAGGGCGTTATATTTTTTGCGGGGGCGGCGGGCTTGATATCCAAAGCGTAAACGCGGTGTCCGTTATCTGCGTAAAGGCTTGCGATCGCCGCGCCGATGCCGCTGCCCGCGCCGGTAAGCAAAACGTTCATCTTAAAATTCCAACGGTTTTCCGCGCTGTTCCGCGGAATAAAGCGCGTCGATAAACTGCCGCGCGCGGCGGGGGCTTCTGCCGCCCTTTGCGAGCGCCCATTGCTCCGCCATGCGGAATAAATCCTCCTCCGCGGCGGAAATGCTCGCGTCCTCGGCAAGCTGTTTCACGATGGAAAGATACTGTTTTTTGTCGGTCGTGCCGAACAGCACGGTCAGCCCGAACCGATCGGATAAGGAAAGCTGTTCCTGCATGCACTCGTTTTCGTGTATGCTGTCCTTGCGGTCGGAAAAACTTTCCTTCACGATGTGGCGGCGGTTGGAGGTGGCGCACACCACGGTGTTTTTGCCCTTTACGCCGAAGCTGCCTTCGAGCGCGGCTTTTAAGGATGTAAAGCGTTCGTCGCCTTCGGTGAGGGATAAATCGTCGATATAGATGATGAATTTCAGGGGCACGGCGTTCAGCTTTTCCTTGAGCACGGGCAAGGATAACAGCTGTTCTTTATGGAGCTCCACGATGCGCAGCCCCCGCCCGAAATATCGGTTCGCCATGGCGTGCACGGTGGAGGATTTCCCCGTGCCGCGTTCGCCGTATAAAAGCATGTCGAGGGCGGGCAGACCGCCGAGCAGGTTTTCGATATTCGCCGCGATCAGGCTCTTTTCCTCCGCGTAATCCTTAAGGTCGGAAAGGCGGATTTCCGGCGCGTTGGCAATCGGTTCGATATTGCCGTTTTTGAATAAGAACGCCCCGTAACGCACGTAGTCGCCGTAACCGTATTGGCGGTAAAAGCCTTCGAGGCGGTTGGCGCTTTCCTGCAAAGAGGTGCGGAAGTGTTCGTTGACCTCGCCCATGTTGAAATACGCGTCCGCGTTGAAATTTTCCGTTTTCGCCGCGGCGTTCAAAAGCGTTTTCACGTCCTCGATGAACGCCGATTTGAGGTAGCGGTTGCTCTTTCCCTCCGCCGCCGCGCGGGAGAAGGGGTTTTCGTCGTACAGCACGATGTCGCTCAGCGTTTTCAGCAGGGAATTTTCCCCGCCGCGCTCGTAGAGTTCCGCCAAAAAGGCGTTGGCGCGCCCGTCGGAAGGCTCGTCGTAATAGGCAAGCAGCTTGGCGGTAAGGGGATTGTCGTTGAGATTTTTTAGAATTCTGAGTTGCGTAAGCATGTCCGTTTTTTCCGTTTTTTTTAAGTATAACCCATTTGCCGTGCAAAATCAAACGAAATACCGAATAAAAGCGAAGAAATTGAACGAGATAATTTGACATCGGGAAAAAATCGGAATATAATAGGAATAACGATTGGAAGAAATACGGAGGAATTCATACATGAATACGAACGGCAACGCAAAAATTTATCATGAAAGCGACTGCGATCTCAATCTCTTGAAGAAAAAGACCGTGGCGATTATCGGTTACGGCTCTCAGGGCCACGCGCACGCGCTCAATCTGCGCGACAGCGGCGTAAAGGTGGTCATCGGTCTGAACAAGGGCGGCAGAACTTGGCCCATCGCGGAAAAAGCGGGTTTTGAAGTGCTTTCCGTGGCGGACGCGGTGAAAAAGGCGGACGTCGTGATGATGCTCGTTCCCGACGAAAAGCAGGCGGATATCTACAAGGAATCGGTAGAACCCTATCTTACGGAAGGCAAGTACCTCGCTTTCGCGCACGGGTTCAACATTCACTTTAAACAGATCGTTCCCGCAAAAACGGTGAACGTGTTCATGATCGCGCCCAAAGGCCCCGGCCACACGGTGCGCAGCGAATATGTGGAAGGGCACGGCGTTCCCGCGCTGGTCGCCATTCATCAGGATTATTCCGGCAACACGCTGGAAGTGGCTTTGGCGTATGCGCTCGGCATCGGCGGCGCGCGCGCGGGCGTTTTGGAAACGACTTTCAAATGCGAAACGGAAACCGACCTTTTTGGCGAGCAGGCGGTGCTCTGCGGCGGCGTAACCGCGCTGATGAAAGCGGGCTTTGAAACGCTGGTCGAAGCGGGCTACGATCCGAGAAACGCGTATTTCGAATGCATTCACGAAATGAAGCTCATCGTCGATCTGATTTACAACGGCGGCTTCTCCAAAATGCGTTATTCCATTTCCGACACGGCGGAATACGGCGATTACGAAACGGGCAAACGCCTGATCACCGAAGAAACCAAAAAGGAAATGAAAAAGGTTCTGCACGAAATTCAGGACGGCACGTTCGCGTCGAAGTGGATTTCGGAAAACAAGAGCGGCGGCCGGGCGCACTTCAACGCGTGCCGCGCGATGGAAGCGGAGCACCAGCTGGAAGAAGTCGGCGCGGAACTGCGCAAACTCTACGCGTGGAACAACGAGGATAAATACAGCGAAACGAAATAAGTTTTTTATAAACGGCGCGGCTTTTTGCCGCGCCGTTTGATATTTTTTATAGTTTTGCGGGACAAAATCCTCCGCGCAAACGTTGTAAGGATAAGGAGGAAAAAAAGATGAAAAAAATCATATCGCTTATAGCGGCAGTTTTGTTGATAATCGGTGCGATTTGCATGTCGGGGTGCGCCACCTATAAAGGAGAATACGGAGATTTTGTTTGTGAATTTTTCGATACAAAAAATACAGTCGATATAAACGGCTTATCGGAAGAAGGAAAAAAGAAAAAAATCCTTGTGATACCGGAAGAAATCAATGGCTATAAGGTCGATTTTATCGGTAAAAAGGTTCTTACGGGAACAGGCAAACCAGATATTTCAAGTAAAAACTTAGAAGTAATATATTTTGTCAACGAACTAAAAGGTCGCTTCGGTCAACAGGATTGTCCAAATTTAAAAAAGGCTTTTCAGATAAAAAATACTTATCCAAATATAGATATCATATGGGAATTTAAATTAGAGAAAAATAGAGTATATATGATGAGCAATTTTTTTATGTCGAATTATAAGGGGACAGAAGAATTGTACGCGGCAAACGTATCGTATTTTTACAATTACGCGGATGCCCCGAACGACGGATATTACTGGCTGGATGATTTGGATGACGGCGAGAAAATTACGTATATCCCCGAAAATCCGACAAGAGAGGGCTATTTATTCGGCGGATGGTTTAAGGACAAGGCTTGTACCGAGGTGTGGGATTTTGAAACGGATACGATTACAAAACCCGCGGACGATTATTACGAAAACATACTTTACGCAAAATGGAATAAAAAGAATGATTAAAAACAAAAGCGAAAGGCATTCGCTGTAAAATCATTTGACAAAACTGCCCGAAACGGTATACAATATCGGTACCTGAATCGGAAGGCGCGCCTGACGGTAAAGGGCAGAATACGTTTGTTTACGCCCGCATTATGCGGGCGGGTTTTGCCTTTTTCCCGCGTTCTTCCGCGGGAATTTTTTTATGCAGAGGTCATTTATGAAAAAGATTTTATCCCTGTTTCTCGCCGCGGCTTTTGTTTTCGCGTTCGCAGGCTGCAAACAGCCGGAAAGCGCCGTCGTCGTCAAGTATTACAATCAGGCGTCCGAAATGCTGCCCGCCATGAAAACGGGGCAGCTCGCCGTGGGCTTACTCCCCGAACCCGCCGCCACGAAAATCACGAAGATGAACGCGGCGGTTTCTCGTCAGCTCGACATTCAGGCGATCTACGGCGGCGATTATCCGCAAGCGGTGCTGGTTGCGAAAAAGAGCGTGTTGGAGGGCGATTCTGCATTTTTATCGGCGTTGATGTCCGCGCTGGACGAAAACGCCGCATGGATCGCCGCCGACGACGGCAACGCGGCGTCCGCGGTGGACGCGGTCAATTCCCGTTTGGCGGAGGGCGTTCCCGCCTCTTTGGATAAAAGCGTAATCGATAAAACGGTGGTGGAAAACTGCAATATCTATCTCGAACGCTCCGCGGCGGCAAAAAATAGCGTAAACGATTACCTCGCGGCGATGCGCGGCATAGACGATAAATCCGCGGGCACGCTGTCCGACGCGTTTTTCGCAACCTTGCCGCAGCAGCTCACGGAAAATGCGGCGGGGAGCTATCGGATCGCCATGCCCGACGGCGCGCCCGCCCTCGCGATGGCGAAACTCATCGCCGAGGAAATGAATTTCGAAAGAGAAGTGGAATACGCCGTCGTCGCCTCCGCGAACATCGGCATAGAAGTGATGCAGAAAAATGCGGACGTTGCCGTTCTGCCGGTAACGGCGGCGTCTAAAACGATCGGCAACGGGGAACAATACGTGATGCTCGGCGTAGTCACCCACGGCAATCTTTACGTGATGAGCAGCGAAAAGCTGACGTCTTTGGCGGATTTGCGCGGCAAGACCGTCGGCGTGATCGGTCAGGGACAGGTGCCCGATTTGACGCTCAGATATCTCTTTGCCGAAAACGGCATCGAATACGCCGTTGCGGAATAAGGGAATGAAGAAACAGGACAGCAGGGTTTTAAAAATCGCCGTGCCGCTCGTTACGGCGGCGATCATTGTCGGGGCGTGGGCGGTCGCCGCGGCGGCGGTGGGCGAGCCCATCGTTCTGCCTTCGCCCCTCGCCGTGCTGAAGGAGTTTTTCCTCCTCTTTGCGGACGGGGCGTTTTACGCGGGATATTTCGCCACGCTGGGGCGCAGTCTGATCGCCTTCGCTGCGTCCTTTACGCTGGCGTATGCCGCGGCGGTTTGGGCGCGGCGGAGCGAGATCGTGTCGCGCACCGTCATGACGGTGCTGCCCCTCGTGCGCGCCCTGCCCACGGTGGCGGTGGCGCTCCTTTTGGTGCTCTGGACGTCAAGCCGCGCGGCGGCGGTCATCGTGACGATGCTGGTGGTGTTCCCCACGCTCTACACCAACGCGGAAAATTCCCTTTCGGCGGTGACGGCGGAACTCAGCGAGATGTGCAAGGTGTACCGCGTGCCGAAAAAAACGCGCGTCGTTAAGATTTATCTGCCCCTCGTCGCGCCCTCGGCGGTGACGGCGGCGGGCGCGGGGTTTTCGCTCAACGTCAAGCTGATGGTGGCGGCGGAAGTCATCGCGGCGACGGCACGGGGGCTGGGGCCGCAGCTCAATATCGATAAAATCAATTACGAAACGGCGCATCTGCTCGCACTGGTGCTCGCGATCGTCGTCACGGGCATCGCCGTCGAGCTTGCGGCGCGGCTCGTTTCCCGCGCGATGGTGAAAAAATATGCTTGAATTTAAAAACCTGAAAAAGCGCTACGGCGATCTGTGTGTTTACGAGGATTTTTCCCTTTCCGTCGCGGAGAACGAGACGCTCGCCGTGCTGGGGGACAGCGGCGCGGGCAAAACCACCCTCTTGAACATCGCGGCGGGGCTGCTCGGTTACGACGGCGGGGAAATATCGGGACTGCCCGACAAGGTGAGCTACGTGTTCCAAAGCGACAGGCTCGTGCCGCATTTGACGGTGCTGGAAAATCTGAAGCTCGTCGCGGGGGAGCGCGAGGCGCTTTCCGCGTTGGAGCGGGCGGGGCTGAAGGACTTTTCCGCCGCCTACCCCGCGCGGCTTTCCGCGGGAATGAGCCGCCGCGTCGCCATACTGCGCGCCTTTTTATACGACGCGCCGCTGGTGCTCATGGACGAACCCTTCCGCAATCTCGATTTAACGCTCAAATACAAGCTGATGGATTTTTACGCGCAGCTGAAAAGCGAACGGCCGAAAACGGCGCTCTTCGTCACGCACGATATCAAAGAGGCGGTTTATCTTGCCGACCGCGCGGTGATCGTGGAAAAGGGGAGAGTCGCGCTCGATATAAAAATCGCGGATAAGACGGCGGCGGAAGCGAGTTTAAGCAACTATTTTCTGCAAAAAAAGGCATAAACGGGAAAAAAAGAGCGCATGCGCTCTTTTTTTGTGCCCGCGCGTTATATTTTATCGGAAAAAGTCGATAAAAAATTTTACCGAAAGTTTTATAAAAGCATTGTAAAATCGCCCGATGTTTGGTATAATTTAATGGAATATATTTTCTTCGCGCAAACGATCGGAGCGCGGGGGAGAAAAAGTTTAAGCGAACGGAAACAGCAATGGATAAACGGGAAGATAAAAAACAAAACTCCATATTGACGAAAGAATTTGCGGGGATGGTTTTGATATTATTCGCCACGCTGCTCCTCGTGTGCATGCTCACGCGCGGGGCGGTGTTCTCCACGCCGGGGCAGTATGTGTGCGCCTTTATGTTCGGCACCTTCGGGTACATGGCGTTCGCGGCGGTTGCGGGAATGTATCTCGGCGGAATCCGCCTCGTCACGGGCAAAAAGCTCTTTTCCGCGGGCAGGCGGTTTGCGCTCTGCCTTCTTTCGGCGTGCCTCGTCGTGCTGCTGATCAACACCGTGCTCCTGCGCGGTTTCGCGGGGAGCAATTACGGCGGTTACATCGCCGGCGCGTATAACGCGGGGGAAAACGGTCCGGCTTCCGCCACCGCGGGCGGCGCGATATTCGCCGTCGTCGGCTATCCCCTCGTCGGGCTGCTCGGCAACGCGGGCGCATACGCGGTGGAAGGCATCTTCCTCGCGCTGTCGCTCTATTTTGCCGCGCGCGCCTTCGTGGCGGGAAAGCCCGCGAAAGCCGTAAAGCGCGATCGGGCGCCCCGCGAAAAGGCGGAAACGGAAAATTACGGTTTGGAATTCAAGGAATACCCCGTGGAGGACGCCGTTCCCGAACCCGAACCGCAGAAATCCGGCTTGTACGTCGGCGTGGATAATTTCGAGCTGAAAACGAAAAAACAGCAGGCAGCGGCGGAAAGAAAGCCGGACGCGTTCAAAATTCTCTATCCCGATAAGGCGAAGGAGCAGTCGATGGCGAACGCTCCCGCGCTGGGCTATTCGGTGAACACGGCTGCCGCGCCCGAGGACGATTACAAAAAGAAGATAGAATATATCAAAACGCCCGTTTCCATCGATCTCAAAAGCTATAATTTCCAACCGTTCGGCAACGGCGGCGCGAAGGAGGACGGCGGTTATACCCGCGTTTCCGAGCCGGTGAAGCCTTCGGAAACGGTCGGAGAAAATCTGCCGCCGATGTTCGAGCACGACGAAACGTCCTATACGGAGGACGAATCGGGCAAGCGCGGCGCGGCGTACGAGCGTTACAGCGAAATCGCGGAGGTGGAAACGGAGGCGGTTCCGCAGCAGCCCATCGAGGTGTTCGGCAGGCGCGCGGCGGAAAAGCCGGAGGAAAAGCGGGAAGAGCCCGCCGCTCCCGCGAGGGAGTTCGGCAGAGCGCGTTCGATGTTCGAAGAGCCGCCCGCGGAAACCAACGTGCCCGCGTTCCGCGAAAGCGAACGGCTGACGGCGGAGCGGGAAACGGCGATGCCGGCGCGTGCGGAAGAAGAACCGCGCGCGGCGGAACCGATACGGGAAATCGAGCCGATCCGCAATATTGCGCCCGCGAATATCGAAAGAACCGTCGAGGAGGAAGAGGACGTTTTGCCGCCCTCCCGCGCGACGGGGCGCGCGTTCGCGCAGCCGGCGGAAGAGCCGAAGAAGGAAGAAGGGTTCAATCCGCCCATCGGCGTGAAATATAACCGCCCGCCCATCGAGCTGTTCAAGGCGTATCGGCAGGATCCCAACGCGCCGCAGGAAGATTACGAGGAAAGGAGCCGCGTGATCGAGCGCACTCTTTCGGAATTCGGCATCGACGCGCAGGTGGTCAATTACGTGCACGGACCGACGGTCACGCGTTACGAGCTGTCCCTGCCCGCGGGCGTGCCCGTCAAGAAGGTGCCCAACCACGCGGACGACATCGCCATGCGGCTGGAATCGGCAACGGGCATCCGCATCGAAGCGCCCATTCCCGGCAAAAACCTCGTGGGAGTGGAAGTGCCCAATAAAGTAAAAACCACCGTAGGACTGCGCGATATTCTCGAATCGGAAACCTTCCGCAAGGATAAGCCCGGCGCGCTGACCTTCGCCCTCGGCAAAAATCTCGTGGGCGAGGCGGTGACGGAAAACCTCGCGAAAGGGCCGCACTATCTCGTCGCCGGCTCGACGGGCATGGGCAAAAGCGTTTGCTTAAATTCCATGATCATCAGCCTGATCACAAAATATTCGCCGGAGGAGCTGCGGCTCATTTTAGTCGATCCCAAACAGGTGGAGTTCAACGATTACGAGCATCTGCCGCATTTGATGATCGACGAAATCATCACCAACGCGCAGAAAGCCATCGCCACCCTGCAGTGGGCGGTGGACGAAATGGAGGCGCGCTACGCGAAGTTCCGCGAAAACGGCGTGCGCGACGTCAACGAATTTAACGAAACCGTCGCCGACGAAACGGTGGCGAAGGTGCCGAAGGTCGTCATCATCGTAGACGAAGTGTCCGATCTGATGCAGTATAACCGCAGGGATCTGGAGGCGAAAATTCTCTCTCTGTCGCAGAAGGCGCGTGCGGCGGGCATCCACCTCGTGCTGGCGACGCAGCGGCCGTCGGTGGACGTCATCACCGGCGTCATCAAGGCGAACTTGCCTTCCCGTATCGCGTTCCGCGTGTCCAACGCCGCCGACTCGGGCACGATTTTGAGCGAGAGCGGCGCGGAAAAACTGCTCGGCAACGGCGATATGCTCTATAAAAACGCGCAGATGCCAAAATGCGAGCGCGTGCAGGGCAGTTATATTTCCTCTGCCGAGGTCAAGAGCGTGGTCGCCTATATCAAGGAAAACAACGAATGTTACTTTAACGACGCCGCCGCAAAGGCCATCGAGGAATCCGTCCGCCCGAAAGAAGCGGAGCCGGAGGACGACGATACCGTTTCCGAGCGCAGCGTCAGCGAGGATAAACTCTTCGTCGAGGCGCTCCGCCACGTCATCACCACGGGCAGCGCGTCGATTTCTATGCTGCAACGGCGGTTTTCCGTGGGCTATTCCAAAGCGGGTTCGCTGGTCGATCAGATGGACAGAATGGGGTATATTTCCCCCTTCGACGGCAGCCGCGCGCGGCAGGTGCTCATCACCAAGGAACAATTTGAAGAAAAATACGGCGCTTTATAATGGATAACAGAAAAAAGGTGGGCGTCATCTCTTTGGGGTGCGATAAAAATCGCGTGGATACCGAAAAGATGCTCTCCCGTTTACAGGAAAAATTCCGCCTTACGGCAAACCCCGAGGAGGCGGAAATCATCGTCGTGAATACCTGCGCGTTTTTAAACGAATCGCGCAAGGAGGCGATCGGGGAAATTCTCGACTGCGCGCGCTTAAAGGAATGCGGCAAGCTGGAAAAGCTCGTCGTCACCGGCTGTCTGCCGCAAAAATTCGTAAAGGATTTGTGGGACGGTCTTCCTGAGGTGGACGTGTTCGCGGGCGTTTCCGATTACGGCGAGCTGGCGGACGCGATCGAAAAAAGCTACGCGGGCGAGCGGCTCGACATCGTGGGAGAACCTTCCGCGGAGCCCGATTTCGCTAGGGTCCGCACGACGGAAAACTACGCTTATCTGAAAATCGCGGACGGGTGCTCGAATTTCTGCACCTACTGCCTGATTCCCAAGATACGCGGCGCGTACCGCTCGGTCGCCGAGGAACAGCTCTTGGCGGAAGCTCGGTCGCTCGGGCGGGTGAAGGAGCTCGTCCTCGTCGCGCAGGACGTCACGAAGTACGGTGCGGATCTTGCCGGCGGCGAAAATATCGTGCGGCTCGTTCAAAAACTTTCCGCGCTCGACAACGTGGAAAAAATCCGCCTGTTGTATTGCTATCCCGAAAGCGTGAGCGAAGCGCTCATCGACGAGATCGCGGATAACGACAAGGTGGTGAAATACATAGACGTTCCGCTGCAGCACGCCGACGACGGCGTTTTGAAGCGCATGAACAGAAAGGGCACGTACGCAAGCTATCTCGCCCTCGTCGAAAAGCTGAAAAGCCGTATTCCCGACATCGCGGTGCGCAGCACCTTTATCGCGGGATTTCCCGACGAAAGCGAGGAGGCGTTCTCGCGGCTTGTGAAATTTTTGCGGGAAGCGGAGCTTTTCAATGCGGGATTTTTCGCTTATTCCAAGGAAGAGGGCACTGCCGCGGCGCGGCTCAAGGGACAGATTCCCGCGCGGATAAAGGCGGCGCGGGTGAAAAAACTCTACGCCGTGCAAAAAGAAATCGCCGCGAAGCTGCTCGCAGGCATGAAAGGGAAAATTCTGGAAGTGTGCGTGGACGCTTTCGAGGAGGTTTGCTGGTCGGGCAGGGCGTACTGCAACGCGCCGACGGTGGACGGCAAAGTGTATTTTACCGGCGCGGGGGAGTTCGGCGTCGGCGATACCGTCAAGGTAAAAATCACGGGGTTTGAAGATTACGATTTATACGGCGTTCTCGCCGAATAAAAAATAAAGGGGTGCTATTATGCAGGAATACGAATACAAAGTGGCAAGCTATAAAAAGCTGAAAAAGGCAGAGCAGGACATGAACAAGCAGGCGGAGGACGGCTGGCGCGTTCAGCAGTCCCATCTGGAGGCATCCAGCGGCTGTCTTATCGTCATTTACGAAAGGAAGTACAGAGTATAACATGAATTTACCGAATAAATTATCTTTGGCGAGAATCTGTCTGATTCCCGTTTTCGTCGCGTTGTTTTACGTGCGGTTTCCCTATCATTACGTCGTATCCGCGGCGGTGTTCATTCTCGCCGCGTGCACCGATTTTATCGACGGGCACATCGCGCGCAAGTACAATATGGTCACCAATCTCGGCAAGTTTTTGGATCCCATCGCCGATAAAGTGCTCGTTTCCACGGCGTTTATCGTCATGCTGACCGACGGCAACATTCTCTTTCCCTCCGCGGGGGAGTTCTGGCTGCCGCTCTGGGGCGTCGTCGTGGCGGTGATCTTGGCGCGCGAACTCATCATCAGCGGGTTCCGCACGGTGGCGGCGTCTCGCAATCTCGTGCTCGCCGCCGATAAAATCGGCAAAATCAAAACGGTGTTTCAAGACAGCGCCATCGCGGTGCTGCTCGTCGGCGGGGAGCGGTTTTTCCCCTCTATGTCCGTCGATCCCGTTTTGCTCGCGGGGGTCATTCTGCTCGCCGTCGCGGCGTTGCTCACCGTCGTTTCCGGCGTGAATTACGTCGTGAAAAATTTCGCGGTGCTGAAAGAGGAAAAATGAAAACCGCTTTAATCAGCTTTCGGGATATACAGCTTAATTATTCCGCGGGGGCGGAGGAAAGTCTCGTATGGGCGTTCAACGCGGGCGGTATCCGCGTGGACGACATCACCGTGCTTTCGGTGAAGGACGATCTGGGGTTCGGCAAGCGTTTCGGCGAACTCGAGCCCATTTACGATAACATCGTCATTCTCTGTTCCGACGAAACGACCTTCGACGTGAAGGGGTTCATCGCGAAAAAGCTCGGCGTGGGGCTGGCGGAAAACGCAAACGCCCGCAAATTCATCGAAGAATATAACGAAAGAACGGGCAAAACCGGCGGTTCGGAATACGCGCTGCTGCCGGAGGGCAGTACGGTCATTCCCAACTTTTCGGGAGTGTTTCAGGGCTTTTTGGCGGAGGGCGATTATACGGTGACGTTGCTGCCCAACGAGCCGGAGGCTTTCGGCGCGATGTGCGCGAATTACATTCTGCCCTATTTCGAAAAGAAATATAAAACCCGTTACGACAAAATCACGCTGAAACTGTTCGGCGTGAAAAAAAGCGAGCTCGAACCCGTTCTCCGAGAGGCGAAAAAGCTCGCCAAAAACAAAATCGAATACAACGCGGAGTATACGTACGGGGACGTGCGGCTCAATCTCGTTTACGACAACAACACGCCGAAGATGCTCGCCGACGACGCGGTGCGGCACATCGTTTCCGCCTTTCGCGACCGCATTTACGCGGAGGAAGATTTTACGCTGGAAAAATGCCTTTTCAACCTGCTTTCCCTGCATAAAAAGAAGATTTCCTTTGCGGAGTCCTTTACGGCGGGCAGGGTTGCCGCGGCGCTCATCTCCGTAGCGGGGGCGAGCGGCGTCGTCAACGAGGGGGTTACGGCGTACAGCAACCACGCGAAGATGAAGCGGCTGAAGGTGAAGGAAGAAACGCTGAAACAGTTCGGCGCGGTCAGTTCGCAGACGGCGTTTCAAATGGCGGCGGGCTTGCTCGAGGACGCGGAAACCGACGTCGCCGTGTCCACTACGGGCATCGCCGGTCCGAAGTCGGACGATACCAAAAAGCCCGTGGGGCTGGCGTTCATCGCCGTGGGCGGCAGGAGCGGCGTGCACGTGCACAAGATGAATTTTTCCGGCGACAGGGAAGAAATCACCGAAACGGCGAAGAATACGGCGTTATACTATGCCATCGCGTATATCCGCGAAGGCGAATTATAAAAGTACGAATAAAGGAGAAATCATGGAAGAAAAGAAAAAGACAGACGACGGCAAGGCGAAGGCCTTGGAAAGCGTTCTGGTGCAGATCGAAAAACAATACGGCAAGGGCGCGATCATGCGCCTCGGCGACAGCGCGGGCGACACCTCGATCGAGGTCATTCCCTCGGGCTGTCTGTCGCTGGACGTGGCGCTGGGCATCGGCGGCATGCCGCGCGGCAGAATTATCGAAATCTACGGGCCGGAATCCTCCGGTAAAACGACCGTCGCGCTGCACGCGGTGGCGCAGGCGCAGAAGGCGGGGGGCATCGCCGCGTTTATCGACGCGGAGCACGCCCTCGATCCCGTTTACGCGAAAAATCTCGGGGTAAAGCTCGACGAACTGTACGTTTCCCAGCCCGATACCGGCGAGCAGGCGCTCGATATCACCGATTCGCTGATCCGAAGCGGCGCGGTGGACATCATCGTCGTGGACTCGGTGGCGGCGCTTACGCCGAAGGCGGAAATCGAAGGGGAAATGGGGGAATCGCACGTCGGCTTGCAGGCGCGGTTGATGTCGCAGGCGCTGAGAAAGCTCGCGGGCATCACCAACAAGAGCAAAACGTGCGTCATCTTCATCAACCAGCTGCGCGAAAAGGTGGGCGTTATGTTCGGCAATCCCGAAACGACGCCGGGCGGCAAAGCGCTTAAATTCTACGCCAGCGTGCGCATAGACGTAAGGCGCGCGGACGCGCTCAAGGACACCGAAGGGCAGTTCGGCAACCACACCAAGGCGAAAATCGTGAAAAACAAGCTCGCGCCCCCGTTCAAAACGGCGGAGTTCGACATCATTTACGGCGAGGGCATCAGCCACGAAGGCTGTTTGATCGACCTCGGCGTGGCGTACGACGTGTTGGATAAGAGCGGTTCGTGGTTTTCCTATAACGGCGATAAAATCGGGCAGGGGCGCGATAAAACGCGCGAATATTTAAAAAACAATCCCGCGCTCGCGGCGGAAATCGAAGAAAAAATCCGCGCCGCCGCCAATCCGAAAAAGGAGAAAGACGAACCCGTCGCCGAAGAAAAATAATTCGTTTATTTCCGTCAGCAAAACGGATTTAATTGACAAATGTGGATAAATAATATAAAATAAAATCAAGCGCAGGCGGAAAACGCCGCGCGCGAAAAACAGGAGGGCATGATTATGACAAATTTTGCAAGTTTCCTGTTCTTGGCTGGTTTACCGACGGGCGGTTGGATTGCCATCGTCGCCGGTGCAGTGGTTGTGTTTGGTGTTTGCGGATTTTTTCTGGGGAGTTTGCTCCGCAAAAAAAAGACCGATAAACGCTTGGGAGAAATCGATTCCGTCGTCAGCAAAATGCTCGACGACGCTCGGGTTGAAAGTAAATCCATCAAAAAAGAAGCAATTTTAGAAGCGAAAGAACAGGAGCTCAAACTTCGCAACGAATTCGAGCGCGAATCGAAAGAAAAGCGCGCGGAACTTCAGAAAATCGAAAACAGACTTGTGCAGAAAGAGGATATTCTGGACAAGAAGGAAGAAGGTTTGCTGAAACGGAACGAAGAAATCAACAGACAGCAGCAGAACTTGAAGAACAAGGAAGCGGAAGTGGAGAAAAAGCTGGCGGAGATCAGCGGTCAACACGAACAGATGCTTGCCGAGTTTGAAAAGATCTCGCAGATGTCGCGCGACGAGGCGAAAGCGGAACTTGTTGCCGCGATGGAGGACGAGGCGAAAAAAGACGCCGCGGGACTCGTCAGGCAGATCGAGAGCGACGCCAAGGAAGAGGCGGACAAAAAGGCGAAGGAGATCATTTCGCTCGCCATTCAAAAATGCAGTACGGAGCAAGCCACGGAAATCACCGTTTCCGTCGTTCCCCTGCCCAACGACGACATGAAGGCGCGCATCATCGGCAGAGAGGGCAGAAATATCCGCACGCTGGAAAACGCGACGGGCATCGAGCTCATCATCGACGATACGCCGGAAGTCGTAATCCTTTCGGGTTTCGATCCCGTGCGCAGGGAAGTCGCCCGCATCGCGTTGGAAAAACTCATTTCCGACGGGAGAATCCACCCCGCGAGAATCGAGGAAACGGTGGAAAAGGTCAAAAAAGAGCTGGAAACGGAAATCAAGCAGTACGGCGAAAACGCCATGTTCGAGTGCGGGCTGTTCGGTCTGCACCCCGAAATCATCAAACTGCTCGGCCGTTTGAAGTTCAGAACGAGTTACGGTCAGAACGTTTTGCGCCATTCTTTGGAAGTCGCGCATCTGGCGGGCACGATGGCGGCGGAACTCGGCTGCGACGTGAATATGGCAAAGCGCGCGGGGCTGTTGCACGATTTGGGCAAGGCGGTGGACTTCGAGGTGGAAGGCACGCACATGCAGATCGGCGCGGACCTTGCGAAGAAGTACAAGGAAAACCACGTGGTCGTCAACGCGATTTTATCGCACCACGGCGACGTGGAGCCCAAGACGATAGAAGCGGTGCTCGTGGCGGCGGCGGACTCCATTTCGGGCGCGCGCCCCGGTGCGAGAAGGGAAACCACCACCAACTACGTAAAGCGTTTGCAGCGGCTTGAAGAGCTCGCCGGCGAGTTCAAGGGCGTGGATAAGTGCTATGCCATTCAGGCGGGCAGAGAAATCCGCGTGATGGTGAAACCCGATCAGGTGGACGACGCGAAAACGCTGTTCCTTGCCAAGGAAATCGCCAAGAAAATCGAAAGCGAGCTGGAATATCCGGGGCAGATCAAGGTGAACGTCATCCGCGAATGGCGCGCCACGGAATTTGCGAAATAAAACGAAACAGGGCAGACTTTACGGTCTGCCTTGCATTGTTAAAATAAAATACACGACATATTATTAAAAAAAGTAAATCTTTAAAATAAGGGAAAAGAAATACGCATTATGGCTGAAAAAAAGCGAATCAATCAGCAGTGGGACAGAAAATTCCCGTTACTTGGTGTTTTTGGGATGTTTTTGATTATCGCGGTGTTGGTCGCCGCTTACGGCGCATACCATTACTGGTGTTGGGAAAGCGGAACAGTATATGATTATCGTAAAAATGATTATTTTTTGAATTCAATGATAAGTTACGTTTTGGATTCGTGGAAAAATAGCGGATTGATAGCGTTAGGGATTGTTCTGCCCATCATTTTATTTGTCGTAACAAGTTCTTTCGGTAAATCCATATATGGGGTTACAAAAGGCAACCCGTTAGCCGTTTTATTCGGTATTATGGTTGTTTTTTCGGTTGCCGCTCAAATTGTATTGCTGATTCTTTGCAAACAAAAAGTGCAGATAAGTCAAGACATCGCAGCACAATATGCGTTTTGGTATCCGATCATGTTTGTAGTCATGTTGTTTTTTATAGTGCAGTTGGCTTATGTACTTGAGAAAAAATGTATGCACTGCGGATATATTCATACTTTAGATTTGGAAGAAACTTCACATTATTCTTATGAGGTAAAGCATACGACGGGTGGAAAATATGAAACACGTACCGCAGAAATAAAAGATGACTGTAATCAAAAAATAGGAGAAATAGAAACAAAAGAGTATGTTCCCGTCAGTCATTATACGACTACACATACGAGGAATTTATCAAAATACGTATGTAAAAGGTGCGGGGAAAGAATGACGCGTGGTTGATTCGATGCGCTTTTCGTTGTTTTTAGGGAAAGGGCGCAGGGATGTAAAGAGATTTTGAAATTTTCTGATTAACGAATACAGCATTATAACGAAATAAAGCGGGCGGCAGATTGCCGCCCGCTTTTATTCGTCCTTTTTGCCGCGGGCGTCGTCGATGGCGCCGAGTATGGCGCAGATGACGCCGCCGACGGGGAACACCGCCCAGCCGGGGTGCCAAAGATCCGCAAAAAATCCGAGGGCGAGAAAGATAACCGTCGCCGTCAGCATGACCACGCCGCCGTATTTTCCTACGCCGCCTTTTTGCGCGGTTTCGGCGTTGAGCGCGATATTTTCCTGCGCAAGCGCGCGGCCGTAGCCCTCCCAGAGAATTCCGAAACAAATAAACAAAAACACGCCCGCGGCGATGAGCGCAAACCCGCCCGTCAGCCCGACGATCAGCGCGGCGCGCCGTTCCATGGCGCAGGCGCAGAAAAATGCCGCCCCGATTATGCACAGCGCAACGCCGCACGAAATGGCGCGGGCAAAGGCTTTCGCCTTGCGCTTATGCTCCGCGCGGTCGATTTTCATAAAATAAAAGCTGTCGAGTATGCCGATATAGCACATCGTGCCCACGCTCGCCGCGGCGAGCCCCAGCAAAATCCATAGCCCGCACAACACGTATACAATGCCGCGTTCGGAAAATAAGCAAAACAGTATGAGCGCGATCACCCCCGCGATGAGCGCGCTTACGCAAACCGACATCGTAACGGCGAATTTTTTCCGCCAGCTTTCGGGCTTTTCGCTTTGCGGTATGCGCGGCGCGTCCGTCGTTTTTTCTGGCGCTTCGGGCGCGTCGTTTTCGCTTTCGCGCCGTTTGCCCTTCAACAGTTCGTCAATGCTGACGCCGAACAGTTCGGAAAGGGGCAGCAGCTGGGAAGTTTCGGGAAAGCTGTCCCCGTTTTCCCATTTGGACACCGCTTGGTTCGTGATGCCGAGTTTGTCGGCGAGTTCGCTCTGCGTCCAGCCCTTTTCCTTGCGCAGCGCGTAAAGCATGTTTGAAAAATCGCTCATAGTTCTCTCCTTTATTCGCTCAATTGCAAATACGCGGTTTGTATTTACGTTTTTATTTTATCACGGGTGAACGGTTTCGCCAACAAACGGCGTTAGAACCTTTCCAACTTTCGGTTGAATTTTGCGTTTTCGCGTTTTTTTGTAGGCGTTTCGCCCGTTCAGCGGCGTTTTTCCGCCTTGTAAACGACGTGCGGCATGTCGATGCCGTAATAATGCTTCGTAAAGCCGCCGACGATTTCCATGCCGTTTTTCTCCGCCACGCGGCGGGAGGCGAGGTTGTTGTCGCGTATGATGGAATAAACCTCGTTTACGCCGAGCACGTTGAAAGCATAATTTTTGCACGCCCGCGCCGCTTCGATCGCGTAGCCGTTGCGCCAATATTCCCTGCGGAACAGATAGCCGATTTCGGTGACGGTTTTTTGCGGTGTTTCCTGCAAGGTCAGCCCGCACTGCCCGATAAACGCCCCCGTTTCCTTCAAGATAACCGCCCACAGTCCGAACCCGTCGCGCTCGTAGCGGGCAAGCTGTTTATTCAGCCAATTTTCCGCCTCCTCAAAGGTGAAAGCGTGCGCATATGCATACATGGTCCTTTCGTCGCATAATATGTTACACAGGTCTTTAAAATCGCCCTTCGTCATTTTCCGAAGATACAGCCGTTCGGTTTCCAAAATCATAATTTGCTCCTTTTTCTATAAAACGCCCCCGTTGTTTCAACGGGGGCGCGCTATTTTGTTATTTCGTGCCGAAAATTCTGTCGCCGGCGTCTCCCAGCCCCGGCATGATGTAGCCGTGTTCGTTGAGCCGTTCGTCGAGGGACGCGCAGTAAAGCGGCACGTCGGGGTGCGCCTCGGTAAACGCGCGTATGCCCTCCGGCGCGGAGATCAGGCACATGAATTTGATGTCCTTGCAGTCGCGCGCTTTCAAAAAATTGACCGCGGCGACGGCGCTGCCGCCCGTGGCGAGCATGGGATCGACGACGATGACCTGTCTGTTTTGAATATCGTCGGGCAGTTTGCAGTAATATTCGTGCGGCTGCAGCGTTTCATGATCGCGGTAAAGCCCGATATGCCCGACCTTCGCCGTGGGGAAAAGATTTAAAATGCCGCTCGTCATGCCCAGCCCCGCGCGGAGAATGGGCACCACCGCCACGTCCTTGCAGGAAAGCACCTTCACGTCCGCCTCCGCCACGGGGGTTTTCAGCCTTACCGTTTTCAGGGGAAGATCGCGGAAAACCTCGTAAGCCATCAGCATGGCGATTTCCTCCACGAGTTCGCGGAACTGTTTGGAGGAGGTGTTTTCGTCCCGCATCAAAGAGATTTTGTGCGTGATCAAGGGGTGGTCGAATACCGTAACGTTAGCGTTCATTTGTTCCTTCCTTCGCGCGTTTTGCGCATAAATTTTGCGCCGTTGTCGGCGCAAAGGGTTTTTTATTGTTCTTTTGCGAGTTCTTCTTCGTAAACCTTCGTCACGGCGGCGATGAGCTCCTCGCGCATGTCCTGACGGATGGGGTGGGCGATATCTTTATATTCGCCCTCGTTGGTCTTTCTCGAAGGCATTGCGATAAACGTTCCGTCGTTGCCCGCGATCACCTTGATGTCGTGAATCACGAAACAATCGTCGAAGGTGACGGACGCCACCGCTTTCAATTTGCTTTCGTCTTTTCTTACGATGCGCACGCGCACGTCGGAAATTTTCATGCTGTTTTACCTCTTATCATAATATATACAAATATTTTAGCACATCTTTTGCGTACTTTCAATAGGTTTTTGTAAATTTTTACGATTTCAGGCAAATTTTTTTGAAAACAATCATAGTATACCGTATGAAAGGTTGTCGAATATTATCTGAAACGGAAAAACTGCACTTCATTGGCGCGGGCGGCATCGGCATGAGCGCGCTCGCGCAGTATGCCCTCGCCTGCGGAAAAAAGGTCAGCGGTTCGGACTGCGCGGCGAACGAGCAGGTGAAAAAGCTCTCCGCGCTGGGCGTGAAGATCGCGTTGGGGCACGAACGGGGCAACGCGCGGGGCGCCGACGCGGTGGTGTATACCTCCGCCGTGGCGGACGATAACCCCGAACTGCAGTTTGCGCGCGATAACGGCAAGCTGATCTTAAAGCGCGCGGAATTTCTGCGCTGCGTGGAACAAGCGCACCGGCTTTCGGTGGCGGTGAGCGGCTGTCACGGCAAAACCACGACCACCGCCATGCTTGCGCACATGTATCTGTGCGCAAATAAGAGCGCGACGTGCATGATCGGCGGGGAGGATCTTACTTTGGGCAACTTCACTTACGGCGAGGACGTGTTTTTGACGGAGGCATGCGAATACAAGCGCAATTTTCTCTACTTAACGCCCGACGTCGCCGTGGTGCTCAACATCGATAACGATCACCTCGACTGCTATAAAAACATGGATGAACTGATTGCCGCATACCGTGAATTTGCGGGAAACGGCATCGCCGTCGTCAACGCGGACGACGAAAACGCCATGCGTGCGGCGGGGCAGAACAGCGTGAGCTTCGGCATAAAAAATCCCGCCATGTACGGCGCGGAAAATATCAAAAAGGACGCGCATAACCGCTATTCCTTCACCTTTACGGAATACGGCATGAAAAAAGAAAGGGTGAATTTAAACGTTGCGGGCTTGCACAACGTGTACAACGCGCTGGCTGCCGTCGCCGCCGCGCGCAACAGCGGGCTCACCGCGGCGGAGGCGGCGCGGGGCGCGGAGCATTTCAAGGGCGTTAAGCGGCGCAACGAGGTCATCGGGGAAATCGCCGGCGTAAAAATCGTCGCCGATTACGCGCACCACCCCAAGGAGATCGCCGGCGCGCTCTCCGCGGCGAAAAAGCCGCTCGTCGTGTTTCAGCCGCACACCTATTCGAGAACGCGGCTGTTGATGGAGGACTTCTGCGCCGCGCTGGAGGGCTTTTCCGTCGTCGTTTACCCCACCTACGCCGCGCGGGAGCAATACGATTTCGCGGGGAGCGCGTACGCGCTCTGTTCGGCGTTGAAGGAGCGGGGCGCGGACGCCGCGTATGCGGAAAACGTCGGGCGGCTGATGGCGAAAATAGAGGAGCGCGCGGCGGATTTTTCGGAAATTTACCTCCTCGGCGCGGGGGATTTGTACGACGAAGTGACAAAACGCTTAAAAAAGTACGATAAAGTATAGACAAAACGCCGTTTTAAGGTTATAATAAAACTATGCAAAACGATTACGAAAGCGCGTTGAAACGCGACGGAATGCTGGTTTTCGTGCCGGGGGGCAACAGCATGTGGCCGACCTTGAAGCACGAGGGGCAGTCCGTCGTCGTTCTTCCCAAAACGGACAAGCTCAGATTGTACGACGTGCCGCTGTACAAGCGGGAAAACGGGCAGTACGTGCTCCACCGCGTGGTGGGGTTTGCCGAGGGCGGATACCTCGTCTGCGGCGATTCGCAGTTCAACGAGGAAGTCGTTGCCGAGGAGCAGATCGTCGGCGTGATGAACGGCTTTTACAGGGGCAAGAAATTCATTTCGGCAGACGAAAAGAAAAGCCGCCGCGCCGCGCTGTTTCTGCGCAGACACCGCTTTATCAAGCGGGTGGCGGTCAAGCTGTATTTTACGTTTAAAAGGGGAAGAGGATGAAAAATCAACGGGCGTTGCAATGGATTAAGCAGGGGCTGAAAGGGCAGGGGAAAAAGATCGCGTTCGTCATCGCCGCCACCGTCGTCAACGCGTCCGTTACGGTGCTTTACGCGCTCCTCGTCAAGGATATCGTAAACGAGGCGACGGCGGCGGACGGCTCCATTCAAAAAATAGGCGTGCTCGCGGCGATCATCGCGGGCGCGGTGGTTTTGCAGTGCGTTTTAGCGCTCCTTTCGGGGCTGATACGGGAAAACTTGCGTGCGCGCGCGGAAATTCAGCTGAGAAAGCGCGCGTTCGACGCGGTGCTCGGCGGCGATTACGCGGAGATTTCCGCCTATCACAGCGGCGATATTCAAAACAGAATTTTTTCCGATTCCGCCATCGTCGCCGACGGCGCGGCGCGCATTTTGCCGAACCTCGTCGGCGCGGCGAGCACCTTGGCGTTCAGCGCGGTCACCTTGTTTATCTTACAGCCGATATATACGGCGATTTTGCTCGGCGCGTGCGTGGCGGCGTTCTTTCTGGCGATTTCTTTCCGCAAAATCATCAAGCGATTGCACAAGCAAACGCGGGAAGCGGACGGAAAGTCCCGCGAATTTATGCAGGAATCGGTGGAAAACCTCCTCGCGGTGCAGGTGTTCGAGGCGCAGGGCAATTTTTCCAAAAAGGCGGAAAAACTGCTCGATAAATTTTACGCCGCGGCGGCGCGGCAGAACCGCTTCACGATTTTTTCCATGGATTCCGTGTGGATGGCGTTCCGCATTTTCTACGTCGCCGCCCTCATCTTCGGGTTGTTTGAAATCTTTTACGGCCGCACCGACTACGGCACGCTCACCGCGATGCTGCAGCTCGTCAGCCACATTCAGACGCCCGTTATCAACCTTTCGGGCGTTGCGCCCCGCTACTTTATGATGATCGCCTCCGCCGAACGGCTGATGGAGCTGGAAAAAAAGCGCGCGAAAAACTACGGCGGCGAGCCCGCGGCGGCGTTTTACGAAAAGCTGGAAGCGCTGGTGTTCGACGACGTTACCTTTCATTACGGCAGGGAAAGCGTGCTCGAACACGTCGATCTGCGGGTGAAGAAGGGGGATTTCGCCGTCATAAAAGGGGAATCGGGCATCGGCAAGAGTACGCTTTTAAAACTACTTTTAGGGGTGTATAAGCCGGTGGAGGGCGCGGTGTATCTGCAAACGCAAGCGGGCAGGGAAAGCGCGGTTTCGGGGCTGTTCGCCTACGTGCCGCAGGGCAACATGCTCTTTTCCGGCACGGTGCGGGAAAACCTTTGTTTCATCAACGAAAACGCGGACGAAGAACAGCTGCGCCGCGCGCTGGAAAGCGCCTGCGCGGAATACGTGTACGCTCTGCCGGAGGGCTTGGAAACGCCCATCGGCGAAAACGGGTTCGGGCTGAGCGAAGGGCAGGTGCAAAGGCTTGCCATCGCCCGCGCACTGCTCGCCGACGCGCCGGTTTTGTTGCTGGACGAGGCGACCAGCGCCCTCGACGCCGACACCGAGCGGGCGCTGTTGGAAAACCTGCGGGCGCTCGGCAATAAAACAGTCATTTTAATCACGCACAAGCAGGCGGCGGAATCGCTTGCCGACGCCGTGATCACCATCAAAAACAAGGAGGTTCACATCGATGAACGCAAATCTTGAAACGCTGGGCAGCCGCGCGAAAACGGCGGCGGCGTGTCTGAATAAATTGAGCAAAAAGGAAATCGACGCCGCGCTCGAACGGGCGGCGGACAAGCTGGTCGAGCGGACGGAAGAGGTGCTCGCGGCAAACGCCGCGGACGTAAAGCGCGCGGAGGAAAAGGGGGTGAACGCGCCCCTCGTGGACCGCTTGCGTTTGGATAAGGCGCGCATTGCGGATATCGCCGACGGACTGCGCAAAATCGCGGCACTGCCCTCGCCCGTCGGGGAAACGGTGTACGCCTACGAAAAGGAAAACGGCTTGAAAATCGAAGAAAAGCGCGTGCCCTTCGGCGTGATCGGCATGATCTTCGAATCCCGCCCCAACGTGGCGGCGGACGCCTTCGGTCTGTGTTTCAAAACGGCAAACGCCGTCATTCTGCGCGGCGGTTCGGACGCAGTATCCTCCGTTGCCGCCATCGTGGGCGCTTTGCGGTGCGCGCTGAAGGAATGCGGCGTGGACGAAAACGCCGTACAGCTCATCGAGGATACTTCCCGCGAGACGGTAACGCAGTTCATGAAGATGCGCGGCACGCTCGATCTGCTCTTTCCCCGCGGCGGAGCGGGGCTCATCCGCAACGTGCTGGAAAACGCCACCGTGCCCGTCATCGAAACGGGCACCGGCAACTGCCATATCTACGTGGACGAAACGGCGGACGCGGACATGGCGGCGAATATCGTGTATAACGCCAAAACGCAGCGGTACGGCGTGTGCAATGCCTGCGAATCGTTGGTGGTGCATAAAAATATCGCCGCAAAAGCCCTGCCCGCGATCTACGCGCGGTTAAAGGAAAAGGGCGTGGAAGTGCGCGCGGACGAGTTCGCGCAAAAGATTTGCGCCGAGTTCAAGCCCGCTGCGGAAGAGGATTTCGGCACGGAATATCTCGACGCGGTGATTTCCGTAAAAACGGTGAACAGCGTGGACGAGGCGATCGCGCACATCAACAAATATAACACGAAACACAGCGAAAGCATCATCACGAACGACGCGGCGAACGCCGAAAAGTTTTTGAACGAAGTGGACGCGGCGGCGGTGTACGTAAACGCGTCCACCCGCTTTACCGACGGGTTCGAGTTCGGTTTGGGTGCGGAAATCGGCATCAGCACGCAGAAACTGCACGCGCGCGGACCGATGGGACTGCGGGCGCTGACCACCACGAAATTCTATTGCCGCGGCGAGGGGCAGATACGATGAATATTTACGGCGGCGTAGAGGAGCTTATCGGAAGAACGCCCCTTTTGGAATTGAAAAAAATCGCGGCGGCAAACGGGCTGAAGGCGCGCGTTTTCGCAAAGCTGGAATGTTTTAACCCCGCCGGCAGCGCGAAGGACAGAATCGCGCTTTTTATGCTGAACGACGCGGAAAAGCGCGGGGCGTTATCCCGCGGGGGCACCGTCGTGGAGCCGACGAGCGGCAACACGGGGGTGGGGCTTGCCATGCTCTGCGCCGCGCGGGGATATAAACTGATTCTGATCATGCCGGAAAACATGAGCGAGGAGCGGCGCAAGCTGCTGAAAGCCTACGGTGCGGAGCTTGTGCTCACGCCGGCGGCGGAGGGCATGGCGGGCGCGATCGCGCGGGCGGAGGGCATCGCAAAGGAGCGCGGCGCCTTTCTCGCGGGGCAGTTTGAAAACCCCGCCAACCCCTTGACGCACTATCTGACGACGGGCAGGGAGATTTACGAGGACGCCGACGGTAAAATCGATATTTTCGTCGCGGGAGTGGGCACGGGCGGCACGCTGAGCGGCTGCGCGAAGTTCCTCAAGGAAAAAAATCCCGCCGTGCGCGCGGTGGCGGTGGAACCCGCCGCGTCCCCCGTACTGAGCGGCGGAAAAAAGGGCGCGCACGGACTGCAAGGCATCGGCGCGGGGTTCGTGCCGAAAAATCTCGATATGTCCCTCGTGGACGAAATCGTGCGGGTGACGGAAGAGGAGGCGTTTTTCTGCGCGCGCGAGCTGGCGAAAACAGAAGGCGTTTTAACGGGCATATCCTCGGGCGCGGCGCTTTTCGCCGCAAAAACGCTGGCGATGCGGGCGGAAAACGAGGGCAAAAACATCGCCGTCGTTCTCCCCGATACGGGGGCGCGGTATTTTTCCGCCAAACTTTTCGATTGAAAACGGTGGCGTTTTCGCCGCAAAGATGATACAATAAAGAAAAACGGAGAAAGAATATGAAAATAGCACTGATAGCGCACGATAAAAAGAAAAACGAAATGATCGATTTCGCCGTGAGATACCGCGACGTTCTCTGCGAGCACGAACTGTTCGCAACGGGCACCACCGGCACGCTGGTGATGGGCGAAACGGGCTTGAATATCACCCGTATGAAGAGCGGTCCGCTCGGCGGCGATCAGCAGATCGGCTCGATGCTGGCGGACGGCAAGCTCGATTTGATCATCTTTCTGCGCGATCCGCTCACGGCGCAGCCGCACGAGCCGGATATTTCCGCGCTGCTCCGCTTATGCGACGTGTACTGCGTGCCCCTCGCCACGAACACCGCCACGGCGGCAATCGTGATGAACGCCTTGAAAAACGGCGATTTCGTAAAATAATAACGCTTTTCGGCGCGGCGGAAATTTCCGCCGCGCAAATTTTTTTTAAATTTTTTGCAAATTAGTTTACGCTAACTCTTGACGGCGGCGTTTCGTTATAGTATAATGTCCACGTGAGTTCGGATATGCGAACTCAAATTTTCAACCCATTGGTTCGCTTATGCGAACTCGTGCCGCGCGGACGACGGCACGGCGGGCGGGGAAAAAAGGAGGAGTTATGACGGCGTCGGAAATAGCCTATCTGTTTGCGATAAAAGAGCTCGCCGCGGGCGGAGACGGCGGGGCGCGCTGCAAGTTTGTGGCGGAAAAACTGCATTTTTCCCGTGCGAGCGCAAGCCGCGCGCTGGATAAGCTGTGCGTAAAGCGCATGATCCGCCGCACGGCGCATAACGGGTTCGCCCTTACCGAGGCGGGCGCGGCGGCGGTGGAAACTTATGATAAATGCGTGCGTGCGGTGCAAGGCGAGCTGATCGCCCGTTTCGGGTGCAGGGAAAGCGCCGCAAGGGCGGACGCGCTGCGCGTGGTGTGCGCGCTGTCGGAAGAAAACTTGAAAAAATTGGCGCAGGAGGAATGATATGCCGTTAACGGTCGCGCCCCTGAACAGGGAAGTGAAGGTGTTGAAGGTGCTGGCGGAGGAAAAAACCAAACGGCACTTGGAAAATTTAGGCGTTTTGGCGGGAGAACGGCTGACGGTGCTTTCCGTCGTCGGCGGAAACGTCATTTGCATGGTAAAACAGAGCAGGCTCGCCCTCGATCGGCAGCTTGCCGTTAAAATATTCGTAGCGTAAAGGAGGACTTATGGAAAAATATTTAAGCGATTTCGCCGTCGGAGAGACGGGAAAAATCAAAAGCGTGGCGGGCGAAGGACGCATCCGCCGCAGGCTGTTCGATATGGGCGTAACGGCGGGCGCAACGGTAACGCTGCGCAAAAAAGCGCCGCTGGGCGATCCCGTCGAGCTCAATATCCGCGGTTACGAGCTTTCTTTAAGAAAGGCGGAGGCCGCCTGCGTGCTCACGGAGGTGGAAAAATGAAAAAATTCGCTTTAGCGGGCAACCCGAACTGCGGCAAAACCACGCTTTTCAACCTGCTCACCGGCTCGACCGCGTATGTGGGCAACTGGCCGGGCGTTACCGTGGATAAGCGGGAAGGCGTGTATAAAAAACTTTCCGAGCCGCTGCAAATCGTCGATCTGCCCGGCATTTATTCCCTTTCGCCCTACACGCCGGAAGAGGTCGTTTCCCGCAATTTTCTGCTCGACGAGCGCCCCGACTGCGTGATCAACATCGTTGACGCGACCAACCTCGAACGCAACCTCTATCTGACGACGCAGCTTTTGGAAATCGACGTGCCCGTCGTCATCGCCCTCAACATGATGGACGAGGTGGAGAAGGCGGGCGACGGGCTGGACGTGAAGGCGCTGGAGCAAAAGCTCGGCGTGCCCGTCGCGGCGATTTCCGCGCTGAAGGGCACGGGCGTGCACGAGCTGATGAAGCGCGCTTACGAAACGTGCGCCACGCAGAAAAAGGGCTTTACCGTGCTGAAAAATTCGCCGCTCGCCCATCTCGTGAACGACGTGAGGATCGCCCTCGATGGCAAAGGCGTGCAAAACGCCCTTTTCCACGCGGTGAAGCTTGCGGAAAAGGACGAAATCGAAGCGAGTATGCACCCCGACGCGCTGAAAATGGTGGAGGATTTCAAAAACACCTTTTCCGACAAGACGTTCGGCGGGGATTTCGAGGCGCTCGTTGCCGACGCGCGCTATAAATACATATCGGCTAATTTTTCTTCGGTTTATACCAAAAAGGGGGAAAAGGGCGCGCTGACGAAATCGGATAAAGCCGACAAAGTGCTCACGCACCGCATCTGTAGTATTCCGATATTTCTGGCGATACTGTTCGCCATCTTTCACGTGACGTTTTCGGAAAACTTCCTCTTTCTGGGCGGGCTGTTTCCCGAAGATTGGGATCCGCTTGCGGGCACGATGTTCGAAGGGGTGTTTTTCGGCGGCGCCATCTATTCGCCCGTCGTGATGATATTCAACCTTTGGAACGACGTGATCATCGCGCAGCTGTTCGGCTGGATCGGGCAGGGGCTGGAGGCGACGGGCATGGCTCCGTGGGCGTTCGGACTGTTGAACGACGGCGTGCTCGGCGGGCTTTCCGCGGTGCTGTCCTTCCTGCCGCAGATACTGTTTCTGTTTTTATTCTTCTCCATTTTGGAAGACAGCGGCTATATGGCGCGCGTGGCGTTCATTCTCGATAGAATTTTCCGTAAATTCGGGCTTTCGGGCAGGGCGTTCATGCCGATGATCATGGGGTTCGGCTGTTCGGTGCCCGCCATGACCAACACCCGCACGCTGGCGGACGAAAAGGAGCGCACGGCAACCATCCGCGTGATTCCCTTTTTCAGCTGCGGCGCGAAGCTGCCCATTCTCACCGCCATCGCGGGGGCGATTGCCGTTTCTTCCGACCTCGGCAGTCCGGACCTCATCACGTATTCGATGTACCTTTTGGGCATTTTGGTGGCGATATTCTCCGTTGTGCTCATGCGCAGCACCACGTTAAAGGGCGAAACGCCGCCCTTCGTGATGGAGCTTCCCGCTTATCACGCGCCGCGTTTTTCCTCGCTGATGATCCACCTTTGGGATAAGGCGAAGCATTTCGTCAAAAAGGCGTTTACCATTATTCTCGCGTCGGTGATCGTCATTTGGTTTCTTTCCAACTTTACGTGGAGCTGGACGTTGGTCGGCGGGGAAGAACACTTAAATCAATCGATTCTCGCTTCCTTGGGGCAGTTCGTGCAGCCGATCTTCACGCCGCTCGGGTTCGGTTCTCAGCTCAACGAATACGGTTGGGTGTTCGCGGTGGCGGCGATTACGGGGCTTTTGGCTAAGGAGGACGTCATCGGCACGTTCGGAACGCTTGCGGCGGTGTTCGTGGGCGCGGTAATCGATACCGAGGCGGACGGCGGGCTTGCCGCCGTGCAGGCGATGATTGCCGGAACGGGCATCACCGTGCCCGCGCTGATCGCGTTTATCGCCTTCAACATGCTCACCATTCCTTGTTTTGCGGCGGTGGCAACGGCAAAGGCGGAATTGCCGAGCAAGCGCACGTTCCGTTTTACCCTGCTTTTTTGGATAGCAACGTCCTATATCGTGGCGGCGGCGATTTACGTTATCGGCAGCTGGTGGTGGACGTGCTTTATCTGGGCGGCGGCGCTTGCCGCGGCAATCGCGGGCATTGCGATTTATCGTAAAAAAGAAACTATAAAGGTGTAAATATGGGCATTTGGGAAATTATCGTAATCATCGCGGCGGCGGGAATCGTCGCGGGGGTGATTGCAAAGAGCGTATGGAACAAGAAGCATAAAAAAGGCGGGTGCTGCGGGGACTGTTCTCATTGCAGCGCCTGCGCAGCGGCAAAAAAATCGGAAAATCCTCAAAAATAATTTGCAAACAAGAAAGCGGCGCCGAATTTCGGCGCCGCTTTCTTGCGGTAAACGCGCTTTTGATGAAAAAAATAACCGCCCCTTAGCCACGGCGGTTATTTTTAATAAATAACCCATAAGCTAACCGTTTATCGGTCTCGCCCTTGTGTCTGTATCCTACACCATAATAATAATTTTGTCAATAGTCTGCGGAAATTTTTTCGCGGATTTTTTATTTGCTTTTCGGCATTTTACCGTAAAATTCGGGAGGGATAGGAATTTCATCGGTAAATTCTTTAAAAAAATCTTCATAAGAAACATCGAAGATAATCTTTAAAGCAACCAATTCGCAAATTTTTATATTCAAACGATTTGTTTCGATTTTTGCATAAGAACTTTTTGAAATGGGTACTTGCAATAAATTCATTTTTGCAATCACTTTGTCCTGCGTTAAATTTTTACTTTTTCTTATTCGTTGGATAGTAGATCCGAGATTAAAATCGTGTCGTATTTTCTGCATTTTGAAAAACCTCCGAAAAATTTCTTAATAACGAATTATTTTACTTGATTTTACACTATTTTTCTGTTAAAATGTTTCGTGATAAGGAAATATTTCCTTATAGCGAAATAATTTTTTCAAGGAGAAAAATATGGAAGACATGAAATCGTTAGGTGTAGACTACAAAAATAAGCTCGCTCAAAATTTGCAGCTGCTTTACAAAATGTGCGGAGAATATGATAAAAAACTGATAGAAAAAACTTTTCGCCGCGCAAAACTTCAAGATTGCGTGCGCATGATGATCATCAGCACGGCGTTCGATTTCAAAAATATCTTTTTGGCGATTTTGGCGCAGACGGAAAGCCGCTCCGAAAAAATAATCGAACAGCTGTCGCTTGTCGAAAAGGATTACGCGACGGTCAAACGTTGGGTAGATACGTTTATCGACGGCATTAAAGATCCGATCCTGCGCGAGGTAGCGCAGGAAATGTGGCGGGAAAAGCAAGAACGTTTTTCCGAAAAAGATTATTCCTTTTCCAAACTCTTTTAAAATTTTTTCTACCTTTTCTGTAAAAAAACGGTTGACAGTTTTTAAAAACCGTATTATAATTCAATTGCAACCGCGCAAGTTGCAATTAAGCGCGTTATAAAAAATCAGCCGTAAGGAGAATATTATGGAATGAAGGAAAAATTCGATGTAAGCGGCATGACGTGTTCGGCGTGTTCCGCGCACGTGGAAAAGGCGGTGAGCGGCGTGGAGGGGGTAACCTCCTGTCAGGTGAATTTGCTCACCAATTCCATGGTGGCGGAATTTGACGACGCCGCCGTGGAAGAAAATATCATAAAGGCAGTAAAGTCCGCCGGATACGGCGCGAGCCGCGCGGGCGAGGGGAAAGCCGCGCCGAAAAAGGCGGAAAAAACCGAAAGCGAAGGGCTTGCGCCCCTCATCGTTTCCATCGTGTTGCTCGTGCTTTTAATGTACGTCGGCATGGGGCACATGGTGGGGATTCCTTTGCCCGCGTTTTTCGAGGGCACGCAAAACGCCGTCAGTTTCGCATTCGTGCAGCTGCTGCTCACCCTGCCCGTGGTGTACATTTACCGCAAATATTTCATCAACGGCTATAAACGGCTGTTCGCCCGCGCGCCCAATATGGATACGCTTATCGCGGTGAGCGCCACCGCCTCTTTGATATACGGCATCGCGGCGATATTCATCATGAGTTATCACCTCGGTGCGGGAAATTTGGAAATCGTGGACGAATACCGCCACCAGCTGTATTTTGAAAGCGCGGCGATGATTTTAACCTTTATTTCCATCGGAAAATTTCTGGAAGGCAAATCGAAAAAGCGCACCACCGAGGCGATCAGCCGCCTCGTGGCGCTCGCGCCCGACACGGCGACGCTCCTCGTCGACGGGGAGGAAAAAACCGTGCCCGTTTCCGAATTGAAGGTCGGCGACGCGGTGCTGGTTCGCCCCGGTGAAAAAATCGGCGCGGACGGCGTTGTGGAAAGCGGGGAAAGCTACGTGGACGAATCGCTTTTGACGGGCGAAAGCATGCCCGTCAAAAAGGCGGTCGGCGGCAAGGTGGTCGCGGGCGCGATCAATAAAAACGGCGCGCTCACCGTGCGCGTGGAAAAGGTGGGGGAAGACACCGCCCTTTCCAAAATCATTTCGTTGGTGGAGGAGGCTGCCTCCTCCAAAGCGCCCATCGCCAAGCTCGCCGACAAGGTGGCGGGGGTGTTCGTGCCCGTCGTCATGGCGGTCGCGCTCGTCGCTTTCGCCGTATGGCTCATCGCAGGCTACGGGTTCGAGTTCGCCTTCAACATCGGCGTTTCGGTGCTCGTCATCTCCTGCCCGTGCGCGCTGGGGCTCGCTACCCCCGTGGCGATCATGGTGGCAACGGGCAAGGGCGCGGAAAACGGCGTGCTCATCAAATCGGGCGAGGCTTTGGAAATTTTAAGCGGCGCGAACGTCGTGGCGTTCGATAAAACCGGCACGATTACCGAAGGCAAACCCGCCGTCACCGACGCCCGCTTTTTCGGGGAAGAAGGGGAAATCCTCGCCGCCGCGGCGGCTTTGGAAAGTTACAGCGAGCACCCTCTCGCGGAGGCGATCGTGCGTTACGCGGAGGGGAAAAATATAACGTATTCCAAGGCGGATAACTTCCTTTCCCATTCGGGCAAGGGCGTTTCGGGAAGCGTGAACGGAAAAACCTATTATATAGGGAGCGCGAAATTCGTTGCCGCCTACGCGGCGGACCTCGGCGAACGGGCGGACCTGCTCGGCGAATACGCGGCGCAGGGAAAAACGCCCGTCGTGCTCGCCTGCGAAAACCGCGTTGCGGCGGCGTTCGCCATTGCGGATACCGTCAAGGAAGGGAGCGCCGCCGCCATCGCTCGGCTGAAAGCCATGGGCAAGCGGGTGGTGATGCTCACCGGCGACAACCGCGCGACGGCGGAGGCGGTGGCGAAGAGCGTGGGCATCGAAGAGGTGCGCGCCGAAGTGCTGCCGGAAGATAAAGCGGCGGCGGTTTCCGCGCTGAAGCAAGGGGGCAGAGTGGTGTTCGTGGGCGACGGCGTGAACGACGCGCCCGCGCTGGCGGCGGCGGATGTCGGCGTGGCGCTGGGCGCGGGGACGGACGTCGCCATCGAAAGCGCCGACGTCGTGCTCATGAAAAACGATTTGAACGACGTCGTTACCGCCTTCCGCCTGAGCAGGGCGGCGGTGCGCAACGTCAAGCAGAATCTGTTTTGGGCGTTTTTCTATAACGCGCTGGGGATTCCCTTCGCGGCGGGCGCGCTGTATCCCTTTTTCGGGCTGCGCCTCAGCCCGATGATCGGCTCGCTGTGCATGAGCCTTTCGAGCGTGTGCGTCGTGCTTAACGCGCTGAGATTGAAATTTTTTAAGCCGGAAAACAAACTTACGGCGAAAAAAGGAGGAGAAGATATGTTATTTAACAAAAACAAGGGCAAGAGCGAAGTGAAAATCGAGGGCATGAAGTGCGAGCATTGCAGCGCGCATGCGGAAAAGGCGCTCAAATCGCTGGGGCTGGACGTCGCCGTCGATCTCAAAAAGAAAGCGGCGTATTTCGCGCCGGACGAAAGCGTTTCCGACGACGCCATCCGCGCCGCGATCGCCGAGGCGGGATATACCGTTACGGAAATCAAACGCTGAAAAAACAATCGAATAACTTTGCCGTGCGCGCCGCATTTTTTTGCGGCGCGCATATTTTTTGGGCAAATACAATTTTTTTACATTTTTGTTACAACTTTCGGGGCGGGATATTACAAGCGACTGCTAAAATAGAGTCAACAAAGCAAAAGGAGTAAAAAAATGAAAAAACTGTTGGTTTTGATTGTAGCGGCAATGCTTGCCGTTACGGGCGTTGCGGCAACCGGCTGCAACAAAGGCGAAAAAGAGATCCTCGTGGTGATGAGAGAATCGGGCAGCGGCACGCGCGAAGCGTTTGAAAAAGTCGTTAAAAAGGACGGCGTTTCTCTGGAAAAGATCAGCAAGGGCGAAACGGTAGAGTATTCCTTCGTGACCAACCGTCAGGAACTGCCCAAGACTTCCGACGTGATCACCTCCGTTCAGTCCAACGAAAACGCGATCGGCTACGTGTCCCTCGCTTCCGTGAGCAGCGACGTGAAGGCGCTGAAAGTGGAAGGCGTGGAAGCCAACGTCGCAAACGTGCAGAGCGGCAGTTACAAAATTCAGCGCCCCTTCCTGCTGCTGACGCGTGCGGACGAAGTGATGACGGACGCGGCGCGCGACTTCTTTAATTTCTGCATGAGCTCCGACGTGCTCGACACCATCGACGAAGAAGGGCTCATTCAGGATCCGAACAGAACGCCCGCGGCGTATGCGGCGGCGGGAAGCCTCGGCGGCACGATCAACGTGACGGGTTCCACGTCCATGACGGACGTGATGACGAAGCTCATCGCGCAGTATAAGCTTCAACAGCCTAACTTGACGATCAATCCGACCTATCCCGGTTCGGGCGGCGGCAGAACGGCGGTGGAGCAGGACGCCACGGGCGCGACCATCGGCCTCGCCAGCTCGTCCAGCCCGAAGAGCGCCTATACGGAAAACACGCTGTGTCTCGACGCGGTTGCCGTCATCGTCAATCCCGCCAACGAAATGACCGATATCACGATTCTCAATCTCTTCGATATCTACACCGGCACGATCAAAAAGTTCAGCGAAATCAAGTAATGTTTTATGAATAAAACGAGAGCAAAGGAATCGGCAAGCAAAGGCTTGTTCCTGATAACGGCGATTATATGCATAATTGCCGTTATCACCATATTTGTGTTTTTAATTGCGGAAAGCATTCCCGCGTTCAGACAGATCGGCTTTTTCGAGTTTCTGTTCGGGGACAAATGGAACCCCAACAAGGATGACGAACTGATCGGCGCCGTCAGCGGAAAGTACGGCGTGTTCAAGATGATCGTCGGCTCGATCGCGGGCACGATGGGCGCGCTTCTCGTCGGCGGCGTGTTCGGATTTTTTACGGCGGTGTTTATTTCGAGATTCTGCCCCAAAAAGATCAAGGGCGCGTTTTCCGCAGTCATCAATCTGCTGGCGGGCATCCCGTCCGTCGTGTACGGCTTTTTCGGCATGGCGGTGCTGCTGCCGCTGCTCGGCAAGGCGTTCGCCCCCAACGGCAGCGGAAGCGGCGTTCTGTCGGTTTCCCTCATTTTGGGGCTGATGATTTTGCCGACCGTCGTTTCGCTTTCCAAAACCAGCCTCGACGCCGTTCCCGACAGCTATTACGAAGGCGCGCGGGCGCTCGGCGCCACGCACGAGCAGGCGGTGTTCAAAACCGTCGTGCCCGCGGCGAAGTCGGGCATCGTGGCGTCGCTCATTCTCGGCGTCGGGCGCGCGGTCGGCGAAACGATGGCGGTCGTCATGATCGCGGGCAACGCCGTCAACTATCCGTCGAAGCTGTTCCTCAGTTTCAGAACGCTTACGGCAAATATCGTGCTGGAAATGGGCTATGCCAACGGACTGCACCGCGGCGCGCTCGTCGCCACCGGCGTGGTGCTGCTCATTTTTATTTTGATCATCAACCTGCTTTTCGGGCTGGTGACCGGCAGGAAGAAGGAAAAGGGCGGCAAAAAACTGTCCGGCGGCGCGCTGGGAACGCTGTTTTATAAAATGAAGGCGGAAAAGCTCGGCAAAATCGTCTGCTGGGTATGCAGCTGCGCCGCGGCGGCAAGCCTTTTAATCGTCGTGGGGTTCGTCGTCGTAAAGGGGATCGGGCACATCAACTGGCACTTTCTGTTCGGCGAGTTCAACGCGCTGGAAACGGGCGCCGACGGGCGGCTGATTTACACGATAGCTTCCAGCATCGTAACCACGCTGATGGTGATTTTTCTGAGCCTGATCATTTCCGTGCCGCTCGGCATTGCGACGGCGATCTATCTCAACGAATATACGAAAAAGGGCAGCAAATTCGTCAGGCTGATCCGCAGCTGCATCGACATTTTAAGCGGTATTCCCTCCATCGTGTACGCGTTGTTCGGCATGATTACCTTCGTGGCGTGGTTCGGGCATCGCGTTTCCATTCTGGCGGGCAGCTTGACCATCACGTTAATGCTGCTGCCTACGATTATCCGTTCCACGGAGGAAAGTCTGAAATCCGTTTCGGACAGCCTGAGAGAAGGTTCTTTCGCCCTCGGCGCGGGCAAGGTGAGAACGATTTTCAAAGTCGTTCTGCCGAGCGCGCTTTCGGGCATCTTTTCCGCGATCATCCTCGCGATGAGCCGCGTGGTCAGCGAATCCGCGCCCTTCCTTTACACGACGGGCAGCGTGGTGATGCCCATGCCGTCCGGCTTTATGAGCGGGGGCACGACGCTCGCCGTCGCGCTCTACACCTTTGCGGGGGAAGGCAAATACATGAACGAGGCGTACGCCACGGCGTGCGTGCTCATCATCGTCATTTTGCTGTTGAATTTCGCGGCGGACCTCGTCGGGAAAAAACTTTCTAAAAAACTGCAAGGAGATACGAATGTTGTTCGGAAAAAGAAAAGACAAAAAGAACGCGCCTGACGCGCAAACGGCGCGCTACGGCGGCAGGATTCAGGTAAAAAACGCCGACCTCTTTTACGGGGATTTTCAGGCGCTCAAAAATATAAGCATCGATATACCCGAACGGAAGATCACGGCGTTCATCGGACCGTCGGGCTGCGGCAAGAGCACGTTTTTGAAGTGCTTCAACCGCATGAACGATCTGGTGCAGGGATGCAGGGTGAGCGGCGAATTTAAGATCGGGGACGTGGACATTTACGGCGACATCGACGTGAACGAGCTGAGAAAAAACGTCGGCATGGTGTTTCAGAAACCCAATCCCTTTCCCATGAGCGTATACGACAACGTCGCTTACGGTCCGCGCACCTTCGGCATCAAAAAGCGCGCCGAGCTCGACGAGATCGTGGAGCGTTCCTTAAAGCAGGCGGCGATGTGGGAGGAGCTGAAAGACCGGCTGAACAAATCGGCGCTGGGGCTTTCCGGCGGTCAGCAGCAGCGGCTTTGCATCGCCCGCGCCCTCGCCGTCGGTCCGCAAGTCATCTTGATGGACGAACCGACGAGCGCGCTCGATCCCATTTCCACGGGGAAGATCGAGGAACTTTGCATGGATCTGAAAAAGGACGTTACGGTGGTCATCGTAACGCACAACATGCAGCAGGCGGTGCGCATATCCGATAAAACGGCGTTCTTTTTACTGGGAGATTTGATTGAATATGGCGACACGGACAAGGTATTTACGGCGCCCGAACAAAAGCAGACGGAAAATTATATTACGGGCAGATTCGGCTGACGGAGGACGAAACATGAGTGCGAGAAAATATTTGGAAGAGGGGCTTGCGGAAATGAACATGAGCCTCAAGGAAATGTGCCTGCTGGTGGAGGACATGATCGATCAGGCGGTCACCTCCCTCACGGAAAACGACACCGCGCTTGCGGCGGGCATACACGAGCGGGATAAGCGCGTGGACGAATACGAAATGGAAATCGAAAGAATGTGCATGCGCCTTTTGCTGAAGGAACAGCCGGTGGCGGCGGACTTCCGCTCGGTTTCCACCACGCTGAAGGTCATCACCGACATCGAGCGCATCGGCGATCAGGCGGGGGATATCGGCGAGCTCATCGCGGCGAACGGCGGCGCGGCGCTCAAAGCGGACGCGGCGCGCCTGAAGATGATGGGCATTTTGGCGAAGGACATGGTGAAAAACAGCGTGGACAGCTTTATCTTTTCCGACGAGCGCCTCGCCGACGAAACGGCGAAAAAGGACGATCGGCTGGACGAGCTCTTCGTGGAGGTGAAAAACGGGCTCATCGAGTTCATGAAAGCCCGCCCCGAAAACGCAGACGACGCTTTGGTTCTCATGATGATCGCAAAATACTTCGAACGCATCGGCGATCACGCCGTAAACGTGTGCGAATGGACGAAATACGAGGAAACGGGCGAACACGTCAAGTTTCAGTGAAATTCGCGCAAAAAAACGGGAATTTCGCGTTAAATCCGTTGACAAAATATCGGCATTTTGTTAAAATCTATACAATTAGATTATTAAATGCGATGATGAAGTCAACGGATTTTTCATTTGCGGCTTTCAGAGAGCCCGCGGTCGGTGCGAGCGGGCAGCGCGGAAAAATCTCACTCCCTTCGGAGCAGGCGTTCGGAACCCTTCGGGAAAGTATGAACGTCCGGTTTCGGCACCGTTAAAGGCTTAGGGTTCAACCCCTGCTGAGTGGGCTGCGGATGCGGTCAATTTGGGTGGTAACGCGTAGTAACATCTTCGTCCCAGAATATTTATTATTTTGCGGCGGAGATTTTTTTATTTATCGGAAAAATCCGAGGAGGTGCGGTTATGAATAGATATGTTTTGTCCGTTCTGGTGAGAAACCATTCCGGCGTTTTGCGCCGCGTGAGCGGGCTGTTCGCGCGGAGGGGCTACAACATCGAAAGCCTCACCGTCGGCGTGACGGAGAACCCCAAGGTTTCCCGCATGACGGTGGTCGTCTGCGGGGACGAATATATCGTCGACCAGATCACCAAGCAGGTGAGCAAACTCGTGGAAGTCATCAAGGTGGAAATCCTGAGGCAGGAAAATTCCGTTTACCGCGAACTGCTCCTCGTCAAGGTGAAAACGAGCAAGGACACCCGCGCGGAGATTCTGGAAATTTCCAACATCTTCCGCTCGCACGTGGTGGACGTTTCCGCCGGCGCGCTGGTGCTGGAGGCTACGGGGGACGCCAATAAGCTGACGGCGTTTTTGAAGATGCTCGAACCCTTTACCATTCTGGAAATCGTCCGCACGGGGCTCGCCGCGCTCGGACGGGGGGAAACGGTGTTCGGCGAAACGGAAAGGAGTGAAGAAAATGCGTAAAATCAAAATATTCGATACCACGCTGCGCGACGGAGAGCAATCGCCCGGCTGCAGCATGAATTTAAGCGAAAAACTGAAAATGGCGGCGCAGCTGGACGCGCTGGGCGTGGACGTCATCGAGGCGGGCTTCGCCATCTCCTCGCCGGGGGATTTCGCGGCGGTCAAGGGCATCGCGTCGGTGGTGAAACGCGCCGTCGTCGCCTCTTTGGCGCGCGCGGTCAAAAAGGATATCGACGCGGCGTACGAGGCGGTGAAGGACGCGGCGCACCCGCGTATCCACGTGTTTTTGGCGACCAGCGACGTACACATGGAATATAAACTCAAAATGAGCCGCGAGCAGGTGCTCGCCACCTGCAAGGAGATGGTAACGTACGCGAAGAGCCTTTGCGACGACGTGGAGTTTTCCGCGGAGGACGCCTTCCGCAGCGAAGTGCCCTTTTTGTGCCGCGTTGTGGAAACCGCCATCGAGGCGGGCGCGACGACCGTCAATCTGCCCGACACGGTGGGCTACGCCACGCCGATGGAATACGGCAGCTTTATCGCCGAAGTGCGCAAAAACGCGAAGGGCATCGACAAGGTGGACGTTTCCGTGCACTGTCATAACGATTTGGGCATGGCTACGGCAAACTCCCTGATGGCGGTGCTGAACGGCGCGGATCAGATCGAGTGCACCGTCAACGGCATCGGCGAGCGGGCGGGCAACACCGCGCTGGAAGAGGTGGTGATGGCGCTCAAAACCCGCAGGGATTATTTCGACGCGTATACCGACATCGATACCACGCAGATTTTCAAAACGAGCAAACTTTTGACGGCGATCACCGGCGTAAAGGTGCAGCCGAACAAGGCGATCGTGGGGGAAAACGCCTTCGCGCACGAGTCGGGCATCCACCAGCACGGCGTGCTCGCCAAGCGGGAAACCTACGAAATTATGACGCCCGAATCCATCGGGCTTACGGAAAACAAGATGGTGCTCGGCAAGCACAGCGGCAAGCACGCCATCGAGGATAAGCTCAAGCAGATGGGCTTTACCGTCACCAAGGAGGAAATGCAGGAGCTCTTCGAGGAGTTCAAGGTGCTCGCCGACCGGCAGAAGAGCGTTTCCGACCTCGATCTGGAGGCGCTCGTGCACAAGAAGATCATGAAGATCCACGAGAGCTTCAAGCTCGACCGTTTCGTCATCAACGTGGGCAATTCCATCACGACGACGAGCGCCGTGCGCCTTCTGAACGAAACGGGCGAGGAAGTGGAGGCGGTCACCTCCTCCAAATTCGGCCCCATCGACGCCTCCTATTCCGCCATCAAGCAGATCGTCGGCGGGGAGGAATTCGAGCTGGTGGATTTTTTGATCGACGCCGTTACCGGCGGCACGGACGCGCAGGGCAAAGTCACCGTAAAAATCAAGTCGGGCGATAAGATTTACAACGGACACGCGGTGTGCCTCGATATCGTGGAGGCGGCGGTGCGCGCGTATATCGCGGCGATCAACAACATGATACACGATAAAAAACTCGTGGAGCAGGGCGGATGAAACAGATAAGCATTCTCGATTCCACCCTGCGCGACGGCGCGCAGGCGGAGGGCATATCCTTTTCCGTCACCGATAAAATCAATATCTGCCGCGCCCTCGACGAGCTGGGCGTGGCGTATATCGAGGCGGGCAATCCCTCCTCCAATCCCAAGGATATCGAGTTTTTCAAAGAAGTCGCCGCGGTGCCCTTCAAAAACGCCGTGCTCACGGCGTTCGGTTCTACGCGGCGCAAGGGCGTTGCCTGCGAGGAGGACGCGAATTTGAACGCCCTCGTCAACGCCGGCACCGAAGCGGTGAGCATTTTCGGAAAGTCGTGGGATTTCCACGTGACGGAAATACTGAAGGCGACGAAGGAAGAAAACCTCGCCATGATTTCCGAAACGGTGGCGTTTTTGAAAGCGCGGGGCAAAACCGTCATTTACGACGCGGAGCATTTCTTCGACGGCTATAAAAACAATCTCGAATACGCCATGGAAACGATACGCGCGGCGGAACGCGCCGGCGCGGACATCATCGATTTGTGCGATACCAACGGCGGGTGCTTTCCCGATGAAATCGAAAGCATCGTAAAGGCGGTCATGGCGGAGGTGAAGTGCGAGGTGGGCATCCACGCGCACGACGACGCGGGCTGCGGCGTGGCAAACTCCATGGCGGCGGTGTTCGCGGGCGCTAAGCACGTGCAGGGCACGCTCATCGGCTACGGCGAGCGCTGCGGCAACGCCAACCTTTCGGCGATTATAGCGAATTTGCAGCTCAAGCGCGGAATTAACTGCGCGGCGGGCGATCTGGGCAAGCTGACGGAGATCTGCCGCAGGGTGGCGGAAATTTCCAACGTGCGTTTGAACCGCGGCATGCCGTACGTCGGCAAATCGGCGTTCACCCATAAGGCGGGAATGCACATCGACGGCGTGAATAAATCGAGTAAATCCTTCGAGCACGTTTCCCCCGAAACGGTGGGCAACGAACGACGGTTTTTGATGAGCGAGGTGGCGGGGCGCAGCACGGTGCTGGAAAAGATCCGCCGCATCGAGCCTTCGGTGACGAAGGACAACCCCGTCACGGCGAAGATCATCGATAAAATCAAGGAAATGGAATTCAAAGGGTATCAGTTCGAGGGGGCGGACGCCTCCTTCGAGCTGCTGATCCGCAAACAGCTCGGCACGTATAAGCCGTTTTTCTCGCTGGAGAAGTTCAAAACCATCGGCGAACAGCACGCCGGCGAGGATTTCGCGCCCGCCGCGGCGATCGTGAAGGTGAGCGTGAACGGCAGCGCGGAAATCACCGGCGCGGAGGGCAACGGCCCCGTCAACGCGCTGGACGTGGCGCTGAGAAAGGCGCTCGAACGGTTTTATCCGTCCTTAAAGGAATTCAAGCTCACCGATTACAAGGTGCGTATTCTCGACAGCAGGGAAACGAGCTCCGCCGTCACGCGCGTTTTGATCGAAAGCAGCGACAAAAAGGACGTCTGGACGACGGTAGGCGTTTCGCGCGATATTATCGAGGCGAGCTTGATCGCTTTGATCGACGCGCTGGAATATAAGCTCATCAAGGATGAGGAAACGAAAAACAATCAATGTAAATAAACGGGAGGTTACAACAAGACTATGGGAATGACAATGACGCAGAAAATTTTGGCGCGCCACGCTCATCTCGACGCGGTAAAGGCGGGGCAGCTGATCGAGGCGGACCTCGATCTGGTGCTCGGCAACGACATCACTTCGCCGGTGGCGGTGACGGAGTTCAAGAAATTCGGCGCGGACAAGGTGTTCGATAAAGACAAGGTGGCGATCGTGCCCGATCACTTCACGCCGAACAAGGATATCAAGGCGGCGGAGCAGTGTAAATACATCCGCGAATTCGCCAAAAAAATGGACATTACCAACTATTTCGAAATCGGCGAGGTGGGCATCGAACACGCGCTGATTCCCGAAAAGGGACTCGTGGTGGCGGGCGATCTCGTCATCGGCGCCGATTCGCATACCTGCACCTACGGCGCGCTCGGCGCGTTCTCCACGGGCGTGGGCAGCACCGACATGGCGGCGGGCATGGCTACCGGCAAGGCGTGGTTCAAGGTTCCCGCCGCGCTCAAGTTCAATTTGATCGGCGCGCCGAAGGGCTGGGTGAGCGGCAAGGACGTCATCTTACATATCATCGGCATGATCGGCGTGGACGGCGCGCTCTATAAGAGCATGGAGTTTTCCGGCGAGGGCTTGAAAGCCCTTTCGATGGACGACAGACTCTGCATGGCGAACATGGCGATCGAGGCGGGCGCGAAAAACGGCATCTTCGAAGTGGACGAAAAGACGATAGAATATATCGAGGAACATTCCTCCAAACCCTATACCGTCGTCAAGGCGGACGAGGACGCGGAATACGAAAAGGTGTACGATATCGACCTTTCCGAAATCAAGCCGACCGTCGCCTTTCCGCATCTGCCGGACAACACCCGCACCGTCGACGAGGCGGGCGAGGTGGTCATCGATCAAGTGGTCATCGGCTCCTGCACCAACGGGCGCATTTCCGATTTGCGCGTCGCGGCGGAAATTCTGAAAGGCAGACACGTGAAGAAAGGCGTGCGCACCATCATCATCCCCGGCACGCAGAAGATCTACAAGCAGGCGATGAAGGAAGGGCTCGTCGATATTTTCATCGACGCGGGCGCGATTTTCTCCTTCCCGACCTGCGGACCGTGTCTCGGCGGGCACCTCGGCATTCTGGCGGCGGGCGAACGCGCCGTTTCCACGACCAACCGCAATTTCGTCGGCAGAATGGGGCACGTCGATTCGGAAGTTTATCTCGCAAGCCCCGCGGTGGCGGCGGCGAGCGCGGTGACGGGCAAAATCTCCGCACCGGAAGAATTGGGACTGTAAGAGGAGGATAAAACAATGAAAGTATGCGGAAAAGTTTTCAGATATAACGACAACGTCGATACCGACGTCATCATCCCCGCGCGGTATTTGAACACCTCGGTGCACGCGGAACTCGCAAAGCACTGCATGGAGGATATCGACAAGGATTTCGTGAAGAACGTGAAGGAGGGCGACATCATCGTCGCCGATAAGAACTTCGGCTGCGGTTCTTCGAGAGAGCACGCGCCCATCGCCATCAAGGCGTCGGGCATCAGCTGCGTCATCGCCTCCACCTTCGCGCGCATTTTCTACCGCAATTCCATCAATATCGGGCTGCCGATCATCGAATGCGAAGAGGCGGTCAAGGGCATCTCCGCGGGGGATAAGGTTTCCGTCGATTTCGATACCGGCGTCATCACCAACGAAACGACGGGCAAGTCCTTCAAGGGCGAACCGTACCCCGAATTTATGCAGAACATCATCAAGGCGGGCGGGCTTATTCCCTATATCAACGCCAAAGCGGAAAAATAAGGAGAACAAAATGAATTACAATATCGTAACGGTTTCGGGCGACGGCATCGGTCCCGACATCATCGCGGAAGCGAAAAACGTTCTGAACGTCATCGGCAAAAAATACAATCACACCTTTCATTTTACGGAAAAACCCGCGGGCGGCATCGCCATCGATACCTGCGGCTGTCCGCTGCCGCAGGACACCATCGACGCGTGCAAAGCGTCCGATTCCGTGATGCTCGGCGCGGTGGGCGGACCGAAGTGGGATCACCTCGGTGGCAACGACCGCCCCGAAAAGGCGCTGTTGGGGCTGCGCGGCTCGCTGGGGCTGTTTGCCAACCTGCGCCCCGCGGTGCTCCATTCCCAGCTGAAGGACGCCTGCCCTTTGAAAGCGGAAATCATCGGCGATTCCCTCGATATTCTGATCGTCCGCGAGCTCACCGGCGGCATTTACTTCGGCGAGCGCGGCAGAACGGAAAACGGCGCGTACGACACGCTCAGCTATTCGGTAAAGGAAATCGAACGCGTTCTGCGCGTGGGCTTTGACGCGGCGATGAAGCGCCGTAAAAAGGTCACCGTGGTCGATAAGGCGAATATCTTGGAATCCTCCCGTCTTTGGAGGGAGGTTGCGAACCGCGTGGCGAAGGATTATCCCGAAGTGGAAACCTCCTTTTTATACGTCGATAACTGCTCCATGCAGCTCATCCGCAATCCCCATCAGTTCGACGTCATCGTAACGGAAAACATGTTCGGCGACATTCTCTCCGACGAGGCGAGCATGCTCACCGGCTCCATCGGTATGTTGGCGTCGGCGAGCCTCGGCGAAACGAAGCTCGGCATGTACGAGCCCATTCACGGCTCCGCGCCCGATATCGCCGGCAAGGATATCGCAAACCCCATCGCCACCATTTTGTCGGCGGCGATGATGCTGAGATATTCCTTCGATCTGGAAGAAGAGGCGCGCGCCATCGAAAACGCCGTGACGAAAACCCTCGACGAGGGCTACCGTACCGGCGACATCTATTCGGACGGCATGAAAAAGGTCGGCACGAAGGAGATGGGCAAACTGATTGCCGAAAGAATTTAAACGGAGAAAACAATGAACAGCGATAAAGCGAAAATCGGCTTGGATAAGGCGGCGCACCGCTCGCTGATGAAGGCGCTGGGATTTACCGACGAGGAAATTTCCCTGCCGCTCATCGGCATCGTGTCGGCGCAAAGCGACATCATCCCCGGACATACGGAACTCAATAAAATCGCCGAGGCGGTGAAGGCGGGCGTGCGGCTGGCGGGGGGCAATCCCGTAACCGTGCCGGCGATCGGCGTGTGCGACGGCATCGCCATGGGGCACGAGGGCATGAAGTATTCCCTCGTCACCCGCGAGCTCATCGCCGATTCCGTCGAGTGTCTCGCCAAAGCGCACGCCTTCGACGCGATGGTGCTCGTGCCCAACTGCGATAAAATCGTGCCGGGCATGCTCATGGCGGCGGCGCGCGTCAATATCCCCGCCATCGTCTGCGCGGGCGGTCCCATGCTCAACGGCTACATCAAGGGCGAACGCATCAGCGTTACCGAAATGTTCGAGGCGGCGGGCGCGGTGAAGAGCGGCAAGATCAAGGCGGAGGAGCTTTGCGATTACGAAAGCAAGGCGTGCCCCACCTGCGGCTCGTGCGCGGGCATGTTTACGGCGAACTCCATGAACTGCGTTACGGAGGCGCTCGGCATGGCGTTAGAGGGCAACGGCACCGTACCCATGGTGTATTCCGAACGCCTGCGCTTGGCGAAGCATTCCGGCATGAAGGTGATGGAGCTTTTGAAAAAGAACATCCGTCCCCGCGACATTCTCACCGAAAAGGCGTTTGAAAACGCCTTCACCGTGGATATGGCGCTGGGCTGCAGCACGAACACGGTGCTGCACATTCCCGCCATCGCGCGGGAGGCGGGGGTGAAAATCGACCTCTCGCTCATCAACAAGGTTTCCGAAAGCACCCCCAACGTGTGCAAACTCGCGCCCGCGGGCAAGCACTTCATGGTGGATTTATACCACGCGGGCGGCGTGTACGCCGTGATGAAACAGCTTGCGGATAAAGGGCTTTTGCACACCGATTTGCCGACGGCGAGCGGGAAAACCGTGGCGGAAAACGTGGCGCACGCGAAAGTGCTGGATAAAACGGTCATCCGCCCGATGGACGATCCCTATTCCGTCACCGGCGGGCTCGCCATCTTAAAGGGCAATCTCGCGCCCGACGGATGCGTGGTGAAACGCAGCGCCGTCGCGCCGGAAATGCTGGTGAATACCGGCACCGCCGTCGTGTTCGACAGCGAGGAAGAGGCGATTAAGGGCATCACGGGCGGCGCGGTGAAATCGGGCGACGTGGTGGTCATCCGCTACGAAGGTCCGAAGGGCGGCCCCGGTATGCGCGAAATGCTGATGCCCACCGCCACCATTTGCGGCATGGGGCTGGATAAAACCGTCGCGCTCATCACCGACGGGCGCTTTTCCGGCGCGACGCGCGGCGCGGCGATCGGGCACGTTTCCCCCGAAGCGGCGGTCGGCGGTCCCATCGGATTGGTGAAAAACGGCGATAAAATCGCCATCGATATGAAAAATTACAGCATCGAACTGCTCGTCGGCGAGGAAGAGCTGGCGAAGAGAAGAGCGGAATTTACGCCCGTCGTGCACGAAACCTCGGGATATCTCGCGCGGTACGCGCGCATGGTGTCCTCGGCGGACGAGGGCGCGGTGCTCAAATAAACGCAAAAGGAACGCGGAAAGTATGGAAAAAACGGTAAAGATGAACGGCGCCGAAATCCTGCTCAACTGCCTTGTGGAGCAGGGCGTGGATACGGTGTTCGGTTATCCGGGCGGCACGATTTTGAACATTTACGACGAGCTTTATAAGTTCGGCGGCAAAATCAAGCATTATCTCACGGCGCACGAACAGGGCGCCGCGCACGCGGCGGACGGCTACGCCCGCGCGACGGGCAAGGTGGGCGTTTGTTTCGCCACCTCCGGTCCGGGGGCGACCAACCTCGTCACCGGCATCGCCACGGCGCACATGGATTCCGTTCCCGTGGTGGCGATCACCTGCAACGTGGCGAAAAATCTGCTGGGCAGGGATACCTTTCAGGAAGTGGACATCACCGGCATCACCATGCCGATCACGAAGCATAACTTTATCGTGACCGACGCGGCGGAGCTCGCCGATACGGTGCGCGAGGCGTTTTACATCGCAAGATCGGGCAGGTGCGGACCGGTGCTCATCGATATCACGAAGGACGCCACCGCGCAGATAACCGATTACGCGCCGCAAAAGCCCCTCGAATACCGTCCGACGTGCGAATGCGGCGGCGACGCACTGGAAAAGGCCGCGGCGCTTTTGAACGGCGCGAAAAAGCCCTTCGTGGTGAGCGGCGGCGGGGTGATCGCCTCGGGCGCGGAAAAGGAGCTCAAGGAGTTCGTGGATAAGTTAAACTGCCCCGTTTCCTCCACGATGATGGGGCTGGGTTCTTATCCCACTACCGACGAAAAGTTTACGGGAATGATCGGAATGCACGGCACCAAAGCGTCGAACATCGGCATCAACTCGGCGGACGTGGTGGTGGCGATCGGCATGCGCTTTTCCGACAGGGTGACTTCCAACACCGCGAAATTCGTCAAAAACGCAAAGATCATCCACATCGATATCGACGCGGCGGAAATTTGCAAAAACGTGCAAATTGCGCAGGAGCTCGTCGGCGACGCGAAGGAAGTGCTCAAGGCGCTCAACGCGAAAATCCGTCCCGCGGGCGACGGCGCGTTTTTGAAGGAGATTTCGGCGTACAAGGCGGAGTTCCCGCATAAGGACAGCGAAAGCGCGCCGCTCAATCCCGAATACATTCTCAAAAAGATATACGAATTTACCGACGATAAGGCGGTGCTCACCACGGAAGTGGGGCAAAACCAGCTTTGGACGGCGCAGTTCGGCAAATATCTGCGCCCCCGCTCGCTGATCACCTCCGGCGGTCTCGGCACGATGGGCTTCGGCACCGGCGCGGCGATGGGCGCGAAGGTGGGGCTCGGCGATCGGTATTCCGTGATCGCCATTGCGGGCGACGGCAGCTTCCGCATGAACTGCAACGAGCTTTGCACCCTGCAATATTATCATATCCCCGTGATCATCGTCATCATGGATAACCACGTGCTCGGCAACGTGCGGCAGTGGCAGACGATGTTCTACGGCAAGCGGTATTCCGAAACGACGCTCACCGAGCGCGGGCCGGACTTCGTAAAGCTCGCGGACGCCTACGGAATAGACGGTTACCGCGCGGCGAACAAGGCGGAGTTTGACGCGGCGCTCAAATCGGCGCTCGAAAAGAACGCCCCCGCCGTCATCGACGCGGAAATCGATATCGACGATTTCGTGCTGCCGATGGTCGCCCCCGGTAAAGCGATCAACGAAATCATGTCGGAAAAACCGAAACTTTAATGCGTTTTTGCGCCGCGGTTTGCGGCGCAATCGTTTTAGTAAAGACATAAATTAAAAACGACGTCGATAGAATATAACGGTAGCGTATGAATTGGATAGAACTTTCCGGCACGGGGATCGCGCTGGCGATGGACGCCTTTGCCGTGGCGATGTGCCGCGGGCTGGAAATGAAAAAACTGAATATCAAACATCTGTTGCTCATCGCGCTGACGTTCGGCTTTTTTCAGGCGCTCATGCCGCTCATCGGCTACGGCGTCAGCTTCTGGCTGAAGGACGTCATCGAGCCGGTGGATCACTGGATCGCTTTCGCGTTGCTCGCGTTTATCGGAATCAAAATGATTGTCGAGGCGGTGAAGGGCGGAGAGGAAAAAAGCGAAGAGGGCTTGCATATCAAAATGCTCCTGTTAATGGCGGTCGCCACCAGCATAGACGCGCTGGTGGTGGGCATCACCTTCGTCGCCACCGAAACCAACGTGTGGTTGGGGTGCGGCGTCATCGGCGTTATCACCTTCGCGCTCTGCGCCTTCGGCGTGTTTCTCGGCAACAAGGTAGGCAATAAATTTTCCGATAAAGCGGAAATTTTCGGGGGCGTCGTGCTCATTCTCATCGGATTGAAAATCCTGTTGGAACATCTGGGCGTTCTGCCCTTTTAAAGCGGCTTGCCGCTTTTTTTTGTGCGCGTAAGCGTTTTTTTGTGTTTTGTATGGACAAAAGGTTTCGCTTATGGTAAAATAAATAAAAAATCACCGAAAAGGGGAAAGACAATGGACGCGGAAAAATTGAAAGCGATTGCCGAAAAGAACAAACACTATTTGCCGAGCGCGGAGCGTTACGCCGCCATGCGCTATCGCCGCGCGGGGACGAGCGGGCTGAAGGTGCCGGAGGTTTCCTTGGGACTTTGGCATAATTTCGGCTCGGTGGACTGTTACGAAAACATGCGGGATATGATTTTCACCGCGTTCGACGAGGGCGTGACTTTGTTCGACATCGCCAACAACTACGGTCCCGTGCCTTGGAGCGCGGAAAAGAATTTCGGAAAGATTCTCAAAAACGACCTTTCTTCTTACCGCGACGAGATGGTCATTACGACGAAGGCGGGATATTACGGCTGGGACGGACCTTACGGCGACGACGGCAGCCGCAAATATCTCATCGCAAGTCTGGACCGCAGTCTGAAAAACATCGGCGTGGATTATGTGGACGTGTTCTATCACCACCGACCCGCCAGCGAAACGCCGCTGGAAGAAACTTGCATGGCGTTAAAACGCATCGTGGACAGCGGTAAGGCGCTTTATATCGGCATTTCCAACTATTTCAGCGAAGATATGGAGGCGGCGGTGAAGATACTTTCGGAATTTAAAATTCCGATCATATTGGATCAGGTGCGCTATTCCATGTTCGACCGCCGCGTGGAAAACGACGGTCTGCTTTCGGCGGCGAAACAGGCGGGCGTGGGGCTTACGATCTTTTCGCCCCTCGAACAGGGCATTTTGACCGATCGGTATCTGAACGGTATTCCGGAGGACAGCAGAGCGGGGCGCGGCGGCTTTTTGAAAAAGAGCGCCATCACCGAGGATACGCTCAATAAGGTGCGCGCGCTCAAAGCCGTTGCCGAAGAGCGCGGGCAAACGCTTTCGCAGATGGCGCTTTCTTGGGTGATGAAGGAGGACGTCGTTTCCGGCGTGATCGTCGGCGCTTCCAAAAGCGAGCAGATTTTGGAAAATTTGCAGCTCAACACCTCGTTTGCAAAGGAGGAACTCGCCGCCATCGACGAAATCTGTTTGGGCGAAAAAGCGGAAAAATAATCGACAAAATTTTATGATCCGTCTTATAACTTGCCGAAATCGGCAAATTATTCGACAAAATAATATTTTCGTCGCATAAACAACTTAAATCGTTTTATCTGCCGCGCGGAAACCGTCGCGGCGGATTTTTTATATTTTTGCTTGAAATCGTACGAAAAACGCCTTTTTTCAAAAGAAGAAAGCAAAAAAATCGCCGAAACGGGAAAAGATTTTATTTTTAGTATTTACAAGCGGGCAAAAGTGTGTTACAATATATAAAATAAGCGTATAGTAACTTTTATAGAATAACGCGCGCGAGGGAGGGTTGTCGTGGAGATCGTACTTACGGGAAACGAAATAACGTTGCAGCAGATCGTCAATGTCGCAAGGCAGGGCGCGCAGGTTTCCCTTTCCCCGCTCGCGGAAGAAAAGATTAAAAATTCGCGGCGCGTGGTGGACGAGCTCGTGCGCGATTCCAAAGTGGTTTACGGCGTAACCACCGGTTTCGGCATGTTCAGCGAAACCTTTATCGAAAAGCAGTTCACCAACAGCCTGCAAAAAAATCTCATCGTGTCCCATGCGGTGGGCGCGGGGGATAATTTTCCCGACGAGGTGGTGCGCGCGGCGATGCTCCTTCGCGTAAACAACTTCGCAAACGGCTATTCGGGCATCCGCTACGAAACGGTGAAAACGCTCGTCGACATGCTGAATAAGGGCGTAACCCCCGTCGTTCCCGAAAAGGGTTCGCTGGGCGCGAGCGGCGATCTGGTGCCCTTGGCGCACATGGTTTTGCCCTTGCTCGGCTTGGGGCAGGCGCGCTATAGAGGAAAAATTTTATCGGGCGCGGAGGCGATGAACGCCGCGGGCATTTCCACGCAGGAGCTCACGCAGAAGGAAGGGCTTGCCTTAATCAACGGCACGCAGTTCATGACGGCGGTGGGCGCGCTTACGGTGTACGACGCGCTGGAGCTTTTGAAGGTCGCGGACATCGCCGCGGCGATGAGCTTCGAGGCGCAGAACGGCATCGTGGACGCGTTGGACGAGCGTATGCATATCATCCGCCCGCACAAGGGGCAGATCGATTCCGCTCGCCTCGTCGCCCGCCTGTTACATGGCAGCAAAAACGTGACGAAGCAAGGCGAGGTGCGCGTGCAGGACGCCTATTCGCTCCGCTGTACCCCGCAGGTGCACGGCGCGAGCAAGGACGCCGTCAATTACGTAAAGAGCAAGGTGGATATCGAAATCAATTCGGTCACCGATAACCCCGTCATCTTCTCCGATAGCGGGGAGGCGGTTTCCGGCGGGAATTTCCACGGTCAGCCGGTGGCGCTCGCTTTCGACTTTCTCGGCATCGCGCTGGCGGAAATCGCCGACGTTTCCGAGCGCAGAATCGAGCGCATGGTCAACTCCGCGCTTTCCGGCCTTCCCTCCTTTTTGGTCGAACACGGGGGGGTGAACAGCGGGTTTATGATCGTGCAATACACCGCGGCGGCGCTCGTTTCGGAAAACAAGGTGCTCGCGCATCCCGCGAGCGTCGATTCCATTCCCTCGAGCGCAAATCAGGAAGATCACGTGTCCATGGGCACCATTGCGGCGCGCAAGGCGCGGGAAATTCTGCAAAACGCCCGCAGGGTGCTGTCCATCGAGCTGATGTGCGCCTGTCAGGCCATCGACCTTCGCGGCGACAAGGGGCTGGGCGTGGGCACGCAGGCGGCGTACGACTGTATCAGAAAGGTCGTGCCCTATCTCACGGAGGACCGTCCGCTTTACGGCGACATCAACCTTTCGGAAGAGCAAATCGTAAACGGTTCGCTGGTGGCGGCGGTGGAAAACGCCGCGGGGAAAATGGAGTTTTGATATGCGCATCGATTTAAAAGCGGTCATGGGGGAAAACGGCAGACTGCCTTCCGCCCCGAGTTTTGAAAAAAATATCCGCCGCGCGCCAAAACGCACGGCAAAATTGAGCGAAACGCAGAAAAAGCTCGCGTTGAAAAACGCGCTGCGCTATATTCCCGAAGAATGGCACGAGGCGATCGCGCCGGAGTTTAAAAAAGAGCTGGAGGAGCGGGGGCGTATCTACGGCTACCGTTTCCGCCCGAAGGGCAGGATCTACGGCAAACCCGTCGGCGAATACAAGGGGAAATGCGTCGAGGGAAAGGCGTTTCAGGTGATGATCGACAACAACCTCGATTTCGACGTGGCGCTCTATCCCTACGAGCTGGTCACTTACGGCGAAACGGGGCAGGTATGCCAGAATTGGATGCAGTACCGGCTCATTAAAAAATATCTCGAAGAACTCACCGACGAACAGACGCTCGTCGTGGCGAGCGGGCACCCCGCGGGGCTGTTCGCGTCGCATAAAACGTCGCCGCGGGTGACGATTACCAACGGTTTGATGATCGGCATGTTCGACGACGCCGACAATTGGGCGAAAGCCGTCGCCATGGGCGTTTCCAGCTACGGGCAGATGACGGCGGGCGGCTGGATGTATATCGGCCCGCAGGGCATCGTGCACGGCACGTTCAACACGCTGCTGAATGCAGGAAGAAAGGTGCTCGGCATCCCGCAGGACGGCGATTTAAGGGGCAAACTGTTCGTAACGTCGGGGCTGGGCGGCATGAGCGGCGCGCAGCCGAAAGCGGCGGAAATCGCCCGCGCCGCGGCGATCGTCGCCGAGGTGGACGACTCCCGCATAGAAACGCGGCGTTCCCAAGGCTGGGTGCACCGCGTGACGGACAGCGCGGCGGAGGCTTTCGAGTGGGCGGAAAGCGCCTGCAAAGAGGGCAGGAGCGAATCGATCGCCTATCACGGCAACGTGGTGGATTTGTTGGAATACGCCGCGGAACGCGACATACATATCGACCTTTTATCCGATCAGACGAGCTGCCACGTGCCTTACGACGGCGGGTACTGCCCGCAGGGGATCACCTTTGAGGAGCGCACGCGGCTGCTGGAAACCGACCGCGAGGCGTTCAAAAAAGCGGTGGATATTTCTCTCGTCAAGCATTTCAGGCTCATTCAAAAGCTCGCGGCAAAGGGAACGTATTTCTTCGATTACGGCAATTCCTTCATGAAAGCGGTGTTCGACGCCGGCGCGAAGGACATCGCGAAAAACGGGCGCGATACCGACGAGGGCTTTATCTTCCCCTCCTATGTGGAGGACATCATGGGGCCCATGCTCTTCGATTACGGTTACGGTCCCTTCCGTTGGTGCTGTCTGTCGGGAAAGGCGGAAGACCTGCGGAAAACCGACGCGGCGGCGATGAGCGTCATCGATCCCGACCGCAGGGGGCAGGACAGGGACAATTATATCTGGATACGCGACGCGGAAAAGAACGACCTCGTCGTCGGCACGAAATGCCGTATTTTGTATCAGGACGCCTTCGGGCGGCGCGACATCGCGCTGAAATTCAACGCCATGGTGCGCGCGGGGGAAATCGGCCCCGTGATGCTGGGGCGCGACCATCACGACACCGGCGGCACCGATTCCCCGTTTCGGGAAACGAGCAATATTTACGACGGCAGCAACGTCACCGCGGATATGGCGGTGCAGTGCTTTGCCGGCAACGCCGCGCGGGGCATGAGCCTCGTCGCCCTGCATAACGGCGGGGGCGTGGGCATCGGCAAGGCGATCAACGGCGGGTTCGGGCTTGTGCTCGACGGCAGCGAACGGGTGGACGAAATTATCGAAAAAGCCGTCGTGTGGGATACCATGGCGGGCGTTGCCCGCCGAAATTGGGCGAGAAACGAACACGCGGTGGAAGTTGTAAAAGAATATAACGAAAAAACGAACGATTGCATCACCGTACCGACGGTTGCGAGCGACGAGCTCGTGGAAAGGGTGATGAAATGAGCCGATTTTTGGTGACCGACATCGGCGAACTCGTCACCTCGGCGGGCGGCGTAAAGCGCGGAAAGGAAATGCAAAACGTCGGCGTCGTGAAAGACGGCGCGTTTTTCGTGGCGGACGGAATCATCGAAGCCGTCGGCACGCGGGAAGAATTGGAAAAACGATACCGCGGGGAAGAACGCCTTTCCTGCAGCGGCGCGCTCGTTACCGCCGGTTTTGTGGACAGCCACACCCATGCGGTGTTCGGCGGCGAGCGGGCGGAAGAATTCGCCATGCGCCTCGGCGGCGCGTCGTACATGTCCATTATGGAGAGCGGCGGGGGCATTGCGAGTACCGTGAACGCGACGCGCGCGGCGACGGAGGAGGAACTCGTTTCTTCGGCGAAGGAGCACCTCGGCAGAATGCTTTCCTTCGGCGTTACGACGGCGGAGGTAAAGAGCGGCTACGGCCTCGATCTGCAAACGGAATTAAAACAGCTTTCCGCCATTCGGAAGCTAAAGGAAATTCAGTCCGTGGAACTCGTTTCCACCTATATGGGGGCGCACGCCGTGCCCGAAGGAACGGGCGCGGACGAATATATCGATCGGTGCGTAACGGAATTTTTGCCGAAGATCGCCGAAAGCGGTCTGGCGGAATTTGCCGACGTGTTCTGCGAAAAGGGCGTGTTTTCCTTAGCGCAGAGCGAAAAATATCTTTTGCGGGCGAAAGAGCTCGGGTTCAAACTGAAACTGCACGCCGACGAAATGTGTACCTTCGGCGGGGCGGGGCTGGCGGCAAAACTCGGCGCCCATTCCGCCGATCATCTGCTCAAAATCGGGAAAGAAGATATAAAACGGCTTGCGAAGTCGGACACGGTTGCCACCGTGTTGCCGCTTACGGCGTTTTGTCTGGGGGAGGAATACGCCCCCGCGCGGGCGCTCATCGACGGCGGCGCGATCGTCGCCGCGGCAAGCGATTTCAACGCCGGCAGCTGCTGCACCTATTCCGTGCCGCTCATGATCGCGCTTTGCTGCATCTACATGAAAATGAGCGTGGAGGAAACGCTGACCGCCTTGACCGTCAACGGCGCGGCGGCGTGCGGCAGGGAAAAAACCGTCGGCAGCATCGAGGCGGGAAAGCAGGCGGACTTCGTTGTATTTTCCTGTAATAAAAAGGAATTTCTGCCGTATTACACGGGGCTGAACCTCGTGAAATCGGTGTTCAAAAAGGGAGTAAAAGTTTATGGTTAAACTGCTCGAATGCGTGCCGAATTACAGCGAAGGCAGGGATTTAAACAAGGTGGAGCAAATCGTCGACTGTTTCCGCGGCAAAGAGGGCGTGAAACTTTTGGATTATTCCTCCGATAAAGATCATAACCGCACGGTGGTCACCGTCATCGGCGAAATCGAGCCGCTGAAAGCCGCCGTCACCGCGTCGATCGGCAAGGCTTTGGAGCTTATCGACATGACCAAGCACGAGGGTCAGCACCTCCGCATGGGCGCGGTGGACGTCGTGCCCTTCATTCCCGTGAAAAATACTACCGTCGAGGACGCCGACGCGGCGGCGAAAGCCGTTGCGAAGGCGGCGGGCGAGGCCTTCGGACAGCCGTTTTTCCTCTACGAACAGTCGGCGAGCGCGCCGCACCGCGTTAATCTGGCGGACGTGCGCAAGGGGCAGTTCGAGGGCATGGCGGAAAAGATGAAGGACCCGCTGTGGAAACCCGATTTCGGTCCGGAAACGGTACACCCCACCGGCGGCGTAACCGCCATCGGGGCGCGCCCGCCCCTCGTGGCGTTCAACGTGAACCTCGCCACCGATAATTTGGAAATTGCAAAGAACATCGTCAAAGCGGTGCGCTATATCAACGGCGGGTTCCGCTATTGCAAGGCGATGCCCGTGGCGCTGGAAGAGCGGGGCATCGCGCAGGTTTCCATGAATTTGACGGATTTCACCAAAACGGCGGTTTACCGCGTGTTCGAGGCGATCAAAACCGAGGCGAAGCGTTACGGCGTGAACGTGATCGGCAGCGAGGTCGTCGGGCTGGTGCCCATGCAGGCGCTCGTCGACTGCGCGGAATATTATCTGCAAATCGAAAATTTTTCCATAGAACAGGTGCTGGAGAGCCGATTGATATGAGTTTGACCGATTTGAGCGTGAAGGACTTTCTCGCGGAAACGGCGTCCTCGTCGCCCTCCACGGGCGGCGGCTGCGTTTCGGCGCTCGCGGGCGCGCTGTCCGCGGCGCTTTCCGCCATGGTGGCAAACCTGACGGACGGCGAAAAATACGGCGACGTGTGCGAGGAAATGCGGCAAATTGCCGAAAAAGCCGCCGCGTTGAAGGATAAACTCGCCGCCTCGGTGCAAAAGGACGCCGACAGCTTTTCGGAATATATGGCGGCGCTGAAACTGCCGAAGGATACCGAGGAAAACATCGCGTTGCGCCGCGCGGCGATGCAGCGGGGCTTGAAAAACGCCGCGCTCGTGCCGCTGGAAACGGCGGAGCGCGCGCTGGAAATTTTTCCGCTGGCGGCGGCGGTGGTGAAAAGGGGCAATCAAAACGCTTTGAGCGACGGGTTGGTTTCCGCCATGCTGGCGAAAACGGCGGTGTACGGCGCGCTGTTCAACGTGCGCATCAATCTCGGCGGGATCAAGGACGCGGCGTTTGCGGAAGAGATTTTCGCAAAAACGGACGAGATAAAAAAACAAGCGGAAGAAAGCGAACGGGCAATATTGCGTTCGGCGGAGCTTTCCGCGGCGTTCGCTTAAAAAAGCGGGCGAGAAGGGGCTTTCGGTAGTTTATAAGGATATTTTGCGCCGAAACGCTTTACCCAAGTAAAACATTTGTATCGGTAAAACACCGCACGAGCGGTATTTTATAAAAAAGGAGAAGGAGAAAAACAATGAAAAAAGCATGGAAATTACTGTGCGCACTGCTTGCTGCGGTGCTGGCGTTCGGGCTCGTCGCCTGCAACCCCGAGAAAGGGCCGGATGACGGCGGTAACGGAGGGAATGAGACAAAGATCGAAATCGCAGGCACGTATAGCATCGATTTGTCTGCCATGGAGATGCCTCTTACGATTTATTTAAAAGTAGAGGAAAACGGGGATTTTAAATTTTCCAATACCAAGACCTTCGAGATGGAAAAGTCGTCGGGCACTATCAGCAAAACCAGTACCGATTACCTAATGCTGTACAAAAAGGTGAACGGGAATGACGTAACGGGAAAAACTTGTAATTTAACAAAAGAAACAAACGGCAATTTAAAATTTGTTGGTACAATTTTATATGCAAGTGTAACTATTCCGAGTCCGATGCAAAATGAAGATACGGGAGACGACGTATATTTCTTTGGCGTACCCGTAACGGGGGACGAAGGTGGCGAGAGCGGCAATACTCTGGAAATCGGGTTGTATAAATGGTCCGACGAAAAGAATCAATACTATCTTAATCTGTTGGAAGGCGGCAGCTTTACCGCGTTCGTTTATTATACGGGAATGGCTTCGGGGTATGCTTACGACTACGGTACGTATACGAAAATGGGGGCTATGTGCAGAATGACTTCTTCCGTATATAAAGATGCGGAAGATAAAACAAAGCCGTTGACGGAATCGGTTACAGTTGATACGGAAGGCGTGATTAAAGCCGACGTTAAATTGACTCCCTTTGCAAAAGCCACAAAAGAAATCACGCTTACGGCGGTAACGGAAAAGGTTGATGTGGCATTAACGTATGAGGGGACGAAAGTGATGCCTCCGATGATGGGAAATGCGACATATAATCTTGAACTGACGATTCTTTCGGACGGTTCGTATACGTTTACGTCGACAAACGTTTCGGGCGAGGGCGAGCCTTATACCGAAACGGGCTTTATCGGTTTGGAGAACAATATGAGCGGTAAAGGCGTTATTATTCCGCAGGGAGTAACGACCGCAGGAGAAATTACCATTGGAGAAGACGAATCTATTACGTTTAAAGTTCCCGTGGTTACGGGCACGCCTCGCGGCAGTGTAACGTTGGCGCCTAAAGCGGCGGCGTAAATTTGCGGAAACGAAAAATAACAGAAACAATAAGGAGAACGTATTATGAGATCATCTAAGGCATTTTTTAATTGGGCGTTCAACACGCGCGCCAAAACCGTTATGAAAATTTTTAACGACGAACCCGTTTCCCCCGAAAAGATGTTTTTAAGCTTCTGCTCGCACGACCCCACGTTTATTTCGCACGGGCCGGAAGGGCTGAACGGCAGCATCAAGGGCATCGGCTTTATGCCGAAGCCCGAATATCTGGAAGAAACCCTCGAGGCGTATATCAAGCACATCAAAACGTACGATCCGGAAGATAAAACCTATTCCAAACGCGGTTTGGGCGTTTTGATCAAATACATGTACGGCGAGGACGCGCACGACAGAGTGGACTTCGAGCACATCGGTTCGCTGGAAATGGCGAAAAAACATTCCTACGCCAACTACAAGGCGAATCCCGAGGCGACGCTTTTATTCTATCAGCCGCCCATGGTTTCCTTCGAGGTGCGCGGAAAAATGCACATTTACGACGAAACGGAATCGGGCAAGCGCGAAATTTATCAGCAGTTCATCAACGCGCAGCACGACATGTATCATAACCCCGATATGTCGAGATGGCTCAAATATCCCGCGTACGTGATGGATATCGAGGAAATTTACGATAACAGCGCCACGAAGGAAGGGTTCGGCGTTCAGCTGGAATACCCGATGCCCAAAGATAAAGAATAAAATCAAAACGGACTTTGCTTTAACGGTCGGCGGCGCGTTGCGCCGCCGGCTTTAAGGAAACACTTAGAATGAAATATTTACTGAAAAAATTCACCCTTGCGCTGCTGACGTGCGTTTTGGCGTTTTCGGCGGTATTTGCCGCGGGGTGCGGAACATCTATATCGGAAAGGAGAAACGATAAAAGCTCCACGCTGTACGTGGGGTTTGTTTCGTCTGCTTTTCCGACTTCGCTTTTTCCATGGCTTTCGCGTGACGGTATAGCAACCACCGTTGCAAGTATGTTGTATAATACTCTGTTTTCTTTTGACGACGATACGGGGGAGTATTTGCCTTCTATCGGAAAAAGTTGGTGCTATACGGATTATGAAGGCAATGAACTCGTGGATAAAAACGGTAAAATAGACTATAAGCAGGTGGAAGAATATTATTCCGACACCTCTAAAGATTATATGGTGGTAAAAATTACCTTGTTTGACAATGCAAAATGGAGCGACGGAGAATCCGTAACTGCGGAGGATGTTTATTATACGTTGGATGTTGCGACCGATAACGATTATTCCGGTCATGCCGGAGCATTGGCGTGGACGGGTGATTTACAGCATTCTTCCCAAAAAGGAAAACTTATAAAGCAAGGTGTTTTTACGCGCAATCACGATGATTGGGGAACATATTCCTATGCATCAGACGGCTCGGATACGGTATTATATTTACATGTGAACAAAGTGCTCGGAGCAGTGTCTACGCTCTTTACGTCCATACTGATTTTGCCGGAGCATATTTGGAAACCTATCGTAAACGGAAATAATCAGCTGAACAATAAAGCGCCGAATGAAGTGTTTCAAAAGGAATATGAAAACCCCGTCGGATGCGGCGCTTGGACGCTTGTTTCTGCCAGCAGGCAGATGATTGTGTTGAAAAATCGGGGAATGGATTATCACCTGAAAGATAAAAACGATAGCACAAAACCTTTATATAAAGTCGATACCATTAAATTTATGTGCTATTTAGAACAAAATACTGCCATTTATGCTTTACTTAAGGGATATGTCGATCTTCTCGATATGTCGATCAGTTCCAATTACGTGAAACTTTTTGAAAATGAAGAAAATATTTTGCTGAATAAAGTAACCGGTACTTCCGTAAATACCCTCGTAATGAATGTCAATCCAAAAGATTCTAATATTACGCCTATGCGCACGGTGTTGAAAAACAAGGATGTGCGAAAGGCGATTGCCCTTTCCATTCAACAAGAGGATTTGGTGAAATACGTGCTTAACGATGCGGGAAAGCGCGCGGGAGCAGGATTGATGCTGGAAAACCAAAGTGCGCTTTATAATCCGGAATCGGATATTTTGTCCGGCGATTACGAAGAACGAGTAACGCAAGCGAACCGTATTTTGGATGAAACGGAAAACGGAAGATATGCTGATAAGGACAAGAACGGTTATCGTTTGGTCGACGGCATCCGTATGCATTTTGAAATATTGGCAAATCCGGGGGAGCTGGAGCTCGTTTCCTATCTGCAGCAGCAGTTCCAGAAAATCGGCGTGGAAGTGGAATATAAGGCAGAAGGTTCCATGGCGGAGGATACTTATCTTTTCGACGGGAATTTCGATATGACCTTTCAGGCAACGATATTTAACGTAAGCAATATCGACGTGATGTATCGCTCGCATTTTGAACAGGTAGACAGCCGTTCGTCCAATTACGGAAGGTTAATGGATAAAACGTTGAATGAAACGATTGCGCAAATGCGCACAACGCTGAATCTTGATTTGAAATACGAATTGGTAAAGAAAATACAAATATTGATAGCGGAAAACTACTATAAAGTTCCCGTATATTCGTCCGATACGATTTCGGTGGCGCGTACGGATAGGTTTAAAGGCTATACTTCCGGCGCGGGTGAAACTGTTTTCAATCTTGATATGTTGGAAGTTTTAGAGAAGGTGGCGTAATATGAAAGCATCATACGTAATAAAGCGAATTTTACTTACGATACTGATTTTCTTCATCGTGGTAACGCTATGTTTCTTTATTCCGCGTATCGGCGTAACCGATCCCGCTTCTCGTTATTATCCTGCACAAACGGCGGGCATGAGTGATGAAGCTTATGAAATCATTAAAGAAGAAGTCAGAAAACAGTACGGATTGGACGGTTCCACTTTTGACCAATATCTCCGTTATATGGGAAATCTTTTCAGTGGGGATTTAGGAACGTCCTATCAATCGGGCAATCCCGCGGTCATCGACTGCATTGCGGAATGTCTGCCGTGGACGCTGGTGCTTTCGGTGAGCAATCTGCTGATCTCTTTGATTATCGGCATTTTAATCGGCACGATGGCGGCGTGGAAGCGGGGGCGATGGCAGGATAAAGCCTTGCTCAACGCCTCCACCATCACGACGGCGCTGCCCGCGTTCTTCATCGCGCTGATATTGTCGTTCTATCTCGGTTTCGAGTGGGAAATTTTCCCCGCGTATACCGATCAGAATATGGTTTCCGGTTTCGATTGGAGCTGGAGCGCCATATCCACGGTGCTCTATAACGCCGCCCTGCCGATCTTCGCCATGGCGATCGGCGGCATCGTTTCCTACGGGCAGTCCACGCGAAACAGCGTGATCGCCGTTTCGGGGGACGACTTCATTCTCACGGCAAAGGCGAAGGGGCTTTCCAACAACAAGGTCATTTACGGGCACACGCTCAGAAACGCCATGCTGCCCATCGTAACGCAGTTCGGCATGAACGTGAGCGGGCTCATCGGCGGCTCGGTGGTCATCGAACAGATCTTCAACTGGAACGGTATGGGCACGCTGTTTTTAACGGCGAACAGCAATAACGACTATCCGCTGATGATGGGCATCATGATCTTCATGTCCGCCTTCGCGCTGGTGGCGAACCTGCTTACCGACTTCGTTTACAGCATGCTCGATCCGCGCGTCACGTTGGGGGAACGAAGATGAAAACTTTAAAGAGTATCGGATTGTTTTTCAAACGTCTCGCCTTCGGCACGGGCGGTTTCATCAAAAAACTCTGGCAGCACAAGCAGGGCAGAGTGGGGCTGATCATCGTAACCTTTCTGGCGATTTTAGCGATCTTCGCGCCGCTCATCGCGCCGTACGATCCGTACGACGTGACGCAGCGGGCGGAAAAGGGGCTTACCCCCTCGTGGGAACACTTGCTCGGCACGTCGATCACCACGGGGCAGGATATCTTCTCCATGCTCATTTACGGCACACGCTCCTCGCTGAGCATCGGTCTGATCACCGGCGTCGTCATCGCGGTGCTCGGTTCTCTGCTCGGCATCGCGGCGGGATATCTCGGCGGCTGGGTGGATACGCTGATCATGCGCGTCGTGGACGTGCTCCTCGTCATTCCCACCCTGCCCCTCGTCATCGTGATGACAAACGTGCTCGGCACGAGCTACGCCGTCATCGTGCTGGTGTTTGCGGCGTTCGGCTGGACGGGGCTCGCCCGCGTCATCCGCGCGCAGGTCATGCTCATTAAAAACGCGAACTACGTCAAGGCGGCGGAGCTTTCCGGCGCAAGCAAATGGTATATCATGTGGCGGCATATCCTGCCCGCCGTGTCGAATTTGCTCATCATGAGCACGGCGCTCACCAGCGCGGGCATCATGGTGGCGGAGGCGGGGCTTTCCTTCCTCGGTCTCGGCAATCCCACGGCGATCAGCTGGGGCAAAATGCTGGCGGACGCGCAGAGCGGCGGCGCCATGCTGTTCGGGCATTGGTGGAGTATTCTCGCGCCGGGCGTCGGCATTTTCCTTTCGGTATATTCCTTTATGCGCATCGGCTTGGCGCTCGAAGAAATTCTCAACCCGAGAATGCGCAAGGGCAGCAGCATGATCAAGGTGTTCAAGCACCTCAACAATACTTATTTAGACGAAGTGTTTTCCTCCATGGACGAGGAGAGCAAATTAAAGGGCGAATACGCCGGCGGCGCGACCGTCGCGCTGAATACCGATACGCAGCAGACGACGGGGGTGCCCGAGCTCGTGCCCGCGGAAGCGGTCGCAGAAAGCGCGCCCGCGGTGACGCCTGCGGCGGGGGCGGCTGTGCCCGCCGAAAAACCGGCGAAAAAACGCAAAAATAACAAAGACGCGGGGGAGAAAAGATGAACGCGCTGGAAGTGAAAAACTTAAAGGTGATTTTTCCCACGGAAATGGGCATCGTCCGCGCCGTCGAGGGTATCGATATCGAAATCGAGCAGGGGAAGTGCGCGGCGATCGTCGGAGAATCGGGGTGCGGCAAAAGCGTGACCTCGCTCGCCGTGATGAAGCTGCTTTCCACCCCGCCCGCCATCGTCAGAACGGATAAAATGACGCTCGGCGGCACGGATATCCGCGATCTTACCGACAAGCAGATGCAAAAGGTGCGCGGCAAGGACGTGGCGATGGTGTTTCAAGACGCCCTCACCGCCCTCAATCCCGTCATGCAGGTGGGCAAACAGATCGACGAAATCTTTCTGGCGCACGACATGAGCGACCGCGCGGAAGGGGAGAACGGCAAAAAGCTCAGCCGCAAAAAGGAGGCGAAACGCCGTACTTTGGAGGCGTTGAAGCTCGTCGGCATCAGCGACGCGGAGGTGCGCTACAAGGCCTATCCGCACCAGCTTTCCGGCGGCATGCGTCAGCGCGTGCTCATCGCCATGGCGTTCGCCTGCAACCCGAACCTCATCATCGCCGACGAACCGACCACCGCGCTGGACGTTACCATTCAGGCGCAGGTGCTCGAC
>QAKE01000086.1 GCA_003343995.1 Bacillota bacterium
TCACGAAAAAATATAATATCGTGAAACTCGGTTATTACGAAACGTTTTCGGATATTACCGAAGCGATAAAACGGGAAAAACAAATAAAAGGCGGATCGAGAAGAGCAAAATTGAATTTGATTGAAACGATAAATCCGACATGGGACGATTTATATTGCAGTCTGATCGAATGATGATTGCATTTGGATTGCTTCGTTCCTCGCAATGACGGAAGAATGCGAGCAAACAATGCACTGTATTAAAATTTATCGGGCAATGAAAAGAGCGAAGATTTTTTAATATCTTCGCTCTTTTTCACTGTAAAAATTACCGTGCTTTTTATTTTTAAAATTCGATGTGCGTTATTTCGCGTTTCGAGCGGCGGTATAAAACCACCTTTCTGCCGGTAGCCGCAACGAACTCCGCTTTCAGCGCCGCCGCAAGCTCCGCGCCCGTTTCCTTGGCGCTCTTTTCGCTGTTTTCCAAAACGGTCAGCTTGATCAGCTCCCGCGCCTCCAGCGCGTCGGAAAACGATTTTACCATGTTTTCCGAAATGCCGTTTTTCCCCACCTGTCCGATGGGCTCGATTTTCGCGGCAAGACCGCGCAGATTGCTCCTTTCTTTGCTTGTCAACATAATTTTTTACTCCATATATTCAAATTCCGTTCCGCCGAGCACGATGGTCGTTCCGTTTTCCGCCCCCATCGCTTTCAGCTTTTTGAAAATGCCCCTGTCCTTCAGCACCTTATGCATGTAAGACATGGAATGCGTATCGGTGAGCACCACGTTGCGCGCCAGCACGTCCACCAGCGTGCCCGTAATGACGAACGCGCCGTCGTCGTCGCGGTAAATCTCGTAATCGAGCTTTTCCGGCTTGACGTACTCAAACGGCTCAAATTTTTCCGGCTGCACGGGGGGCAGTTTTTCCAGCGCGGCGCAAACGGCTTTCAAAAGCGCGTTCACGTTGCCGCCGTCGATAGCGGAAATTTCCACCGTTTTATACTTTTTGCCTATTTTTTCCTTGAACGCCGCGATTTTTTCCTCCGCGCCGTAACAATCGCATTTATTGAGCGCCACGATTTGCTTCCGCTTTGCTAACAGGGGCGAATAATTTTTCAGCTCCGCGTTGATTTTGATAAAATCCTCGTAAGCATCGCGCCCTTCCGATTCGGAAATATCCACCACGTGTACGAGCATGCGCGTGCGCTCGATGTGCCGCAAAAACTCGATGCCCAGCCCCGCGCCGTCCGCCGCGCCCTCGATAAGCCCCGGAATATCCGCCACGACGAACTGCGTACCGTAATAATCGCACACGCCGAGATTGGGCGAAAGGGTGGTGAAATGATAGTTTGCGATTTTCGGGCGAGCCTTGGTGATTTTGGAAAGCAGCGTCGATTTCCCCACGTTGGGAAAGCCCACCAGTCCCACGTCCGCAATGGTTTTCAGCTCTAAAATCACCTTGTGCGGCTCGGTTTTCTCCCCCGTTTGGGAAAAGTGAGGCGCGTGCCTGCGGCTGGTTACGAAACGGGCGTTGCCCTTGCCGCCGTCACCCCCCGTCAGCACGATTTTTTTCTGCCCGTCCTCGAAAATATCCGCGATCACGCCGCCGCTTTCCGCGTCCTTGATAATCGTGCCGAGGGGCACTTTCAGCACCAGATCCTGCCCGTCTTTTCCGAAACAGTTCTTCGGTCCGCCCCGCTCGCCGTTTTCCGCGGCAAACTTGTTTTTATAATAATATTCCGCAAGGTTGTTCACGTGGCGGTCGCCCATAAAGACCACGTTGCCGCCCCTGCCGCCGTCGCCGCCGTCCGGTCCGCCGTTGACCACGCCCTTAAAATGCAGAAAGGACGTGATGCCGTCGCCGCCGTTGCCGGCTTTAATTTGTAAAATCACTCTGTCGATAAACATACGCTTTTATTTTTTCCCGTTTTTGATTTTCTTTTCGCAAAGCGCGGCGATGGGGCAGGTTTCGCACGCGGGGCGCCCCGCCTTGCACACCTGTCTGCCGAGATATATGAGATAATGGTGCGCCTTTTTCCAAACGCTTTGTTCCAAAATTTCCATCAGCTGCGCCTCGGTTTTCGTAACGTTTTCGGCGTTCGCCAAACCGATGCGGTTGCTCACGCGGAACACGTGGGTGTCCACCGCGATGGCGTCGCCGCCGAACGCCACGGAATACACCACGTTGGCGGTTTTCACGCCCACGCCCGCCAGCGTTTGCAGTTCCTTTTTCTCCTTCGGCACTTCGCCGTGAAAGCGCGCGAGGATATCCGCCGAAGCCGAGAGGATGTGCGCAGCCTTCGTCTTGTGCAGCCCGCAGGAAAATATGCGCTTTTCCAGCTCCTCCTTAGAAAGCTTCAGCATGGTTTCGGGGGTATTGTGCTCTTTGAAGAGTTCGCGCGTTACGATATTCACCCGCGCGTCGGTGCACTGCGCGGAAAGCATCACCGCGACGAGCAGCTCGTAGGGCGTGCGGTATTCCAGCGCGGGCTTGTCCGAAAAGTTTTCCGACAGCACGCGCACGATTTCCTTGGCGGTGTTTTTGTCCATAACGGCTTGTCCCCTCGTAAAAATTCCCGCCGCCGCAGATCGCGGCGGCAGGTCGCTTTTGTATCATTCTAACACAAAAACGGGTTTTTTTCAATCTTTTTTTACACGCTTTTGTATCCCCCGCCCGAAAAGGCGAAAAATCCCGCGAAAGAATCGAACCGCAAACTCAGCGCCAAACGTTTTACGAACGGAAAATAACGTCCGGAAACCTTTACGCTCAGCCCGCAGCCGACGTACGCCTGCTTGGGCGTGTTTACGATTTCCGCGGGAACGCCCCTTTTCCTCAGCTCCTCCGCAAACCGCATGGTGTGCGTTCGGGAGCGGAAAGCAACGATCACGTAATCCATGTCCTTTCTCCTTTTGTATCGGCATAACTTGCACCGCCGCATAATACACTATATTGTTATCGAAAATTATATGTGAAAGGATTTTTAAAATGATTTATTTCGACAATGCCGCCACGGGCGGTTTTAAAGCGGCGGCGGTGACCGAGGCGGCGGTGACCGCCGTAAAGTATCTTTGCGCCAACCCCGGAAGGAGCGGACACCGACTTTCCCTGACGGGCGCGAAAGCGGTGCTCGGCTCGCGCATGAGCTTGGCGAAGATGTTCGGCGCGGAGGACGCCGACAGGGTGATTTTCACCAAAAACGCCACCGAGGCGCTCAACCTCGCGCTGCAAGGCACCGCAAAGAGAAACGGGCACGTCGTCACCACCATTTACGAACACAATTCCGTATGGCGCACGCTGACGCATTTAAGCGAGGAATACGGCGTGCGCGTGAGCGTTACCGACGGCACGGCGGAGGCGATCAAAGCCGCTCTCACGGCAGATACATACCTCGTGATGGTCAACCACGTGAGCAACGTTACGGGGCGGGAAGCGGACCTTGCCGCCATCGCAAACGCCTTAAAGGGCACCGACGCGATTTTCGCCGTAGACTGCGCGCAAAGCGCGGGACATACCCCCATCGACATGAAAAAATGCGGCATAAACGTTTTATGCGCCGCGGGGCACAAGGGCATGGGCGGCATCATGGGCAGCGGGTTTTTGATCTTCGATAAAAACACCGAAATCCGCCCCGTGCTCTTCGGCGGAACGGGCACGGAATCGCTCAACACCTCGCAGCCGCTTTTTTATCCCGAACGGCTGGAAAGCGGCACGCTCAACCTGCCCGCCGTCGCCGCCCTCGGCGAGGCGGCGGAATACGTACAGCCCAATTTGAAAATTTTTGCCGAAACGCTGTACACCCTGACGGACGCCCTCGTCGGCGAACTGCAAAAAATACCGAAAGTGCGGCTTTATTCCGAACCGAACAAATTCGGCATCGTGTCCTTTGCGGCGGACGGTACGGGCAGCTCGGAGCTGGCGGATATTCTCTCTTCGGAATACGACATCGCCGTGCGCGGCGGGCTGCACTGCGCGCCGATGATCCACAGGCACCTCGGCACGGAGCGCGACGGGCTGGTGCGGGTAAGCTTTGCCCCGCAAAACTCTTTAAGGGAGGTTTCCGCCTTCGTCAAGGCGCTCCGCCGCATACTGCAAGGCGTTTAAAAGCATAAACCCCCGTTTCCTCGGAAAGCCGAACGCCTTCGGCAGCCGTTTTCGGGGGTTTTTTCAAAAGAGTTAAATTTTTTTCAGCTCCTCGACGACTTTTTTCAGTATGGCGCGCTTTTTGCCGTCGAGCATGGGCGAAAGCATCGCCGCAAAGCGGTCGATATCGGCGTTGCTCAGCGTGCCGTTGCGCTTGCCCTTCTCCGCCTCCTTCACGATCGCCTTCATTAAATCCGCCTCGGACGCGCCGTTATACTTGCCCGCGAGCGAACCGATCAGGTCCGCCAGATTCTGATTTGCGCCGCCCGTGCCGCCGTTTTCCTCCGGCTCGTTTACAAAACTTTTGAAATCTTGCATAGTCCCTCCTGTTTGCGCCGTAAATACGCGCTCAACTTAATCATATGCGAAACATATAATATAATGCTACCGCATTTGGAAATGAGGAGAATTTTATGGAACTTTTGCAAACCATTCTGAACATGATTTTGCCGAACGGACGGGCACAGCAGCTCGAACCGCTTTTGCAATACGCGATGCAGAATAATTTCAGCCTGCCCGACATGCTGAAAAATATCGACATTACCGCCCTCGCGCCGCTGCTCGGCGGGCTGTTTTCTTCCGGCGCGAACGCGCAGCCGTCCGCGCCCGCCGCGGAGCCCCTTCACTCCGCTTCGCCGCTCGCCCCCGTCGCCGCCGTGGCGGATAAGGATATCGTATACTGCCTGAACCGCTATCTCTCATCCGGCAATACATAACCGAAACGGGCGTTTTCCGAGATTGAAAAAGAGCGAAGATTATAACAAATCTTCGCTCTTTTTCTTATCCTTTACCCCAAAACGATCGGGCTTTTATCGGTTGAGTTCGTCTATAAAGGCGAGCGGCTTTGCCGTAAGCTGCGCCCACGCCGGTTCGAAACCGCATTTGAGCGCCGTTTTTACCGAGCGGAGATTAGACCACGCCGCGCAGTAGAAGGGGATTTTCCCCCGCGCGAAAACCTCCTTTGCCAACGCCGACACGATTGCCGCGCCCGCGCCGCGGCGGCGCGCCTCGGGCAAAACGTCCACGCCGATCTGCCACATCGTTTCGCAGTCCGCCGACGCCCCCGCAAGGGCGACGAGCCGCCCGTTTTCGTACGCGCCGACGGCGAGCATATCGAGCGATCTGCGCTTTTCGCAAAGGGCGTTGCTCCATTCCGGCAAATAAAGACCGTTCAGCCGTTCTTTTTCGAGCACGCGCGTTTCAAAGGGCGGCGCGATAAACGGCATGTTTACCGAAGGCAGAAAATACTCCGCCATGAAACATACGCCCATGCCGAAGGCGTTCAGCGCGCTTTCCAGCGCGCGCATATTCGGCGTTTCGAAACAATGCGCCGCGGGGTATTTTTCCAAATACGCCCGAACGTGCGGCAAAAACTCCTCCGCCGCCGAGGCGACGACGTTGTTGCCGTAACTCGTCAAATCGCAGAAAAACGGCAGATCGAGATATCTGCGCGCGCCGTCGTTTTTTTTCGAAAGCACGGCGACGGGCTCGCTTTTTAAAAAATCCTCCGCCATACAGCCGCTGTCCGCGGCGGACTGCTCCATCGCCGCGCGCAAAACGCTTGCGTCTATCATGTTACAAAAACCCCAAAAGCAAGCTCATCAACGGTATGGTGACGATGCAAAGGCAGGTGTTGAGCAGCACCGCGGGCGACGCGGTGTACGGATCTCCGCCGTACTGTTCGGAAAAAAGCAGCGTCTGCGTTGCCGTGGGCATGGCGCAGGAAAAGAACACGCAGCACTTCACCACCACGCTGACCGAGGGAAAAAGCATCATCATGCCGAAGGCGAGCAGGGGAAAGACCGCGAGCTTTAACGCCGAGGAGCAGTACACCCACCCGTTGGCAAAAAGCTGTTTCAGATTCATCTGCGCCAGACGGATGCCGACGATGGACATGGAAAGCGGCGTCGTCATATCGGCGAGGAGATTGAAACTCGCGCTCAGTTTGACGAAAAAATCGTTTAAGAACGTGCCCGCCGCGCCGATCTGACTGATGGGCTGTTTCAGAATGATAAAGAGCGGCAGACTGATGCAAAGCGCGATGAAGGGCGGGTTCAAAAACGCCTTTTTCACGCGGACGTATTTTTTATCGCCGGTGATGAGCCAGATGCCCACCGTCCAGCTGAGCAGGTTGTACACCGCCACGAACACCGCGGCGTAAATGAGCATTTCGCCGGTATCGAAGAGCGATTTCAAAAAGGGCAGCCCGAAAAAGCCGCAGTTGCCGAACACCGAGGCGAAACGCACCACGCGGATGCGGGCGTCGTCCTTTTTCTTTGCGAACAGGAGCACGACCAGCCCCACCATGAGAAAGTGCGCCGCAAAGGCGAAGCCCGCGGTGATGAGCATGTTCGTGAGCACCGCGGGATTATAGTCGGTGCGCTGAAAGCTCATAAAGGTCAGAAAGGGCTGACAGGCGAAGAGCATGAAGGCGGAAAACGCCTTGCTCGCCCCCTGCGGCAGGCATTTGCACTTTTCCAGAATGAACGCCGGCACCGCCAGAATGACCATTGCGATTACGGTGAGCATCACCGTTAAAAATCCGATTTCCATAAATTTATCCGATGTTTCCGTTTTTAATCAAAGCCGCCTGCCCGCCGAACAAAAACGCCTTGAGCGCGCCGTCGGTGTCGATTTTCTTCGGCACGACGATGCCGCCCTTGGGAACGTGCGCGACTTCGTGAAAGTCCGTGCCCGAAATTTTTTTCAAGCGAAACCCTTCGGCAAACGCCTCGGCGACGGCGTTGCGGTTTTCGTGCCCGACGTGCCCGTTATAGACCTCCGCGCCGTGCATATACTCGTAATAGCCGACCTTTACGTGACTGCGGAACGGGTGCGACTGCGCCATGAACACCCCCGCGCCGTCGCAAAGCTCGAACAGCTCCTTTTGCGTGAGCGTGTAAAGGGGCGGATTGTCGTAGAAAAACGCCTTGTCGAACCCGTAGAGCAAATACTCGGAGAAGTAGCCCTCCGCGTCGTAGGCGCGAACTTCCGAGCCGAGAAAGGGGCGTATGCCCTTCCTTTCGACGGCGGCGCAAAACTTTTCGTAAAGGGAAAAATAAAAATCGAGTTTTCCCCTGTGCGTTTCGGCGGGATAGAGGGAAAAGCTCGCCTCGCAGCAATGGTTGGTGAGCACCACGCCGCCGTAGCCCGCCGCCGCGTAAATTTCCGCAAGCTCGTTCTCGTCCGCCTGCGCGCACGAACTGCCGCCCCGCGTGTGGGCGTGCATTTCCAATTTGTATGTATTCATTTCGCGCATGACAACGCCTCCTGCATTTCCGTATGCCGCCGCATCCCCTCCTCCACCGCGAGATACAGCGCGGCGGTATCGTAGCGGGCGTCGTGCGCGGAGGGCGCCGCGCCGAAGAGCGCGATGCTCGCCCGCGACACGTCGTACGGGTAAATATCGAAAAATTCGCAAAGCTCGGTGAGCTTCGGGTATTTATAGCTTTTTCCGTCGGAACGCAGCAGCTTGCACACCGGCGTAAACTTCTTCATGGAACAAAAGCTGTTTTTATAGCAAAACCGCTCCCCCAGCCGCTCGTATTCCGAGCGCATGAACATAAAATCGAAGGAAAAATTATGCGCCACGAGCACGTCCGCGGCGGAAAAGTCCGCGTTGATTTCCTCGAACCTGTCCTCGAAGGTCAGTCCGCCGGAAAGCTCCTGCAAAATTTCCGCCGTAAAGCCGTGCACCGCCGCGGCGGACGGCTCCACGTATCCCACGGAAAAAAACATGTTTTTTGCCGTGACTCCCTCCGCGGTCTGCATCGCGTAGGAAAGCTGGCATATCTTCCCCGGACGAAGTCCGGTGGTTTCCGTATCGAAATAGAGTATCATGTTTTCCTCTCCGGCGGCGCGGCGCGCCGCTAAAAAAAGGGACAAAACCTTCCGATTTTGTCCCGCCTTATTCATTTACTCGCCCATCAGCTCGGAATATCTGTCCTCAAAGATCGTAACGTATTTTTCGTTATATTCCGTGTAGTTTCCGTCTTCGTCGGGCGTTTTGCAGGCATTGACCAAAAGCGTTTGTTTCGCCTGCAGCTCGGTGGTGAGTATGTTGGAAACGTACGCCTGCTGCAACTGATAGAGATAGAAGTTCTCGTTTTCGTCGTTATCGTCGAGATAGCTTTCCAAATCGGCGATCATCGCGTTGTAATACAGCTCCCAGCTCTCGTAAACGGTATCCCCGATTTTCTTTTCGTAACCGAGGGAGTCGAGATATTTGTCGAGCGTGTCGTACCCTTCGCCCGCCTTGAGCGTTACCGACTTAAAGAGGATGTGATAACCGAAGTCCGTGCCCACGACGATGTAGCTGCCCGCGCCGTATTCCCCTTTGAGAAGCTCGCGCGCCGCGTCGGCAAATTCCTGCACGTAGGTTTCCGTTTCGCCCGATTCGGGAACGGGTTTCACGAGGTAGCCCTTGTAGGTGTTGAGCGAACCGGGGTCGGTGCTGAAGGCAAAAAGCAGGTCGTTCACCCGTTCTTCGTATTCGGCGATCTCCGTTGCCGCCGCCGTTTTGTTCACCCGATAGTAGGGCGTTCCGCTCACTTCCTCCGCCGTCACGCCGCTTAAAAGCGTGCTGTCGATCAGATCGATGAAGCTCTTCAAATCGTATTTGTCTACGTTGTTGATCTTGTATTCCGGCTCGTAATCTTCGTCGTCCGCGTCGTTTTCCGGTTTGTCGGCTCTGTTCAGCCATTCCACCTCGCCTTTGAAGGGCAGGGCGTATTCGGAGGACGCCAGCGAATAATCGTGGGTGAATTTTTTGCTTTCAAAATCGAAATCGTAACCCGCGGTGATCCAAGAAGAACGCAGATCCTTCGCCTCCACGCGGGAAATGATCTCCGCGCGTTTCGCCCTGTATTCCGCGGTGGAAAGGTTGCTTTCCTCTTTCAGCGCGGTGATTTCCGCCGACTGCGCGGCGTTTACGCCGAGCAGCAGATTATAAACAAATCCGTAACCGTCATACGCGTTGTATACGACGGGAGAGGAGGACGACCAGCCGGACAGCGCCGTTTCGTATTCCGCGGCGGTGTAGCCTTGCTGCGCCTTGTACATTTCCGCGTATCTGTCCGCCAGATCCCTATAGCTGACCGTTTTAAGAATTTCCACGGTGAGCTGTTGTTCGTACCAAGAAAGAATGATGTTTTCGCGCTGCGATTTGAGCGCGTCCTTATAATAATCGGTGTGGTAAATGGAGTCGGTGTTGTAATCGAAGTCCTCGCCGATGAGTCCGTTCTGTTCCAACGCCTTGATGACTTTGTTATATGCCTTTTTGGTTTCGATATCGGTGATTTTGTATTCGCCCGCGTCCACGCGGAAACCCGTTTCCACGCCGCTGCCGATCGGATCTCCCGCGTCGTCTTTCACGACGTAGCCTTTGGCGTTGTAGTCGTTATAAAACTCTTCCCACGTGTCGAACCCTTTGTGCTCTTCTTCGTAAACCGCCGCGCCGGTGGGAGCGGTGCGCACCGTTTCGGAGGACGTTTCCTTTTCTTCCTCTTCCTCCGCTTCCTTATAGCCGTCGATCAGATCGTTGATGGATTTGTTGGTGTTGTAAAGCGCTTCCGCCTTTTCTTCGGAGGTGAGGTATTTATCGATATTCTTTTCGATATCGTATTTATCCTCCGTCACGCCGACGGATTCCGCCTTCGCCTTGACGGCGTTCTGCACCATGATGGCGTTGTTCACCAGCTGATCCATCAGCATTTCCATCACTTCTTTTTGCGTATACTGCCCCTGCTGCACGTAAGAATACCCGTAATTGAGGTACATCAGCACGAGATCCCTTTTCAAGATGTTTTCGACGGGCGCGCCCTCTTCGATCTGCACGGTGGCAACCACCTGCTCCATATCGAGGTCGGTGTCGGTTACAACCAGATTACACCCCACCGCGGAAAAGCACATCGCCGCGGACAGCGCTATCGCCGCCAAAAATTTACCGAATTTTTTCATCAACGTCACTCCCTGAAGGATTTCACTCGATTTCCGCCGCCTTTTTCCGGCGGACGGAATGCGAAAACATTATAATTTCACGTATTATTGATTTTAGCACAAAGGCGAAAATTTTGCAACGATTTTCAGCTTGTTTTTGCTTTCGCGCCGCTAAAACTTGCCGCGTACGCGAAAAACTCCTTTAAAAAGGCGAGCATCTCGCCGTTGGAACGGCCTTCCGAATCGAAACGCAGGGCGGGTTTCACGCTCATATCGAAGCGCACGCGCGGCTTGTATTTTTCCGCCGCCGCCCGCAGCCCGTCGTGATTGAGCGCGGCGATGGAGCAAAACGCCGCCTCGCACAGGCCCTTGCGCACCGTCAGCTGGGAAACGCCCGTGCCCGCCGCCGCGTTTTTCACCGACGCGATGGCGATCAGATCCTCCACCTCCATCGGCAGCTCCCCGTACAAATCGGCGAGCTCGTTTTTCACCCTCTCCTCCTCTTCGGGAGAGGAAATTTCCGCAATCTCCTTGTAGGCGTCCATTCTCAGCGACGGCGCGGAAATATAATCTTCCGGAATATAGGCGGAAACGCGCACGTCGAGCTCCACCGCCTTCGGCGTTTCCTCCCCCATTTCCTCCTTCAGCAGCTTCGTGTACAATTCGTAGCCGACCTTGTCCATATGCCCGTGCTGTTCCCTGCCCAGCACGTTGCCCGCGCCGCGGATTTCCAGATCGCGCATGGCGATTTTAAAGCCGCTGCCGAGCTCCGCGAATTCCATGATGGACGTCAGCCGTTTATACGCCGTTTCGCTGAGCACCTTATCCCGCTTGAAGGTGAAATAAGCGTGCGCCAGCCGGTTGCTCCTGCCCACCCTGCCCTTCAGCTGATAGAGGGTGGAAAGCCCTAAACGGTCGGCGTCGATGACGACGAGGGTGTTGGCGCGCGGCAGATCGATGCCGTTTTCGATGATGGTGGTGGAAACGAGCACGTCCGTTTCGCCGCGGTAAAATTCCATGACGGCGTTTTCCAGCGTCGTTTCGTTCATCTGCCCGTGCGCCACGGTAAAGCGCACCTCGGGGAGGAGTTTTTTCAAGCGGTCGGCAAAGGAAAAGATGCTCTCCACGCGGTTGTACAATACGAACGCCTGCCCGCCGCGGTTGATTTCCCGAAGCAGCGCGTCGCGGAGCAGCGCGTCGGTTTCCTCCGTCACGTAGGTCTGCACCGGCAGCCGCTCCTTCGGCGGCGTGTTGATGGTGCTGATGTCCCGTATGCCGGAAAGCGACATGTGCAGGGTGCGCGGAATGGGCGTGGCGGTGAGCGTGAGCGTGTCCACGTTGTTTTTCAAAAGCTTGATTTTTTCCTTGTGCTCCACGCCGAAGCGCTGTTCTTCGTCTAAAACGAGCAAGCCCAAATCCTTAAAGGCGACGTCCGAGCTGAGCAGTCGGTGCGTGCCGATGACGAAGTCGATTTCCCCCGTTTTGAGCTGCGCGATGATTTTGCTCTGCTCCTTGCCGCTCTTAAAGCGGTTGAGCACGGCGACGCGCACGCCGAAATCCCGAAAGCGTTCCGCCGCGTTATTGAAGTGCTGCTGCGTCAAAATGGTGGTGGGGGCGAGCAGCGCCGCCTGTTTTCCCGAGACCACCGCGCGGAACACCGCGCGGAGCGCCACTTCCGTTTTGCCGTAGCCGACGTCGCCGCAGATCAGGCGGTCCGTCACCTTTTCCGAGCACATGTCCTGCAAGATGTCCAAGCTTGCCTGTTTCTGGTCCTCCGTCAGCTCGTGGGGAAAGCGCGCCTCGAAAAGCTCCTGCATTTCGGAATCCTCCGTAAAGCGGAACCCCGTCTTTTCCGCGCGCGAGGCGTACAGCTTTTTCAAGTCGATGCTCATGGCGCGGATGGACGCCTTCACCCGCTCCTTGATCTTGTCGAAGTCCTTGCCGCCGATGCGGGAAAGCGAGGGCTTCTGCGCGCCGCCGAGATAGCGGGAAAGCACGTCGAGCTGTTCGACGGAAACGTACAAAACGTCCCCGCCGGCATATTCCACCGCGATATAATCCTTCGTGCCCTCGGTGGTGGAAATGCGCTTCGTGCCCCGCACGATGCCGATGCCGTGCACCTCGTGCACGGCGTAATCGCCCGCCTCGGGCGCGGAGAAAAACTCCTTGCCCCTGCGGCGCAGTTTTTTCGTTTCCGGTCTGCGGGAAAAAAGATCGCCGCTGCCGATGACGGCGAGCTTGATATCGTGGCAGATAAAGCCGGAATCGAGGGTGCCGGACACCACCGAAACGCCGCTTTTGCCGCTCTCCGCGCTGTCTACGGAAGAGGCGATGCCCTGTTCGGAAAGGTCGCCGTTCAGCCGTTTCGCCCGCTCGGGCGTATCGGCGATCGCGACGATGCGGTACCCCGAAAACAGCCAGTTTTCCACGTCGGAAATAAATTCCGCAAACTTCATCTGGTATTTTGCGACGGTGCCGCAGCGCAGCGTAAAGGTCTTTAACGGGTTGAAAAAGGGAATGGCGGTGGTGAGCGTCTGCAGCGCCGCCACGCGCTTTTCCGTCAATAGGGAAACAAGCTCCCCCCGATCGCCCAGCTGACGGTAGGCGAAGGGAAACGCCTCCCCCGCGGCGAGCAGGTTTTTAAAACGCTCCGCGTGCTCCTTTTCCAGAAAATCCAGCCCGTCGGAAAGCTGTTTGCACTCGTCGAAAAACACCGTCGTATCGGCGGGGAGTATGTCGAACGGGTTCGCCGTCGCGTTGTTTAACAGGGGCATGAGCACCGAAAGGCGGTTGTCGGAAACGCCGCTTTCCAGCATATCCGCAAGCTCCCCCGCCATGATCTTCAGGCGGGTGTGCGACTCCGCCGTCCTCGCGGAGGTCACCGCCGCTTTCAGCTCTTCGGCAAGCTGTTTTTTCTCCGCGTTTTCGATGAAAATATCGGTGGCGGCGAGAATTTCCGCCTCCTCCAGAAAACCGAGCTTTTCCCGCGATTCGACGTCGTATTCCTTGATGCTTTCGATCTCGTCGCCGAAAAAGTCCACGCGCACGGGATTTTTTCGGTTGATGGGGAAAATTTCCAAAATATCGCCGCGCAGGGAAAAGCACCCTTCCGCGTCGACGATTTCCTCCCGCGCGTACCCCATCGCCGCCAGCTTTCGCGCCGCCGCGTGCGGTTCGATTTCCTCCCCTTTTTTCAGCGAAAGCGTTTCCAGCTTTTCGGGAAACAGCTGCAGCAGCGCCTCGAAGGTGGTGACCGCGACCTCCGCCCCGCGCATGATCTCGTAAATGCCGTTGAGCCGGCGGAAAAGCGAATGGCGGGAAACCGCCTTATTGTAAAGAAGAACGTCGTCCTTCGGGAACAGCACCGCCGTTTTTTTATCGGAAAGGGCGGCAATTTCCGCCGCCGTCTTTTCCAGCGAGGCGACGTCCTTGACGATATAGAGCGCGAACCCCTCCGCGTTGCCGACGATATGGCATTTCGCCGCAAAGGGCGCGTTAAAAACCGCCGAGGGCACGCCCTGACGGATGGTTTCGACAATCTTGCATAAATCGCCGCCTAAATTTTCGCTTTTCAATAATTTTCCGAGCATATTCTCCCGCCGTTCAGCGTTTGTTATACTTTCTCATGACGGCGTCCAGATCCTCCCCGCGGGCGAAATCCGCCGCCGCCAGCCCCGCGGCGTGCACCGTTTCGGCAAACAGCGGGTAGTCCTCCTTGGCGATACCCGACAGCACGTAGTTGATTAAGGGAACGTTCTCCTCCCCCTTGAACCCGATGCGCACGCGGGCGAACCTGTCGGTGCCGAGCTCCGAAACGATGTTGCGCATGCCGTTGTGCGTGCCGGCGGAGCCCTCCTTGCGGATGCGCAGGCTGCCCTTCGGCAGATCGTAATCGTCGTAAATGACGATGATGTCCTCCGCCGTCGCCTTGTAATAGCCGAGCAGCTCCCTCACGCTTTCGCCGCTCAGATTCATGTAGGTCTGCGGTTTCGCCACGACGATTTTTTCGCCCCCGACGAACCCTTCCGCCACCAGCGCGCGGCATTTTTTGTGTTTGAAGGCGAGCGAAAGCTCTATCGCCGCGTCCTCCGCGGCGATAAATCCGAGATTGTGATAGGTCTTTTTATACTTTTCGTCGGGATTGCCCAAGCCGATGATGATTTTCATAACGTTTATAAGAACACGAAAGCCGTTTGCAATAAACGGCTTTCTTCGCATCAGTCTTCGTAAATTTCGGAAAGCGACGTGTCGGAATAGATCTTCGTGATCGCCGCCGCAAACAGTTTCGCCACGGAAAGGATTTTGATTTTCGGGAAATCCTTTACCTTTTCCGCCATATCGATGGTGTCGAGCACCGCGATCTCCTTGATGGGGGACGCCGCGAGCCGATCCAGAGCGGGACCGCTGAGCACGCCGTGCGTGCAGCAGGCGTAAACCTCTTTCGCTCCGTTTTTGATGAGCGCCTCCGCGCCTTGGCAAATCGTGCCGGCGGTGTCGATCATGTCGTCCACCATCAAACAGGTTTTGCCCTGCACGTCGCCGATGATGTTCATCACCTCGATGGCGTTGGCCTTCGGACGGCGTTTATCGACGATGGCGAGAGGGCAGTTGATGGTGGAAGCGAAGTTTCTCGCCCTGCCCACGCTGCCGACGTCGGGGGAAACGACCACCCAATCCTCGTTTCTCTTTTTCTTATAATATTTGCTCAAAATGGAAGAACCGAGCAGGTGATCCACCGGAATATCGAAAAAGCCCTGAATCTGCGCGGCGTGCAAATCCATCGTGAGCACGCGGTCCGCCCCCGCGCTCGTTAAAATATCGGCGACGAGCTTTGCCGTGATGGGATCGCGCGAGCGCGCTTTTCTGTCCTGACGGGCATAGCCGAAATAGGGAACGACCGCGGTGATGCGCCCCGCCGACGCGCGGCGCGCGGCGTCGATCATAATCAGCAGTTCCATTAAATTGTTGTTGACGGGCGCAGACGTGGACTGAATCAAAAACACGTCCTTGCCGCGGACGGTTTCGCTCAGGTGCACGGAAATTTCCCCGTCGCTGAACGTACCCACTTCGATGCCGCTCAGGCTGGTTTTCAGTTCCTTGGCGATCGCCTCCGCCAAAGGCTTGTTGGAATTGCCCGCAAACAACTCGATTTCGTTACCGTGTGTAATCATGTAAGACCTCTCCGTTTGTAAATTCCGCAAAAATACGGAAATATATTTCGATACTCATATTGTACGATAAATATCGCAAATAGTCAAACTATTTTTGTTTTCTCTTCGCTTTAAAATAATTTTTCAGCAATGTTGCACAATTTTCTTCCAAAACGCCCCCCTCGTATTCGGTGACGTGGTTGAGCCCGCTTTCCGTTAGAATGGGAAAACGGCTTTCCGCGCTGCCGCTTTTGGGTTCGTACGCGCCGAAATACAGCTTTTTCACCCGCGCCCCCGCGATCGCCCCCGCGCACATCGGGCAGGGCTCCAGCGTGACGTACATCTCCGCGCCGTCCAAATGCCACGTGCCCAGCTTTTTTTCCGCCTTTTCGATGGCGAGTATCTCCGCGTGCGCCGTACAGCGGTTGAGCGTTTCCTTTTTGTTGTACGCCCGCGCGATCACTTTACCGTCCAGCACGATGACCGCCCCCACCGGCACTTCGTCTATGGCTTGTCCCTTTTCCGCCTGCCGTATCGCCAGACGCATATAATGGTTTTTATCCTTCATATCCTTCCTCTTTCAGCGCGCCGAGCAGCGCGAAAAGCAGATTTTCGTTTTTTTCGCAGATCGCGGCGAGGTGTTCTTTTCCGACGGGGTGGGAAAGCCCGTCGCCGCCGACCTCCACCGTAATGGCGGGGATGCCCAACGTTTCCACGCACCAATCCTTAAATCCCCCCGCGCTGCCCTGCGGCGTGCGGAGCGCGTAGCCCGTCGATTTCGCCGCGACTTCCGCCAAAGCCCTATCGCGCGACAAGCGCGGCTCGCCTTGATAAAAATACCAGTAAATTTCCTCGCCCTTGGCGTGATAGCTCACCGTCATGTCTGGCTTTACCCGCGCGGTAAATTCCGCGAGCGCGGCGCTCTCCGCCGCGCAGAGGGGGAACTCCCCGATGTAATCGCTTTGCCCCGCCGCACGTTTGTTTTGCGCGCCCGTGCCCCACCGCGCGGGGAAATTGACGTTCAGATCGACGCCCTCGGCGTTGGCTTTCCAAAAATCCGCGCCCTCCTCGCACATCTTCACGCCGTCGGGATTGACGAGGGGAAGAAGATACGCCGTGCCAGCGAAATCCTTTTTCGCAAAGGCTTTCGCCTGTTCGAGGGCGAGGCGCGCCGTAATGTGTTCGCGCGCGTGCATGGCGTACTGCGCCAACAGCACGGGCGCGCCCGAACCGAACTTGAAATACACGAGCGGACGCCCCCGTTCCGAACGCCCGTAAACGCCTTTTTCGGCGGAAACTTTATTGTAATACGAATATACTTCCGATAATACGCCCATACCGCAGTGTATGCGTATTTTGCTATTTATGATACCCCGTGCCCTCGGCGATGGTAAACGCGCGGTAAAGCTGTTCGGTAAAAATCAGCCGCATCAGCGTGTGCGGAAAGGTCATATCGGAAAAGGACATCAATAAATTCGCGCGGCGTTTGACGCTTTCGTCTATCCCGTACGAGCCGCCGATGACGAAGGTGACCTCTCCCGCGGCGCTTTTGATTTCCTCTATCTTGCGGGAAAACGCCTCGCTGGAAAACTTTTTGCCCTCCGCCGAAAGGCAGACGATAAACCCCTTCAGTTCGGGGACGATGCGCTCCGCCTCCCGCTTTTTGGCGAGCTTCCGCTCCGCCTCTCCCTCTTTGGAAAAGTTTTCTTCCCTGACTTCCGTAATTTTAAAATCCGCGTAGCGGGAAAGGCGCTTCGCGTATTCGGCAATGCCTTCTTTGAAATAATTTTCCTTTACCCTGCCCACGGCGACGAGATGAATTTTCAGCATGATTTCACCCGAAAAGCGCGATGATCCACGATACCGCGCACATCGCCGCGCCCGCCGCCGCGAAGATGAAAAAATATTTGCCGGCGAGCGGCGTTTCGCCCAGCCCCTCCGCCGCGTACACGGGCTTTTTATCGAAAAACACGAGATACGCCAGCGCGGCGGCAAAACACGCGAGGGCGCTTGACACCGTGGCGGCGTTGTAAAGCGCAGCCTGCGGCGCGAAATAGCCCAAAAGCACGATGGTTACGTTGTTGATCGCGTGCATGATCACGCAGGGCAGCGCCGAGCCGGAGCGCAGCGCGACGAGCGCGTACACGCCCCCCGTGATCAGGGGATAAACGAACTGCGCGGGGTTTTGATGAAACAGCGCGAACGCCAGACCGTTGATCAGGCAGATCTGCCGGATTTTCATGTAATCCGTGCCCCTTAAAATCGCGCCGCGGAACAGCAGTTCTTCGCAAAACGCGGGCAAAAGTCCGTACACGACGAGCGATAACGCCAGCTGTCCGCCGCCGGAAAGCGGCACGTCGACGGGGTGATAGGAAAGCCCCGCCTTTTGCAAAAGCCCGATAAAGAGCTCGTTCAGATACCCCAGCCCGAAGAGCATGCCGTAGCAAAGGAGCACGCCCGCGGCGAGATACTTTACGTGAAATTTCCCCGCGCGGAAGGGTTTTATCCCGCCCTTTTGCCTGCCTACGAACAAGACGAGCGCGAGATAACTCAGCTGCGCCGCGACGGAGGTAATATAGACGTACGCGTCGCTTTCCGCCGTTCCGCCGCAGGCAAAAAACACCGTGCCGACGATCAGCATGATTGCGGACGGCAGCAGCACGGCGAGGGAAAACGTCATGCCCGATTCCGCGGGGTTGAATTCTTCGTTTTTGCGAAAGAGTTTTAACATGAAAATTTTTCCTGTTCACGCAAAAGGCAACGGGCGCGCCCGTTGCCTTATAAGTTCAGCGGTTGGTCACGCGGAACACGTCGTCCGCCGTGCCGATGAGCACGATGTGGTCTTCCTTTTGAAACACGTAATCCGCGCCGGTGAGCATCTTGATCACCCCGCCCTTTTTGATGGCGATGATGTTGATGTTGTGCGCCTGCCGAGCCTTGGTGGAAAGCACCGTGTTGCCCACCCAGCTTTTGGGCACGGCGATTTCGAACACGCCGAATTCCGAGGAGATTTCCACGTAATCGAAGATATTGTCGGCGTTGAAACGGATCGCCAGCTTTTCCGCCATATCCCGTTCGGGGTAGGTGACCTCGTCCGCGCCGCAGCGGGAGAGGAATTTCGCCTGCAGCTCCCCGCTCGCCTTGGAAACGACGTACTTCGCCCCCAGCTCCTTCAGCTGGGAGGTCACCTCCAAGGACGACTGGAAATTTTCGCCGATGGCGACGAAGCAGACGTCGAAATTGTTCACGCCGAGGCTTTTGAGCACGCCGATGTTGGTGGCGTCGCCGATGAGGGCGTTGGTGAACCGCGGCGCGAGCTCGTTGATGATGTCGTCGCGGCGATCCACGATCATGATGTCGTTGCCGAGTTCCAGCAGCTTATCGGCAAGGCTTCTGCCGAATCTGCCCATTCCGATGATGAGTATCGATTTCATAATAACTTCCTTTTATCCGATTAAAATTTTGCCGTCGGGGCGTTTCACCGGCGGATTTTCCCGTTTTTCCGCCAGCGCGGAGAGCAGCGAGAACGCGCCCAGCCTGCCGCTGAACATCAAGAGCGCCAAAATGATTTTGGAAAACGCCGTCAGCGAGCCGGTGATGCCGGTGGAAACCCCCACCGTGCCGATGGCGGAAACGACCTCGAAAAGCAGATCCTTGAGGGAATACGGCTCGGCGAAGGACATCGCCAGCACCGACACGATGATCAGCATCAGATAGATGCCGATGACGGAAAACGACTGGATGATCAAACTCGTGCCGATGTTTCTCTTCCCCACGTTGGCGGAGGTGTCATTTTTCGCCGCGGCGAACACGCCCGTGACCGCCACGACCAGCGTGGTGATCTTTACGCCGCCCGCCGTGGAGCCGGTGTTGCCGCCGATGAACATCAGCACGATGGTCGCCAGCGCGCCGCCCTCGGAAAGTTTATCCATGGGCACGGTGTTGAACCCCGCCGTCCGCGGGGAAACCGACTGAAAGAACGCCGCGAGCACCCGTTCGGGAAGCGACAGCCCCGCGAACGACGCGTTCGCCTCCGAAAAGAAGAACACGACGGCGCCGCCGAAGATGAGCCCCAGCGTGACGGAAACGACGATTTTCGTGTGCAGATTGTATTTTTTGAAGCGGAAACGGCAATCGACCACGTCCCCCCACACGACGAACCCCAGCCCGCCGACGACGATCAGAAACATGATCGTTAAATTGACGAGCGGATCGCCCACGTAATGCGTGAGAGACGAGAGCGGCTCGACGGCGCCCATCAGATCGAACCCCGCGTTGCAGAACGCCGAAACCGCGTGAAACACCGCGAAATAGACGCCGCGCCCCCAGCCGAAATCGCCGACGAAACGGACCGCCAGCAATACCGCGCCGAAAAACTCGAACACGAAAGTAAACATTAAAATGCGCTTTAAAAGGTGCATCACGCCGCCGATTCTGCCCGTGCCCGCCGACTGCATGAGGATTTTACGCTCGTACAGCCCGATTTTGCGGCGGAGAAACATGCTGAACATGGTGATTACCGTCATAAACCCCACGCCGCCCGTCTGAATGAGCAGAATGATGACGATCTGCCCGAACAGCGACCAGTGCGTGTACACGTCGTACACCACGAGGCCGGTAACGCAGGTGGCGCTGGTGGCGGTAAAAAACGAATCCAAAAAGGGCGTCCACCCGCCGCTCTTTGCCGAAATCGGCAAACAAAGCAAGAGCGAGCCGAGCAAAATGACCACCAGATAACCGAGCACGAGAAATTTCGCCGCGGTCAGCTTTCTTTTCGACTTTATCAATGTATCTTCTTCCTTTTTCGTCAGAAATTACGAATCAAAGCGAGTTCAACGCGTTTTTCAGGGGAATGGACGCCTTGGCGTTGAGCGTTAAGTCGGCAAAATTCCCCCGCGCGTATTGGATATACCCCTCCGCCGCGATCATGCACGCGTTGTCGGTGCAATACCGCTTTTCGGGCAGGACGAGGGCAATTTTTTCCCGCTCGGCGCGGCGCGAAAGGATTTCGCGCAAATAGCCGTTTGCCGCCACGCCGCCCCCCGCCGTCACGGTACGCACGCCGCGTTCCTTCGCCGCCGCGAAGAGCTTATCGGCGAGCACGTCGAGCGCCGCGCACTGAAAGGAGCACGCCAAATCCGCTTTGCAGTAGCTTTCTCCCCGCTGTTCGGCGGTGTGCGCGTAATTGACGATCGCCGTCTTTAACCCGCTGTAAGAAAAATCGTACCCGCCCGCGCCTTTCAGCATCTTGGGCAGTTTTACGCGGTTTTCGCCCTCGCGCGCCAGCTTTTCCACATTGGGGCCCCCCGGATAAGGCAGTCCCAAAACCCGCGCGGTCTTGTCGAACGCCTCGCCGACGGCGTCGTCCAGCGTCGAACCGAGCACCTCGTGCTCCGTAAACGATTTCACGTGAATCACGGCGGTGTGCCCCCCGCTGGCGAGCAGGGAGATAAAGGGCGGGCGCAGATTTTCCTCCGCCAGATACGCCGCGGCGATGTGCCCGCGGATGTGGTTGACCGCCACGAGGGGTTTTTCCGTCGCGTAAGCGAGGGCTTTCGCAAAGGACACCCCCACCAAAAGCGCGCCCAAAAGCCCCGCGCCGTAGGTCACGGCGACGGCGTCTATGTCCTGCAACCGCAAATTTGCCGAAGTCAAGGCGCGGCGCGTCGCCTCGAGCACCGCGTCGGTATGCGCGCGGGAGGCGATTTCCGGCACCACGCCGCCGAAACGGGCGTGCTCCGTCGCGGACGAGATGATTTCGTCCGCCAAAATCCTTCTGCCGCCCGCGACCACGCTCACCGCCGTTTCGTCGCAGGAGGTTTCTATGCCCAAAATCAGCGCGTCCTCTTTCGGCGCGCCGCAAAACGTCCCGTTCATTGCGATTTTTTGAGATAGTCGATGATAAATTCCTGAATTTCCCCGTCCATCACCGCCGAAACGTTGCCCGTTTCGCAGCCGGTTCTGTGGTCTTTTACCATCGTATACGGGCAGAACACGTAACTGCGGATCTGACTGCCCCATTCGATTTTTTTGATTTCGCCCTTGATGCTCTGTTCCTTTTCCAGCCGCTCGCTCTCCCGCTTTTCGATGAGCTTGCTCATGAGCATCTTCATCGCCATTTCCCTGTTCTGCATCTGGCTGCGCTCGTTCTGGCAGGCGACGACGATGCCCGTGGGGATATGCGTGATGCGCACGGCGCTGTCCGTCTTGTTGATATGCTGCCCGCCCGCGCCGCCGCTGCGGTAGGTGTCGACTTTCAAATCCTCCGAGCGGATCTGAATTTCCCCCTCGTCCTCGATTTCCGGCATCACTTCCAGCGAGGCGAAGGAGGTGTGCCGCCGCTTGTTGGAATCGAAGGGCGAAATGCGCACCAGACGGTGCACGCCCTTTTCCGCCTTGAGATAGCCGTAGGCGTAAAGCCCCTCGAACTTCAATGTGACGCTTTTGATGCCCGCTTCGTCGCCGTCCAGACGGTCGAGCTCGAACACCTTATAGCCCTGCCGTTCGCCGTAGCGCATATACATGCGGTACAGCATGGAAACCCAATCGCACGCCTCCGTGCCGCCGGCGCCGGCGTGCAACGTCAAAATAGCGCTGTTCGCGTCGTACTTTCCGCCGAGCAGCGCTTTTAAATGCATGTCTTCGATGTCGTCCGCGGCCTTTTTGAGCTCCTTTTCCAAATCCTCGAGCAGGCTTTCGTCCTGCTCCTCTTCCAATAAAGAAAGGATCTCCTCCGTGTCGTCGATGGCTTTTTCCGCCGCGTCGAATGTGTCGGTTTTGTTCTCGATGGCGGCGATCTCCTTCGCCAGCTGCTGGGAACGCTTTAAATCCGACCACACCTCTTCTTTTTCCGATTCCGCTTTTTTCTCCGCAAGTTCTTTTCTCAGCTCAGCCAAGTCAAAGAGAGTATCCTGCTTCCGTGAGGAGTCGCCTAAGTTCCTTTATTCTCAATTTGTAATCGTCGGTTCTGATCATGTTTTACCTCTCCTTTTTTGCGGCAGCGCCGCAAACGATACGCATTTATTTTATCCTTAATTCCCGCGAATGTCAAGAAAAATACGCGCGTAGCGTTTTTTCGGTAAATTTGCCCGCACACGCATTCCGTATGCGCTCGTTTCTTTTATTTCGGGAAAAAATTTGCTATGCTGTAAAGGATACTTATTTTTAAGGAGTTTTACCAATGAAAACCTATGCCTATGCGCGCGTTTCGGCGCGCGACCAGAATTTAACGAGGCAAATCGAGGCGTTCCTCGCCTACGGCATCGAAAAAAAGAATATTTTTTCCGATAAAAAGAGCGGCAAGGATTTCGAGCGCGGCGGGTATCTGAGGCTCGTTTCCCGCCTGAAAGCGGGCGATCTGGTGGTCATCAAATCCATCGACCGTCTGGGCAGAAACTACGCCATGATCACCGAGGAATGGGGGCGCATCACCAAAAAAATACAGGCGGACATTCTCGTGCTCGACATGCCGCTTTTGGACACGCGCGGCAAGGCGGACAATCTGATCGGCAAATTCATTTCGGATATCGTGCTGCAGGTTTTATCCTTCGTCGCGGAAAACGAACGGGAAAACATCCGCGCGCGGCAGGCGGAGGGCATCGCCGCCGCAAAGGCGCGGGGCGTGCGGTTCGGCCGCCCCCGCACGGTCTACACGGCGGAATTTACCGCCGTCGCCGCGGAATTTTTAAAAAAGCGCATTTCCCTGCCGCAGGCGCTGAAATGCACCGGCATGAAAACCTCCAATTTTTATTACCACGTGCACCGCTGCGGCGCGGAACGATAAACGCCCGCGTTTGCGGGCGTTTATCAACCGAGCGACACCAAGACGATGGCGGGAATGATGACCGCTACGGCGAGCAGATCTTTCCAAGTCGGCTTTTCTTTATAAAAAAGATAATCGAGCAGGGTGACGAGCACGATGTTGCCGCTGCACGTGACGGGGAAAAACACCGACGCGGGCAGGTGTTTCGCCCCCTCCAGCGAACAGATGAGGGCGCCGCCGCACGTTGCGGCATAGAGCGCGCACGCCGCGAAATTCCGTCCGCCGTACAACGCTTTGTTTTCCTTCAGCACGGCTTTCGTTTTGGGAAAGCGCGCGAGCAGCAAAATGACGACGATCGCAAACACGAACCCCTGCGTCAGCACGGAAAAACTGACGGCGTCGGTTTCCGGCGCGAAACGCGCGTTATAGGAAATGACGATGTTCGCCACCCCCGAAATCACCGCGCCCGCCAGACAAAGGAAAACCGCCCCGCCCGCGCCCTTCTTTTTTTCCGTTTCCGTCGCTTGCCCGCCCTTTTTGGGCAGGTTTTTCAGCACGAACGCGCACAGCATGAGCGCCACGCCGATCATCTTCACGGCGGTGACGCCCTCGTTCCAAAAGAGGATGCCGAACAAATAGGGCAGCGCGGTGGAGCCGACGGTGGTGGCGACGACGTAGGTTGCCACCTTGCCCGCCGCGTACGCCTTCAGCCCCACCACGGTGGACACGGTGCCGACGGCGGCGTATGCGAAGGCGAAAACATAATTCGCCGGATAGAGCGTGACGGAAAAGAGATTGACGAGGAGCAGCAGCGCGATGGAAAACACCGCCACAAACAGGGTGAAAAACAGCCCCGTCGTCCAGCCGCTGCCCGCGACGTTCTTGGATTTTTTCATGAACATGGCGGAAAACGCGGTAAGCGCGACGTTTGCCGCCATCAATAAAGCGTTCATATCAGTATTCCAGCGCGACGGCGTTGTGGATATCGAGTTTATCCAGCGCGACGTTCAGCTTGCCGTCGGCGTAATTCCACTCAACCTTTCCCTCGTCGGCGACGAGGCGCACCCGTTTCGGCGGCGGACACGCATAGGAAAACGCGACGCCGTAAATCGGCGGAATGTTTTCAAAGCTGCGCACCCGCGCGTCTCCGTGCACGCCGTTCAGATTGAGCAGATCGATATAAACGACGTTTCCGCCCCTTTGCACCGTCACGTCGACCGCGCAGGGGGAAACGAACTCGATCTCCCGCGTAAAGCCGATTTCTTTAAAGACGTTTTCGAGGAACTTTTCCATCACGCGGGCGCGGTTTACCTTATAATCCTTGCCCAGATCGAAAAGCAGTCCGCCGATTTTCCCCTTGCCGTAATCTCTAACGAAATAGGCGGACGAACATTTATTTTCGCAATGGTAATCGCCGTAAAGCGCGCCCCTGCCCCCGTTTACGCAAAGATACTCGGTATCCAGCCCGCAGCTTTCCTCTCCGTGCAGCAGATAGCGCACGCCGCGCTCGGTTTCCTTCGGCAAACCGAGCTCCTCCGCGAACGCCCGCGCGGCGTACGTGCCCGCGAGAAAGAGCTTTCCGCCCCGTTCGGTCCAGCCGAGAAGTTTTTCCTTCAGCTCCGCCTCGATGCCGCCGAAATTATGCACGCATATGTTGTCGTATTCTTCCAGATGCTCCGAAAACCAATGCGTGAACCCGCCGTCGAAATTCAAGCGGGTATCGGCGGCGGCGAGGATGTCCCCGCCGTTGGCGTAAGCGCGCGCGTCGCCGTTGTTGTTATATATCATCTCCTTTTCAAAGCGGTAGCCCTCGGTGGAGAACAGCCACCCCGTCCTGTTATACGGGCGTTTTCCGACGAGCTCCGCGCGGGCGCGCACGAACTCGGCAACCGCCTTCATCGCCCCCGCCGACCGCACGGAAACCTTGCCGACGTTCTGCACCTGATACACCTGCACGCCGCCCCCGTTCATCAGTATGGCGGCGGCTTCCTGCTTGAGCTGTTCGGCGGACTTTTCCACGAAAAATCCGTTTTGAATATTGAACCCCCACGCCATCAGATCCCACGGCTTGTTCTGGTTGGAAACGAGGCGCGCTTCGATACGCGCGGCGCAAACGCTGTCGTCGGGCAGCAGATCGCCCGATATAAAGTCGACGTCCGCCCGCGGGTTTTCCGGACAAAACGAGGTGTACATCCAATTGCTGGCGATTTCAAAATCGGGGTACTGCGCGTGCACCGCCTTCGCGTAATGCTCCACATACTCCAAAAACCGCTCGCGGAGAAAATCGGCGTATTCGCGCGATTTCGCGTCGGAATTTCCCGTTTGGGCGGCGAATTTCGCAAGGCTTACGCCGTAATCGCGGATGACCGACCAGCAGTCGCCGTCCACCCACACGCCGTCCAGCCCGTATTCCGCAAGCTCTTTGATCTGCGGTATGAGCAGTTTTTCCGAATAATCGGAAAAAAGATGCGTTTCCCCCGTGCAGGAGCCGTCCTCCCTGAGAGCGCCCCATTCGGGGTGCAGCGCCGCCGCCGTTTTATCCCACACGCCGGAATGGTGCGCGTACAGCGACACGCCCCGCTCCTTCGTGATCCTTCGCACGTTTTTTAAAATATCGCACCGCATTTCCGGCGCGGCGTTGCCGACCTTCGTCGGATAGCTGGAAACGCCCGCGTGTCCCTTCGTGTCCACCTGAATGAAATCGGGCTTTACTTCGTCGAGCATTTTAACCCAGCTTGCTTCGTCGTAGTTTTCGCCGATGTTCTTTTGCCCCATGGCGGCGTGAAAATCGAAATGCAAACCGAAAACGCAATCCTTTCTCTTTTTCATGATTCCCTCCTTTAAACAACGGTAGTTTACCAAACCGCGCGCCGCTTGTCAAGGGGCTTTGAAAAGATTGAAAGAAATACGCCGAAAGTGTTATAAAATCGCCTTTTAAGAACGCGAATACACAAAAAACTATTCTTCGACGGCGGCTTTGCGGGCGAAAATAGAATAAAGTTTTTCCACGGCGAACTTCGGCGTTCTGTCGTAGGCGTACAAGCCGTTCTGCTCCTGCTCCACGTCGGTGAGCTGGGTATAGCAGAAAGCGAAGATATTGGGATTATCGAGCAATGCGTCGGTGAGCGCGCGCACGCGGTCGAGCCACGCCTCTTCGCTCTTCGGCGCCTCGCCGTACCCCCAGCCGTCCGTCGCCCGCGCCGTGCCGCCGTATTCGCTGACGAAGAACGGCAGTCCTTCCGTATATTCCTGACGGGGCATAAAGTCCTTGAATTTTCCGCTTTTTGCAAGCTCCGCGAAGATCTCGGCGAACTTTTCGGGATTTTGCTCGTAGCAATGCACGTCGTAAATATCGGTTACAACGTGATAGTTGCCGCTGGTATCGATGACGGGGCGCGTGCCGTCGACGGCTTTCGTGGCGCGGTAAACCGTTTCGAGCACGCCGTCGAACTGCTTTCTGCCGGCGGTGTCCCACGTTTCGTTAAAGGGGCACCACCCCACGATGCTCGGATGGTTGAAATCCCGCTCCACTTCCTCCAGCCATTCGTTGAGCGCGGGATACACGGCGTCGGCATAGGAAACGTCCAGCCCCCAGTTGGGGTATTCCCCCCACACGATATATCCTTCCCTGTCGCAATGGTATAAAAAGCGTTCCTCGAACACCTTTTCGTGCAGGCGCGCGCCGTTGAACCCCGCCGCTTTCGCGCGATGAATATCCGCGAGAAGGGCTTCGTCGGAGGGCGCGGTATAGATGCCGTCGGGATAAAACCCCTGATCGAGAATGAGCCGCTGGAACGTCGATTTGCCGTTGAGGAAAAACTTTTTGTCGCGGTATTCGATTTTGCGCAGACCGAAATAGCTTTGCACCTCGTCCTCCCCGAAGGAAAGCGCCACGTCGTAAAGCCCGCCTTTGCCGAGCTCCCAAAGGTGTTTTTCCGTCAAGGGCACGGCAAGCGTTACGCTGCCGCCGGAAGTGTACGTTTCCGCGCAACCCGTCGCCGCGCCGCCGAAGGAGGTTTTCACCGAAAACTTTCCCGCGCCGCACAACTTCGCGTGCACCGCGAGCGTGCCGCTGTCGGCGTCGGGATAATATTTCACGCTTTCGATGTGCGTTTTCGGCAGGTATTCCAGCCACACCGTCTGCCAGATGCCCGTCGTTCGCGTATAAAAACAGCCGTACGAGGCGAGCTTCTCGCTCTGCTTGCCGGAAGGAACGAGGCGGTTTCGCGTGTCGTCCTTCGCGTGCACGCACACCGCGTTTTCCCCCTCGCGGACATAGTTCGTTATATCGACGCAAAAGGATACGTATCCGCCCCTGTGCGCGCCGCATTTTTCCCCGTTTACGTAAATTACCGCCTCGTAATCCACCGCGCCGAAATGCAGATAAATTTTCTCCGCGAGATTTTCCTTGCTCACGACAAACGTTCTGCGGTACCATACCGATAACATAAAATCTTTATAGCCCACGCCGGAAAGTTCGCTTTCGGGACAGAAGGGCACGCAAATGGTCTGCCGATACGCCGCGGAAGGGGCGAAAAGCGCCCTTTCTTCCCCGCTGTCGGCGTCGTCGCGCTCAAATTCCCATATTCCGTTGAGATTTTGCCAATTTTTCCGCATAAACTGCGGTTTCGGATGTTCTGATCTAAACATGATTTTTTCCTTTTTTACATTTTTTCGTTACATTCAGTATACGCCCGCCGCCGCGTTTTGTAAATAACTTTCCCTATCGAATGGTTGACATATCCTACGATTTAAAGTATAGTTATATTATGGTTACCATCACCGCGGTGCGCCACGCCTACCCCGAAAACGGCGGATTTAAAATCGCCCGTCCCAACGGGCACAAAGACTATACCTTTCTGCATTTTTTCACGTGCATGGACATTACGCTCGGAACAAAGACCTTTCGCACCCGACCGGACGCCTGCATCGTGTACGACAAAACGACGCCGCAGTTCTTTTCCAGCGAAACGCCCGTCGTGCACGATTGGATGCACTTTTCCTGCACGGAGGAAAAAACCGACCTTGCGGGCGTGCCGCTGAATTGCGTGTTTTACCCCGTGAACGGCTCGTTCATCACCTATATCGCGCAGGAGCTCGAGCGGGAATTTTTCGGCGATTTGCCCGACAGGGACAAAATGCTCGCCGCGAAGTTCGACGAGCTGATGATCAAATTAAAGCGTTCGGTAAACGACAAAACGAAACCGCTTGCCGCCGAAACCGCCGCCGCGCTGGAGGAGCTGCGGCAGAAAATGTTTTCCGATTTATCGAAAAACTACACGGTGGAGGAGCTTGCGCGCAGCGTAAATTTCAGCCCGTCTTATTTTTTCTCGCTCTATAAGGATTTGTTCGGCATTTCCCCCGTAAGCGACCTGATTTTATCGAAAATCAACGCGGCGAAAAACATGCTCGCCTTTACCGACGCCCCCGTGCTGAAAATCGCCCGACAGCTCGGTTACGACAACGTAACGCATTTTCTAAGGCAGTTCAAAAGCCGCGTGGGGGTATCCCCTTCGACCTATCGCAGCGCCGCGAAAGCGAAATAGAAAACCGCCGCGGGCAAAATGCCCGCGGCGGCGTTTTTGTTTATTTGTCATACAGCCCCGTAAAGGATAACGAGGTGCAGGGCGTGGAAAACTCGATTAAAATATAGTTTTGCCCGTGCCGATCGAGGGGATCGGCGTTATTAAATAAATTTTCATTTGTAACGCTCTGCGCGTTGCCGTCGTACGCGCCCATCGGGGTTACCGCCGAAGAAAGGTCGATTTCCACCGTCTGCGCCGCACCCGTAAACGCGGCGGTCTCCGTCACGGTATATTCCCTGCCGCCCGCAACGATTTTCAGCGTGATTTCCGCGCTCGCGCCGCTCTCTCCGACAAGCTCCATCGCCAGCTTCGTCATCGGCGCGTTCGCCTTCGGCATCAGCACGTACGTTCCGCCCGTCGCCACATTCGCAAACGCGGCGGGAACTTCCGCAAACGTTCTGCCGACGGCGGGGTATATGCACGTTTGCGTGTTTTCAAAGGTGTTTGCCAAAG
>QAKE01000076.1 GCA_003343995.1 Bacillota bacterium
ACGGTTTTGGAGACCGCTACTCTACCGTTGAGCCACTCCCCTAAAAGCATACATATTATATAACAAAAACAAGGCTAAGTCAAGAAAAAGGAGTATAAAATGGAAAAGAAATTTAAACTCGGAGTCATCGGCTGCGGATTTATGGCGTCGGCAATTATCAAGGGTATTTTAAAATCGGGAATTCTTTCAAACGAAGATATTATCGTCAGCAATAAAGAAGGCTTAGGCTTCGATGCCGTTGCCGGTACGGGGGTGCATACCACTTACAACAACGAAGAACTCGCTAAAAATTCGGAATTTGTGTTTCTTGCGATCAAACCGCAAGGACTCGCCGACGTTATGGAGGAAATCGGCAGTATTCCCGTAAATAAAATTATTTCCATTCTGGCGGGCGTTAAAAAGGCGAAAATCAAAGAAACGTTTCCGTGCGCAAAGGTTGCGCGCTGTATGCCCAATACGCCGTGCTCCATCGGTTACGGCGCGGTAGCGGTGGACGCGGAAGACTTTGACGATGCCGATAAAGCTTTCATTTTACGGCTGTTTTCCGCGCTGGGAACGGCGCTGGCGTTAAGCGAAACGAAAATGGACGCGGTAACGGGGATTTCCGGCAGCGGTCCTGCTTACGTATATCTCTTTATCAAGGGGCTTGTAGCCGCGGGAATGAAGCAGGGATTGACGGAAGAGGAGGCGAGAAGTCTTGCCGTAAGCACCGTTATCGGCAGCGGATATATGGTGCTTGCAAACGAGGATAAAACGCTCGATATGCTCATCGACGCAGTATGCAGTAAGGGCGGCACGACCATCGAAGCGGTAAAAACATTCCATGAGAATAAATTTACGGAGATCATCGACAAAGCGGTAGAGGCTTGCGTAAATCGATCCATTGAGCTCGGGGGCGGAAAAATCGAAAAAAAAAAGCCTGAGATAGCGGACGGCGTTACCATTTATACCGACGGCGCGTGTTCGGGCAATCCCGGTATCGGCGGCTGGGGCGCGGTGCTGATGAGCGGCGGAAAGGTGAAAGAGATCAGCGGAGGGGAAGATTCTACGACCAACAACAGAATGGAGCTTACCGCCGTGATTGAGGCCTTAAAAGCCCTTAAAAAGCCTTGTAAGGTAAATATCTATACCGATTCGACTTACGTTGCCGACGCGTTTTTGCAAAACCGCTTGACCGTCTGGCAGGCAAACGGTTGGAGAACCTCCGCAAAATCGGAAGTGAAAAACATCGATTTATGGGAAGAGCTGCTTGCGCTCACTTCAAAGCATCGCTGCGAGTTTTTCAAAGTAAAGGGACATGCGGACAATCCGTTCAACAATCGCTGCGACGAATTGGCGGTTGCCGAGTGTAAAAAACGAATAAACGCATTAAAAGAAGTTTAAAAATACGATTTGGACTATATAATAAAGATATGGGAAAAAAATTGCAAACATTTAAAGACGTGCTGAATTTAGCGGTTATCACGATATTGGGCATCGTGGGCATCGTTTTTTCCGTACTCTATATAGACACTTTTATCAGCGGTTTTATTTTCGACTACGCGAAAGCGCTGAAAATTACGGCGATCGCGCTCATCACATTGATCGCCGTGGGCGGGATCGTATTTTTTGAAATGAAAGTGGAAATCGTTTATAAATTCTGCTATATTGCGGTAATTTTAATCGCTATCGCGCTGATCGGGCTATATATTCTGAATATTACCGGCGTTATGGCTACCATCGACAGTGTGGAGGATTTGCGCGCGTATATCGAGCAGATGGGACCGTTCATGCCCATCGTATTCATCGTTTTGCAGTTTTTGCAGGTCGTCGTTCTGCCCATTCCCGCGGTGCTTTCCATTACCGTAGGCGTTTTGCTTTTCGGACCGCTTAAAGCCGCGATATATAGTTTTATCGGTATTTTATGCGGCTCTGTCTTGGCGTTTTTTATCGGCAAAGTTCTCGGTTACAAAGTGGCTGCGTGGCTGGTGGGAAAAGACAATCTCGATAAAGCGTTGAAATCGGTAAAGGGAAAAGACAAAGCCGTTTTGACCTTTATGTTTTTGTTTCCCTTTTTCCCCGACGATATTCTTTGTTTCGTTTCCGGTTTATCGTCCATGAGCACGGGATTTTTTATCGGCATGATCGTCATTACGCGCTTTATCTCCATTTTCGTTTCATGTTACGCATATAACGGTTCGTTGATTCCGTACGATACGTGGTGGGGACTGCTGTTATGGGGCGTATTCATTGCAATCACCGTTGCGCTTACGATATTCATCTATAAAAAAGGCGATAAGATAGAGGAATTTTTCAAAAACAAGTTTTCTAAAAAGAAGAAAAAAGAAAACAAAGATAAAAATCAATAATCATTAGTGATTTATTATTTAAAACCAAAAAGATTATGTTTTACATAATTGAAAATAAAAAAGAAAAACAAGGCATGTTATTGCCTTTTTTCCGTATTAGGGTATAATTGATATTATGAATATACTGCTTTGCAACGACGACGGTTTGTATAGCGAAGGCATTTTGACTTTCGCAAAAAAGCTTTCGGAAAAACATAAGGTTTTGGTGGTCGCACCGGAAAGAAACAATTCCGCGGTTTCCCATTCGCTTTCGATTTTTAAGAATATTCGGGTGAAAGAGGAATTTCCGGACAATGCGTTTCGTTTGTTTTCCGTTTCGGGCACGCCGGCGGACTGCGTAAAATTCGCGCATCATAATTTAAGCGAAAGTTTTCCGATAGACGTCGTGCTTTCGGGCATCAACAAGGGGCATAACCTCGGCACCGACACCCTCTATTCGGGCACCGTTTCCGCCGCCTTCGAGGGGGCTGCGCTGGGCTATAAAGCGATTGCGTTTTCCAGCTTGAGCCACGAAGGGGAAAATATGTCGGAAAGCGCAGAAATCGCAAGCGATTTATTTGTAAAACTATACCCGTTTTTGAGCGAGGAATTTATCTTTAACGTCAATATTCCCGCGTTGAAAAAAGAAGAAATCAAAGGAATTCGGCTTGCGCCGCTCGGCAAGCAGATTTATTCGGATAATTATGAGGCGTTAAGCGACGGCGAATTTGCCCTTACGGGCGAAATGCTTGCGCACGACGAAAACCACGCCGACTGCGACGTGGAACTCAGCCGCGCCGGTTATGTGACCGTTACGCCGATGATATACGACAGAACGGCGTACGCCGTTTTGAACGCGCTGAAAAACTTGAAATTATAAGGGAAACGATATGAAAACCGTGGTTGTGGCAGGCGGAGGCGCCGCCGGCATGATGTCCGCGATATTCGCCGCAAGAAACGGCAATCGCGTGATATTGTTGGAAAAAAACGAAAAGCTCGGCAAAAAGATTTATATTACCGGAAAGGGGCGGTGCAATCTGACAAACGACTGCCTGCCGGAGGAGTTTTTAGATAACGTCGTTTCCAACGCAAAGTTCCTTTCGGGCGCTATACGCGCGTTTTCGCCGCAGGCGACGCAGGAGTTTTTTGAAGAACTCGGACTAAAATTGAAAACAGAACGGGGCGACAGGGTATATCCGCTCAGCGATAAAGCCAGCGACGTGACGAAATATCTGACGAAAGAGCTGGAAAAGCAAGGGGTGGAAATCGCTTTGCAGGAAACGGTAACGAAAATCGATGAAAAAAACGCCCGAATAACGGGCGTAACTACGGATAAACGGTCGTTCGACTGCGATTCCGTAATCGTCTGTACGGGGGGAATTTCCTATCCCGCTACGGGGTCTACGGGCGACGGGTACGAAATTGCCCGCAGATTCGGGCATTCCGTAAAGGAATTAAAGCCCGCGCTCGTCGGCATTGAAACCAAAGAAAATTTTGCAAAAATACAGGGGTTATCGCTGAAAAACGTGTCGTTAAGCGCCGTTTTCAACGGCAAAACGGTGTTTTGCGAAACGGGCGAAATGCTGTTTACGCACTTCGGCGTTTCCGGTCCGCTGGTATTGAGTATTTCCAGCTTAATCAACCGCTACCCGCCGAAAGAAGTCAAGCTGTTGCTGGATTTAAAGACCGGATTGACGGAGGAAAAACTGATTTGCCGCATAGAGCGCGATTTTGCCGCGGCAAAAGGAAAGAATGCGGCGAACGGTTTGGTGCAGCTGATGCCGTCTCGGCTGATACGGGTGATATTGGCGCGCGCCGCCATACGGGAAGATAAAAGGATAGCGGATCTCACGAAGGCGGAAATACGACGCTTGGCGGAAACGATGAAGCGTTACGAGATCGGCGTTTTGCGTTTGCGCCCCGTCGAGGAAGCGGTCGTCACCGCGGGCGGCGTAAACGTGAAGGAAATTAACCCCAAAAGTATGGAAAGCAAATTGATAAAAGGTTTGTTTTTTGCGGGGGAAGTGTTGGATTTAGACGCGTTTACGGGCGGTTTCAATTTACAAATCGCCTTTACGACGGGATATATCGCGGGAAATAACGCATAGAAAGGAGCAAAGGATGAAACATATTAACATTGCTTTGGACGGACCGTCCGGAAGCGGCAAAAGCACGGTTGCAAAGGAACTTTCCAAAAAACTGAACATTTTATACCTCGATACCGGCGCGATGTACCGCGCGGCGGCGTGCAAAGCGCTTGCCCTCGGCGTCGATACGCTGGATGAATCGGGCGTTTCTGCGTTTATAGACGATCTCGATCTGGATATCCGCTATATCGACGGCGCGCAGCATACTTTTTTAGACGGAAAGGACGTATCTTCGCGTATTCGGGAGCCGGAAATATCCATGGCGGCGTCGAATATTTCCTCGCTGAAATGCGTCCGGCTGAAAATGGTTGCCATGCAGCGGGAAATCGCAAAGTCGATGTCGTGTATTTTAGACGGAAGGGATATCGGATCCTTCGTTCTGCCCGACGCAAAATATAAATTTTACGTTACCGCCGCGCCCGAAGTACGTACGGCGCGCCGGAAAGCGGAGCTCGAAGGGAGAGGTTTTACGGTGGATTTCGACGAATTGCTGAAAGAAATCGAACAGCGCGATTATAACGACAGACATCGGGATTTTGCCCCTCTCGTTCGGGCGGAGGACGCCGTATTGATCGATACGTCCGAAATGAACGTGGACGAAGTATTGCAAAAAATCATATCTTATATCGAAAGGTAAACCATGCACAATCCTTTTTATATCCGAACGGGTTATTTTCTTTTTTCCATGTTTTTTCCCTCCAAAGCGTACGGAAAAGAGAATTTTCCGAAAGAAAAAGCGATTATCGTAGCCAATCATTACACGGCGTTCGACCCCGCGTTTCTCTATAAGTTCACCAAGCGGGATTTGTTTTTTCTCTGCAAAAAAGAGGCGCTGAAAAAAAAGACGGTGAGAGCGCTGCTCACGGAAGCGGGCGCGATTTCCGTCGACAGGGAAGCGAGCGACATGCGCGCGCTGATGAACGCCATGAAGGTGCTGAAGGACGGAAAAAAACTCGTGATTTTTCCCGAGGGTACGCGCAACAAAACGGGAGATGAGCTGCAGGAGCTCAAAGGCGGCGCGGGACTGCTCGCCGTAAGAACGAAAACGCCCGTCGTTCCCGTTATGTTTTATAAGCGGGCAAAGGTTTTCCGCCGCACGCATTTTATCGTCGGAAAGCCCTTTGAGCTGACGGAATTTTACGATAAAAAACTGCAAAAAGAAGATTACGACGAAATCGACGGAATCATTCGGGAAAAAATGCTGGAAACGCGCGCGGAACTCATAAGACTGAGCGGGGAAAAGAGGAAAAAATGCAAATAATCACCACAAAATACGGCGGATTTTGTTTCGGCGTGAAACGCGCCGTGGAAACGGCGATGAATCTTCAAAGCGGAAACAACTACGTTTTGGGCGAAATCATACATAACGAAACGGTCGTGAAGGAACTTTCGCAAAAAGGCGTGGTTACGGTAAACGACATCGACGAAGTGCCCGACGGAGCCAACCTTTTAATCCGTACGCACGGAGAGGCGAAAGCCGTGTTCGAGAGAGCGAAAGAAAAGGGGCTGAACGTTATCGACTGCACTTGTCCGTTCGTAAAAAATATTCAGACCATCGTAGAAGAGCATCATAAAAAAGGATACGCCGTCGTCATCGTCGGAAACGAAAATCACCCCGAGGTAAAGGGCATCAACGGTTGGTGCGAAAACTCCGCGCTCATCGTCGGCAAACCCTTTGAAATCGAAGAAATCGGGGCGGAATCGGTGTGCATTGTGGTGCAAACCACGTTTTCCGTGGAAAAATTTGACGAAATTTTAAAAAATATTCCAAAAGACTGCTCAAAAACAGTTGAGATTTTTAAAACTATTTGCTATACTACTATCAAACGGCAAGAAGAAGCCGAGTCTATTTCTGCGGAATGCGACGCGGTTATCGTGTTGGGCGGCAAAAAAAGCAATAACACCGATAAATTGTTTGAAATTTGCGCTAATCATTGCAAAAATGTTTTCCGTGTTTCTTCACCCGTGGAATTGGACTATAAAGAAATAAAAAAGTTTAAAAAGGTTGGGATTGTAGTCGGAGCGTCCACTCCGTCGCAGCAGTCTCAGGAGGTTATCTCGAATATGGAGAACGCAGAAGTTAAAGCATCGATGAACGAAGAAACGGTGAACGAACAGATCAACGAAACCGTTTCGGAAACGGCAGAAGCCGCAGTTGTTGCGGAAGAGAAAGTTGAAACGCCCGCGGTTGCGGCAGACGAAAACACGATGGAGGCAGCCATCGCCATGATGGACAACAAGCCCCAGAAATTCAGACTGCACCAGATCATCACGGCGACGATTTCTCAGGCGGGAGACGATGGTTTAGCTTTATATATTCCTAACACCAAAAAGGAAGTGCTCCTCGACAAGAGCGAAATGCTTTGCGAAGAGTATAAAAAGGAAGATTACGTAAGCAAAGTCGGCGACGATATCGACGTTATGGTTCTCGCCCTCAACCCGTTGAAACTTTCCGAAAAAGCGATGGAAGAACTCAAAAAAGAAGAGGCGGAAATCGAGGAAATCAAAAACGGCAAAATTTTCGAAGTAAAAGTTACCGGCACGAACAAAGGCGGTCTGACGGGCGTCGTGGAGGAATGTAAATCCTATCAGGTGTTTATTCCTTCTTCGCAGATCAGAATCGGTTTCGTGAAGGAACTCGATAAATACGTCGGCAAAACCCTGCGCTGCAAGGCGGAAAAGGTGGAAGGCAAAGGCAGCCGCCGCCAGATCGTCGCGTCGCAGAGAGTTATTTTAGAGGCGGAAAAAGCCGAAAGAGACGCAGTGAAAGCGGAAAGGGACGAAGCGTTCTTCAACAGCATCGAAGTCGGTTACATCGTAAAGGGCACGACGCAGAGATTCGCGGATTTCGGCGCGTTCGTAAACGTAAACGGATTCGACTGCTTGGCGCATATTTCCGACCTTTCTTGGACGGGATGCAAAAAATGTTCGGACGTTCTGGAACTCAACCAAATGTACGAATTCAAAATTTTGAAAATCGACAAGGAAAACAAAAAGGTTTCCATCGGCTACAAACAGCTGCAGCCCAAACCTTGGGAACTCGTTGCGGATAAATATCACGCGGGTGACGTCGTCAAAGGCAAGGTTGTGAGAATCGTCAGTTTCGGCGCGTTCGTGGAAGTGGAAAAGGACGTTGACGGTTTGGTTCACGTTTCCCAGATTTCCAACGAATGGCTTGACAATCCGACTTCCGTTCTGAAAGTCGGCGACGAAGTCGAGGCGAAGATTCTCGAAATCGACACCGAGAAGGAAAAGATGACGCTTTCCATCAAAGCGTTGCTGCCCGAATCGGACGTAAAGAGAGTCAACCCCAATAAACCGCGCAGAGAAGACGGAGAAGAAGGCGCTCACAAGCAAAGAAAGCCGAGAGCTCCGAGAGAAGAGGACGACGGTTTGAGAGAATGGAAGGACGACAACCACGGCGGCGCGTCCATCGCGGAAATTCTTGCCAATCTCAACAAATAAACGATTTTACAAGCTTCCGCATTTTGCGGGAGCTTTTTTATCAAAAAAATAACGGAAATGAAGCATCAAAAAAAGGAGTGAAGATGTAATAATCTTCACTCCTTTTTTGATTTTAAAGAAACGATTTCAACCGCGCCGTTTTATTATTTATCGAATTTCTTTTGTCAATTCATTCTTGTTTTCCCTTTTAAAGCATACATTAGAATGATGGACACGCTTGATCTGAGTTTTTTGCCCGCGGCGATATACGAGCCGCTGCAACACATCGATATCAATCGGCTATACGAGCTCAGATTGCGCGAAAACGCGCCGGTAACGCTCAATTACGGTTTCAAACGGCTGTATTTATGCGGTGAACGGCCGACTTTATCGGAAAGCGAGGCGATCGTTTGCGACGGGGATATGATCGAAGAAACGATCTTTCGCGCCGCCGAATTTTCCATCTACGCGGCGAACGAATCGCTGAAGCACGGATTTGTCACCACGGCGGGCGGCGTACGGATCGGCGTGAGCGGGGAATGCGTTTCGGAAAACGGAAGCGTGATCACGATAAAGAATTTCACTTCGCTTTGTATCCGCATCCCGCACGATATCGAAGGCGCGGCGTCGGAGGTGTTGCGGAGAGTTTTTTCCGACGGCGTGAGAAATACGCTGATCGTTTCCGCGGCGGGCTACGGCAAAACTACGATTTTAAAGGATTTAAGCCGTATATTTTCCAAAACGCATAACGTGCTGGTCATCGACGAGCGCGGCGAACTCGGGGAAAATCTGCATAATGCGGACGTCGTGAAATATTCCGATAAATCATACGCGTTTACCTACGGCATCCGCAGCCTTGCGCCGCAAATCGTAGTGACGGACGAGCTTTCAGGCGCGGCGGACTGGGATTGCGTGCGCCGCGCGGTAAACAGCGGCGTAAAAATTATAGCGACGGCGCACGGCGACAGCCTTGCGAGCGTAAAAAACAAACCGGAATTTATGGAAGGGCTATTCGAGCGATACGTGATCCTTCATTCGAGCGGACAAGCGGGGCGCATACAAAATATATACGGCGAAAACGATTATGAGTTACGTTAAATGGATACTCGGCGGCGCGGCGATGATCATCTGCACGCTGATCGCCTACAAATTATCGGAAAAATATCGGATCAGACAGAAATTTTACAACGATTTTTATCTGTTCAACAAACGAATGTGCGACGAAATGGCGTTCACGCGCAATTCGCTGTTATCCGTACTTTCCGCTTTCGATGCGGAAACGCCCTTTCAAAGCGTTTTGAACGACTATCGAAAATCGCTTTCGGAAAGAACGGCGTTTTCCTGCGAACCGCTTTGGTTTTTAAAAGACGAAGAAAAACGTTCGGCGGAGGAATATTTTCATTCGCTCGGAAAAACCGACGCGCGTACGCAGATGAACTTTTTGAAAACTTACGAAAACGCTTTGAAAAATGCCGCGGACGCGTCGCTTTCGGATAAAAAGAAATACGTAGCCATGTATATTAAACTCGGTTTGCTGACGGGGCTGGCGGTTTTAATTCTCATCTTGTGAAATACGGAGAAAAAATGGACATCAATATTCTATTCAAAATAGCCGCAATCGGTATTCTGATAACGGTGATCATGCAAGTGCTGAAGAAGAGCGACCGCGACGACATCGCCGTGCTCGTCAGCCTTGTGGGGCTCATTATCGTGCTTACGCTGGTAATAGACATGATCGTACAGCTTTTTACCGATATTAAAAATATTTTCTTTTTGTTTTAGCTATGCTGCAAATCGTGGGAATTGCCCTCGTCGGCGGGCTGATAACGATATATTTGCGCTCGGTAAATTCCGAACTCGCCATGATGAGCGTCGTTTGCACGGGAATACTCGTCATCGCGTCGTCCTTCGGATATCTTTCGCAAAGTTTTGAGCTCTTCAGAAAAATCGCGGAAATCAGCAAAATCGACGACGGACTTCTGAAACTGATTTTTAAAATCGTCGGTATCGGTTACGTTGTGGAATTTGCCGCGGGAATTTTAGAGGACTGCGGCGTGAAAAGCGTGGCGGACAAGCTGATTTTTGCGGGTAAATTCGTTATTTTAAGCGTATCGCTGCCGATATTTTACGCGCTCATCAATATTTTGGTTGGTTTGGTCTCGTGAAAAAGAAAAAACTGCTTTTTATTCTCGTCGTATTCATCATCGCGCTCGTTTTTCTTCCCGTCATGGGAACGGCGAGCGCGGAAAGTCTGGAAGACAATATAGACGAACAGCTCGGCAATCTCGATTTAAGCGGTATCGAGGATTATGTGAACTCTCTTACGGAAGAGGAACAAGGCGTGTTTTCCAACGGCTTTCTTGCCGTGGTAAAGGACATTCTGAACGGTAACGCGCAATATTCCGTAGGGGATGTATTTCAAGTGTTTTTCCGTTCCGTCATAGAGGAATTCAAACTGCTCGTTCCGCACTTCGCAATCATCCTCGCCATCGCCGTTCTATGTACCATCGTTTCCTCGGCAAGGGCAAATTTTTTATCGGAAAGCATTAAAGAAATGGTGTTCTATGTGTGCATCATCGCCGTTATCGTCATACTTGCAGCCGATTTCGGAGCGCTTGTTGAAAATTCAAAAAACACTATACAAAAACTAACGAATTTATCACAAATTATGTTGCCCGTAATCATAACTTTAATGATTGCGGGCGGGGGGACGGCGTCGGCGGCGCTCTATAAACCCGCCGTTGCCTTTTTAACCAACGGCATCAGCGGTATTTTCTTGAACGTGTTGATTCCCGTCGTGGGGCTCACCGTGGTGTTTTCCGTACTGTCGAGTCTGTCGTCGTCGTTTAAGCTCAACAATACGCAATCGTTTTTGCACGGTCTTATCAAATGGCTTATCGGACTTTCCGTAACGGTATTCGCGTTTTTTATGACGGCGCAGGGACTTTCTTCCGCGGTGATCGACGGGGTTTCTTTCCGCGCGGCGAAGTACGCCATCACCAATTCGATCCCGCTCGTCGGGGGGCTTTTGAAAGACGGGTTCGATTTGGTGCTCGCGGGCACGGTGCTCATAAAAAACGCCGTCGGTTTAAGCGCGGTATTTTTGATATTTTCCATCATTTTGCAACCCGTTATACATTTGCTCGTATTTCAGCTCACGTTAAAGCTCTTTGCCGCTCTCGCCGAACCGGTGAGCGACGGGCGTATTTCCGCGTTGCTCGCGTCGGTTTCCAAGTCCGTTTCTTATCTTCTCGCCATCGTTCTCGCCATCGGGCTGATGATGTTTATTTCTTTTTTATTGCTGATTATTTCGGCAAACGCATTTATTTGAAGATGAAAGAATATATTTTAAGTATCGTAAGCGTTATTCTGCTTACCGCGGCGGTGGGAATCATTTTGCCGGAGGGAAAAACCGGTAAGTTTATCAAGGGGATCTTTGCCCTTGCGACGCTGGTCGTCATCTTAACGCCGCTCGCAAAAAGCGACGCGATCGTTCCGAGTTTCGATACGGAATATCGGGAGGAAACGGCTTGCGACGAGGATTTTTTAGATTACATCTATTATAAGGAAAGCCGAAATTATGCCGACGTGATCGCCGCCTATGTCAAGGAAAAGGGCTATGACAGCGAGGTACGCGTACTCTATAAAAGCGATGATTATCAGTTTAAAATCACGAAAGTTACCGTGAATTTGAAAAATTCCGGAATATCGGGCGGGGACGAGCATATATATATAATGTCGGAAATTAAACAAGCCGTCGCAAAATACTGCGAAATCGGGGAAGAAAAGGTGCACATCAATGAAGTTCCTGAATAAACTGAAAAACAGCAAAACTGCGGAATATATATTCTTAGGCGTCATATCGCTGGCGGTTATCATAATTTTGGCGGTTTCCTTCGCAAAACCCGCCGAAACGAACGCGAACGTTACGGATGAAACGGTGGTTTATATACGGGAGCTGGAAAAACGAATGGAAAAAGCGCTTTCTCAGGTGAGAGGCGCGGGGGAAGTATCGGTCGTGATCACCGCGGAGTCGGGCAAGGAGACGGTGCTCGCCTCGGAAACGGTAACCGTAACCGACGAAAACGGAAAGATCACCGTAACCGAAACCCCGATCATGGTAAACGGAAAACCCGTTGTGTTAAAGGAAAACGTTCCTAAAATAACGGGGGTGTTAATAGTGGCGCAGGGCGCAGACAGCATCGGCGTAATGAAAAACATTCAGCAAGCTGCGGTGTCCCTTTTGAATATAGAAGTCAGCCGGATAGAAATTCTGGCAAGAAATTAAAAGGAGAGAAAACTCATTATGTCAAAGAAGAAAAAGATCATCATTTTATCCTGCATGATTGCGCTGCTTGCCGTTACGGCGGTATTCAATTTCGTCCTTACGGGCATCAACCTCAATAAGGACAATACCGCGCCCGTTTCCGGCGCGAACTATTTCACGCAGTACCGCATGGAGAGAATGACCACCAGAAACGAAGAGCTTTTACAGCTCGATTCCATTATCGCCGCCGCGGAACAAGGTTCTCAGGAAAAGGCAGACGCGCTTTCCATGAAACTCGAGCTGACGGAAATCACCGAACAGGAACTGCTGCTCGAAAGCCTCATCAAGGCGCAGGGATTTGAAGATACCGTCGTTACCATCGGTTTGAATTCCGATAATATCAACGTAATCGTCAAAACCGAGGAGCTCAGTCAGGTGGACGCCATCAAAATTTACTCAATCGTCAATTCGGAAATCGCGGCGCCCTCCGAAAATGTGAAAATTATACCGATTTCTTAAAAAAACACTATGCAAAACGAATATTTTGTGGTAAAATATGTATAAGATTATCTAAGAGGTTTTTCAATGGCATATTTTAAGCACATTCCCGACGGAGACAACGGTAAAATCATCTATAACCGATCTATCGTGAACGGCATCGTTTTGCTTGCGATATCCGAAATCGAGGGCGTGGAGGCCGCCGTATACGGTCCGGCAAAAAAGCGCGGCGGCAAAAAAAGCGCAAAGCGCTCGGTCAAACTCACCTATACGAAAAACGGGATCGACGTGGACGTATTCGTAAAGATCAATCAAAGCGCCTCCGTTTCCGATATGGCATTTAAAATTCAGGAAAACATCAAGCACAACGTTGAAGCGATGACGGAATACCGTTTGAACAAGATCAACGTAAGGGTTGCGGGCGTTATTTTCGATGAGGAACAACCCGCCAATATATAACGAAATGTTTAGGAAATACCGCAAAATTCTTTGCGGTGTTTCGGGTTTATAAGGAATTTTATGAGAAGTACTGCAAGAGAAGCCGTTTTTAAATATTTATTCGCAAAACAGTTCAACGACGAACTGCCCGTGGATTTTTTGAAGGGATTGCTGAAAGAGGGCGTAACGGAAGAGGACTGCGCCTTCGCTTTCGCTTTGGCGAAAACGGCGGAGGAACACGCCGAGGAGATCGCCGCAACCATCGCGCGGTTGGCGCAGGATTATTCCTACGAGAGAATTTACGCCGCGGATAAATGCGCGCTGTTTATCGGAATCGCCGAACTGACATACAGCGAGGACGTGCCGAAATCAGTCGCCATCGACGAGGCGATGAAACTTTCCGCAAAGTATTCCACGCAAAACAGTCTGTCCTTCGTAAACGGCATACTCGCGGCGTATTACAATCAACTGCAAGGAGAAAATCAATGAGCGCGACTTTAATCGACGGAAAGGCGCTTTCCGCAAAAAAAAGAGAGGAAATCAAACAAAAGAGCGAAATTTTCGAACGGGAAAACGGCAGAAAAATCTGCCTTGCCGTGGTGCTGGTCGGCAACGATCCCGCTTCGGAAGTATATGTGCGCAATAAAATCCGCGGATGCGAGGCGACGAATATCAAATCGCTTTCCTTCACGTTGCCCGAAACCGCCGCGGAAACGGAGGTGGAGGAGCTGATTCGTTCTCTTTCCGCAGACGATACCGTGGACGGCATTTTGGTACAGCTTCCGCTTCCGAAAGGTTTGGACGAAACGAAAATACTCAACCTGATCCCGCCCGAAAAGGACGTGGACGGATTTCATCCCGTAAACGTGGGGAATTTACTGCTCGGTAAAGAAACGACCGCCGCCTGCACGCCGATGGGCGTGATGACCATGCTTTACGATAACAATATCGAAATTTCCGGAAAAAACGCCGTGATTATCGGCAGAAGCAATATCGTCGGAAAGCCGATGGCGATGCTGCTTTTGCGCGATAACGCCACTGTTACCGTTTGCCATAGCAAGACGAAAAACTTAAAGGAAATCTGCCGAAATGCGGATATTTTAGTCGCGGCGATCGGCAGGGCGGAGTTTGTGACCGCCGATATGGTAAAGGACGGCGCAGTCGTCATAGACGTCGGCATCAACCGCGTGGACGGCAAGCTGAAAGGCGACGTGGATTTTGAAAACGTCAAGGAAAAAGCGTCGTTCATTACGCCGGTACCGGGAGGCGTCGGTCCAATGACCATCACCACGCTTTTGGAAAATACCTATCTTTGCGGAGTGAAACGAAACCGTGCAGCAAGATAAATATTACGACGATCTGCTTTCGCGTTTTGAAAGCGGTCTGCAAAAATATCTCAAATCGCTCGCGTCGCAGAAAACGCTTTCCGACGCAATGGCGTATAGCTTAAACGCGGGCGGAAAACGCGTTCGGCCGGTTTTATTGCTCGCCGTCAACGAAATGCTCGGCGGCGCGTTTGACCGCGCGCTGCCCTTTGCCGTCGCGGTGGAGATGATCCATACATATTCGCTCATACACGACGATTTGCCCGCGATGGATAACGACGATTTCCGCCGCGGTAAACCCTCGAACCATAAAAAATTCGGCGAAGGGACGGCGATTTTAGCGGGAGACGGGCTGTTAAGCCTCGCCTTCGAGCTTTGCTTAAATAACGTTTCCGACGAACATTCTCTGCGCGCCGCGCGACTGCTCGCCGCCGCCGCGGGTTCAAACGGTATGGTCGCGGGACAAGCCGCCGATCTCGATAACGAAAAACTGACGATTCACACCGAAGAACAGCTGTTGTTCATTCATGAAAACAAAACCGCAAAAATGATCGCCGCGCCCATAAAGATGGCGTCCGCGCTCAACGGCGGAAGATATTTCGATGAGCTTTCTCTTTACGGCGAAAAAATCGGGCACATGTTTCAAATCGTGGACGATATTCTGGACGTGGAGGGCGAAAGCGCGGCAATGGGGAAAACCCTCGGCAAGGACGCGGCGGAAAACAAGCTTACCGGCGTAAAAATATACGGCTTGCAAGGCGCGAAGGATCGGGCGCAAAAGCTGTATCGAGAGAGCGTTTCCGCGATCGCCGCCGTGCCCGATAACGAATTTTTGATAAAGTTCGCTCGGCAAATGGCAAATCGGGCGCACTGAAATGCGGCTGGACGTGTTTTTACACCGCAGCGGAAAATTCGATTCCCGCACGAAAGCGGCGGAGGCAATCGATAAAGGCTTCGTTCTTCTCAACGGAAAAAAAGCCAAAGCCGGCGCGGAGGCGAATGAAAACAGCGATATTCGAATTTTGGAAAAGCCGCGCTATGTTTCCAACGGCGGTTACAAGCTGGAACGCGCGCTCGACGCGTTCGCTTTTTCCGCGGACGGTAAGATTTTTGCAGACATCGGCGCGAGCACCGGCGGATTTACCGACGCGCTGCTGCAAAGAGGGGCGGCGAAGGTTTTCGCCGTAGACGTGGGGGAAAAGCAGCTGCACCCCGCCATAGCCGCCGATCCTCGGGTGATCGTGATGGATCATACCAACGCGAGAAACCTGACGAAAGAAAGCTTTCCCTGCGAATTGGACGGAATCATCGTCGACTGCAGTTTTATTTCGCTGAAACTGATTTTGCCTGCAATCAAAGTCCTTTGCGGCAATACTACGGAAATCATTGCGCTGATCAAACCGCAATTCGAATGCGAAGAGAAGATTTCCTTTAAAAACGGCATCGTGAAAGACTTGAAAATCCGCGCGAAAATCGTAAAAAGTATTTATGAATTTTGTATCGCGCAAGGTTTTCACGTTACGGGTTTCACGAACGCGCCGCTGATCGAGGGCAAAAACGTGGAATACCTCATCCGCCTGACTTTGCAAAACGCAAAAGGGCTCGGCGAACAAGAGGTGTTAAACGCTCTTATCTGATAAATGAATTTGGAAAATTTTAACATGAACATCGGAATTTACACCAATAAAAGTAAAGACGTCGGGGGGATCTGGTCGGCAAAACTTCATTCCCTTTTAACGCGCAGCGGCATCGGCTACGTGGATATTCCCGATGGAAATTATTCCGTTTTGAACCCCGTGGACGAGAATTTTGCGCAAAAAATCGATTTGATCGTCGTGCTTGGCGGCGACGGTACGATTTTAGGCTTGACCACCTATGCCGCGAAGAACAACATTCCCGTTATCGGGATAAACGCGGGCAAGCTCGGATTTTTAACGGAATTTGAAACCTTTGAGATGGAAAGCGCCGTCGCGTTGATCAAGGAAAACAAATTAAAGACCGACGAACGCATTTTATTGATGATCGACGTAAACGGAGAAACCTTTTACGCGCTGAACGATTGCGTTTTTCAACGCATCTACGACGAAGAATCCTCCGGCAGTCTGATCGCCTCGCTTTCGGTGTCGCTCGACGGCACGTTGGTCGATCAGATCACCGGCGACGGCGTTATCGTATCCACGCCGACGGGATCCACCGCCTACTCGCTTTCTGCGGGCGGTCCGATTCTCGCTCCGGGAATCGATAGTTTCTGCATTACGTCCATCAGTGCGCATTCGTTGCACCACCGCCCGATCATTTACGATTCCAGATCGGACTGCGAGATATGCGTGGAGGAAAGCGGGGGCGCGGTAGGTTTGTTCTGCGACGGTAAACTCGTTAAAAAACTTGCGAAAAACGATTTCGTTAGAATTTGCAAAGCGCCGCATACCGTAACTTTTTTGCGAAAAAAAGATTCTAATTTTTATAAAAGGCTGCTCTTAAAGCTCAACAGCGGGAGAAATTGACATGACGAAAAAGGAAAGACAGCGCATCGTTCTGGAGCTGGTCGGCGAAGAGGAGATCGACACGCAGGAGGAACTGACCGCGAAACTCAACGAACGGGGCATCGAGGTCACGCAGGCGACGGTATCGCGCGACATCAACGAATTGAATCTCGTGAAGGTAGCGGGAAAAATCAAAAAGTTCAAGTACGCTCGCGTCGCCTTGCAAAGCGAGGCGATTTCGGAAAAGAGCGTAAATCACTTCAAAGAAATCGTGGAATCGATGACCTGCGCGAACAACCTTATCGTGATTAAGACCATCAGCGGCAACGCCAATGCCGCGGCGTCGATCGTCGATAAAATCCACAGTCCGCACGTGCTCGGTTCGGTTGCGGGAGACGATACGCTGCTCATTGTGGCAAAGAGCAACCGCGACGCGGAAATTATGCTTAAAAGACTAAAAGAAATGATGGGGTAACGCCATGCTGTTATCGCTGAAAATAAAAAACATCGCGCTTATCGACGAGGCGGTTATCGATTTTACCGCGGGGCTCAATATCCTTTCGGGAGAAACGGGTTCGGGCAAATCCGTCGTCATCGACGCGCTTAACTTCGTGCTCGGCGCAAAAGCCGATAAAACGATGATTTCCTTCGGACAGCCGTTTTGTTCGGCGTGCGCGGAGTTCGACGTGCGCAACAACGCCGCCGTAAAGGATATTTTGGAAGATTTATCCATCGAATACGAGGACGTTCTCGTCGTCAACCGCCGTTTTTTTGCGGACGGAAGAGGGGATATCAAAATCAACGGCAATCCCGTTTCTGCGGGAATGTTGAAAAAACTCACCGCCGTTCTCGTAGACGTTCACGGACAGAGCGAGCATTTTTATCTCTTGAAAGAAAGCAATCAGCTATCGCTCATCGATAAAGCCTGCGTCGAAAAGCTGGAAAAACTGAAACTGCTCGTTAAAGAGGAATACGACAGATATAAAAGCGCGCTCGACGCTTTGGAAAATCTCGGCGGCGACGAACATTCCCGCGCGGTAAAGCTGGATATTCTGAAATATCAGATAGAGGAAATCGAAAACGCCGCGATTGCGGAAGGCGAGGAGGACGAGCTGCTCGTCCGCCGTAAAAAACTGCTCAATGCGGAAAAAATCGCGGCCGCTCTTTCAATCGCCGGAGACGCGCTGGGCGGCGACGGAGGCGCGATGGACGCGCTGCAAAACGCATTGCATCTCCTGCGGTCCGTCGAATCTTACGCGGAAGAATACGCCGCGCTCTGCGAGCGGCTTTACAGCGTGAAATGCGAAACGGAGGATATTTACGAAACGCTTTCCTCCGATAACGGCGAAGAATTTTCGCAGTACGAATTAGACGAAATCGAAACGCGATTGGAACTTCTGAAAAAATTGCGGATGAAATACGGTAAAAACGTAGAGGAAATCAACCGTTTTTTAGAGGAGAGCAAGGCGGAATACGAAAAAATACTGCATTTCGACGAACTGTCGGAAGAATTTAAAAAACAGCTGGAAACGAGCAAGCTCGCCCTTTACGGCTATTATAAAGAGATGAGCGGACTGCGGCGCGAAACGGCGAAGGCGTTTTCGGAAAGCGTTGTAAAGGAGCTTTCCGAGCTCGGTATGGCGAGGGCGACTTTCGACATCGGCTTTGACGATCTGCCCGATATCGAAAAGATTGCGTTTACGAAAAACGGCGCAGACAACGTGGAGTTTTTGTTTTCCGCAAACGCGGGCGAACCGATGAAACCCATGGCGAAGATCATCAGCGGCGGGGAAATCAGCCGTTTTATGCTGGCGATGAAAACAGCCGTGAAAACGCACGAGATTTCCACTTTCGTTTTCGATGAAATCGACGCGGGCATCAGCGGTGCGATCGCGGCGGTTGTGGCAAAAAAGTTCGCAAAAATCGCACGCAACGTGCAGGTGCTCGCCATAACGCACCTGCCGCAAATCTCCGCGATGGCGGATAACTCCCTGCTGATTTTCAAAAAGGAAGAAAGCGGAAAAACGCATACCTTCATCAAACGCCTTTCCGAAGAAGAAAAGGTTGCGGAAATCACGCGGCTTGTCGGCGGAAACGAAAAGAGCGCCGCGGCGACGGAACACGCAAAAGAGATGATCGCCGACGCGAACGCGTATAAAAAGAGTTTATAATCGTTTACATATCGGAACGCGAGCCTGATAAAAGTCTTTGAATATCCGACAAAGACTCATATCGGGACCGCGTTCTTTTAATTTGCTTTTTCAGAGTATAAAAGGAGGAGAATATGCGCATGATAACAACTATAATGGGGTAAAAATGAAAAAGAAAATCTTCAAACTGATCATCATCTCGCTTTTGGTATGCTTTTGCATCTTTCCGATGAGCGGCGCGGCGTCCGCATCCGCGGTTTACCTCGGCGGGATACCCGCCGGATTCTCTTTGAATACCCGCGGCGTTACCGTCGTCGGAATTACCGACGTGAATACCGAAAACGGGAAATTTTCACCGGCAAAGGATGCGGGGCTCACGCTCGGCGACGTTGTTTTATCCATCGATAACAAGGATGTCAACAGCTCGGAGGATATCGCCAAAGCGGTAAACGGGAAATCCGAGGCGAAAATCGTATACATGCGCAACGGAGAACGGCATGAAAGCGTCATCAAGCCGAAAAAAGACGGATTGGGGAAATATAAACTCGGTCTGTTTATACGCAACTACGTGAGCGGAATCGGCACGCTGACGTATATAAAGGATAATAAATTCACCTCCTTAGGACACCCGATTTTAGACGAACGCGGCGATTTGATAGAAATCACCGGCGGCAGTCTGATCAACTGCACCATCACCGGCGCGATTAAAGGCGAACGCGGCAAAGCGGGGGAATTGAAGGGGATTTTTCTGAAAAACGCGGCGTTTGCAAAGGCGACGTATAATACGAAAACGGGCGTCGTCGGAACGATTAGCGACGGCGAAATCGAACGGCTGAATCTGAAAGAGGTGGAAACGGGCGAGGCGCGCGTGGGGAATGCCGTGATCTATAGCACGGTAACGGGTTCTCGGCCGAAAGAATATTGTATTTCCATCGTGAAAATCGACAAGAACGAGAGGGATAACAAAAATCTCGTGCTGAAAATTACCGACGACGAACTGATCGATCTTACCGGCGGAATCGTGCAGGGAATGAGCGGCAGTCCGATTTTACAGGACGGGAAACTCGTGGGCGCGGTAACGCACGTATTCATCAACGATCCCGAACGCGGCTTTGGAATATCCATCGATAATATAATTGATAAATAGCAAATAAAATACTGATGAAACAATAATCGATTATGTTACGTAAAATAGCGTATATTTCTCGAATAAATACAGACAATAGTTTTAGATTAAACTTTTCACGTCACTAACGGGAGGTTAAAATGAAAAAACTATTGTCTTTATTTTTAATGCTTATGGCGTTCGGCGTTGCGGTATCCGGCGTAAGATCGGTCAAGGTAAAAACGCTTGCCGCACCCGCGGAAAGCCTGTCTGCCGTAAGCGAAGCGGCGTATCTGACCGATTTCAACAGCGGAACGGTTATTTACGCGAAAAACGAAACCGAACGGCTGCCCATCGCCAGCATGTGCAAGATCATGACGTTGCTTTTGACCTTTGAATCGATCGACAGCGGCTCGCTTTCTTTGGACGACACCGTCACCGTCAGCGCGGAAGCCGCGGGAATGGGCGGTTCTCAGATCTTTTTAGACGCGAATAAGCCGTACGAAGTGCGGGAACTCGTTAAGGGTATCGTCGTCGCCAGCGCGAACGACGCGTCTTACGCCCTCGCCGAACAGATCAGCGGCTCGGAGGAACTGTTTGTCGCCGAAATGAACGCGAAATGCAAAGAGCTCGGCATGAACGACACGCATTTTTCCAATTGTACGGGACTGCCGAAGGCGCAGCAGTATTCCTGCGCCAAAGACGTTTCCAAAATGTTTTCCGAGCTTTTGACGCATAAGGATTATTTCACGTTTTCCCGCATCTGGATGGACGAAATCCACCACGACGGCGGCAGAGTGACGGAAATTTCCAATACGAATAAGCTCATTCGCTTTTACGAGGGCTGCGACGGTGGAAAAACCGGTTATACGAGCGAAGCGGGGCACTGTCTCGCCGCGTCCGCCCAGCGCAAGGGAATGCGCCTCGTTTCGGTAGTCATCAAGGCTCCCGACGGAAAAACCCGTTTTAACGACGTTTCCACTATGTTCAACTACGGTTTCGCAAATTACGAAAACAAACTTATTCTCGATTGTGAAAAACCGCTTGAAATTCCCGTTACCGTCACGGGCGGCAAACAAGACAGCGTTCTGGGCGTTCCCGCGGAGTCGTATTATCTCTTTTCCGCCAGAAACGAAAAGATCGCGTTAAACATCGATTTTACGCCCGATGAAAAGGTGAAAGCGCCGGTGGAAAAAGGACAGCGCATCGGCTCGCTTACGGTGGAAAAGGACGGGATATTGGTGAAAGAAATACCCGTGCTCGCCTACGAAACCGTAGAAAAACAGACGTATTTCGATATCGTGAAAAATATCATCGACAACTGGAAACTGTTCTGAAAATAAAAACCGCGGCACGATATGCTGCGGTTTTTCGTTGTGTAAGAAAACCCCGCGTTAGACGCGGGGTTGGGAAAATGTTAAACATATAAATCTTGAAAAAGAAAACTCCTTTTGGTATAATAAAAATGAGGTCTGCAAACCCAAAAATAAAAACCAAAAGGAGGACATTCAAGAATGAATGACACATAGTTTAGCACATTCGAAGTGGAATTGCAAGTATCACATAGTATTCGCCCCCAAATACCGGCGAAAATCAATGTATGGAGAAAAAGGACGAGAAATCGGAGCAATTCTACGAGAATTGTGCAAATGGAAAGGCGTAAATATAATAGAGGCGGAGATATGTCCCGACCATGTGCATATGTTGGTTGAGATTCCCCCGAAAATGAGCGTGTCTGCGTTTGTTGGATATCTCAAAGGCAAGAGTAGTTTAATGATATATGAACAATGGGGGAATCTCAAATTCAAGTATCGGAACCGGGAATTTTGGTGTAAAGGCTACTATGTAGACACGGTAGGGAAAAACACGCAAAAAATAAAAGAGTATATAGAAAATCAGTTAAAAGAAGATAAACTCGGAGAACAGCTACGGATAGATTATCCGGATAGTCCGTTCAAGGCGTAATGCAAATGGCAGACCTCATATACCCTTGCAGAGGGTGGCTGGTAACATAGGGCTTCGCCCGCATATGAAATACCCCGCGTTTTTACGCGGGGATATTTATTTTAAGTAAGCGTTATTTTAAGTAAGCGTTATAGCCGATATTTGAAATAATTTTATCAATTGTCTTGACGAAACACGCCGCGTTTGATACAATTTTAGTATCAAGAAAAAGAAGGAACAACATGAATACGAGAGATACGCTGAAAGCGGGCGCGAACGGACATTTGTATATCGGCGGCGCGGACTGCACCGAACTTGCCGCAAAATACGGCACGCCGCTTTATGTTTACGATAAAAAATATATCGAAGATATCTGCAGGGTTTTCGATAAAACTTTACGGGAGCGTTACGGCGACGGAAGGGTTTTATACGCCTCGAAGGCCTTTGCCTGCAAGGGAATGTATCGCTTGGTGGAAAAATGCGGACTCGGCGCGGACGTCGTTTCGGGCGGGGAGCTGTTTACCGCGCTTTCCGCAGGATTTCCCGCGGAAAAGCTCGTCATGCACGGCAACAACAAACTCGATAAGGAACTCGTTTACGCCGTGGAAAGCGGCGTCGGATATATCGTATGCGACGCGTTCGACGAAATCGTCAGACTCGGAAAGATCTGCGAGGAAAGAAGCGTGACGCAAAACGTATTACTGCGCGTCAACCCCGGTGTGGAGGCGCACACGCATCATTTCGTGCAGACCGCCACGCCCGATTCGAAATTCGGATTTTCATTGATGAACGGCGACGCCATGCAGGCGATTAAGCTCGCCGTCGGCACGCGCGGTTTGAAATTGAGAGGTTTACACTGCCATATCGGCTCGCAGATCTTTGAAAAGGATTCTTTCGCGCTGGCCGTCGAAAAGATGACGAATTTTTATAAACTCGTCAAAGAAGAGCTTTCCTACGAATTCGACACCGTCAATCTCGGCGGCGGGTTCGGCATTTACTATACGGAAGAGGACAGAAAGCTCAACGTGGAAGATTACGCGGAATACATTCAGACCGTTTGCGATACGCTGAAAAAATGCGTGAAGGCGAAAGGATTGAAAAAGCCGTTTTTGTTTCTCGAACCGGGGCGGTCTGTCGTCGGCGAGGCGGGCATTACGCTGTATACCGCGGGCAGCGTGAAAAAAATCGCGGGGTTAAAGAATTACGCGGCGGTGGACGGAGGAATGTTCGACAATCCCCGTCACGCGCTTTACGGTTCGAAATATACCGCAGTTTTGGCGAACCGCATGAACGACAAGGCGACGGAGCTTTATTCCATCGCGGGAAAATGCTGCGAAAGCGGCGACATCGTCGCGGCGGACTGCTTTCTGCCGGAGGTGAAACGCGGCGACATCATCGCCGTTTTATCCACGGGCGCGTACAATTATTCCATGGCGAGCAACTATAACCGCAACGCCGTTCCGCCCGTCGTTTTGGTGGAAAACGGCGAAAGCGATTATCTCGTAAAGCCGCAAAGCTACGAGGATATCGCCCGCAACGACGCGGATTGCAAATTGATTTAACCGTTATTTAACGAACTTTAAGCCGCAACAGCGGCTTTTTTCTTGCAATTTTTATGGAATTATTGTATACTGTAACAGATAATAAAACTTGCCGTAACGGCGGTTTTTCGGTATAAGGCGGCGCGCATGAATCCCATCGTAGAAAGAATTATCACCTATATATGCGTTTTTTTGGCGGTTTTGATCGTATTGCCCTTCCATGAATTCGCGCACGCGTTCGCCGCTGTAAAATGCGGGGACGAAACGCCGCGCGTCAACGGAAGATATTCGCTCAATCCCTTTGCGCATTTTGACGTAACGGGTTTGGTTTGTTTCGTGCTCGTCGGATTCGGTTGGGCAAAGCCCGTTCCCGTAAATCCCTATAATTTCCGCAAATATAAAAGCGGACTCGTCTGGGTTTCCGTCGCGGGCGTTTTAACGAATTTTATTTTGGCGTTTATCGCATATCCGCTTTACGAATTATCCTTGCTACTTCCCGATCTCGCGCTGTTTGACGACGTGCTGCAAATGACGCTTTTTTACGTGTTTCATTTGAATTTAACCTTTTGCGTATTTAATTTGCTGCCGTTTTATCCGTTGGACGGGTTCAGGATCATCGACGCGACGGTGAACCACTCCAATCCCGTTTATCGCTTTTTGCGGAATTACGGGCAGTACGTATTGCTCGGGCTCGTTTTGCTGAGTTTTATCGCATCGTGGTTTCCGCAGCTCGCGTTTTTGAACGTTTTGGATTTCGTAATCGGTAACGGCGCGTATTATCTCGGATTGCCCATCCGTTTGCTTTGGGGGTTGATTTTCTGATGGCGGAATTTGAATCGGTCGTAGATTACTCTACCGTTTTAGACAATTTTGAAGGACCGCTCGATTTATTGCTGCACCTTATCAAGGAGGCGAAAATAGAGATCAAAGACGTTTTCGTTTCTCAGGTGACAGAGCAATACCTGCAATATATTGCGGCGATGGACATCATCGACGTGGAAAAAGCCAGCGAATATCTCGGTATGGCGGCGACGCTCGTAGAAATCAAATCGAAGGCGCTGCTGCCGAAACCGGAAGAATTTTTAGAGGATTTGGAAGATCCCGAACAGGCGCTCATCCGACAGCTGGAAGAATATAAGATATTTAAAGAAACGAGCGAAAAGCTGAAGCAGCAGGAAAACGTAAACCGTTTCTATAAGGAACCCGACAAATCGGCGGGGGACGTGAAAATCGTTTATAAGGATTTTACGCTGGACGGACTGATTGCCGCGTTTTCCAAACTGCTTTTGAAAGTGGATGCGCAAAAGCGCGAAAAGAGCACGCAAAAGGAAATTCCGAAGGACGTGTTTACCGTTGCCGACAAGGTGTATTTCATTCGCGATACGTTGCTGCAGCGGCAGAGCATGAGCTTTTTCGAGCTGTTTACAGACTATTACACAAAAAACGAGTTGATTACAACCTTTCAGGCGTTGCTGGAGCTTTTGAAACGGCAATACGTAAAAGTGGAACAAAGCGGCGTTTTTGACGATATAACCATAACATTGCGAGAAGACAGAAATGAAGAAATCGGAGAAATTGACGAATATAATTGAATCGATCGCTTACGTTTCGGGCAACCCGATCGCGATCAAAGATATTGCGGAAAAATTGGAAGTAGAGGAAAGAGAGATCGTTTCCGCAGTCAAAAAATTACAGGAAAAATACAGCGGCGAATGCGGATTGCAGCTTTTAATGTTCAATAAAAAAATACAATTCGCATCCAATCCGGAATATGCGGAGGCAGTGTCTTCCGTTTTAAATCCCATCAAGGAGCGGGAACTTTCCAAAAGCATGCTCGAGGCGGCGGCGATCATCGCCTATAAACAGCCGGTTACCCGCATGGATTTGGAAGAGATACGCGGCAACAGCGAATACGCGGTGCAAAAACTTTTAGAGCTTAAGGTGATCGAACCCGTCGGCAGAAAGGATGCCGTCGGTAAACCCATTCTTTACGGTACGACCGACGAGTTTTTAAAACGCTTTCAGATTTCTTCGCTGGACGAATTGCCCGATTACGACGAACTGCTCGATCGCATCGCGCAGATACACGGCGGCAATAACGACGACGATTACCTTTACAGTAAAGACGAATACGTGGAAGAAACCGCCGCCACGACCGCAGAAACGGTTATGGAGCGCGTAAAGGAAACACAAAAGGAAGAAGAGGATTTCGAACTGCCGTCCTTGGAAGAAGAGGAACTGCCGGAGTTTTTAAAAGACGAACAAGTGGAAAAAATTCAATAGATAATCCGTTTCGGACAAAGCGCGCCGCCCATACATGCGGCGCGCTTTTTATGTATAAATTTCAGGCGGTTGCAGATATTAAACTTGTGCACTGGGTTTATATCGTATTTGCGGTTTCGCTTTTGTTGATACTGCCGATTTTCGCAAATCTATATTTTTTTTACGATAAAGATATCAAAAAGTTTTTCTTTCTGCTCACCGTTGACAGAATAGCGCTGTTCGGCGGTTACGGGGAAAGAATAAAGGGCGGCGTCGCTTTGCATTTATCGGAAAATAAAGCGGTGATTTTTTCCTTTAAGTCTATTTTCGGCATGCGTTCGCAATTCAGTTTGAGAAAGGACTATTATATCCGAAAAATAGGCGTACTCACGGAATGCGGCAGCGAAAACGCCCCGCAAATACCCTTTATTTACGCGCTTTCCGGCAATATATTTGCGAAGATATTCGGCGCGGTTTCGCGGGAAACGGGGTGCGAAACAACCTTTCAAAACGACACGGTTTTATACGAAGACGATACCGTTTTTAAAATTTCGCTGCGGGTGAACGCGGTATTTAACCTTTTTACCGTATGCATCACTCTCGCAAAAATCATATTAAGGAAGTTAGAAAAATGGATTATGAAAACAAAATAACCGCCGTAATCGAATCGGCGATGAAAAACTTAAACGCCATGGTGGACGTGAACACCGTCGTCGGAAAACCCATCGTCACCGAAACGGGGACAATCTTGCCCATCTGCAAAGTCACCCTCGGTTTTATGACGGGCGGCGGGGAATACGGCGAAGTAAAGCTATTTAAAAAAGATTCGTCCTTGCCGTTTGCGGGCGGGAGCGGCGCCGTCGTTTCCATGAAACCGGCAGGGTTTTTGGTGCAGGAAAGCGGAAAATACCGTATAGAAGCATTTTCGGAAGGGTACGATAAGCTGATCGATTCCGCGGAAGACATCATCCGAAAAATGCAGGAAGGCGACTGATATGAAAAGGATTGCTGTTTTGTGCATATGCGCGCTTATCGGCGCGTTTTCCTGCTACGCGCCGAACGCGACGGCGACGGCTGCAACTTCTTACGACGCGCAAATCGTAATGGAAGTCAATTCTTTGCGCGTTCTGCTCGATAAGGACGGCGATAAAAAGATGTTCCCCGCAAGTACGACGAAAATCTTGACTGCCATCTGCGCCATCGAAAACGCAGATTTAGACGAATCGGTTACGATCAAAAAAGAGTGCGTCGGTATAGAGGGCTCGAGCATCTATCTTACGGAAGGGGAAAAACTGACGGTGAAAGAGCTGTTATACGGACTGATGCTCCGATCCGGCAACGACGCGGCAACGGCGCTCGCTCTGCACGTTTCGGGCTCGATAGAAAAGTTTGCCTCGCTCATGAACGAAACCGCCGAAAAAGCGGGGGCGAAGCATTCCAATTTCGTCAATCCGCACGGACTGCCCGACGACGGGCATTACGTGACGGCGAACGATTTGGCGCTCATCACCGCGTATTCCTTAAAAAATCCCGATTTCAAGGAAATCGTTTCCACCAAGAAGATAGAAATTTCCAACGGCGATAAACCCTATAAACGACTGTTGATCAATAAAAACAAAATGCTTTTTGAATGCGAGGGCGCAACGGGCGTAAAAACGGGTTATACCAAAAAAGCGGGAAGATGCCTCGTTTCTTCTTGCGAGAGAAACGGTATGGAACTCGTTTCCGTCGTGCTCAATTGCCCGCCGATGTTTGAAACGGCAAAAGGACATTTCGACGAATATTTTTCCAAATACAAATTATATAAGCTGTTTGAAAGCGATTTCATCGTCGATTTTCTGCCGGTTGAAGGAAAACAAACGCAGTGCGCCTTATATATTAAGAGCGACGTATTGCTGCCGCTAACGGAAAATGAATACGAAAATATAGAAATCGAATACGATTTGCCCGATATTCTGCCCGCAAACGTAAAAAAAGACCAACAAGTCGGCAAAATTAATTTTAGGGTGAAAAATGACTTGCTTTTTTCCGAAAAAATCTATACAATTAACGGGATAAACTAAAAAGGAAAAAAGAAAATGAGAATCAATAAATTTTTAGCGGAAAGCGGCGTCGCATCCCGCCGCGCGTCCGATAAAATGATCGAAAACGGAGAGGTGAAAATCAACGGCAGAGCGTGTTCCGTCGGCGACGACGTGGGCGAGGGCGATATCGTCACCGTAAACGGCAAAGTCGTAAGCACCGTAAAAAAATACGAATACTATATCATGAACAAGCCGAAGGGCTACGTCTGCACGGTGAAGGACGATAAAGACCGCAAAACCGTTATGGATTTATTGCCGCCCAACGTTAAGCGCGTTTTTCCCGTAGGCAGACTCGATTACGATTCGGAAGGGCTGCTGCTGTTTACCAACGACGGAGAACTGACGTTCCGCTTGACGCATCCGAAAAACGAGGTTCCGAAAACCTACCTCGTGAAACTCGAAGGATCTATTACGGACGAAATGCTGAACCGCGTCAGAAACGGCGTTTATATCGACGGAAAGCGCACGGGCAAGTGCAACGTTAAAGTCGTTGAAGAGCTGCGCGACGCCGTCAAACTACATATTACGATCACCGAAGGCAGAAACCGTCAGGTCAGAAAGATGTTCGAAGCGGTCGGTAAGGAAGTCAAACTGCTTAAACGCATTAAAATAGGGGATTTGACTTTAAAAGGATTGAACCGCGGAGACGTACGCAAGCTCACCGCGCAGGAAATCGATTATCTGATGAATTTATGACAAAAAGCCACGCAGTTTTGCGTGGCTTTTTGTAGTTTAACTATTTATAAATGAAGATTTTACTGTCGCTTCGTAACGAAATAATCGGAAAGCGAACAGATGTTTCTGAACAGAAAGAACAAGAACGCGTCGAATAACACCAAAATCGGCGCAACGATTTTCAGCGCGATTTCCGCACCGCTGGAAAAATCCGCATTCGTCAGCACGGCGAGCGCGATGACGATAAGCAGCAGATTGAATAGAATAATTAAAACCGTATAAATCAAATTTTTATTAAACGTCGGTTTTGTTTTCGTCGGCTGCCGCGAATAAAGGACGATGCAGACGGCGGGTAAGATTGCCGCAATACCGATCGCAATCAGATAATACCAACCGCTGAACAATTCGTCTTGTTTAAAAATCAAGGAAAAAACCAGACATTCTATCAAAAATATCAAAAAAACCGAGAGGGAAGAAACGAGATTGATGCGGTTAATTAAAAATTTGCCGCCGATTTTTTCGCTTTTTCCCGTAGAGATACGGATTTTGTAGCCTTCGGCATCGGCCTTTTCCAACAAATCGGAAAAATCGGTTTTTCCGGTGTTTTGCGACTTGATGCGGAAATCCTTATCGAATACGTTTTCCTTGCGGAGCGCCGCAAACTGCGGCGGTTGCTCCGTTTCAACCGTTGTTTTTTCATCGTATTCGGCAACGCGTTCCGCAATGGGCTTTTCTGCCGTTTCTTCTTCGGTTTCCCGATGTTTTTTTACGTTTTTATCGAATAATTCGTTTAATATTTCGCGGTAGTTAAATTCCGTTTGCGCCTTATTCAAAATCATTTCCAGCGCGGGATCTTTTACTTCTTCGACCTTCGCCGGCTGCGGCTTTTCTTCCGCCGCAACGCGCTCGAAAACGATTTTTTCTTCCGCTTTTCTTTCGATGGGCGCGGACGCTTCTTTTTCCGAAATATCGCGTTGCGTTACCGTTTCTTTAATTTCTTTTTCTTCGATTTTTTCGGAAACGGCGGATTCCCGATCTGTTTCGTTTTTCCGCTCGCTGCTTTTTCCCGACAATACCACGCCCGATTCGTGCACTAAATTTTTGGGCACTTCGTCGACGAGCTGATCGATTACGTCGCGGGAGTAATCCCAGCCGGAAAGGTTTTTGTCGGCGAAGGCTTTTCCCGCCGGCGTAATTTCAAAATAACGCCGTCTGCCGCCTTCGGGCGCGTCGTTCCAAAACGGACGAACGTATTTTTGTTTTTCCAGCCGTTTGAGCGCGCTGTAAAGCGTCGCCTGTTTCACTTCATATTTACTGCCGCTTTTTTCCTCGATAAACGAGGCGATTTCCAAGGCGTGTTTCGTTCCGCTGAAAAGGGATCGCAAAATAATCGTATCGATATGTCCGCGAATAAAATCGCTGCTGATGGTTTGTCCCATAAATCACCTCGAAAACTGCAAATTGCAACAAACTCCGACAATAAAACACTCTGTTAAAAAATAACTATTCTGTCTGAGCGCGTTAAAATGAGTTTTTTTATTTTCGCGTTTTCATCGAATTTTGTCGATAATGAAAACGATAAAAATTTAAAATTTCTTCTTAAAATAAGTATACAACGAAACGGGAAAATAGTCAATACGTTCAAAGGAATTTTTTAATAAATTCCATAAGATTGGAAAACAAACGATAAATTTAGGTAAACATAAAAACAAATATTTTTGTCAGTTATTCGCTGAAAAATACCCGAATCGCGCATTACATTTCGTAAAACTGTTGTTTTGCGCATAATTAGTGTTGCTTCCCCGCGAACTGTTTTTAATAAAAAGCAGGAAAATATCTGATAAAAACACATAAAAAACTTCCTCGTTACAAAATTCGATGTGCAGAAAAATAATCCCCCTCAGTTTCAAACATTAAAATGTAAAAATTTCAGTATTTTAGTTATGATTTTACATATAATTATGTTTAGCATAATTACGTATTGCCAAATTTTGCCCGCATAAACAATTTACATTTTTTTCTTTTCGGTATATAATAAATGTATAAAGGAGCAAAATGATGCAGGAAAAAACTTATTTCGACGAACGCAGCGCGAAATCGTTGGAAAAAATCAGAAAAATTATCGACGAACTCCCCTACTATGCGGAAGAGTTTTTTGTCGGCATTGAAAACAGAACGACTCCTTTAACGCGGTTGAATTACGCTTATGATTTGCGTATCTTTTTTGATTTTCTTTCTAAGAAAACGTTTAAGGGGAAACACGCCGCGGAAATCAGTTTGGATGATTTAAACAATCTTGCCTCAAGCGATATAGAACTCTTTCTCAGCTATTTATCCCGTTATACCGTAAACGGAAAAACGGAAAGCTGCAACGAACGAGGCAAGGCGAGAAAGCTCGCTACGATCCGTTCGTTTTTCAAATATTTTTTTAACAAAGGCTCCCTCACGGCGAATACCGCGGCAAAAGTTTCCATGCCGAAACTGCACGATAAGGAAATTATCCGATTGGAATCCAACGGAAAAATCAACGAAATCGCCGCCATTCTCAATACTGCGGACACCGGCAACGGGCTGACGCAAAAGCAGCAGCAATTTCATAAGCTTACGCGCATCCGCGACGTGGCGATTTTAACTCTTTTTCTCGGCACGGGCATCCGTATCAGCGAACTCGTGGGGCTCGATACCGAAGATATAGATTTCGGCACGAACGCCTTTGTCGTAACCAGAAAAGGCGGCGATCGCAAAATGCTCTATTTCGGCATGGAAGTGAAAGCCTCGCTGGAAGATTACGCCATAGAACGCAATAACAATCCATTCGCGGCGGACGAACGCGCGTTTTTCCTCTCTTTGCAAAACACGCGAATTTCCACGCGTACCGTGCAGGAACTCGTAAAAAAATACGCAAAGATCGTTTCCCCGCTCAAAAAAATAACGCCGCATAAACTGAGAAGTACATTCGGCACAAATTTGTACCGCGAAACGCACGATATTTACGTCGTTGCGGCAACGCTCGGACACAAGGACGTAAACACCACCAAAAAACACTACGCGGATATTACCGACGACATCATTAAGCGCGCGGTTACTTCCGTAAAATTAAGGGATAAAGATGATTGACACCGATAACACGCAAACGGAAAACGTATATATTATAAAACCGTTGTTTGACAAATTCGATGACGACTCCCCCGCAGAGATCTGCGCGCTTGTGGAAAGCGCGGGAGCGAAAGTCTGCGGCATAAAGACGCAGTTTGTACGGGAAATCAACCCCGCCACCGTGATCGGTGCGGGAAAATTAGAGGAAATCAAAGAAGAACTCGGCAATACCGACGTCAATTTGATCGTATTCGACGGAGAGCTCACGCCATCGCAAACGCTGAATATCCGCGCGGCGCTCGACGTAAAGGTGATCGACAGAACGACGCTGATTCTCGATATTTTCGCTCTGAACGCGCAGAGCACGGAAGGCAAGCTGCAAGTCGAGCTCGCGCAATTAAAGTATATTTACCCTCGTTTACGGGGCAAGGGCGCGGAACTGAGCCAGCAGGGCGGCGGCATCGGCACGCGCGGACCGGGTGAAACGCAGCTTGAATCGGACAGACGGCACATTCGCCGGCGCATCGATTATCTTGAAAACGCATTGAAAGCCGTGGAATCGCGCAGAAATCTGCAAACGCAGCGCCGTAAAAAGAACAACGTGAAAACCGTGGCGCTGGTCGGATATACCAACACCGGAAAAAGCACTCTTTTAAATCGCTTGACGGGGGCGGACGTTCTGGTGAAAAATCAGCTTTTTGCGACGCTGGATCCCACGATGCGAAAACTCGCCTTGGAAAATTGTGAAATCGTACTCGTCGACACCGTCGGTTTTGTTAAAAATATCCCCCATAATCTGATCGAGGCATTTAAATCCACGCTGGAAACGGCGGTCAACGCCGATTTGATTTTAATCGTTTGCGACGCGAAAGGCGATTACGAAACGCAGCTTGCCACAACGGAAAGCACACTTGCGGAAATCAAGGCGGAAAGCCCGAAAATCACCGTGTTCAATAAGTGTGAAGGCATCGACGATTTTACTCCCTATCCGAAAGACGCGGTATTCATTTCCGCTTTGCACGGGCAGGGAATCGGGCAGCTCCTCCGCCGCATCGACGATTTTTTTAACGACGCTTATGTGAAAATCGAAAGCAAAATCGATTATAAATATTACGGCGAATTCAGCAAGCTGAACGATTTTTGCGTTGTGAAAGCGATAAATTTTGAAGACGACGGCGTTCATGTAAACGTCAGTATTCCGAAAGAGCATTACTATAAATTTCGCAAAATATTTGAATAAAAAGAAACGGCAAAAGCTTTTGCCGTTTCTTTTTTATTCGATAATTTTATCGATTTTGATGATTTTATAATTCTTTTCGTTTTCGATACACTTTCCGCAGGAATCGCAGCGCTTGTCGGGATTTAGATCGCATTTTTCGCATTCCCAGCACTCGATGCATTCCCGATCGTATAAAATACATTTTTCGCCTTTCATGTTTCGCCTCGATAAAAAGTTTTAACGATACTAAGATAGCATAAATTTTTGATTTTGTCAAACATGAATTACAAACAAATGTTTGACATATGTATTTTTTTATGTTAAAATAAATTCATGAGAAATATCGACGAAAAAGTAAATAAAGTTTTCAAGTACGTAAAGGAATATTTAGAGACGAACTCCTTTCCTCCCAGCGTGCGGGAAATCTGCGCGGAATGTAACATAAAATCCACTGCAACGGCGTATGCTTATCTGGAAAAGCTGCAAAAGCAAGGGTTAATCACGAAAACTCCCGATAAAAAACGGGCGTTTTCCTTGACGAAAAAGAATAATTTCGAAAGCGTTCCGCTGATCGGCGTCGTCACTGCGGGCACGCCCATTCTTGCGGTGGAAAATTTTGAAAACTTCTACCCCTTGCCGCCGGAATTCAACAATTCCGAAAACGATTTATTCATGCTGCGCGTGCACGGCGACAGTATGATCGAAGCGGGGATTTTCGACGGAGATAAAATTATCGTAAAGCGCCAGAATACCGCGAATAACGGCGATATCGTAGTGGCGCTGATCGAGGACAGCAGTACCGTTAAACGCTTTTTCAAGCGCGATCATAAAATAATATTGCATCCGGAAAACTCCGCATTGAACGATATCGTTTTGGACGACGTCGTCATTTTGGGGCTGGTACAAGGACTATACAGAAAATTTTAATAAAAACGGCTCGGAACAGTCTATTGTTCCGAGCCGTTTTCTTTTTTAGCAGTCTTGCTTTGATCATAATTTTAAATTTTTCAAGGCGATTTTAACGTGTTCATAGGTCAGCCCGCCTTGCATATACGCGATATACGGTTCCTTGATGGGCGCGTCCGCGGAAAGCTCGATAGACGCTCCCTGCACAAAGCACCCAGCCGCCATGATGACCTGCTCTTCATAGCCCGGCATATCCCACGGCAAGACGTCTACAAAGGAATCCACCGGCGAATTTTTCTGTATATTATTGATAAAAGCGACGAGTTCACGCTCGCTACCGAAACGGACGGCGCGGATAATATCGCCTGCGTTTTCCTCAAGACTCGGCGAAGTATCGTAACCGAGCGCGGACAGTACCGCCCCCGTCAGCCATGAACCCTTCAATGCTTCTTTTACCACGTGCGGGGCGAGAAATAAACCTTCGTAAAAATATTGATAGGTAAAGGCGTAGGAACCGACTTCTCCGCCGATCGAAGGCGCGGTCAAACGGTTTTGCACCAAATCGATATACTTTTTATCGCCCGCGATATAACCGCCCGTCGGCGCGATGCCGCCGCCGATATTTTTAATCATCGATCCCGCAATCACGTTTACACCCGCTTCAACGGGTTCTTTTTCGTCCACAAATTCGCCGTAGCAATTATCCATGAATATACACCCCGTAAAGCCGCATCCGCGGATGAATTTCACGGCGTTTTCAATTTCGTCGACGGTGAGCGCGGGGCGCCATTCGTAACCGCGGCTGCGCTGCATAAACACCATTTTCGGATGATTGTTTGCAAGATAATTTTTAACGCTCTCATAATCGATTTGATTCTCTTTCAGAGAAATCGCGTCGAAACGAATGCCGAAATCCTTCAGCGAACCGTCGTTCTCCCCGCGTATAACGTCGGAAAGCGTATCGTACGGCTCGCCCGTTATCGAAACAAAAACGTCGTTCGGCCGTAAAATTCCGTATAATCCCAAGGAAATCGCATGGGTGCCGCTGACGATATTCGGCGACATCACCGCCGCTTCCGCGCCGAAAATATCGGCTAAAACGGCGTTTAACGTATCGCGTCCTTCATCGCCGTAGCCGTAGCCCGTCGTCGGGCTGAAATGGCGCAGCGCAAGCCTGTTTTTTTTGAAAGCATTCAATACTTTTTCCGTATTATACAGCGAAACATCTTCCAGTCGCGCGAATTTATCCTTCAGTTTTTCTTCGCAATCGCGAATCAGTTTTTCTTCTATCATAATAATTTCAGCACCTCCCGAACCGCGCTTATTTCCTTTTGCGGACAAATGTAGCGAAGGTTTTCCCAACGCTTGAAAAAGGTAATCTGCCGTTTGGCATAACGGCGGGAATTCATGGCGACAAGCGCCTTTGCCTCCCGCAAATCGATCTCGCCGCGCAAATAGGAAAGCACTTCCTTATACCCGATGCCCTGCATCGACTGACACGTTTCGTCCAATCCGCTCACAACGAGCGATTTTACTTCCTCTACCAAGCCGTTATCGAACATTTCCTCTGCGCGAAGATCGATCCTTTTATACAGCTCCTCCCGCGGGAAATCGAAACTCACGGCGATATAATCATATTTCGGCAACCGTTTTTCCTCGTATTCGGATTTTGCCTTTCCGCCGCAATCGAAAATTTCCAATGCGCGGATTACCCGTTTTACGTCGTTTTGATGCAGTTTTTCCGCGCTTTTTTCATCTTTTTCCCGCAAAACGGCAAAAAGAGCTTCCTTACCGTTTTCCTCTAAAAACCGTTCGTATTTCTCCCGCACGGCGTCGTTTTTACACGCGTTGCCGTAGGAAAAATCGAATAAAAGCGATTCGATATAAAAACCCGTACCCCCGCAGACGATGGGCGTTTTTCCCTTGCCGAGCAAGTCTTTTACGATCGGTTCGGCGAGCCGTTTATAATCCGCAACGCTGAACGTTTCCCTTCCGTCGCACACGTCGATCATGTGATGCGGAATCGCGCCGCGCTCTTCTTTCGTCGGTTTTGCGGTGCCGACGTCGAATCCCTTATAAATGCACATGGAATCGGCGGAAATGACTTCGGATGCAAGATCTTTTGCCAGATTTACCGCCAACGCGGTTTTTCCCGAAGCGGTCGGTCCGCAAACGACGATGATTTTTTGCTTCATACGATTCTCTTGAACCATTTATCGATTTCCGCGCGCGTGATTTTTATGGCGATCGGTCTGCCGTGCGGACACTTCAAACCGAGATTGCCTTTCAACATTTTCAGTAAGCTTTCCATGTTGTTTTCATCGAGAAAATCGCCCGATTTCACTGCGGATTTGCACGCTTTGCCCGCTATTTTTTCGCGTATCAGGTTGGGAACGGTTTCGTTTTTCAATAAATTCATATCGTGCATGCAATCGTCTAAAAACGCTTTAACGTCCATATCCGCAAATTCCGTGGGCAGCGCGGATATTTTATATGCGTTATAACCGAATTCCTCCGTTTCGATACCGAGCTCGTTGAAATAAGAGAGTTTACTTTTGATAAACTCATTCTCCTGCTCGTTCACCGAAAAGGTATATGGCACGAGCAAAGATTGCTGTGCAACGCTGCCTTCGAGTGCTTTTTCGTAAAACCGATCGAACAATACGCGTTCGTGCGCGGCGTGCTGGTCGATAAAATAAAGGTCTTTCCCGTCCTCTAAAATCAAAAAGGTGTCGAGCGCCTGACCGATGAGCTTTAATTCCGGCTGAAATTCGATTTTTTGCTGCTCTTTCCGCTCTGTCGGCGCAAATTTCTGCATTTTTTCCGCAATAATATCATTCGCGGTTCTTTTTTCTTCGGCAAATAACTCGTCGATATATTTTTTGTTTTCCTCGAACAGCGCTTTCGCTTTTTCGCTCGGCGCAGGTTTCGCGTCGTTGATTTTGGGAAGGCGCGTGTGGTCGTTCAATACGACTTTCGTCAGATCGTACGCGTTGAAATTCGGATTATATTTAACATAATCATTGTGATTATCTTTTTTAATTTCCTCGCTTTTTTCTTCCTTTTCAGAAGCTATGGGAATAGAAGAAAAATTACCGCTTTGCGTTTCCTTAACGATATTCACCGCCTCGCTGCTGCCGTCCAAAACCTTGGAAATGATGGAATATACGCTGCCGTAAACGATCTGATTATTGGAAAAACGCACGTCCGTTTTATTGGGATGTACGTTCACGTCCACGATTTCCGACGGAACGGATAGATTTAAGACGTAAAAGGGATACTGCCGTTTCATCAGATAAGCGCCGTACGCGTTGGTTACGGCGGAATTTAAAGTGGAATTGATCACATATCTGCCGTTGATGAACATCGATTGATAGGTCCTGTTCGGTTTTGTAAAGTGATGTTTTCCGATATAGCCCGATAACCGTATCCCGTGCCGTTCCGTATCGATGAAAAAGCAGTTTTCCACTGCCGATTTGCCGTATACGTTGAGCATTGCGCTTTCCAACCCGTCGCCGTAGGATTGGTATATCAATTTGCCGTTGGCGGTATACCGGAAGGAAATCGAAGGATTTCCCAAAATAAAGCGGGTAACGATATTGGAAATATCCCCCTCCTCGCCCTTCGGCGTTTTTAGAAATTTCTGCCGTGCGGGCGTATTGAAAAACAGATTGTTTACCGTGATCTCCGTTCCGTCGGACAGACCGCAGTCCTCCGTATCGGAAACGGCGCCTCCGTCGGATGCGATAAACGCGCCGAACTCCTGCATTGCAGGTTTCGACGCGATCTTCATGCGGGAAACGGACGCGATGCTCGCCAAAGCCTCTCCGCGAAATCCCAGCGTTAAAATAGCGTCCAAATCGTCTACGGCGGCGATTTTACTCGTCGCATGCGGCAAAAGTGCCTTTTTCAGCTCGCTTTTTTCGATACCGCAGCCGTCGTCGGTAATTTTTATCGACGTAATTCCGCCGTCGACGATTTCGACGGAAATATTTTTCGCGCCCGCGTCTATGGAGTTTTCCACCAGCTCCTTGACGACGGAAAAGGGACGCTCCACAACCTCGCCCGCGGCGATGCGGTTGTAAACGGAACTGTCCAATACATTGATTTTTGCCATATTATTTTACCTTTTCTTTAAGATCTTGCAAAATGTTGAACGCTTGCATCGGCGTAACGTTATTCAAGTCGATATCTTTTAAAATCCGTTCCGCCTCGCTCAGCTGCACCGAAACTTCCGTTTCGCAAACTTCCTCTTCGCTTTTCAGCGTCAGCTCGTTTTTTTCCAAACGTTTCAAAACGGATTTCGCCTTATCGGTCACTTCCTTCGGAACGCCGGCGAGCGCCGCCACTTCGATACCGAAACTTTTATTCGCGCCTCCGCGCATGATTTTGCGCATGAAAACGATGGAATTATTGAGTTCCTTTACGGTGACTTTATAATTCTTTACGCCGTCGAGCAGTCCTTCAAGCTCCGTGAGTTCGTGATAGTGCGTGGCAAACAACGCTTTTGCTTTCACCGTTTTATTCAGATATTCCACCACCGCCCACGCGATGCTCAGCCCGTCGAAAGTGCTCGTGCCGCGCCCGATTTCATCGAGAATCAGCAAACTGTCCGCCGTGGCGTTCCTTATGATCGCGGCGACTTCGTTCATCTCCACCATGAAGGTGCTCTGGTCGGATATTAAGCTGTCGCTCGCGCCGATACGGGTAAAAATCTTATCGGTGATGGGGATCATCGCCGATTTTGCGGGCACAAAACTGCCGATATGCGCCATTAAAACGATGAGCGCAACCTGCCGCATATACGTGCTTTTACCCGCCATATTCGGCCCCGTGATGATGAGCGTGCGATTGTCCGCGGAATCCATATAGCAATCGTTGGGAACGAACTGCTCTTCCGAAACCCGTTCCACTACGGGGTGCCTTCCTCCGGTAATATCCATCGGTTTCCCCGCGGCAACGATCTCGGGCCGCACGTAATTATTCTTTTTCGCCGTCTGCGCGAGCGCCGTAAGCGCGTCTAAAACAGCCAGCGTATCGGCGGCTTTTTTCAACTCCCCGATATATCCGCCGAGCATGTCTTTCAAGTCCGCGTACAGTTTCTGCTCCACTTTCAGCGCGCGTTCCGACGCGGTGAGCAGTTTTTCTTCCAAAACCTTCAATTCGTCCGTCACGTAACGTTCGCAGTTTGCGAGCGTCTGTTTGCGCTGATATTCGTAAGGCACCTGCTCTTTAAAGGAATTGGTGACCTCGATATAATACCCGAATACGCGGTTGTAATGGATTCGGAGCGTTTTAATGCCGGTTTTCTGCTTTTCCCGCGCCTCCATTTCCAAAATCATATTGCGCCCGTTTTCGGCAAAACGGCGGAGCTCGTCGAGCTCGTCGTTATATCCGTCCCTGATAAAACCGCCGTCTTTGATATTCGCGGGCTGTTTTTCCTGAATCGCCGAAAAGAGCAATTTCGTCAAAGCGGTAAAATCACCGAGATCGTCGCGTAAATCGCGCAAAATCGCGCAGTCTATGCCGGAAAGCAAAAATTTGATGTTGGGAACGACGCTCAAGGATTCCGCCAAAAGCAAGCAATCTTTCGGCAGCAGATTTCCGTTGGAAATTTTTCCCGTAATCCGCCCTACGTCTCTCACGCCGGCAAACACTTCCATGACCCCTTCGCGCGCCATGTTGTTGGAAACGAGTTCCTGCACGCCGTCTAAACGGTAGTTGATTTCCTCCACCTTTTGCAAAGGCGATAACAGCCAGCTTTGCAAGGTGCGCGCTCCCATGCTGGTTTTCGTTTTATCGAGCACCCATAAAAGCGAGCCGTACTTTTTCCCGTCCCGCAAGGTTTTCGTGATTTCCAGATTTCTGAGCGCCGTCACGTCGAGTTCCATGAACTCCCCGTTTTTCTCCAAACGGATTTGCGTGATATTCTTTAAAGAATGCATCTGCGTTTCGCGCAGATACGCCACGAGCGCCCCCGCCGCGCTGACCGGAGCAAACGCACCCTCTAACGAAAATGCCGCGAGATTTTTTACGTTCAGCTGATTTTTCAGCGTTTCTTTTGCGATTTCAAAACTGAACTGCCCGTCGGCATACAAGGTGAATTTCGGCAAAATTTTATGTTTTACCAACCCGCTTTCGCCGTATTTTTTTTCGGCAACGGTGTTGCAGATGATTTCCGCGGGCGCAATTCTCATCAGCTCGTCGGAAAGCTTTCCCTCTTCCGCGACTGCCTTCACGAAAAATTCGCCGGTCGTAATATCCACCCAAGCGAGGGCGGTTTCCTCTTTATCGGCGTATACGCACGCCAAAAAGTTGTTGCTTTTTTCATCGATCAGGGAATCTTCCGTCAGCGTTCCCGCGGTGATCACTTTAATGACGTCCCGCTCCACCAGATTTTTGCCGTTGGGTTCGGTGAGCTGTTCGCAGATCGCCACCTTAAAGCCCTGTTCCGCGAGTTTAGAAATATACATATCCGCGGCGTGAAAGGGAATGCCGCACATCGGCGCGCGCTCCTCCAGCCCGCAGTCGCGCCCCGTCAGCGTTAAATCGAGCGCGGCGGACGCCTTGAGCGCGTCGTCGAAAAACATCTCGTAAAAATCGCCGAGACGGTAAAACACGATGCAATCTTTGTATTTTTCTTTGACTTCCAAATAATGCTTCATCATCGGTGAAAGCGCCATTTTAATTCCCTCTCTCCACTAAGTTTCCCGCAAGGGAAATACCGTTGATTTTTTCGATTTTTACCGACGAAAATTGCCCGATCAGCGACTGATCGCCGGAAAAGTATATCATTTTACCGTATTCGTCCCGTCCGAAACACATTTCTTTTTCGCCGTCAACCCCTTCGCAAAGGACTTCAACCGTCCTGCCCAAATAGTTTTCGGATAATTCTCTGCTCACGGCGTTTTGCAATTCGATGAGCCGAATAATCCTGTTCTTGGAAACGTCTTCGGCGACCTGCCCTGCCATCGACGCGGCTTTCGTGCCAGATCTCGGAGAATACACGAAGGTAAACGCGCTTAAATAACGCGCTTCTTTCACGAGATCGCAGGTATCGATAAAATCCTCCTCCGTTTCCGTGGGGAAACCCACCATAATATCGGAAGTCACCGCGCAGTCGGGAACGATTTTCCGCAAAAAATCCAGCTTTTTCAAATAATCTTCCCGCGTGTAGCGGCGGTTCATCAACTGTAAAATTCTGTTCGAGCCCGACTGCACGGGCAAATGCACCGCGCGGCAGATCTTTTCGTTATCGCGGATCGCGTAAGCGACCTCTTCGGATAAATCTTTGGGGTGGTTCGTCATGAACCGCAAGCGAAACTTCCCGTCGATCGCGGCGATTTTTCTGAGCAATTCGGCAAAGGTAACGCCTTCCTCCCCGTCGTTGCCGTAGGAATTCACGTTCTGCCCGAGTAAGGTGATTTCCTTATATCCTTGCGCAACGAGTTCTCGGCATTCCTTTACGATATCCGCCGATTTTCTGCTTCGCTCTCTGCCGCGGACGTACGGCACGATGCAATACGTGCAGAAATTGTTGCATCCGTACATGATATTTACCCATGCATTCGGATAACTCGTGCGGAATTTCGGCGTGCCCTCGGCGACGGAGCCTTCCTTTTCCATTATCGAAAGAACGCGTTTTTTTGTCGCAATTTTTTGCAAAAACAATTCCTTGAAGTTTTCCAGATTGTGCGTGCCGAATACGATATCGACAAACGGAAAGGTCTTTTGCAGTTTTTCCGCCGCGCCGGACTGCTGCGTCATGCATCCGCCCACGGCGACGATTAAATCCTTATTCTTTTGCTTTAGCTTTTTCAGCGCGCCGATGTTGCCCTTCGCCCGATCCTCCGCGTTTTCCCGAATACAACAGGTGTTGAAAAGGATTACGCCGGCGCTTTCCTCCGTCTGCGCGGGAGTATAGCCGAGTTCCTGCATGATTCCCGCAAGTTTTTCCGATTCGTGCACGTTCATCTGACAGCCGTACGTGACGATATGATAAGTTTTGTTTTCCATATTATTTTCGCTTTTCATGTATTGTATCTATCATACATGAAACGGGGAAATTTGTCAATTTATAGAGGATAAAAAACTGCATTTTCCCGCACCTTCCGAGGTAAAAACGGATATTGCTTTTACCGCAAACGGCATGACTTCCCCTTGTATTTTTTTCGTAAAATCATCAATACTAATACTATGAAAAAGTTACTGAAATTCTTTTTGATTTTTACATCGGTCGCGGGAGTGCTGCTCCTCTCCTGCGTAATTTACGCCGTCTGCGTAACGTCGGGCTATTCCCTCGATAAAGAGCGGCTGATCGACACCGATTATACGATAGAGTTTTACGACGTGAACGGCGAGGAAATTTCCGTTTATTCGGGAAAAAACCTCGTTTCGGAAAAGGAAGAAATCCCCTCTCATGTAAAAAACGCATTTATCGCCGTGGAAGATAAACGATTTTACGAGCACAAAGGCATAGACGGCAAAGCGCTCGGCAGAGCCGCGCTCAACAACATCAAATCCTTTTCCTTTAAGGAGGGCGCGTCCACCATCAGCCAGCAGCTGATTAAAAACACCCACCTTACAAACGAAAAAACCATTAAACGAAAGCTCATCGAGTTTAAATTGACGCGACAGCTGGAACGGGAATTTTCCAAAGACGAAATTCTCGAAATGTATTTAAACACCATCTATTTCGGCAAAAACTCCTACGGCATCACTTCCGCGGCGAGAAATTATTTCGATAAAACCGTAAGAGAGCTTTCCTTAAGCGAATCGGCGGCGTTGGCGGGCGTGGTAAAAGCGCCTTCCGCATATTCCCCGACGGAAAACATGGAAAAATGCAAAACGCGCAGAAATCTCGTGCTGAAACTCATGCTCGAACAAAACATGATTTCCCCCGACGAATACTCCTCCGCCGTAAAAAAAGAAATCGTATTGACGCACGGCGAAAAAAGCGACAGCGCATTTTATCTTTCGAAAACGAAGGAAGAATTGGAAAATCTGCTGCAAATCAGCCCATATTCCGCTAAAAAGTGTAAAATTTATACGTTCTACGATCCGCAGAAACAAGCGCTGTTGTGCGAAAGTGCGAAAAACGACGGACAGTACCGTTTTACGGGCATTATTTTAGACCATGAAACCAACGGCGTCAGCGCGTATTTTTCCCACGATAACGACGAAAAGCGGCAAGCGGGCTCCGCCTTGAAGCCGCTCGCTGTTTACGCGCCCGCCATCGAAAAAAATTTTGTTTCGGAATGCACCCCTCTTTTAGATGAAAAAACCGATTTCGGCGGTTACAGCCCCTCCAACTACGGCGATCAATACGGCGGTTATATCAGCGTGAAAGAAAGTTTGGAAAGGAGTTCAAACGTTTGCGCGGTAAAACTATTAAACGGCATAGGAACGAAAACCGCCCGCGATTTTTTGCAAAAAGTCGGCATCGAAACTGCGGAGGAAGACGAAACGCTCGCCTTAGCGCTCGGTTCGAGCGCATACGGCGTAACGCTGAAAGACCTTACGTCTGCATACGGCGCATTCTCCGGATACGGTAAAATGGAAAAGCCCGCGTTTATACGCAAAATCGAAATAGAAAATCAGTTGAAATACCAATACCGACCGCAGCCGCGCGAGGTGATGTCGGAGGCGGGCGCCTGCATGATGAATTACATGCTGAGCGGCGTAAGCCGTAACGGAACGGCGAAAAAGCTGGGCGCGCTCGATTTGGAAATTGCGGCGAAAACGGGAACGGTCGGAAGCAAAAACGGAAATACAGACGCTTACTGCATCTCCTATTCTCCCGAATATACCGTAGGGATCCGCTTTAGCAGCGGCGAAACGCTGATGCCGAACAACGTTACCGGCGGAGCGTTGCCCGCGACAAAATCCTTTCATATCTGGAAAAACCTCGGTATAAACAAGGAAAAGAAATTCAGACAAAGCGAAAATATCGTAAAATGCGAGCTCGACAAACTTTCCTATGAACAGGATCATCTGCTCGTACTCGCCGATGAAAAAACGCCCGCAAAATATAAAACGGAAGGGTATTTTATTAAAGATTTTATCCCGAAAGAAACTTCCACGCGCTTTTCAAAGCCAAAAATAGATAATGCGAAATTATTAGTTGATAACAATGAAATTATAATAGAATTATGTCAAACAGAATATAATGAATATATCGTTTATTGCGAGATAGCCGGCGTAAAAAAAGCAATTTACGACAGCGGCAAGGAAAAACAAAAGACCGATTGCTTCACCCATGTTATGGAGCAAAGCGGAAAGGTTTACGCTTACTCCGTCGTTCCCTATTTCGACTGCGGAGAGGAAAAAATTTACGGCGAAGAGGTTTTTCTCGGTAAAGCGCGATGCCCGAAAGCCGCCGATCTCCCCGACGATTGGTGGGATTTCGATTAAACAAAAAAGCCGCGAATATTTTTTCGCGGCTTTTCTGTTTTTATCTTTTACGATTTATAATAGCAAACGACGTTATGCTTCCCTTCCCGATATTCGATCAGATCGCCTTCTATTCTCTCCCCGTCCACGACGAGGGCATTTTCGTTCGATTTAACGTATTCGATCGCGTATTGCGCGTTTCTGAACTTTCTCGACACCGTCACGCCCGACCAATCTTTCGGCAAACAGGGAACGATACGCAATCCGTTAAAATCCGCGCGTACGCCGAGCAGATATTCCGAAACGGCGCGATACAGCCATCCCGCGGAACCGGTGATCCAAGACATCGGCGCATCTCCCGCGCGATAGCGGTTTTCCGGTCCGATATACATGTTGGAAACGGCATAAGGCTCCATACCGCTGTCTGGATTTTTCGGATTGTATACCGAAAGCCGCTTCAACGTGTCGTAAGCGTGCTCCGCGCGGCCGAGCAAACAGTCGGCGACGATCTTAAACGCCACGCCGTGAATATAAACGGAACCGTTTTCCACAAGCCCCGCCTGAAAATAGGTGCTCCGTCCGAAACGATCCGTTCCGTGCGTATAAGAGGGCGCGCATTGCGTGTAGCCGAAATCGCAGGATAATTTTTCTTCCACTTTATCCATTATGGCGGAAAGCTCTTCCTTCGGTAAAATATCGGCGAGCACCGCCCAAGTTTGCGGGTTCAGATATATTTTCCCCTCTTCGCAGTCGGCGGAACCCGCCTTTTCGCCGTAATCGTTGAATCCGTAAATAAAATAACTGTTTTCATAGCCGTGCTTTAAAATCGCCGCGCGTAAATCTCCGCGTTTTTCATTCCATTCCGCCACGCGCTCTTCGCGGCGCGCGCCGCCGAGAATTTCTATCCACTCGCCCACCGCCTTATACGTCGCAATGGAAAGCCACACGCTTTCGCCTTTACCGAGCATGCCGGCGTTGTTCATCGAATCGTTCCAATCGCCGCCGCCCCATAAAATCAGATTTCGCTCCCCGCGCGAGGACAGCAAAAATTCCAACCCGCGTTCGATATGGCGGAAAACCGTTTCCTCCGCAGCGTCGTCTAAATAGGGTATTTTTTTATCGAGAACGGCAAAATCCGCCGTTTCTTTCAAATAGGACAACATCGTCGCGGGAATCCACGCCGCGCCGTCCATATACGGATAGGTAAAATCCGGCTCGTACATGCGAATGGGGTTGCCCGATATGTATTGATGTTTCAACGCGTATAAAATTCTCGTTTTGGCGAGCGCGGGATCGAAAGATACAAACGCCGTGATGTCCTGCATCACGTCCCTAAATCCTTTCCCGTACACTCTTCCCCAAGTTTTTCCGAGGGAAAGCTGGCGTTTCAGCCATACGTTCGTCTGAATATCGAGATATTCATCCGGCGTGTGCGCCTGAAAAACGTCAGTCGTCCGACCGTTGATTTCCGCTTGCTCCTTCACGCTGTTTTCAAAAAAAGCGGACGAGGCGAATTTTCTCGCCGACGCAATGCAATCCCGCCGCGTTTTTTCCGTACCGACGGCAAAATAATACGTTTTTTCTTCCCCTGCCGACAGCTGCAATTCGTAACGCAACGCACCGCAGTAAAAATCCTGAAAAGTAGAACCTTGCGAAATCAATTTGTCCGCTTTCATTCCCGCAGGATAAGCCAAGGAATCGTAACCGATAAACGTATCGTTATTCACGTCGAAAGAGTCCGCTTTTTCCGACGCGGCAAAATATAAATGCTTATATTCGGTGTCGATGGCGAACCCTTCGTGCGGATAATATAACCCGCCGATTTCCCCGTCATAGTTGCCGAACCCGTAAGACGCATGCCCGCTCAAATCGGCGCAAGGGCGCAGAAAAAAGCAAAACGAAAGCGACCGCGCGACGTTCTTCGTGTTTTTGATCTTTACGGCAAACAGTTCCGCAAATCCTTCTTTCGGCACGCAAATGCCGAATTCCGTGCGTATACCTTCATATTCGCTGATAACGCGGTGCGTGCCGAGCCCTACTTCCGTATAAAATTCATCGAAAGGCGCGCGTTCGAAATTGCGGTTTGCCGCAAAAACTTTTCCGCTTTCCTTGTCTTTGATATACACGAGACGCTCGCCTCTGTCGAGCGAACGGCGATAAGCGCCGACCCCCGCAAAAGACTCGCAGCAACCGAATTGATCGCATTTGCACACAACCGATTCGCTCCAAAGATAGTTCATCAAAACGCGTTTGGGGAACATATCCTCGATTTTAAAAACTTTACCGTCCGCGCTGAACGAACCGACTTTGTTTTTCACCATTTTTTATCTTTCTCCCTTTTATTTATTCCGCTTCAAAAACCACGCGTCGGTGAAAAAATCACCCTGCATCACGTCGTAACCGTCCGTGAAAATCGACGGTAAAATAGACGGATCGTTCAATACGTCTTTCCCCGCAAATTCCGTGATTTTTACAACGGGCTTATCATATTTTTTCTTCATTTTCCTTCCTCTTTCGTGTATTTTGTTTTACAATTCGTGTATTTCGATATTATCGATAGCCTCGGCGATAAGTGTTTCTACGTCGAGCGCTTTTTCCATTTCCTCCACTTTTTTCAAATTCGGGCGGATTACGGGAAACTTCGGTAAAAACACCGTACAGCAATCTTCATAAGGCAAAATCGACGTTTCATAGGTATCGATCTCGCGGGAAATCTTAATGATATCCACCTTGTCGAAGGCGACGAGCGGACGCAGAACGGGCATTTTCACAACGGAGTTAGACGACGTCATGCTCTCGATCGTCTGGCTGGCAACCTGCCCCAGACTCTCGCCCGTAACGATCGCCTGATCGCCCAACTTATTCGCCAGCCTTTCGGCAATGCGCATCATAAACCGCCGCATGACGGTGATCATGTATTCTTCGTGGCATTTTTCGTGTATTGCCTCTTGTATATGCGTAAAGGGCACCACGAAAAGTTTCATTCCGCCGTTGTATTCCCCCACGCGTTTGGAAAGTTCGATCACCTTTTCCTTCGCCGCCTCGCCGGTATAGGGAAAACTGTGATAATGCACGGCGTTCAATTTCATGCCGCGTTTCGCCATCATATATCCCGCGACCGGAGAATCGATGCCGCCGGAAATCAACAGCATGCCTTTGCCCGCAGAACCGACGGGCATTCCGCCGATCCCGTAAATATTTTCCGTGTAAACGAAGGTTTTTCCGTCCTCGCGGATATCGACGCTTACGGTAAAATCGGGATCTTTCACGCGCACCTTCAACTCTTTATAATAGCTCTCCAGCAGTTTTCCGCCGACGATCTGCGAAACCTCCATGGAACGCGGAGAAAAATGCTTGTCCGCGCGATTGGTCGCAACCTTGAAAAACCCGTTTTTCCCCTTGCATATCTCCCGCGCGGCGGCGACGATATTATCCAGCGTGCTGTCTACCACGAGCGCGCGGCTGTACGTATGTATGCCCGCGATTTTGGCGAGTTTGTTTTCTATGGCAATCTCGTCGCTTTCGTTATAATGTTCTATCATATAGCGGCTGTGCAGCGCCGTAAATTTATAATCGAACCCGCTTAAAGACGCCTTGATGTTATCTTTGAGCATCTTTTCAAAATAACCGCGGTTTTTTCCCTTCAAATGAATTTCGGAATACCGTATAATAATCGCTTTTTCCATTATCTTCTCATAACCTTTGCAAGTTTTGCGGCGCATTCGTTCAATTTTTCCGCCGCGAAGTCCACTTCTTCCTCCGTCAGATAGGGGTTGAAACTCAAGCGAATCACGCCGTCGTTGTTTTTATATCCGCATGCCTCTATCACGCGGGAAAAACGATTTTTCGACGAACAAGCCGAACCGTTTCCGACGATGACGCCGAATTCCTCCAACATGTGCAATATCACTTCGCCCTTTACGCCCTTCGCGCTCACGCAAAGGATATAGGGCGAACAAGTTTCATCGGAAATAAAGTCGAACAGCCTCGGATCGAGCGCTTCTTTCGCCCGTCGATTGAGCGCGCGAACCTTATCGTAATACTCTCCGATATGCTCGAATTTTTCCCGCGCGGCATACTCGAATACCTTGATGCCAAAAATATTTTCCGTACCGCTGCGCAGTCCGCTTTCCTGTCCACCGCCGAAAATCAACGGCGCAAGCGAGATGTTTTTTCGTTTTATCAACGCGCCGGTGCCTTTTAACGCGTTGATTTTATGCGCGCTCACGCTATACAAATCGATTTGCGGCGAAAGGCGGAAAGGCAGTTTTCCGAAAGCCTGCACGCCGTCGCTGTGAAATACGATATTTTTATCCGCGCTTTTCACGGCGTCGGCGATCGCGTTCACGTCGTTGACCGCGCCCGTTTCGTTATTGACGTGCACGACGGAAACAAAACGGACGTTTCCCTCTTTCACGATATCCAGCAAGGCGCCGACGTTTACCGAACCGTTTTTCTCCAGCGGCGCGAATTTCGTTTCCACGCCGCGATTTTTAAGTTCCGCAAAGCTCTTATAAACGGCGGCGTGTTCTCCCGCGGTCGTCACCGCTACGCCGCGTTTCGCGCAGGAAAAAATCGCCTGATTATCGCTTTCCGACCCGCAAGAAGTGAATATGCACTCATAGTCGCGGGAAAGGGAAAGACTATTCAAAATAAAATCGCGGGCAACGGAAATTTCCTTGCTGTTTTCCAGTCCGCCGCGGTATAACGCCGAAGGATTGAAAAAATTATCCCCGTTGAAACGCGCCGCCTTTTCCAAGGCGGCGGACAGCGGTTTCGTCGTCGCCGCGTTGTCGAGATATATCATTTATAATCCTTTTCCAAAATATTTTTGTTACTGTAACGAAGAATTGTAGCCATAAATTTTTCGCTGCAATCGAAAACGAGCAATTTATTCGTGCCTTCCGTCGCGACGTGAAGATAATAAAAATTATTCCCCTCCGTAGGCGATTGATTGCTCGTTAAAATCACGCGTTTCATAGCGGGGGTTTTTTCCAGCTTTTCGTAAGATTCGCTGCCGTATTTCCCCATCTGCAAAATATCGCTCGTTTCAAACTTCATCACGTTTTTGCGTTTAATGCGGCGAATGACCTTGGAAACGCGCACCGAACCGGTTACAAACGTATAATCGTAATCGACGAACATGTTGTTTTTTACCCTGCCCAAAATGACGCCGAACGCCACGAACATGGCAAGAGGCAAAAGCGCCGTAAGCAAAAAGATCAAAAAGTTAAAATTCGACAAATCGTAAAAATTAAAAAACAAAACGACGAATAATCCCGCCATCACATACGAAACGACGGAAAATATCTTCAGCAGACGGTATTTCATCAATCCCGCCTTTTCTTTATTGAGTAAAGAAGATTCCTCGTAAAAAATTTCCTGCATAATCATCCTCTTTCGCCCCGAAATCGGGCGCGCTTTCACCTTTTAACGATTATACCACAAATCGTTTGTTTTTTCAATTATTTAAGCGTAATTATCGTAACGCCTTTTTCGCCCTCGCCGTAACGTCCGCTGCGGTATTCTTTGATGTTTTTGTTTTTGCGCAGATTTTCCCATATTCCCGCGCGCAGTTTCCCCGTGCCGACGCCGTGAATGATCTTCACCTCTTCCAAGCCGTTCACGACCGCCTGATCCAAAAACGCCTCCACGTTGGCAACGCCCTCGAGCACCGTCTGCCCGAGCACGTTGATTTCCGCCTGCGGCGCGCTGCGCTCCACTTTTTTGTTGACCTTTACCGCGGCTTTTTCCGCTTTTTCAAAGCGCTTCAGCGTATAAATATCGCTTTCGGGCACGATGGTCGTCATCACGCCCATGCGGATTTCCGCCTGACGTTTTTGCGGTAAAAGTTTTACGATCTCCGCCTCCGCGCCGAGCTTTTGCGAATAAATCCGTTCTCCCGTCCGCAAATCCTCGAATTTCGCCCTTTTCATGTCGAAAAGCTTTTCCTGCGGTCGATCTTCAGAAACATAGCGTTTGTCTTCCAGCCTGTTTTTCAAATTCCTCGCCGTAATAACGTCCGTACCCGAAAAACTTTCCTTTTTCGCAAGTTCCTTGATCTGCTCTAAAAGCTCTTCCGCCTCCTCCAGCCGTTCGTTCACCTGCCTGCGCGTTTCCGCTTTCACGTTCTGACTGATCCGTTCGAGTTCGTACTCCAACCGCGCGCGCTCTTCCTTGATTTCGTTCAGTTCCGCGCGTTTTTCATGCTCGATGAGCTCCAATTCGCGGGTGAGTTTGTCGGCGTTGTTGCGGCTTTCCTCCGCTTGTTTCAAAATATTTTCAAAGGAAATTTTCGTATCGGAAAGAAAAGACAGCGCGTTTTTCGCAATATTTTCGCTGAGCCCCAACCGTTTGGAAATTTCTATCGCGTTGGAAGAACCGGGGATACCGATGTTCAGTTTATATAATGGCGCAAAGGTTTTCGTATCGAAATCCATGGACGCGTTTTCGATTTTATCGTTACCGAAAGCGTATTCCTTCAATTTGGAATAGTGCGTCGTGATAATGCCGCAGCAATTCGCGTCAAGCAAGGCTTCGATTACGGCGAGTGCAAGCCCCGATCCCTCCTCGGGATCCGTACCCGCGCCGATTTCATCGAGCAAAACGAGTGCTTTATCGGTCACTCGATTCAAAATATCGATGATATTTTTCATGTGCGAAGAAAAGGTGGAAAGGCTTTGCTCAATGCTCTGTTCGTCGCCGATATCGCAAAAAATATCGTTAAACACGGAAAGCTTGCTTTCTTCCCCGCAAGGAACGAAAATTCCGCTCATCATCATCGCCGTCAACAATCCCGTCAGCTTCAGCGTGACGGTCTTGCCGCCGGTATTGGGACCGGTGATCAATAAAAACTTATACGATCCGCCCAGCTTTACCGTTACGGGAACAACTTTATCGGCGGCGATCAACGGGTGCCTTCCCTTTAAGATGTCGATTTCACCCGCATCGTTGACGGAAGGATATACGCATCTGTTGTTATAAGAATACGACGCTTTCGCGTAAATCACGTCGATTTCCGTCAAATTTTCCGCGTTCCACACGAGATTTTGCGCAATCGCAGCCACTTTGGCGGACAATTCCTGCAAAATGCGGCGAATTTCGTTCGCCTCCTCGATCATCGCCGTTTTCAATTCGTTATTGTATTCGATAATCTGTTCCGGCTCGATAAATACCGTCGCGCCCGATGCCGACTGATCGTGTACAAAACCCTTTACGCTGCCGCGAAACTCCGCGCGGACGGGAATGACGTACCGATCGCCGCGAACGGTGATGATATTATCCTGCAAATACTTGTTCGCCCCGCGGATATAGGAATTGAGTTTATCCCGTATTCTCGCGTTGATCGTGCGGATCTGCTTGCGTATCGCCGCCAGCTTAAAACTCGCGGAATCCGCCATCGCGTCCTCGCTGACGATTTTTTCGTTGATTTCGTTTTCCAGCGGCTGGTCGGTAAAAAGGCGCTCCGCCAACTCGCACAAAAGCACGATCGAGTCGTCCTTCACGTTGAGTACGGAGGTCTTTACGATCCTTGCGGAACGAAGCGCCGCGGCAATGTTCAGCAGTTCGCCGAAGTTGAGCGTTCCGCCGACCTTTGCGCGCTCGATAATTTCCGAAATATCCGCCGCGAAAGGAATTTGCGAAACGTTATATACGAACAGTAATTTTACAGCCTCCGCCGTTTTATCGTTTAAAATTTTAACCGATGAAATTTCACTCAAAGGGCGGGTTTGCAAAACGGCGCTTTTTCCTCTCTGCAAAACGGCGTATTTCGCCACCTCGGTTAAAACTTTATCGTATTCCAATGCCTGAAGAACCTTTTCGGCAATCATTTCAATTTACTCCTTTATACGGCGCGGCGGTTTTCAATTCATTTTCGTTTACAAAGGAACGATCGTAAAGGGCATGCTTTCCTTTAAACGACGTATCCTTCAAATCGTAAGGATTATAAACGATAAACCGGCACTCCGATAACTTATATTTTAGCACTTTATACGTTCTTTCGCAATCATCTGAAAGGGAAATTTCCCGCACGGAACATGTTTCGCACCGTTTTTTGAACGGACAGTAGATAAATTCCATCGCGGAAAGATTTCCGCCGCAAAAAACGTTTAATCCTGCGGGAAATGCGCTGATTTCCTTTGCGGACAATTCTTTGGAAAGCGTGATGTTTTCAGGTAAGATTTCGCGCGCAAGCAACTCGTTTACGTCGGCGGCGTTAAACACGTTCATGCCGCACCCGACAAAAAGTTCCTTATTCCACTCTTTCGCCAACGCAAGCGCGTAGTATCCTTCCCCGTATATCCCGTCAAAGTTTTTGGCGGCGCGGCGTAAAAGTTCTATATCTTTACCCGATGCAAACGCCGGCAAATACAGATAGGCTTTTATGTTTTTACTTTTACAAGAACCTAAAAAACGATTTAATTCTTTTTGATCATTATAATCCGCAGGGAAATAAATCGCCTTGTTTATATCACGCATAATAATATCAGATTTTATTAGTATTTTACTGTTAATTTTAGTATTTATTATGTGTGATAAATTTATTGTATTATCCGTTTGTTTTTCAATGTTTTCCGACTTAAATTTCGGGCTATTATAAAACGAAAACGCCTTTTCGTAAATACTTCGCCTTACCGCGTTTAATTCGCTTTTCGGAATAAAAACATTTTCGTGCCGACAATATATTTCTGCTTGAAACGGGTACTCCCCCGTTTTTGAAAAACACTGCGCCAAGTCCTCTATTTCGACCCCTGCATTTTTTGCAGGAGCCAAAACAAAATCGCTCTCGTATAAAAAATAATTTTCATTTTTCAAAGCGTTTTCTATTTCATCGCGTTCAACAATATTCATATTGTCATTGATAACGATAGAACGCCAAGAGGTTAAACTTTCCTCTTCATTTCCGGCTTGCAGCAGCTTATCGATTTTTTCACCGTCAAGCGAAAGCGTTTCATATTTTGAAACGCCGAAGGGCTTCGTTGCATCAAAATTGCCCTCGCCGCATAGCAAAATAAAAAATCGCATTGTAGCGTTCTGAGCCAGAATGGAAAAAATTTTAAGTTTGAATTTTTTTAAGCATTTTTCGATTTTACGAGCAATGCTCACATCGGTGGTGATATTTACCCGATCTTTAGGCAAAAGCGCTGCCGAAGACCGTATCAGAATGCCGTTTTTTTCATTTTTAACAAACACCCCCGAACCAACCTCAAAACCTGCGCGCAAAATTTTATAGGCGTCGCCCTCTTCGCCCGTCTCCGCGCTCTTTACAAAAAACTCCCCCTTATCGGTTTTGCGCAAAATTTCGCCGACATATTCGCCGATATGCCCTTGGACGTTATCGGAAATAAAATTCTCTTCTTGTCCCGCGGCAAGCCCGCGCGTATAATCGTTTCTGTTAAAGGTGCGCTTCAAATCGGACAGCAACGCCGCTTTATTTACGCCCCCGTCAAGAATCGCCCGATAATAAGAAATAGCCGCGCCGACATACTCGTTCCTACGCATTCTGCCTTCGATTTTGAAAGAAACGACGCCGAGACCGACAAACTTTTTAATCGTCTCTCCGAGCGATAAATCGGACAAGGAAAGCGCATATCCGGTTTTTTGCCGTTTCCCGTCGACGTTATAAGTATATTTTTTGCGACATGGCTGTTTGCATAAACCGCGGTTTCCGCTATTCCCGCCGATCAGCGAGCTCATATAGCAATGCCCCGAAAAAGACGAACAGAGCGCGCCCTGCACAAAAACTTCCGTCTCGATGAGTTTCGCAATTTCCTTTATATCTTCGATTTTCGTTTCACGCGCCAGAATTACACGGGAAAATCCGTATTCCAGCGCCAATTTCGCCCCGTATATGTTACAAACGCCCGCTTGCGTACTCAAATGCAAAACGATATCTGGGAATTTTTTCTTCAGCAACTTTCCGAGCAGCATATCCTGCACGATAAAAGCGTCGACGCCGAGATTTCCCGCCTTTTCGATTTCGGCAAAAAAGTCGTCGAGTTCCGCGTTTTTTATCAGCGTATTGACGGCGGCGTACACCTTAACGCCGAATAATTTTGCATAATTCACGCAAAACGCCAATTCTTCCAAAGTAAAATTATCCGCTCCGCCGCGCGCCGAAAACTTTTTTAATCCCAGATAAACCGCGTTCGCCCCGCAATTCACCGCCGTAATGAAAGCCCGCTTATTTCCCGCAGGCGCCAATAATTCCGTCATGATTTTATTTTACTATATATTTTCCGTTTTGAAAAGTCATTTTTTATCACAAACTTGCATTTTCTTCAATTCGATGCTATAATTTTTAAAATGAGCAAATATAAAACAAAAAAGCATTACGATACGCTGATCGACGAGAATAACGACCCCGTATTCGATCCGCCAGAACTGAAAGATTATATGAACGCTTGGGACGGCGAAACATTTATCAAAGCCATGAATCTTTCGCCCGATAAAAGCGTTTTGGAAATCGGCGTCGGCACCGGCAGACTTGCCGTGCGCGTTTGCGGGTTATGCAAATCGTTTACCGGCATTGATTATTCCCCCAAAACCGCCGAACGCGCGATAAAAAATCTTTCGGCATTTGCCAACGCAAAAATTATCTGCGACGATTTTTATCGATGTCGTTTCATGCAAACCTTCGACGTTATCTACTCTTCGCTGACATTTCTGCACTTTAGGCGCAAACAAACGGCGATAAAAACGGTATTCCGATTATTAAACTCAAACGGCATATTTTTGTTATCCATAGACAAGTCTCAGAATAAATTTATCGATTACGGCACGCGAAAAATCCGCGTTTACCCCGATCAGCCCGAAAAAATCGAAAAAATGCTGTCAAATGCGGGATTCCACGCAATCGATCGGCATGAAACGGAAAAAGCCGTTATCTTTTCGGCAAAAAGAAACCAATATTAAAAATCCATCGGTAAAACCGATGGATTTTTGGGTTTTTACTATTAACGCAACTCCGCGCCGTATTCGGCTTTTAAGGCGCTTAAAACGTTTTGCATCGCCGCGTCGATTTCCTCCACGGTAAGCGTACGTTCCAAGGAGGAAAACACGAGATTGAACGCCATGCTCTTTTTTCCCGCCGCAACCTGATCGCCGCGATAAATATCGAAAAGTTTTACGCCGCCGATATGTTCTCCTGCGTTTTTCGTTATCGTTTCCATCAAATCGCCGCAAAGCACCTTTTCATCCACCGTCACAGCGATATCGCGCTCCATTGCGGGATATTTGGAAACGGCTTTATAAACGACCTTCTTGTTGAACGTTTCCGCCAGCAATTCGTAATCGAATTCGCCCACGAAAACTTTCTTATCGATGCCCGATTTTTCCGCAATCATCGGGTGCAACGCACCGAAAGAACCGATACACACACCTTCCGCGTACACATCTGCGGAAACAGTGGGATGTAAATACGTTTTTGCGCTCCGCTTGTAAACGATTTTCCTCTCTGCCGAAAATTCCTTAAGCAACGCCTGCACGACGCCCTTTACCGTAAAGAAATCTTCCTTGCCAAAAGCCCCGAAAGCGAGCCTGCTCGGCTGCTTGGGCAGTTCGCTTTCCGCCGACGTTTCATATACGCAAGCAAGTTCAAACAAACGCCCTTCATCGTTTTTGCGGTTAAGATTTTTCGCAATGGCGCTCACCATGGACGGCAAAAGCGATTTGCGCATAACGCCGATATCTTCGCCCAGCGGATTGAGAATTTTAACCATATCCTTTTTATCGATGGAATAAAGGTCGAATTCCTTTTCGGAAACGAAAGAATACGTGATAATTTCGTTATACCCGCAGCGGCAGAAGAAATCCTTTACGTTATTGACGTCCTTTTGTTCGTCCGTCAATCCGCCGTTGGTAATGGCGGCACTCGGCAAAAGCGTGGGTTTAATGTGTTCGTAACCGTATTCGCGGATCACTTCCTCCGCCAAATCCTGATAACTTTCCACGTCCTCGCGGTAAAGCGGCGCGGTAACGGTGAGTTTATCGCCTACAATTTCACACTCGAAATTCAGTCTGCCGAGGATCTGCGCAATCGTTTCGGCGGGAACTTCGATGCCGAGAACGCCGTTCACCTTGCTCACGCTCGTTTCGATAATTTTTCCTTTCAGTTCCTGCTTCGGAACGTCAAACCCGTCGCAGGCGATCTTGCCGCAACCGAGTTCGGAAATCAGGTGCAGCGCCCTATTCATGGCGATTTCCGCAGTATAGGCGTCGATGCCCTTTTCGTAACGCGCGGAAGAATCGGAACGCTGACCCAACGCGCGGCTGGTTTTACGAATGTTGTCCCGTGCAAATTTTGCCGCCTCGAATACGATTTCCTTCGTGTCGTCTTCGATTTCGCTGTTCAATCCGCCCATCACGCCGGCAAGCGCCACCGGCTTTTCCGCATCGCATATCACAAGGTTGTTGTGCGAAAGCGTAAATTCCTTTTTGTCGAGAGTGGTGATTTTCTCCCCGTCCCTCGCTCTGCGAACGACGATTTTCTTCCCCCCGATATGGTTATAATCGAAAGCGTGCATCGGCTGACCGATTTCCGTCAGCACAAAGTTTGTGATATCGACGATATTGTTGATGGAACGAATCCCTACGCTCGCAAGGCGTTTCGTCATCCACTTGGGCGATTTTCCGATAACGACGTCTCCGACGTAGTGCCCGATATAGCGCGGGCATAAATCCGTCGCCTCGTTTGCAACCGACAGCTTCTCGCTCGTTTTCAGCGCGCCGTCCGCAGAATACGTCAAATCCGGCATTTTCAAAGGTTTGCCGAGCACTGCGGCAACTTCCCTCGCCAGCCCTAAAATGCACTGGCAATCGGGGCGGTTTGCCGTTACGTTGATGTCGAAAACGACGTCCTCTATTCCGAGAACCTTTTTCACTTCCTCGCCGAGCGGATAATCTTCCCGCAGAATGAGGATGCCGTTCACGCTTGCGCCGTCGTAAAAATCGTCGGTAATACCGAGCTCTTCCCCGCTGCAAAACATGCCGTTGGAAGGCACGCCGCGCAATTCGCCGTTATAAATTTTTTCACCGTTCGCAAGGGTGGCGTTATCGAGCGCGACGGGAACGAGATCGCCCTCAGCGATATTCTTCGCGCTCGTCACGATTTGCAGTTTGCCCCATTTGCCCGCGTCGATCGCGCAAACGCTCAGCTTGTCAGCATTGGGGTGTTTTTCGATTTTTAAAATCCTGCATACGACGATTTTTTCGATATTTTTCCCGACGTATTCGCATTCCTCCACCTCGAATCCGCAGGAAAAAAGTTTTGCCATCAACTCTTCGGGCGCGATTTCTACGTCTACGTAATCTTTTAACCAAGAAAGCGGTAATTTCATCGTTATTTCCTCCCGAACTGATTTAAGAATTTCACGTTGTTTTCAAACAGCGTGCGGATATCGGGGATACCGTATTTTATCATCGTGGTGCGTTCTATCCCCAAACCGAACGCCAGCCCCGAATATTCGTCGGAATCGATGCCGCAGTTTTCCAGCACTTTTTTGTTGACGACGCCCGCGCCGAGGATCTCTATCCAGCCCGTTCCCTTGCAAAGACGGCAGCCTTTTCCGTGACATTCACAGCAGGAAACGTCTACTTCCACGCTCGGTTCGGTGAACGGGAAATACGACGGGCGCAGACGCGTTTTCGTGTCCTTATCGAAGATAATCTGCACAAATTCGTCCAAAATGCCCTTCAAATCGCAAAGCGTGATCCCCTTATCGACGACAAGCCCTTCGATTTGATGGAACATCGGCGAATGGGAGGCGTCGTCGTCCGCGCGGTAAACCCTGCCGGGACTGAGCACCTTGATGGGCGGTTTTTTGTTTTCCATCGTACGGATCTGCCCCGGCGAAGTGTGCGAACGCAAAACCACGTTGTCGGAAACGTAAAACGTATCCTGCATATCGCGGGCGGGATGATCCTTCGGGATATTGAGCGCCTGAAAACAGTAATAGTCGAGCTCGATTTCCGGTCCCTCGAACACTTCAAATCCCATTCCCGCAAAGGCTTCTATAATCTGATTGCGGACGATATTGAGCGGATGAAGGTTGCCGAAGGAAACGGGAGTCCCGTCTAAAGTGATATCCACGGCGTCCTTTTCAAAGCTCTTGTTCATCTCCTCTTTTTTGAGGAATAGTTCTTTTTCTTCCAGCATGGCGGAAACTTTTTCCTTTGCTTCGTTCACCGTTTTACCGAACTCGGAACGCTTTTCCGCGGGGATATCCTTCATCCCCTTGAGCAGAGCGGTAATCGATCCCGTTTTACCGAGATATTTCACCTTAACGTCCGCAAGTTCACGGCTCGAAGTCAACGCGGAAATTTCCGCTTTCGCTTCACCGAGCAGCGCGTTGATTTTTTCCTGCATATTGTTTCTCCTTAAATATTAAAAAAGCCCTATGCAAAGCATAGGGCAAAAATTTTGCGGTACCACCTAAATTCACCCGAAACGCGTTTCGGGTCTCATTGCAATCTTAACGGATTTATTCCGTCGCAGTCTACTCGCTTACGCTTTCGGTGCGCCGCTCAAAAGTGAATAACTTTTCTTTTACGTTAAAAGCCTTTCAGCAAAGCGGCTTTCTCTCTGCAACGGTACTTAAAAAGTCTGTCTTCGTCAATGCGTTTTTATTGTATTTATATAGAGTATATATTATTTTTCCGTTATTGTCAAACAAATTTAGCCGCTACTCCGCCATTGAATATATGCTGAACACTCTAAACTTTGCATTTTTCGCAAAAAGAGTTATTTCCCTTACATTTAGCCCGACACGGTTAGATATCAGAGTGCGCATTCCCGCAATTTCTGCATCGAGAAAAACACTGTCGGTTTTCTTCTCGTAATGCACGATAACTTTCAAGACAAATGGTTTATCGATCCCCCGAACGTTCGCCAAACAAAAGTTTTTCGCGCGGCAAGGCAAATCGGCTTCCGCAAGCTGGTGTACCATAAGGTTTTCGCCGCAAAGCTTTTTAACAAGGATGTGCGGCGGCAAAATGCGCTCGTCGTCAAACACTTTCGAAGGATTGAAAGTATTTACTTCCGCCGTTTTCGTCGCGTTGTCGAGCAATATACGGCAAGGTTCCCCTTCACCGGAAAAGCCGACGGCAATCGCTCCGTTTTGCTCAGGGACAACTTCACATTCTATATAATAAGAATTCCTTTCCTTTACCGAAAAACACGCGCCGCTTTCGACGTTTGTTTTTCGGCTGATACATTTCTCCTCGCTCGGTGAGGGCGCACATTCGGGTAACCAGCGCATGCCGAGCCTCCCCTTTTCAAACTGTAACAGCTCGCGATGAACGATGAGCGAACCCCAGCCCAAACCGTAAAGCCATCCACCCATTATTACGCGATTGTCATCGGTTTTTACCGCCATGGGAACGCCTAAACCGTCGTATATATCAAAGCCTTGCGCCGCTGTGTCAATGAATGCATTTCCGTCTTTTTCCGTCTGCCAAAACCCCGTCCACCCCATCATAAGATAACGGTATCCGTTCCATTCAAAAAATGACGGGCACTCTGCGGTGTTTTTCATATCGGTCTGCGCTCCGCTCGGGGGGAAATTTGCATCTTCCAATCGCCACGGTCCGTCGATATCTTCTGCTTTCCACGTACCGAATCCGCAATACATGGAAAGCGAACCGTCGTTGTTTGTATAGATGCTGGGATTTTCCGCCCAATGAAACTGCTTGCTTCCCGATTTAAAATGCACGCCGTCATCGGAAACAACATAATTCGCTCCGTTCGGAAACAGCCCGTTTTCCCGAATTTCTTCATAACGATGCGCGGTCGTAAAGCCGAGGCTTTCATATTCCTTCCATAAAAGAATAGAGCCAAGCTGACTTTCCGTCAGCATTCTTCCTGTATGATAACCATGGCAATAATAATATTTACCCTTATGAAAAAACATCGTTCCCGTGCCGACCGTTTGCCACTGCGCATCTACTTCCGTTACCGAACCGTGATCCACCCAATGTTTAAAATCGCGCGTCGTTATTATGCGCATATAATGCGCGCCGCACCGATAGCGGCTCATGTGATGATGGCGATCAAAAAAATATAAAAGATAATATGTTCCGTCTTTATAATAGTTGACAATATCACCCGCCCACGTATTATACCCGCGCGGCGAATAAAAGGAGATACTTCGCTGTAACATTTCGCTTTTGTTTGATGTTGACGGTTTTTGCAACGTAACGCCGAAATCGGATAAGAACTCCCGATTGACGTACGGACAGCCCGTCGGTTTTTTCAATTTGCCGAAAGGATATTCTGCGTTTACCTCTTCTCCGTTAAAGATATAACGAAGACATACGCCATCGTATTGCAAAAACAGCGCGTTCTCTTTTGCGTCGTACAAACTCAAGGGAAGAGAAAGAGAAAATTTATCCCATTCAGGATGCTCTTCGGATACGGTATAGATTTCCGTTCGCACACAAGGCACGTATCCGTTTTTATCCGCGTACAAAAAGAGGAGCTCACCCTTTTCATAATCGTTGTTTTTTATCCTGTCTTCGTCCGTCGCTTTATTCAATCCCGAAACGCTGATTTTTATCACATTCGGAATTTCGCATAAAACAACGTTTTCCCCAGCCTGCGGAAAGCGGTTTATCTGTATTTTCAATACAAAAGAATGATTGCATATTTCATCAGTATTTAACTCATTTTTAAAGTCAAGATTATATGTATTGTAATAAAGGTAAAACTGCTCAATCGTATTTTCTTTTTTCATATAAACCCCAAAAACAAACGGCCCGTATGAGCGGACCGTTTGCGATATTTTATAAAATCTTTTCGGAAAGCAGCTTAATGCCTTCGCCCTGCAATACCTTAATCGCCTCTTCCGTGTTTTCGATGCGCATCAAAATCTTTGCGGAATTGTGATTGGTCAGCACGAACGAATACAGATATTCGATATTGATGTTGTGCTCGTCCAAAATGCCGATCACCGACGCCAGCGCGTTGGGCTTATCGTCCACTTCCACGCCGATAAGCTCCGTCTGCCCTACGGTAAACCCTTCGTTTTTGAGAATTTCATACGCCTTTTCGTTATCCCTCGCGATAAAGCGAACGATGCCGAAATCCTTGGTGTCCGCAATGGATAATGTGACGAAATCGATGCCCTCTTTTCCGAGAGCGTTTGTCAGCTTAAACAGCCTGCCGGGGCGGTTTTCCATAAAAACGGATAATTGTTTAACCAACATAAATTTTTCCTCCTTATTTATTTCTGTTATCGATCACGCGAACAGCTTTCCCTTCGCTGCGCGCGATGGTTCCGCGCTCGCAAAGTTTGATTTTCGCGCTCAAACCTATGTAAGAGTTGACTTCCGTTTCCACCTTCTTTTTGATGATCTCCACATCCTTCACGCGATCGAGCGTAATATCGCCGTCGAGTTCGATCTGGATTTCCATGATATCGAGATTGTTGATCCTGTCCACATAAATCATGTAATGCGGGGAAACGCCCTTAACGTTCATAATCGCCGCCTCGATTTGCGACGGGAACACGTTTACGCCGCGTATGATCAGCATGTCGTCCGAGCGCCCCTTTACGCGCCCCATGCGCACGGTCGTTCTGCCGCAAGCGCATTTTTCGCCGTTTAAGGTGCACAAATCCCTCGTTCTGTATCGGATAAGCGGCTGTCCCGTTTTGGTAATCGTGGTGAACACGAGCTCCCCTTCGCTGCCGAACGGCAGCGGCTCGAGCGTTTCGGGATCGATGATTTCGGGGATGAAATGATCCTCCTGCACGTGAGAACCGTTTTTCATCATACACTCCATCGCCACCCCCGGTCCGCAGATTTCCGAAAGCCCGTAAATGTCGTAGGCGTCTATGTGCAGCAGACGCTCGATTTCCTTGCGCATATTCTCCGTCCACGGTTCTGCGCCGAAAACTCCCGCTTGCAGGGAAAAATCTTCGATATTCATACCCGCGTTTTGGATTTCCGTACCCAAAAATATCGCGTATGACGGAGTGCAGCAAAGGTGCGTCGCGCCGAAATCGCGCAAAAGCGTAAGCTGACGAATGGTGTTACCCGACGACGCGGGAACGGTGGAAGCGCCGATTTTCTGCGCGCCGTAGTGCGCGCCCAAGCCGCCGGTGAACAGACCGTAACCGTAAGCGACGTGCACGGTGGAATCCTTCGTAACGCCCGACATCGCAAGTCCGCGCGCCACGATCTCCGACCATACGTCGATATCGTTTTGCGTATAACCGACGACGGTGAGCTTTCCCGTCGTGCCGCTGGAGGCGTGCACCTCCACGATATCGCTTTTCGGCGAAGAATAAAACCCGAAGGGGTAATTTTCCCTTAAATCGTGTTTGACGGTGAAGGGCAGTTTGCTTAAATCCGCAACGGAGCGGATATCGGACGGCTTTAATTTAAGCTCGTCCATCTTCGCGCGGTAGGGCGCGCAGTTCGCGTATACCCGTTCCACCGTCTTTCTCAGCCGCTCGCTTTGCAGATTTTCCATTTCGCTGCGGCTTAAACATTCGTATTCCGGATTATAAATATAACCTTTTGCCTGTTTTGTTGCCATATAGTTCTCCCGTTGTTCAGATTACGGCGGCGTAACCGAGCTCGAACGCCTTTTTATTCATTTCAATCGTCTTTTGCGGAATGCAGGCGACGAGCGCCGCAAGGAATTTTTCCTTATCCAAAGAAAGTTTTTTGCAAAGCGCGCCCATCATAACGGAATTTGCCGCTTTGGAATTGCCCGCCTGCACCGCCAAATCGCGCGCGTCGACGGAAATACCGTTTAACACGCTTTCCATGCCCTGAGGATAGCTTTCCGCCCCCGTAACGACGGGCATAGGCATAATTTCCTGCGAAGAGTAAATCACCGCGCCGCCGTCTTTTAAATAATGCAGATAACGGAGCGCCTCCAGCTTTTCAAACGCCAAAATAATATCCGAGCCCTTTTCGTCGATGATCGGGGAATAAATTTTTTGCCCCTCTTTTTCGCTGATTCTGACGTACGTGATCACGCTGCCGCCGCGCTGCGCCATACCGTGCACTTCGCTGAGTTTGCAGTCGAACCCGTTATCGAGCGCGTATTTTCCCAAAACGCGGCTCGCCAAAAGCGTGCCCTGCCCGCCTACGCCGGCTATTAAAATATCCATATTATTTCGCCTCCCCTTCGATAGCCCCGAACTTGCAGACGTTGCGGCACAACCCGCATTCCGTGCAAAGCGATTTATCGATCGTTACGCCGTGCTCACCGTTGATGATCGCAGGGCAGCCGATTTTCAGACACATTTTGCAGTTCTTGCATTTTTCGGGATTTACGCTGAACCCGTTATAAAGTTTTTTCGTCAGTAAAACGCAGGGTTTTCTTGCAATGATTACGGAAACCTCTTCCGCGAGAAGTTCCTCTTTCAACACGCGTTCCGTTTCCGTTATGTCGTCGGGATTGACCACCGAAATGCGGTTGACGCCCACCGCCTTGCATACGTCTTCCAGACAAAGCGGATACGTCGGCTCGTTCTTGATGGTCTTGCCCGTGGCGGGGTGGTTCTGATGCCCCGTCATGCCCGTCGTACGGTTGTCCACGATGATGACGGTAACGCGCGCCCTGTTGTACACCGCGTCGATCAAACCGGTGATGCCGCTGTGGATAAACGTGCTGTCGCCGATAACGGCGACGGTCTTTTTATACGCGCCATCTTCGGCTTTATCGAACCCGATAGCCATACCGATGCTCGCGCCCATGCAGATGACGCTGTCCATCGCGTTGAGCGGCGTAACCGCGCCCAGCGTATAACAGCCGATATCGCCCAAAACATTGAGTTTCAGCTTGGAAAGCACGTAAAAGATGCCGCGGTGCGGACAGCCCGCGCAAAGCACGGGAGGCCTTGCCGGCACTTGATGCGCTTCCGCCGCGACTTTCTCGCCGAGCACGCGCTCTTTGATGAGCTTTGCGGAAAATTCGCCGCAAAGCGGAAAGATATTCTTTCCCTCCACCTCGCTTCCGTGCGCTTTGATAAGCGTTTCGAGATGGGGCGCAAGTTCCTCCGCGACGATACAGCGTTTCACGCTCTTCGCAAACGTTTCGATCATTTTATACGGCAACGGATAAACCATGCCGAGCTTCAGCACGCTCGCCTCGGGCAACGCCTCTTTCACGTATTCGTAAACGCCGCCGGAACAGATAATGCCGAGTTCCGACGAGCCTTTTTCCACGCGGTTCATGGCAAAATTCTCCGCGTCGGCGGAAAGCTTTTCCAGCCGATCCTCTACGACGACGTGCTTCTTCTTGGCGTTCGCCGGCATCATCACGTATTTCGAGATATTTTTTTCATAAGGCTTGTTGGGGATTTCCCTTCTGTCCTGCAATTCCACAAGGCTTTGCGAATGAGCGACGCGCGTCGTCAGCCGCAAAATCACGGGCGTATCGTATTTTTCGGAAATTTCAAACGCCAAAGCGGTGAAATCCTTCGCCTCCTGACTGTCGGAAGGTTCGATCACGGGGCATTTGGCGCTGACTGCCGTCAAACGCGTATCCTGTTCGTTTTGCGAACTGAACACCGAAGGATCGTCCGCAACGGCGACCACAAGACCGGCGTTGACGCCGGAGTAAACCGCGGTGAACAGCGGATCGGCGGCGACGTTAAGCCCCACGTGCTTCATGGAAACGATGGTTCTCGCCCCCTTGAGCGCCGAACCGAGCGCCACCTCGAAGGCGACCTTTTCATTAGGCGACCATTCGCTGTAAACGTCGTCGTACCGCGCGAGTTCTTCGGTAATTTCCGTGGAAGGCGTTCCGGGGTAAGCCGTGGCTACCTTTACGCCGCCTTCGTATGCGCCGCGCGCGACGGCGAAATCTCCGAGCAATAATTTTTTCATATCGTAACTCCTATTTATTTCTCAAATCGGTTACCCGCTTTACCTTGCCTTCCACCCGCTTGATGGAAAACGGTTCTACAAGCTTGACCTTAACGTCGATTTGCAGCACTACGCGCAAATTATGTCTGATGCGGTTGACCAACTCTTCCAATTTGGAATAATCGGTGAGCAGTTTTTCGTCCACGACCTCCACCCGCACCTCCAAGGTGTCCATATAATTCACTCTGTCGACGACGATTTCGTACGACTTGCCGAGTTCGTTCATTCCCATCAGCACGCTTTCGATCTGCGAGGGAAACACGTTTACGCCGCGGATGATCAGCATATCGTCCGTCCTTCCGACGATACGGCTCATCCGAGCAAGCGTTCTGCCGCACTTGCACGGCTCATACGTCAAAGAGGTGATGTCCTTCGTTCTGTAACGTAGTATAGGCATGCCTTCTTTTGTCAGCGTGGTGATCAGCATTTCTCCGCGTTCCCCTTCGCCGAGCACCTTATTTTCCTCGATATTTACGATTTCCGCATAAAAATGGTCCTCGTTGATGTGCATGCCCGCTTTTTCGCGGCATTCCCCCGCGACGCCTGGTCCGCCGACTTCCGTCAGCCCGTAGTTTTCCGTGGGAAATACGTGAAATATATCCTTTAAGGACTGATGCATTTCCGGCGTGGACGCCTCCGCGCCCGTAATCGCAAGGCGCAGTTTCAAATCGTCGATCACGCCCATTTTCCGTGCCGTTTCCGCCAGATACATGGCATACGACGGCGTGGCGACGAGCGCCGTTACGCCGAAATCCTTCATCAGCATGATCTGACGCTCGGTATTGCCCGAGGAAACGGGTACGACGGTCGCGCCGAGTTTTTCGATGCCGTAATGCAAGCCGAAACCGCCGGTAAACAGTCCGTATCCGAAGGAAACCTGAATAATATCCTCGTCCGTCGCCCCCGCCATGGAGAGCACGCGCGCGACGCAGGTTGCCCAGTTATCCAGATCGGCGCGGGTGTAACCGCCGACGACGGGTTTTCCCGTCGTGCCGCTGGAAGCGTGCAGACGCACAATTTGTTTCAAAGGAACGGCAAAAAGGCGAAACGGATAATTTTCCCGCAGGTCGTCTTTCGTCGTATAAGGCACTAGCGCGATATCTTTCAGCGTTTGAATGTGCTTCGGTTTCAGCCCGATTTCGTCGAAACGGCGCTTATACATCTCCACGTTGTCGTAAGCGTAGTTGACGATATGTTTCAGCCTTTCGAGCTGCATTTCTTTCAATTGTTTTCTGTTTATGGTTTCTATTTCGGGACTGAACATCATTTGTGCTCCTCAAAGTCGTATACTTTAAATATTTTAGCACATTTTTCCCGCACTTGCAAGGCGTTTACCCCTCTTATCCGCAAAAAACACAATTTTAAAAAGTTTTATACTTGTATCGAAAGTTACGAAAGGACTTTCGGTGCAAGTTTTTT
>QAKE01000059.1 GCA_003343995.1 Bacillota bacterium
GCGGTTCGGCCCTTGTTTCCCAGCCAACGGAACACAAAGGGGAAGGCTCCTGCTCCCAGAATGGAGGGGATCATCAGAAGCATGGAGTACAGTGTGAACAGACCTTCGTCTCCTTCCACGTACTTAAAATAGTACAGTAGGTCCGCGTTTCTGCCATACAGGGTGATGCCAAACAGAAATTGGCCGGCCAGAGCGATCAAGTAGGGCTTATTTTGCACAGCGGCTCTCAGCTGCACCGCCAGAGGGATCTTCTCCTTGGTGGGGGGATAGACGACCTCCTTTGTTTTTGCAAAACAGAACCAGTGACAGAGGGTAAAGATGCTGCCATAGAGAATGGTGAGCAGAAGATACCCCCGGGCCTGATCTCCCTTGCCAAACAGGGCAATCAAGGGCAGGGTGATCATGTTGATGATATTGATGGCGATCATGGCGCACACGGAGCGGGAGGTGTTGATCTGTGCCCGCTCTTCGATGTTCTGTGTCAGCGCGCCGCACAAGGTACCGTAGGGGATATTGACGCAGGTGTACCCCAGGACCAAGATGCAGTAGGTAATGTACATATATATGGTCTTGGACGAGTCAGACCAGGTGGGATGGGCCCAAAACGTCAGTACCAGCACAAGGGCGGTCAAGGGCGCGCCGAAAAGAAGCCAGGGACGGTAGCGGCCCCAGCGGCTCTTGGTGCGATCGCTAAGCGAACCGATCAGAGGGTCATTGATGGCATCCCAAAACCGGGAGACCAGCATCAGGGTGGAAACGGTGGCCATAGAGATGCCGCACACATCCGTGTAAAAGATCATCAGAAAATTGCCGACAAACATCCAGCTGAAGTTGCAGCCTACATCGCCAAAGCCATACGCCAGCTTGCTGAGGAAAGGAACTTTGATATTGGTTTCCTGGCTGGTTTCCATGTCAGCACTCCTTTCCGATTCGGACCACGGCTTTTACAATGTTGGCCTTATCTGCAACACTTTGGTCCATGGCGTTTTGGATGTCATCAAAATCAAAAATATTGGTCACAATGCCCTTGAGATTCACCTTTCCGGCCGCCACAGCATCAATGGCCATGGGATAGATATGACGATAACGGAACACCGTTTTAAAGGTCAGCTCCTTATCCAGAGCCAAACTCATAGGCAGCGTGATTTCCCCTGTCTTGGAATAGCCGACCAGCACAATGGTGGCGCCCTTCTTGGTCATCTGAATGCACTGACGAGTGGTAAATTCGGTCCCGGCAGTCTCAATGGCCAGATCGCATCCCCGTCCGTCTGTCAGCTCCAGCAGGGCCTGTACGGCATCTTGTTCTTTGCCGTTGATAACGCCGTCCGCACCCAGCTCCAATGCCTTGTCCAGGCGCTTTTGCATGATATCTACCACATAGACCTTGCTGACGCCCTCTGCCTTCAGGGCCATCATGGTCACCAGGCCGATGCAGCCTGCCCCCATCACGACGGCGGTCTGTCCGGCGTGGGCGCCGCCCTGATTGGCCGCATGGAAGCCTACGGCCAGAGGCTCGATCAAAGCGCCCTCCAGGGTGGAGACATGTTCCGGAAGCTTGAAGCACAGCGCCGCCTCGTGGGCCACATATTCCTGGAACACACCGTCTACCGGGGGCGTGGCAAAGAAGACAACATCCGGGCAGAGATTATACCGTCCGGTCTTGCAGAATTCGCAGTGCCCGCAGGTCTTTCCAGGTTCCAGTGCGACACGGTCTCCCACCTTCAGGTGTGTCACGTCCGCTCCAACCTCTACTACCACGCCGCCGGGCTCGTGGCCCAGCACAAAGGGCGGCTTTACCACGTAGTCCCCGATGGCCCCAGTTTCATAGTAGTGCATATCGCTGCCGCAAATGCCTACATACTCCAGCTTGACCAGGACCTCATTGGACTTGGGAGTGGGGATCGGGCGCTTGGTATAACCCATTTTCCCGATGCCCTCCATGACTGCAACTTTCATTTCCCCGTTCATAATCCTTCCTCCTAATTTACTTTTATAAAGTATTTTATTAAGTGATTACATTTAAACACCTCGACTGGTTAAAGTCAATAGGGAACGGTTAAGATTGGAGGAAAACCTAAATTATATGGCTATAATTTGTGCAAAAAATCAGGCGATTCCCATTTCGGGGAATCGCCTGATTCCATCACAGCGTTTGTAAAAATCCTTCCACTTGCATCAGCGCTGCGCCTACAGCAGATGCCTCCAGTTTAAACGAGCATTCTTTCAAATAGCCGCCGCTGCGCTCAAAGGTGTTTCGCTCAGCCAGCATCTCCCGAAGAGGGCCTCCAAACTCCTCCAGGAAAGCGCCTACATAGCCGCCGGCAATTACATCGCAGTCAAAACTCATACATAGATTGTTGATGGCCACCGCCAGATACTGCAGATATTCCGTCCACACCCCTTGGGTCTGCTGATTCTGGTCCCGCAGCCGCTCAAAAAACTGTGCCAGGTTTCCATCTGCATAGGAGGCGAGTACCTTGGCCGAGAGATAGGCATCCAGGCAGCCCACCTTTCCGCAGTAACACTTCCGGCCATTGGGAACCAAAGTAACGTGGCCAAATTCTCCGGCCCGCAGGTTATTCCCGGTATAAAGTCTGCCGCCGTTGATGATGGCGCCGCCCACGGTGTTGCTCAGGGACAGGTAAATCAGGTTTTCTGCCTCTGGATTTTTCCAGAGCTCTGCAAAGCCCGCGGCGTTGGCATCGTTCATGAAAATGCAGGGATAGGGAAGGTACTGGCTAAATTGCTTTGTTTCCACGTCATAGATGTCCAGCGCATGGGAATATAGCAGCCGCTCTCCGGTCTCGTCCAGAATGCCGGGCAGAGAAACTCCGATTCCCAGCAGCTTTTCCCCTTCTCCCTCTTCCAGAAAGTCGGTCAACAGGTTCTCTAGGGACATCAGGTAGTCCTCCTGGAGGGAGAATACCCGCTTTTTTCGAGTATACCGAAGAATTTCTCCGGACAGATTCACCAGAACCAGTCCCACATGGTTTTGTGTGATATCTAATCCCACAGCCAGCTTGGCATCCCGTACCGGAGCGTAGGCTTTTGCTTTTCGGCCGCCGGTGGACTCATAAGCGCCTACCTCCTGCACAAGTCCCAGAGCAGTCAGCTCCTTCACATTTTGCAATACAGTGGGCCAGCTCAACTTTAATTTTTGTGCCAGTTCCGGCTGTGAGATCTTATCACAGGTCAGCAAACACCGCAGAGTATTGCTGCGGTTGAGCCGTTTTACATCCATATTGTTTGCAGGGGTTGTACGCATAGCCAAGCATCCTTTTTTAATTTTATAAAGTAGTTATCTTTATAGTAGCGCGTTCTTTCAGAAAAAACAAGAGCGGAGGATAGAGAGAAAATGTCGATTTGCGTTCCCGGGAGAAAAAGAAGTAATCTGAGTCTTGTTCATTTGAAGGCGGATGCGGGGCGTATCATGGTGTCGCTTGCATTCATTAACCATAGATGGTAATCTAAATGTGTATCTCCTATGAATGTTGAACAACGAACAATTTTTTATATGATGTTACCTTAAAAGCATATTGTATAAGAAATAAGAATTTGCGAGGTAAGATATGAAAATTCGGGAAATAAAAGTAAATGAAGTTAATAAATTGTTGGATTGTATCATGCAGCTTTCAGAATATCACAACACAATATCGGTTAATTTTAAGGGGAGTTATCCCAGCAGACCATATAACGAAACACTAGATCTTTTCTCGGAAAATTTGGAAAAGGGACAATCGCGTATTGCAGTTATTGAAAGCGGAGAAAGAATTGTAGGTTTTTGCAAGGTAGACATGAATGGGAAAAATGGAAAGTTAGATTATTTAGTTGTCTTACAGGAGTATCGCAAACAAGGTTTTGGTAAACAGTTTATGGAGTGGGCAATGGAAACTTTTTGTAAAAATAACATCACTCACATCGAGGTGAAGGTGGTTGATGGGAATGATGCAATACATTTGTATGAAAAGTATGGATTTAAGATAAATTCTCACATTCTTTGGCATTGTGAAGATTAAAATTGGAGTTGTAGGGCACTTTAGAAGGCTCTTTTCTGTGATGTGCTTAAAGTAGTATTATTTTTTCAAGAGACCACAAAATTTTTCTTATCTACAAGGTTTCTTTGACCACGACCAGCTTACCGCTGACCGTGGTCTTTTTCTGTTCTAATAAGATGCAGATTGTATAATCTTCTGTAAAATCCAATCTGCTGGCCTTTTCTGGGTATCTTTTATCTGAGAAATAGAAGCAGTTGCTTTCAGTGCTGTCATCACGTTATACAGCAACTTTGTTGTTTCCTGTCCAGCTTGGAACTGAGCGGCCTGACGCACGCCATTCGCATTGCCCTGGAGTGCGGTTGGAAGCAATATTTGCTCAGGCGTTGGTCTCCACCTGCTGGATGGCTTTGCTCAGATCGACGGCCAGGTCCAAGTAGGGCTTCTGCTGGGCGTATTCGCTGCGTACCTGTATGGTCTCAAAGTGCCCCGCGACCTTAACCATGTAAAAGCTGTTTTTCTGCACAGTCTGGTCCAGAACCTGCTTGAGCTCGCCCACCAGCATCACCAGGTCCGGCCGGCCCATGGAGATTACCCAAGCTGCTCCCAGCATGTGAATGGCCATATTACCGGCTACGGTAAGGGCCATCCACCGCTTTCCAAAGCGCAGAATATCCAGGAAGGGAAGATAGGCCAGCAGATGGATGGGCAGATAGGTGCAGAAGGTATAGAAAACGGTCTCCACTTGTGAGAGCAAAAAAGCCAGCATATGTGCACGGTATTCCCCCAACTGGTCACTGAGATATCCATATAAAATCTTCCCCACGATCAGCATCAAGCTCAGATAAGAAATAAGAAATGATGTATACGCCGGTGATAGTCCGGCTTGTTGGTAAAGTACTGTCAGGTGAGAAAAGCCTGGACCGGTAGATGCCCTGAGAAGAAAAGCAGCTGCTACACCGGAACCTGCAGCAGCCAGACCTAAGGCCGTGCCTCGATGTGCATCGAACCAGCGGGAAAGTATGGTGGACAAAGGAATCATTCCCCCATATCCATATCCCAAACCACACAGAGCGATGCCAACAGGTTTAAACTGAAGGTGCTCATAACGGCAAAAAGGACACTGGAAAGGGTAAACAGGAGATTTCCCACAATCATTGTGCGGTGTTCACCTATGTATTTCTTCTATTTGGCATAAAATATAATTGCTGTACAGGAATAGAAGACAATATGTCACCATAATCCTCTGGGTGTCGATCATAGAGGAGAGAATTGTTCTTTCGCTCCTCTGTGACACGCTTGGGATAAATGGTTTGATATAAGATCGTTTCTTCCTCCGTTCCAGCCATTTGTAAAAGAGTTCCTACTGGATTGATGACTTGGCTTTTCCCGGCGTACAATTCTGTGCCGTCTCCGGTGCCTCCACAGGCGCGGCCGCAGTAAAACTACGGTGTTGAGTTGTGCCTTCTTTAAAGAATGTGGTGCAGAAGGTGAACAGCGATGGTACAGCAGAGGAATAAATCCCTAGAAAAATTACCGTCAGAAATGCGTAGCCCAGCAGAGGGCTGATAGTGTTAGCCAGATATAGGGTGGGAACAGCCTGTTTTCCAATCATAACGTAGTTGCAGAAGAACGCAGCAACCATCATCACACATGCCAGACCATAAAAGATGGTTCCCATACGCAAGCTACTCTCCTGGGGGCAATGGACATACCTTCCACAATTAGTTCCCAATGTTGAGTGAGGTAGATTCCACCAGTAAATAGGGTAATGAAAATAATGATTGGTCCAATAAAGCCCAGGATCTCCACCATTTTCTTCGAGTCCAGCAAAATAGTAATGATACATAGAATACCGACCACTGCGCGCCAACCGACAATGGAGCACCAAAATGCTGATTGAGGGCAGCACCAAAGCCGGCGATCATGACGATCGGGGAAAGGAGCAGGAAAACACCGACAGCAGTTTGAAGAGTTTCCCAAATGTTTTACCGCAGTAGTAATCAAACACATCCATTGGATTATGGAAATGCTGCTCATTCCCCAGCTTTAGGAAGGATGCGGAACTATAACCGTGCAGGATCATGCCTACGATAATAGATCTAAAGCCAAGTGCTCCGTACGCACCAAAATATTGAAGCAGTTCTTGGCCTGTGGCAAAGCCTGACCCAATACAAAAAGATACCCACGCACCTGCAATCATGGTCACACTCAGCCAGATGGTAGCAAACATATAGATATCATCGGGGTTAGTACGGCCGGGCTGCTTGACCAGAAGCACATCGCTGACCTGAGTGATCTCAGGACGCTCCATCTTGCCATCCAGCACCATGTTGGCCAAGGTGCAGGAATCCCGGTCATTGAGGCGGTCCTCCCAGTCCATGCCGAACTTTACATTGGGCAACAGATGGCAGGCCTCCTTGTAGTCATACTGAGAAACGAAGGAATGGAAGGAACTAGGCTTCATCCAGTCCGGTTCCACATACTCCTCGCCTACGTCTACCAGGGAACAGGTATGTACAATATCAGAATCCCGAATGGTCTTCACTGCACTGTCGACTACTTCAAACTCGTAGCCGAGATGAGCAAATTTTTCACAGAAGCGCTGGGCGTTCTCGAGGATCAGATCGTAAATCTTCACCTTCTTGATGTTTTTCATGGACATGGCGGTTGACTCCAGGCAGTAACCGGCAATGATGCCGCTGCCGATCAGGCCCACGACCTCCGAATCCTCTCGGGCAAAGCATTTGGCGCCCAGGCCGCTGTCCGCGCCGGTACGCATGCCGCTAATCAGTGTGTCGTCCACCACGGCGATGGGGCAGCCAGTCTCCTCATCAAAGAGCTCAACCAAACCGTTGGAGCGGGGCTTGCCAAGCTCGCGGGGATTGGCAGGGGTACTGGGGATGGCCTTTACCCCGGCCACATGGATATTTTCTTCCTCGCTGTTGATGATGCAGGCATGCAGACCGATACGCTTGCCGGCGTGTTTGCCCTCCTCCCACATCATGTGGAACAGGGAAATCTCAATGGTTTCCCCACGGCCCAGCATCTTGTTGGCGCGGCGCGCCAGAATACCTAAAAAGTTGGAGGATATGGACATTGTTTTAGCCCAGGAAGACGTGACCAATTGGACAAACGAGGTGGAGACACCGCATTTTCTTTCTTTATCAAACTGTAATTATGATCATAATGCATAAAAACGATGCGTCCCACCGTAGTCCGGCGGGGCGCATCGTTTATGTTTCATGCAACAAGTGGGATGACTGGTAAGAAGAGATAAGAGCATACGGCTTATCTGCAAAATCTTATTCCGTTGCTGGACTGATATTGCACTGGAAAGGGGCAAGGGTCTTGTTATCATGTTCAGATTGGTGGGCATTATGGTTGAGAATCATGCGCACCCGGTCCTTGCCGGTCCCCCGGTACACCACTTCAACCCCGGACTGGGACAGCTCCAGGGGGATATGCTGCTCGACGGAGACCTGCTCCAGAATCCGGTTCAGCACTGGTTCCTCCAGGCCGCAGCCCAGATAGTAGATAAAGCCGTCCTTGTGCCGCTTGCGGGTGACGGCGGCAAACTCCTGGTAGAAGGGGTCGGCGTAGCGCAGGAGCACCTGGGCCCCATGGACCTCCAGCATATCCCGGAAAATGCCACCCTGACCCTGGACGCCAGTGAAGAGGTCTTCTCCCACCAGCGGGAATTCCTGTCCCTCCTGCAGGCTCTCGGTCTCAACCACACACACGCCAGCAAAGGAATCAAAATCCACAGGGACCTGCTTTCCAAGAACTAGATTGTTATCGTTGTCCTTGACAAAATCCCGATAGGTCAGCACGACCGTGCCGCCCTGTTGGGCAAAGGTCTTGATCTTGGCCTGAAATTCCGGTTTTGCGATGATCATCTGGGGCAGGATCAGGACCTGATAGCCGGAAAGATCGCTGTCCGCGGGAATTACATCCACAGCAACATTGCGGTCGTAGAAGAACTTGTGGTACTTCTGCATCTCAGCCTGGCAGTCCAGAAGCACACTCTGCCGCTGGATGCGGAAGGCGGCCAGGGAGTCGTAGTCGTACACGATGGCGACCCGGCTGGCAATAGGGGTCTCCAGCGCGGAGGCGTACTGCCGGATGCTGTGGAAAAATTCTTTCACCTCATAGAACTTCCGCCGCTTGACGTTGTCTGCATCGAGCACACCATAGCAAAATTGCTCGGCACCTTTCGTGGCGCCCCGATACCGGAAGAAGAACATGGACTCACAGCCCCGGGCCATGCCCTGGTAGGCCCACATCTTTGCCTGATTGGGCCGGGGGGAGAAGCCGGTGACGTCGTGGCCCTGAGCGCCCATAATAGCCTCGGTGATCCAGAAGTTCTCACCCTTCAAACCCCGGATATAGTCCAGGCCGAAGGCAATCTCGTTGGGGGAGAGGGGCTCACGCTGACCGCCCCAGACGGGGTAGTTGTTGTAGGCGGCAATGTCCAGGTGCTTGGATACCGCAGAGTAGTCCACATGCTTGCCCAGACCTCCGCCGGGAAAATCGTGGATGATGGTCACGTTGGGGATGATCTCCCGCAGCAGTTTGGTCTGGAAGGCGGCAAAGCGCACGATGCTCTCGCTGCGGAACCGCTCCCAATCCAGCCGCAGGGCAGGGTTGTGGGTGGTGATCGTCGGAGCGGGCAGGGGAATCTCGTCAAAATCGTTGTACTCCTGAGACCAGAAGGTGGTACCGTAGGTCTCGTTGAGGGCCTGGATATCGCCGTGAAATTTCTCCTTCAGATAGGCCCGGAATCCCTCACGGCACTGGGGGCACCAGCAGATATCGCTGTCCTCATGGCCCAGCTCGTTGTCGATCTGCCAGGCCACAATGGCCTCTTCATCCTTATAGTGTTCCGCCATGGCGCGGATAATGCGCTCGGAGTATGTATACATGGCTTTGCTGTTGAAGCAGTACACGTGCCGCCCGCCGAACACCCGCTTGCTTCCGTCCTCAAACTCCGAGAGAATTTCCGGGTGCTTTTTGGCCAGCCAGGCGGGGATGGTAGCGGTGGGGGTGCCCATGACGACGGACAGCCCCCGGGCCTTGGCCCGGGCGATCACATGGTCAAAGAAGGAGAAGTCAAACTGACCCTCCGTCTTTTCCATGAGATGCCAGCCAAACTCCGCAATGCGGATGGCATTGCACCCCAACTCACAGATATTGTCTAGATCCCCCTCCAGCATGGAGGGGGACCACTGTTCGGGATAATAGTCTACGCCAAGAAACATTAGTGATTCACCTTATTCTTTTCTTTCAGCTGTCTGGTGATGTCCTCCATGGCCTTGCCGTCCAGCTTATAGCCCTTCACATAGATGACAAAGGCCAGCACAGTGACGATGGAGGGGATCACGCCCATGAGGATGCGCATACCCATGATGGTCTCGGGGGTCTGGGGCACGTTTTCCACATAGCCAAAGATGGTCAGGCCCACGCCGATCAGCCAGCCGGCCACGGCGGAAGCGGTCTTAACCAGCAGGGTCTGGAAGGAGGCCACGATGCTCTCGTTGCGGGTGCCCAGCTTGACCTCGCCGTAGTCAATGACGTCGGCCAGCATAACGGTGGTAGCGCCCAGGGTCAGGCCGGAGCCGAACTTGAAGAGCAGGCCGCACACAATGATCAGGGGGATATTGGTGGGAGCCACATAGCCAAACACCAGCAGGGCGATCAGGCCCACAGCGGGGGTAAAGCTGGCGATGGCAAAGACCTGCTTCTTGTTCATGAAGCGGGAGAGCACGGGGAAGGCAAACAGGGCGATGATCTCAGCAAAGGAGGCGGCGGTGGTGAAGAAGGAGAACAGGTTCTCCTCACCGGTGACGTACTTGAAGTAATACAGAGCCATGCCGCCGGCCAGCTGTACCAGCATATTATAAGCCAGCACGACGCCGATGTAAACCTTCAGCTGATCGTTGGCGGTGATGATGTGGATGGCGTCCTTCAGAGAGGTGCGCTGGGCCTTCTTGCCCTCGGCGGCATCCAGGCTGCTGCGGTCCTTAACGAAGACAACGGTGACCAGGATGGTAACGATGAACACCACGCAGATGGCCACAGCCAGGGAGGAGTAACCCTTGGCCTCGTCGCCATTGCCCAGATAGTTTCTCAGGGTAATGCCAAAGGCACCCATGAGCAGCCAGGCAGAGCTGGCGAAGATCCGAGGAATGACGGACATGGACTCCCGCTCCTTCTGAGTGGAGGACAGGGAAGGCAGCATGGACCAGTAGGGGATATCCATAACGGTGTAGGTCATGCCCCAGAGGATGTAGATGACGGAGTAATAGGCGTACTGACCAAAGCCTTCCAGGCCGGGGTTACGGAACATAAAGATCATGATGACCGAGTTGAGCAGGGTGCCGATGAGAATCCAGGGACGGAACTTGCCCCAGCGGGTGCGGGTGTTATCCACCATGAAGCCCATCATGGGGTCGTTGATGGCGTCCCACACACGGGCCACCAGGAACAGGTTGCCCACAAAGAGGGGAGCCAGGCCCACGGTGTCGGTGAGGTAGATCATCAGGAATGTGGAGATCATGGCGTAGCACAGGTCTTTACCTAATGCGCCCACGCCAAAGCAAAGTTTTCTTCCAGCGGATAATTTCATAAGTTTTCTCCCTCCAACAATATTTGCTGCCAGGCGGACCTGGACTTACTGCTTACGTTCAAAGCGGACAATAGCGCTGGCGTAGTCGCCGCTCAACTTAACCTCCAGACCGTGGTACATCAAATAGGCTCCGCTCTTGGTGATGTCGCCCTTGGAGGTGTGCAGGGTGTACAGCACATCTTCCTCCAGACCACGCAACCGGATGGTGGTGCCCCGGTGGCCCACCTTGCTCTGGGGCAGGAAGGCGAAGATCAGGCCCTGCTCGCCCTTGAGGTACTCATACAGGAAGTACTCGTTGGCCGACGGATTGTCCAGGCGGTAGAAATCGCCCTCCTGCACAACGGGGCGGATCTCCTTGTACTGCCGGATCATATCCTTGGACAGCTCGGTTTCCTCGTCCGTGAATTTCAGAATGTTGCACCCGATTCCTAGCGAGCCCATCATGGCGCTGTGATACCGGAATTTCAGGGGAATGACCCGGGCGGAGAGGAAGTTGGGGCAGTCGGTCACCCAGGCCCGCATGGCCTTGATGGGGTAGATGCGGGAGTAGGCGTCTTGGATGTACAGGCGGTCGTAGGCGTCAGTGTTGTCGCTGGTCCAGAAGTCATCAAAGATGCTCAGGATGCCGTAGTCGATGCGGCCGCCCCCGGAGGCGCAGGCCTCGAAGAGAACCTGGGGATGCTTCTTCTTCAGCTCCCGCACGATGTCGTAGACGGTCTGGATGTGCTTGTACCAGATGTCCCGCTGAGGACCGGTCTGGGAGATGGGGCGGTTGGCGTCCCACTTGATGTAGTCGATGTCATACTTGGTGAGCAGATTATCCAGCATGTTGTAGATAAACTCCCGCACCTCGGGCTTGGTGACGTTGAGCACGTACTGCACCCGGGAAGTATCGCTGACCCGGGTCTTGTAGTGGTAGATCCAGTCGGGGTGATCCTGGTAGAGCTGCGCCTTGGGATTGACCATCTCGGGCTCTACCCAGAGGCCGAACATCATGCCCAGATCCTTCACCGCGCCGATGAGCTCTTCCAGGCCGTTGGGGAATTTTCCCTCGTTAACGTACCAGTCGCCCAGGCCGTTCTGGGTGCTGTGGCGCTCGCCGAACCAGCCGTCGTCCAGCACAAACAGCTCGGCACCCAGCTCCCGGGCCTTCTGGGCCAGCTTGATCTGGTCCCGACTGTTCACGTGGAACTCGGTGGCCTCCCAGGAGTTATACAGGACGGGGCGAATGCCCTTGTGGACAATGAAGTCCCGGGCAAAGCGGTGCAGATTGTGGGACATGGTTTCAAAGCCGCAGGGCGAATATCCGCAGAGGATGGAGGGAGCCTCAAAAATCTCCCCGGGTTTCAGCTCCATCACGCAGTCGTGGGAGTTGATTCCCATCTGCACCAGGGTCTCGCCGTAGGGAGTCTGCTCCACCACGCCGCTGAAATTGCCGCTCATGCACAGGGCGCCGAAGTATACCTCGCCGCTGGTCTCGGTGGCGCCCCGGTCCAGGACGAAATAGGGGTTGTGGTTGTGGCTGGAGATGCCCCGCCGGTTTTCGATGACGATCTTTCCGTAGCTCACCTTCTGGACAAAGCGCTGCTGCTCGGCACCCCAGTGGCCGTGAACGTTGGAGAAGTTCAGATTCTCGTAGGGGATGTGGAACTGGGCGCTGTGCAGCCGCTCGATCTGAATGGACTCGGACATCTGGTTTTCAATCACCACATTCCGCTCCATCAGGTCGTATTCCGGATAGATTTTGTAGTGAAGATCCATGAAAAATTCATAGTGATTGTCCTTGAGATGAACAATCAGCTCTTCACTGTCCTCGGCCTTTACCACATCGTACCCGCGGTATTCATACACCAGCTCCCGGGTGCCGTCGGCAAAGGTGGCCTTCAGGCAGTGCTCCTTGTAGCGCAGGCCGCCGTGAACCGGGAATTCCTCCTTGGTGATTTCATACACGGGGTCGTTGGTGGAGACCTCGGTCAGCTCAGGAAGCTCCAGTTCGTCCACAGACGGCAGCTTCTTTCCCCAGTAAAGGTGCCTTACCAAGCCCTGGTCGTCCACCCCAAATGCATAGCTGGTGGATTTTGTGCTGAGCAAAAATGTGTTGCCTTTTGTACTAACTGCAATGCTCATATTTGTCCTTCCGCCTCTCCTTTGTACTAACTACATAGAAGATATCATCCCAGAAGGACTGAGTCAACATATTTACTAAAAGTTTTAACACTAGAAAGATAAATTCGTAAATTATTAACTAAAATCTTTACTTGAATTTATGAAAAATGCAGAAGAGAAACTCTTCTGCATCTTCCGTTTCTTCACTTTTTTTTCACACTACCTCGTTCTTCCAGCTTGCACGAGATAATAATCTGCTTTGGATGGATCTTCTTTTGCCAAAGCAGCTCCATGCATAGTGCGGCCGCATCGGCATTTTCCTGGAGAAAAACTTCTACCGAGGAGAGAGGCGGCTCTGAAAGTTGGGAGAGGCTGGTGTTATTGAATGTAATCACGCCAATATCCTGGGGAATCTGAATTTGATGCTCACGCAGAGCTTTCAGAAGCCCGGGGGCCACCACATCGCTGGCTGCGAAAATGGCCTCAGGAAGGGGTTTTCCGCTCTCTAAGTATTCTTTCATGGCGGCATAGCTGCTTCTGGAGTTCATTTCACAGTCGATGACCAGGTCTGGGTCATAAGAGCCTCGCTCCAAAAGGGAGTTTTTGTAATAGTAAAACCGGGGATCCATGGAGAGCTCTTTTTTCGCCCCATAGGTATTTACGCCGCCCAAATATGCTATCCGCTCATAGCCGTGAGTCCAAAAACAGTTGAGGCTCTGCCGCACAGCCAGGTGATAATTGGGAACGATGCTGCAATACTTTTCCTCATCGGGAGAGGAATCCAAAAATACCACGTTCTCTGTGTAGCAATGGAAATCCTCAATCTCTCCCTGCGTAAAGCGCCCGATGGCCACGATTCCGTCCAGCGGCAGCTCATCGTTCTTTACAAAATGGCCCTGCTCGTTGCGAAACAGCATCACTGTGCTCCAGTGCCGCTCAAAACACACCTCATCCAACACATTTTTGAGGAGCATGTAGTAGATATCCTCCAGCAGCTGCTGGGTTTCATACATCTGGGCAATGCCGATGCGCTTTTCCACTGGCCCGTTCTGTTTGGGAACGTCCGACTCTTCTGGGGCCTGGGTTCCCTGGTACCGTTGTTGAACTGTCCGGTATCCCAGCTCTTTTGCGGTTTCCAGAACGCGCTTTCTGGTTTCTTCCGTCACACTAAGAGAGGGGTCCTGATTCAAGACCCTGGATACCGTAGCCGAAGATACCCCGGCCAGGCCTGCAATTTCTTTTAACGTTGCCATTGCAATACTCCTATTTGCGTAGAAGGTAAAATCTAACCGTTTGTACTAATAATTTTACTGTATTTTATTAGATCACACAAGTAAAATTTGAAGCCTGTATATGTTCGGATTTCTTCTGTGGTGAAGACAAGGTGTATATGCCCCGCGGTATCTACCGCGTTTTATTTTCTGGTGTAAGCGGAAATGCGCGGAACTGATCATAGAAATGAAAAACGAGCAGTCTCCTCTTTGAGACAGAAAAGCGTGCTGAAAATAGAAAGCCGTCCTCCGGAAAGTGGTTTCCAGAGGGCGACGGTTCAACAGCGATTTATCTGCAGTTGTTGCAATCAAGCATGGCTTACTTGGCTGTGCTGAAATCCTTCCTTTATTTCGTCAAGAACAGAAGAATTTTTGATGATATTCCAAGCAGCACCAGCTAAAACCTTTGCGGCAATCATGACACCATAGATGCGGTTTCTCTCAGTTAATATTGCTGTTGATGAACGCCAAAAGTAAAGAAGTTACTCTTTCGAAATTCGGACAATTCCTTTTTGCTTACCTGAATTACATGCAAGATTTCTTCTGAGGAATGGGTAGGCGTATTCGAGATAAAGCACTTGGAAGAGGTAATATGATAGCTACGGTTCAGGCAGGCAAGAAAGCCAACCATATAGGAATCCAAAAGGTCCATATTGCTGAAACAGGCAAATATGAAATCTTCTGGTAAGATGATATTGGTAGCATACAGGTAGGTATTTGGACCGCGGGTCGACATTGTGC
>QAKE01000071.1 GCA_003343995.1 Bacillota bacterium
TATATCGGTAACGGTCAAGTTGATAAATTAAGCGTAAATTTGTGTAGTCGAAACATTAAAGCAACGTTGAAATATGATACAGAATAACAATATAAGCGTATTGCCGTGGTACACGTCAATAGAGCAGCAGAACCACCGTAAAAGTTACGCATACGGGCAAATATACCCATTGTTCGCACCGGCTGATAGATTATTGCCGTTTCAGATAATAAGAAATACCCGTTCAAATTCTGTTACGTCTGTTATTCTATATGATAAAACCGGAAAACAAATTGCAAATATAACAACATACATGAGGGAAACCGGATTGCAAGTTGTCCGGTTTCAGTCGTTGGGATATGATGTAATATTATACCCGGCAATATTACCCATGCCGTTAAATCAGTTTGACGGAATTTATTATTTGCGGTTATCTGATGGCGTTCAAACGTGGTATTCTGAAATGTTTACGGTTGTGCAGGACGTTTCCGGTTATTTGAAAATTGATTGGTGGGACATTGAAAATTTAGTGTTTGACGCCGGACAAATAGTTTATAAAAATCCGACATTTAAAAACATGTTATATCTTTGTACCGAGTTAGGAAAACCCGAATATCAATTTGAGGAAGAGGAGGAAGATAGGGACGGTTATTTTTTCCCGGAAAAACAAATTTCGGTAAAGACGTTCAAATGTACTATATTGGCACCGGAATACTTATGCGATGTTATGCGTTTTATTCGTATGGCTGATTATATACACATAACGGATAAATACGGCAGGGAATACGATTGCGATACGTTTCTAATTACCCCAAAATGGCAGACGCAGGGAGATTTGGCGAGCGTGGAAATAGAATTTCAGACAGCAACCGTCGTTAAAAAAATAGGTCGTGGATATTTAGGGGCAAATATTGGCGATTTTAACAGCGATTACAATAATGATTTTAATAACGATTAAATTAATTAGTTATGGCGAATTATCAAGAATTAAAACAAGCGATTGCGGATGTTATAAAAACAAATGGCAATCAAGAAATTACCGGGGCAATACTTCAAAATGTATTAAAAAGTATTGTATCTGTAATTGGAGAAAATGCGACATTTGCAGGAATAGCCATACCCGGCACAAATCCCGGAACACCCGATGCAAATGTATTCTATTTGACTACAACAGATGGTATTTATTTAAACTTTGGCAATATACAAGTAAATCCAAATGAATTGGCTATAATATATACGGACAATAATATTTGGCGTGTTTATAGGCTAAATGTTCTTACTAATAAATCAATAAATGTTTATCCGGATTGGTTTGACTTTCAAAATTCAGTCGTAAATGCAAAAAATACTCTTTTCTTTGAAAAAGTTGGAGGGTTAAATATTGCCGGATTTGATAAAAGTTTAAGATTAGGATTTTTTTCTTTTGTAAAAGGACATTCAGCTTATGGGAATAGAATTGGTTTTGCATGGGAGAAAGACCAAGTTTGGAAAAGAGGTGATTTGTTGACTAATGTAAATTTCAATGCCCCATTTTCATATAAAATAGACGGCAAACAATACTATATAACAATAGATGTTTCGCAGGTTCCGGATAGTGAGACAATTTATATATCTGATGCCGGCACCGGAGAGATAAAATTGAAAATTAATGATAGATACACAAACTTTTCTGAATATTCAGACGTTTCCGGACTAAAAACCGATGTTGATGCACTTAAAACAGACGTTTCCGGACTAAAAACCGATGTTGATGCACTTAAAACAGACGTTTCCGGACTAAAAACCGATGTTGATGCACTTAAAACAGACGTTTCCGGACTGAAAACCGATGTATACGGTAATGGTGGATTGAACTTCTTAAAAAATCCGGATGACAATTATAGTGAAGCGGAAAGGAAAATTATTTCTGCAATTAAAAATATAGGTTTTTATGACGTACCGGAGGCAATAAAAAACGATGATATTTTTGTTAGAACTTTTTCCGCACAAACAGAAGCAACGGGTAGTGGTTTTTTTGGGCAATTAGTATATTTCGCAAACAAAAGGATATACAATGAAACAAAAAATTGGGACATAGCGTCAATATTAATTGCGCCTAGGGTCCCATGCGACTATCAAGAACATGAATTTGATGTTACGGTTTCGTCCGGAGAAATGGCAGGGTTAAGAATTAGGGTATTAATAGATTATTCGGTTTTTGCAGGAACAGAATTTTCTTACGGCACAAGGATAGATAATAAAATTGTATTCAATCTATTGCGAACATGGAATGAACCGTTGAACGATAGATTGCATAAAATAGAAACGGATATGAACGATAGATTGCATAAAATAGAAACGGATATATCAGAATTGCAAAAGGAAAATACATATATAATGCCGATGCAACAAAAAAATGTTGTTTTTGCGGGGTCGTCAAATGTGTGGGGCGATGGATTTTTGTTTTATTCGTATCTAAAAAAGCCAATTGATTGGTTGTATAAAAGTTCCGGAAAATATACAGCATATAATGACGTTGAAACGACAAATGGCGAAGTACAGACAAACGACGTTAAATTTATGGATGGAAAAGCCATAAAAATATCCGGAGTAGGTGCGGAAATTAAGTTTAAGCACAAAGGAAGTGAATTAAATATTTGCCAAGTGATAGAAAGAACGTCTGATTATGCTTTAATAGGTTTATATGATGGAGATACAAAAGTTGCTGAATTTACAAACCACAACACAACAATAGGAAGCGATACAGAACAATTTTCCGGAGATGGGGAGAAAATAAAATTCAACCTAAAACGTTGCTTTACATATTCCCATGTTCTAAAGGTAAATGGAGTTCCCAAGAATATTATATTAAATACGCAAGGGTACGGCGTAACGTTCCCGGTTGGTGCTGATTGTCTTGTTATACGTTCGTTAGATGATAATGGAAACGTTATACATACATTGTATTTTAAGGAAGCACCAACAGCGGGGGCGGTAATTGATGTATCTTACAATTACGGGGAAACAATTTGTTTTGTTAAATCAACCGTTGGAGAAACAGAGAGTGGAGAAAATGAAAGTCCATACGGGGATGGAACAATTTCATACGACCCAACAAACCCGGCAAATATTAGTTCCGGTTTGGATTTTCGTTTGATTAATGAAAAATCATTTTATAAATTTTGGTTTGATTCAGATGTAGAAAGAGAAATAACCCTAAAAATAGAGGGTGGAAATAACCCGTATTTTGTATTTAATTTTGCGAGTTCCGTTTTCCATAATGTTATGAACGCAGGAATAGGAGGTTGGACAGCGGCAAATTTCAATAGTGGTTCATATATCAATAGGGTGTATTGGAATATTGCTGATTATTTCAGTCCCGATGTTGTAACAATAGGACTTACGGGAAATGATGATTGGGCAAATTATCCACGAAAGATAAAGCGTGTTTACAATGGAATAACATTAGATGAATTGAAACAATTCCCGATGTTAGAAGTAGGCGGAATTGAATATGTTGCAGGAAGTGATACATATAACGTAACAAAAAATATTGGAATAATAAAAGAGATAACAACACGCAGTCTTAAAGCCGATGAAATAATTGGTTCGGACGTTGCCGAAGGGGATTTTGTCAGAATTGGAACTTATACCGGAGATTTGCGCCAAGTACAGACCCGTAGAATTGAAACCGTTGATAATGTTCAAGGTCAAATAACATGGGCAGAACCATTGCATTTGAATGAGTTTATTTGTATAGAAACCATTGATGATTTGGTAGGGCAGGAAATTTCAATTCGTTCAATAGAACAATATATGCAACAAATGGAGTTACTAATAAGTAACATAAAAAAGATGGTTCCGAAATGCAAAATATGTCTATTCAATATTTATTATGTTGATATGTGGACCAGAGATACCGCAGAATATACATATATACAACAATGGATTGCAGAAAAATTCGATGGAACCGTATATTTCGTTGATGCGTGGAAATATGCAAGGGATTATTGCGAAAATTCGCTTCATTCAAGGGATTTTGACTTTGTAGCTGATGGAAACGATACAATAACGTTCGCTATTGACGGCGTAGGACATTGGGAAGGTATAGAAGTTTGGGTAAACAATAAAAATGTATATGGAAAAGATTGTTATCCAATAACCGGATGGTACACTACAATTGAGGATAAAACGGGAAGTGAATTAAATTGGGTTGGAACCAATAACTATTACCCACGAATTTATAAAAAAAGAAATTTTGCGATAAAATGGAAACAGAATATACCATTAACCGGAACAGCTATAAAAGTAAAATTAGCAACCCGACAATGGTCAGCAGATTATGCGCACCCGAGAGATGGAGATTATATTGACAATTCATTGGGGCGTGCTTTAGTTTATGCAATTTCAAAAATTTAAGTTATGCAAGAAAGAAACATTATCAACGGAACAACCACGGCGGTTGACAACCGCACGGAATTTATGTTGTGCGAGATTATAAAGCAATAACCAAAACTGGGGCGGTTTACCGCCGCCCCTTAACTCTTTATTTATGGACGATATGGATAAAATTTTTAGTTGGGAACAATGGCGTATGATATTCGCCACGACCGCAAGCCCGTTATTTGCATATCTGACCCCGACGGAGGGGTTTATGTATGCGTTAGTTATTATGTTTGCGTTCAACATTTGGGCGGGAATGAGGGCGGACGGCGTGGCGATAAGGAATTGCAAACGCTTTTCGTTCCATAAGTTTAAGAACGCATTGGCGGAATTGTTTTTGTACGTCGTTATTATACACGTCATTTATTCCGTTATGTTGCAATGTGGCGACGACGGGGCGGCAATGATTGTTATTAAGTCGCTTACATACGTGTTCATGTATGTATACTTGCAAAATGCGTTTCGCAACTTAATTAAGGCATACCCGAAGAAAATAGCCTTACGGATAATATACCATGTTATCCGGTTGGAATTTACACGGGCGTTGCCGTCTTATTGGCAACCAATAATCGAGCGTTTCCAAAAGGAAACCGATGACGATATTATTAACGATAAAGAAAAGGAGGTAAGAAAATGAAACCTATTGTTATTTTAGACAACGGACACGGCGAAGAAACCGCCGGGAAACGTTCCCCGGTTTGGGGCGACGGTTCCCAATTGTTTGAATGGGAGTTTAACCGTGACATTGTACGCCGTATTGCGGCGATGTTAAAAGCCGATGGCGTAAAGTTTGAAATTTTGGTACCGGAGGAAACCGACGTATCATT
>QAKE01000010.1 GCA_003343995.1 Bacillota bacterium
CCGTTCTTCAACAACTATCGTCCTCAGTTCTATTTCAGAACGACGGACGTTACCGGTTCGATCACCCTTCCCGAAGGCGTGGAAATGGTTATGCCCGGCGACAACGTTAAAATCGACGTTAAGCTGATCACCCCCATCGCCATGGAAGAAGGTCTGCGTTTCGCTATCCGCGAAGGCGGCAGAACGGTCGGCTCGGGCGTTGTGTCCACCATCGTGAAATAAGTTTTAATAAATAAAACGCAAAGCGCACGGCGAATGCCGTGCGCTTTTTTCATGCCGTTTTATATAAGTGTTTTCCTGAAGGACAGGCGATAAAAACGCGCGCCTTTGCGCAGGCAAAATACGGCGCATGGCGCGCGTTTTAAAAGCGCATTTTAACGCGTTTACGCAGAATGGCGTTTATTTCGGTCGGGAAAAAATATCGCTTGTTTCGCGCGATGTTTTCCTTTGATTCGGCGGGTATGCGACTTCCGTCGCAGGTGGTTTATAGACTGTATATTATTTATCGTCTATTAAACGACTAAAGTAAATAAATATATATAAGTATAGAAAATAGCGGAATCGCCTGTTAAACATTAAAAAAAGGACGGAAATATTATTTCCGTCCTTTTTTACCCGCAAACGCGGGGGAGTTTCAGAGAAGATTACACGTTCAATTCGTCCTTAAACGCCTTGCCGAATTTGAAAGCGGGCAGTTTCGACGCTTCGATGTGAATTTTTTCGCCCGTTTTGGGATTCAAGCCTTCGCGTGCGGGCTTGTCCTTCACTTCAAAGGTACCGAAACCGGAAATCTGGATTTTTTCTCCGTTTTTCATGCCGTCGGCAATCGCCTTGATCACCGCGTCAAACGCAGTGGTCGCCTCTTTGATGGTAATACCGGCGTTATTCGCCACATCCCTTATCAACTCGTTTTTGTTCATAGGTTTATCCTCCGAAAAAACATTTATTGCTATTATTATACCACAGTGCGGAAAAAATGCAATGTTTTTTTAAAAATTTATCAAAAAAATTTTTTCGCCGTTTTCTCAATGATTTACTTGACTTTTCGATAATTGGAAAATTATGGAAATTTTCGGGATTGATAATTATTTTCATGCGGCGTTGCTTTAAAGTGTTTTTTTGCGCCCGCGCCGAGGGGCGCGCTTTTCGTGCGCGTCGTATGGCGTCGAGTGCGTCGTTGTCGGCGGGCGCATGGATGCTGTCGCGAATGCAATAGTCGCCGCGCGCTTCGGTAAACCGCCGCGTAGGGAGCGACGGCGATTATTTTTGCCCCTCCTTTTGCGCCGTATGCGGCGCAAAAGGAGGGGCGCAATATACTGTGGCGGTATATTACAGCTTGCCGCTTCCGAACGTGATTTGCTCTATGGCGGCGATGACGAGCGATTTATCCTCCTTGCAGTCGGAACGAACCCACCGCATGGAGATATTGAAAATCGCGCCGGCATATCCCGCGGCGAGAAAGAGGTTATTGTGGCTGAGCTCGTCTTCAAACATGCGGATAAATCCGTCGTTCATAAAATCGAAATAGAGATATTCGAGGTGGGATTTTTGCAGCAGGCGGATTTCCCGTTTGCTTTTTTCGAGGTTATCGACCACCCTTTCGATTATGTCGAGGTAGTCTTCTTTACAGCGCGGCTTGTATTGCTGTTTTTCTTTAAATTCCGTATTGCGGCTTTCAAAATAGAATTTGATCACCGCTTCTTTGGAGGGGAAGTAACGGTAAAAGGTCGCCCTGCCCACGCCCGCTTTCGCGCAGACGTCCGTTACGCGGATCGACGCGTAGTCTTCGGTTTCCATCAGTTTGAAGAGCGCCTGCACGATATAATGGCGCGAATAATCCCCGCTGCCGTATTCCATGATACAAATTCCTCCTTTTGTCTGAAATCGGAAAACAAAACCGCCCGTCTGTCTAAATGCCCGTTTTATCGCTTGTTTTTCCGTTTTTTCTCTATTATAATACACTTGTCTTACGGAAAAGTCAAGTCGACGGGCTTTTCGGAAAAAACTTAAAAAGGAGAAAAACATGGTAAACAAGGATTTTTTGACATACGAATATATGTCCAAAACGGTGAAGGCGAAGGAGCAATCGAGGATTGCCGATATGTACGAGGCGTTCGGCTGGGAAGTGACGGGCGTTGCGCCCGCCGCGATCGACGGAGTAACGCTTTCCTTTAAGCGGGACAGAAAACAGCCCCACAAGCAGGAGCTGGCGCGGCTGGAACGGCAGGCGGAGGAAACGCTTTCCGTCATCGAACGGCTGAATGCGGCGAAAACGAAGGGCGCGATGATCTTCGCGTTGATTTTCGGCTGCATCGCCGCGTTGGTGCTGGGCGGCGGCATGAGTTTGGTGATGCTGCATCCGGAAAGCATCCCCGCGTTTATAGGCGGCGTCGCACTGGGAATCGTCGGCATCGTTCTTTGCGGCGTCAATTACCCGATTTACAAAAAATTGGAGGACAAAAAAACCCGCCAGATGCTGCCCGCGATCGACGATAACGAGGAAAAACTCGCCGTTATTCTCGAAAAGGGCAACGAATTGTTGCAAGGCGCGCTTTGAGCGGGCGGCAAAACGGGGCGGAAACGGCGTTTTTCCGGCGCGTCGCCAAGGATGCGGCCTTTCGGTTGGTCGTCGTTTCCGCTTTTTCCCTCTTCGCGTCGGCGGCGTTTACGGCGTATAACGCGTTTCTCGGCGCGGTCTACCGCTCGGCATGGAGCGTTGCCATCGCCTTTTATTACGCGCTGCTGACGGCATTGCGCGCCGACGTGCTTTGCCGCGAGAGAAAATATGTTAAAAACAAACTTTCGGCAGACGAAAAGGAAACAAGGCGCAAAAAAGCGCTGCCGCGGCAGTGCTTTTTTCTCTTCGTCGTCGCCGCGGCGCTGATCGCGCCGATTTCGCTGATGGTCTTGCAGAAAAAACATGCGGAATATTCCGAAATCGCGGCGATATCCGTCGCCGCGTATACCGTTTACCGCGTGGTCTTTTCGGTAAAAAACCATTTCGGCGCAAAAAAATCGAGCAACGCGGCGGCGAAGATGCTTGCGGATATCAACCTCGTCGACGCGTCGGTTTCCGTGCTGACGCTGCAATACGCGCTGCTCATGACCTTCGACGGCGGCATAACGGGGGACATGTTCATCCTCTGTGCCCTTTCGAGCTTGGCGATATGGGCGTTCATCGCGGCGTTTTCCGCAAAATCCTTCGCCGCCGCCCGCCGCGCGCGGCGGTGATTTTTCGGCGGCTGACCAAAAAATATACGAAAAATCGCTAAAGCCGCAAAATAATAATTTTTCAATTTACCGTAAAAAAACGCGGCGCTGCCGTGCGGAAAACGCCCTTGACAAAAAGCGGGAGGTGTGCTATTATATTCCATACACATACGCGCGTGCGCGTATATGAGGGGACGTATGAAAAAAATTTTTAAAATGCTGTTCGGCAGGCTCACGCTCATCGCGCTGCTCATCATACTGCAATTCGTGCTGTTCGTCTGGTGGATTACCGACGCCTCGCTCCGATATAATTGGCTGTACGTAATCAACACCGTCATCGGCGTTTTGGCGTTTTTACATATCGTAAACAGAAAGATGAACACCGAAAGCAAGCTCACTTGGGTGGCGGTCGTCCTGCTCATGCCGGTTTTCGGATTTTTCGCGTACGTTTTGTTTTCCGAAAGCCGCCTTTCGCCCAGACAGCGCAGGAATTTCCGCGACGTGTACTATGTGACGAAGGATTCCCTCGATTATTATTTTGCGAAATCGGGCGGCAAACTGCCCGATACGGGCGATTATCTCGGGCACAACAATTATATCAAGAGCATGTGCAATCTGCCTTCCTGCACCGGTACCGCCATGGAATACTATCCGTGGGGCGAAAGCTTTTTCGAGGCGCTCAAAACCGAGCTGAAAAAAGCGGAAAAGTTCATCTTCATGGAGTATTTCATCGTGGAAGAAGGGGAAATGTGGAACGCCTTGCTGGATATTCTCAAGGAAAAAACCGCCGAGGGCGTGGAAGTGCGTTTTATGTACGACGATATCGGCTCCATCTCCAAGGTACCCGCCAAATATTATAAAAAATTGCAGAAATCCGGCATCAAGGCGCTGCGCTTCAATCCGTTCCGCCCCTTTTTAACGGGGATTCACAATAACCGCGACCACCGCAAAATCACCGTGATCGACGGCAAAGTGGGCTTTGTCGGCGGGGCGAATTTGGCGGATGAATATATCAATAAGACTTCGCCGTACGGCATCTGGAAGGATTCCGCCGTCAAGCTCGAAGGGGAGGCGGTGCGTTCGCTTACGACGATGTTTTTGCAAATGTACGACATGCAGGCGGGGTGCGTGGAGGACATCACCGACTATCTCACCCCCGAAACGGACGTCGAGGCGGAGGGCGTGGTGCAGTTTTTCGTGGACGGGCCGAAGCCCATCAACGACGATTACGTTGCGAAAAACGTCTATCTGAACATCTTCAATTCCGCGAAAAAGTACCTTTACGTCACCACGCCCTATCTCATTCCCGACGGGGAAATCATCAACGCGCTGCAGCTTGCGGCAAAGCGCGGGGTGGACGTGCGCATCGTAACGCCGCAGATTCCCGATAAAAAATTGGTGTTCAACATCACCCGTTCCAACTATAAACGGCTGATGGATTACGGCGTGAAGATATACGAATTCAAAGACGGGTTCATCCACGCGAAAAACATCCTCTGCGACGACGAGGTGGGGGTGGTCGGCACCGTCAATCTCGATTACAGAAGTCTGATGCACCACTACGAATGCGGCGTGTGGATGTACAAAACGCCGTCGCTTGCCTGCATGAAGGAAGATTTTGAAAAGACCTTTTTTTTCAGCGTTCTGCAGGACGAAAAGAGCGTTAAAATGGGAATTTTAAAGCGGCTGTTCTGCGGCATGTGCGCCATTTTCGCGCCGTTGCTGTAAAGCGCGATTTACGGGGGAGAGCGTATGAAATTTGAGGAAAACACCTTTGAAGAATTGCTTTGCGGCAAATTCGCGTGCGGCTGCGGCAGGAGGGGCGCGCCCGTTTATCTGCGCCGCGGAGAGGTGTACGGGGAGCTGGAAAATCTTTCCCGTTCGTTTGCGCGCGGCAAAAGGGCGGCGCTCGTCGCCTCCCGCAGGTTTCTTTCGGAAAGGGGGGAGCAAACGCTCGGCGCGCTTTGCGCCGGCGGCGCGGAAGCGGTGAAGATCGCCGTCAGCCGCCGTTTCGACAGCGCGCTGGAAAACATCGGCGCGCTTTTTTCGCTCGCGGAGGACGTGAAACTCATCGTCGCCTGCGAAAGCGAGCTTTACGACGTGGCGGCGTATTTTTCCGCGCTGAAGAACCTGCCCCTCGTCTACGCGGCGTTTTCGCCGGAGGCGGACGGGCTGTTCGCGCCGACGGCGTGCGTAAAAATCAAGGGAAAGCCGGAACGGATCTTCGCGGAAAACCCGCGCTATGTCATCGTGGACGAAACGCTGCTGCGGCAGGCGGAGGAGGGGCGCGTGGCGTCGGCGTTCGCGTCGTTGGCGTCGGGCGTCGTGTCTTTGATCGATTACCGCGTTCGCGGCGCGCTGACGGGGGAATTCTGCCGCGAAAGCTATCATCTGGCGCGCGGGGCGATCTCCGCCGCGCTGGGTTCGGTGTCGAAGGAGGACATGCCCGTCAAGCTGCTGGAAAGCCGTTTGATCGTCGCGGCGGCGGAAAACCACACGCTGGGGGCGATCGCCCGCGGCGGCGAAAGCGCGGTGGCGGAGCTTTTGGAAAGTTCGGGGAAAATCCGCCTTTCTTCGGCGGAACGCAAGTTCGCGGCGGCGCTGCTCCTTCTCGATCTGTACGCGGCGTATTTTTCCTCCCCGCACGAAAATCTGCTTTCCGTGCCCGATTACGCCGCGCGCGCGGAAGCGCTTTCCGCCTATACGGGGTACGGCAAGGGCGAGCTGCTGAAGGGAATACTCGCTTCCGCCGCCCTTGCGGACGAAAGCAAGCTCGCGCCGTATGCGGCGCGGCTGAAAGAGGAAATCGAAACGCTCCGCGGCTGGGCGGAAAAGCTTGCCGCCGTATATCTGCGTTTGGGCGGGCGGGATATATTTTGCAATTACAGCTTTCAAGAGCTGAAAAAGGCGGTGTGCCGCGCGGCGGATTTGCCGGACGCGTTTTCCGTGCTCACGCTGATGCGGGAGAGCGGCGCGCTGGAACATTTTTCCGAACTGTGATTGTTTTAATAAAACCATATAATAACGATTTACGCCGCGCGGCATTTCTTCCGCGCGGCGTTTTTTTATGCGAAAAAATTTTGCCGCGGAGGTATAAAAAGCCGAAAGCGCGGCAATAATCCGTCACGTAAAGCGCTTGACGAAGAATTTCGGAGGAAAGAAAAGATGAAAAAACTCTACATACTCATGGCGGGGCTCATGCTCGCTTCGGCGTTCATGCTCGTCAACAATCCGCCGCTGTTCGCGGCGTTCAGCCCCGTCAGCGAGGTGTATTCGGCGGACGGCAGCATGGGGGCGGGGAGCGTGTACGGCGTTTTTGAAACGGTGAACGGCAAGAGCGGCGAAAGCTGCCGCGTGGACAGGGAAAATTTCTCGCTGCAGGAGTGTATAAAATATTTTCAGGCGGAAATAATCTTTACCGAACGGGTGGAAAACACCGTAAGCGTGTATCTCTATTCGCCGAAAATCAAACGGTATAAAATCGTGAAAGGCGAAAAAATCAACCTGCACGTCGCGTTCGCGGCGGAATACGTAGCCCTCGGCAGTCCGCTCGTTTACGGCTCGTACTGAAAAATACATAATAAGTCAAAATCGGAGGATATTATGAAAAGCGAAAACAAATTTTTGATGTTTCTGAAAAAGAACGCCTTCTATCTGGTGCTCGGTTTCTGCATTCTGGCGGTGGCGCTGTCCATCACGCTGGTACTCACGCTCGGCAATAAGCCGACCGTTCCCGACGACAGCGGCGAACAAAAGCCCCCCGTCGTCAATCCCGACGATCCCAATCCGGACGACGGCGACGACGATAAGGACCCCGACGTGCCCACGGTGGAGGAAGTGGTGTTCATCATGCCGGTAAAGGGCACGGTGACGCAGCATTACTCGGAAGAGCCGGTGTTCAACAGCACCCTCAATATCTTTACGGCGCATAAGGCGATGGATATCGCCGCGGCGGAGGGCAGCGAGGTTTACGCGGTGTACGACGGCGTTGTGGAAAGCGTGACGAGCAGCTATCTCGAAGGCACGACCATCGTCATCGACCACGGCAACGGCTTAAAGAGCATCTATAACTCCCTCGAGGACGGCGACGGCGTAAACGTCGGTCAGACGGTGAAGAAGGGCGACGTCATCGCCAACGTATCCGCAACGTATCTGGAAGAATTTTCCGACGGCGCGCACCTGCACTTTTCCGTGGAGGAAGACGGAAAGCTCATCAACCCCCTGACCTATCTCGAGGCGGAAGAAAAATAAATCTTACACCCCCGCGTTTTCACGCGGGGGTTATTTTTGCCGAAAGGTTTGCGGCGCACGGCGTTTTGCGGGCGTTATCCTTTTAAAAGACATATTCCGCCGACGGAAATCATACGTTATTGTACAAGTTATTTCTAAGGAGCGGTTTATGAAAAAAATATCCCTGCTTTTGGCGCTCGCGGTTTTGTTCGGCGCGCTGTTTACCGTCGGCTGCGGCAAGAAAAACGCCGAGCGCAACCTTTACGAGCTCACCTGCTCGTACGAAGGCAACGTGCTGGAGGGCACGCTCGATTTTACCTTTTACAATTCCTTCCCCAATTCGGTGACGGAGCTGAAATTCAACCTTTTCCCCAACGCGTACCGCAAGGGCGCCATGTATCCCGCCGTATCGGCGTCGGACGCGGCGGGCGCCTATTACGCCGGCAAAAATTACGGCGACATCACGGTGAATTCCGTGAAGAACGGCGCGGGGGACATGGCGTTCGCCGTGACGGGCAAGGATGAAAACATCCTATCCGTACCCCTCGAAAAGGAGGTGTTCCCCGACGAGCGCTACGAGCTCAGCGTGGATTTCACCGTGCGCCTCGCAAAGATCAATCACCGCTTGGGCGTTGCGCAGAACGCGGTGAATTTAGGCAATTTCTATCCCGTGCTCTGCGGTTACGACGGCGGGTTTTACGAATGTGTGTATTATTCCGCGGGCGATCCGTTCTTTTCCGACTGCGCCGACTACGAGGTGCGCTTCACCGCGGGGGAGAACTACGTCGTCGCGTCGAGCGGCAAGCTGACGAAGAGCGAGCGGTCGAACGGCAAGGTAACGAATTGCTATACGCTGGAAAACGCGCGCGATTTCGCCTTGTGTCTTTCGGAAAAGTTCGAAACGATCTCCGCGCAGTGCGGCAAGGTCGCCATCGATTATTATTACGTGAAGGACGCCGCGCCGCTCAAGAGCATGGAGTACGCCGTCAAGGCGGTGGAAACCTTTTCCTCCCTGTTCGGCGCCTACCCGTACGGCACCCTCGCCGTGGTGGAAACGGGCTTCAACGAGGGGGGCATGGAGTATCCGGCGCTGGTGTATATCAGCGACAAGCTCGAACCCGCGGCTTTCGGCGAGGTCATCGTGCACGAAACGGCGCATCAGTGGTGGTACGGCGCGGTGGGCAACAATCAGGTGGAATACGGCTTTTTGGACGAGGGGCTGGCGGAATATTCCACCGTGCTCTTTTACGAAAACAACGAGGGCTTCGGCATGACGCGCCCGCAGATGATCGGCGCGGCGGAGCTGACGTACCGTACCTTCTGCAACGTGTACGACAAGCTGTTCGGCAAGGTGGATACGAGCATGCTGCGCCCTCTCGGCGCGTATTCCGGCGAATACGAATACGTGAACATTGCCTACATAAAATCCTGTCTGATGTACGAATACCTCCGCCAGACGGTGGGCGACAAGATGTTTTTCAAGGGATTGAAGAGCTATTACGCCGATTACGCCTTTTCCGAGGCGGAGCCGCAGGACCTCGTCGGCGCGTTTGAAAAATGCGGCGCGGACACCAACGGGTTTTTTGAAAGTTTCTTCAACGGGAGCGTAATAATTTAAGAAAATTAAAAATTTGGCGCTAACCTTCGGATTATTCATTGACAAAACCGCCGTCAAATGGTAAAATTATCAAGTATCTATGTAATTTAGCGCGCTTGCGCTATACGGGAGAACTTGTATCCATGAAAAAATTTTTGAAGGCTGCGTTGCTTTCGGTGTGCCTGCTCTGTTTCGCGTTCGGCGCGGCGGCTTGCGCGGATAACGAAGGCGAGGCGAAAAAAGAGGGATTTCACTATTATACCACGCAGAGCGGCGAAAAGGTGCTTTACGAATACGTTGCGCAAAAGGACGACGACGGCTCCGACGTGACCGAGGTGGTCATTCCCGACAATCTGGGCATTTCCAAAATTCAGGCGGGCGCGTTCAGCGGCAACGGCACGGTGAAAAAGCTCGTCGTCAGCTCCACCGTCAAGGAGATCGCCCCCAAGGCGTTCGCGGGCATGAAGGCGCTTGAAAGCATCACCCTTCCCTTTACCGGCGAAAAGGCGGGCGCGGTCAACGCCGCGAAAACCTTCGGTTACGCGTTCGGTACGGACGAATACGACGAGGGCGTTGCCGTTACGCAGAGCTACGGTTCGGGCACGGCGACCTATTATCTGCCCAAAACCCTGAAATCCGTTACCATCGTCGGCGGCGAAGATTACGCTTTGCCCGCTTACGCGTTCCATTCCATGAGCAATTTAACGAGCGTTACGCTGAGCGGGGACGTCGCGTCTATCGGCGATTACGCGTTTTACGGCTGTTATTATCTTTCTAACTTTTCCGTGCCCGCAAGCGTCGAAAGCATCGGCGCGCAGGCGTTCGTGAACTGCGACAGACTCATCGGCACGGCGTCCGTCGGCGCGGACCTTTCGGTGAAAGGCAACTTCGCCTTCGCGGAAAACGGCGCGCTTAGGAGCATCGGCGAATACGCTTTCGCCGGCACGAAGTTGAAAACCGTCGACCTTTCGGGGCTGACGCAGCTTTCCGAAATCAAGACCGGCGCGTTTGCCGGTGCGATCGTTCCCGACGCGGAAGTGAGCGACGGTACGGTGACGAAGTTCGACGGCAAGCTGGAAGAAGTCAAGTTGCCCGCGTCGCTGACGAAAATTCAGTCGAGAACTTTTTACGACTGCGACAATCTGACGACGGTGATTTATTCCGATAACCTTACGGAAATCTGCGGCGACGCATTTGCCGACTGCGGCAAACTGCGCATCGTGAAGAACGTTTCCTATACCGCCGATCCCGCCGACGCGAAGGCGGGCGTGGTGGTCCTTCCCGCAAGCGTGACTAAGGTGTGGGCGGGCGCGTTCGTCAACATCGGCAGCGACAAGATCACCTATACGCTGGTGAATAACGCGACTGCAAGCGTTCTGACCGACGGCTGGAGAAACAGCGACGGCAAGTGGAGCGATCTGCAGTCGTAAATCCAAATATGCATAAACGAAAAGCGAACCGAAACGGTTCGCTTTTTTCGTAACGAGACGACCTTCCGCGTGCGGCGGAAAAATCAAAACAGGTCGATTTCCTTTTGGAACTTATCGAACAGGTTGTAGCGTTCAGGGTGGGTGAGCGCGGAAAACATGCGTTCCCGCACGAAGGGGATTTCCTTTTTGATGCCGTCGATCACGCTTTTTACGTATTCGCGCTTGGTCGCCTTGTCCGCGGGGCAGCAGCTCTTGCATACCGGCAGGGTTTTTGCGTAGCTTTTGATGTCGCGTTCCTCCAAAAACATCATCGGGCGGATCTGCACGACGCCCGTTCTGTCGAGCAGCGCCTTGGGCTGCATGGTGGAAAGCCTGCCCTCGTAAAAAAAGGAAAGCAGCATGGTTTCGATAAAATCGTCGGCGTGGTGCCCCAAAGCCACCTTGTTGCAGCCGTTTTCCTTCGCCGCGGCGTTCAAAGCGCCCTTCCTCATCTTAGCGCAGAGCGCGCAGGGGTTGGATTCCTTGCGTACGCCGAACACCACCTCCCCGATGTCTGTTTTTACGACGGTATACGGCACGCCGAGCTGTTCGCAAAAGGCGGCAAGCGCGGTGAAATCGGCGTTTGCAAACCCTAAATCCACCGTCACGGCGGCGAGCGAGAACTTTTCGGGGGAAAACGTTTGATAGGCGGAAAGCAGTTTTAAAAGCGTAACGCTGTCCTTGCCGCCGGAAAGCCCCACGGCGATTTTATCGCCCTCTTTAATCATCTTGTATTCGGTGATCGCGCGGCGGAAGCCCGCGAGCATTTGTTGCGTGGTCATAAATTTAAAGCACCTTTTTATTTGACAATCGACTATAATAAACATTATACTGATTATAGAAAAAAAAGCAATCTTGCAAAGGAGAATATTTTGGATAATTTTATCGAGGCGGTCAACAACGCCATCGGCAACCCCGCGCTCACCGCGATGCTCGTTTCGCTGATTCCCCTTATCGAACTTAAAGGCGCGATTTTGTTCGCGCGGGCGAGCGGGCTTTCCTTCCTCGCGGCGCTGGGTTCGTCTTATCTCGGTTCCACGCTCGTGTTTATCCCCATCTTTTTTCTGCTGCGCCCCATTTTGAATCTTCTTAAAAAGATCAAATGGTTCAATTCCTTTGCGGAAAAAGTGGAAACGTATTTTCAGAAAAAAGCCGACGACGTGAAAAAACGCAAGGGAAAATTGAGCGAATCGGGCATAAAAATGCTCGGCGTGTTTATCTTTATCGCCATCCCCCTGCCCATGACGGGGGTGTGGACGGGCACCGCCGTCGCGGTGTTTTTGGGGCTGAAATTCCGTCAGGTCATTTTGCCGGTGTTGGCGGGCAACCTCGTCGCGGGGCTGATCATTTCCCTGCTCGCGGAGCTGTTTTTGCCGTACGTCGATTATATCTTGTACGGGCTTTTCGGTCTGGTGATCGTGATGCTGATCGTGTTCATCGTGAAAGTCGCCCTCACAAAACCCAAAAAGGCGGAAACGGCGGAAAAAGGCGAAATTACGGAGGAGAAAAAGGAAAACGACGGTTCTTCGGAGGAATAAAATGTTCTTTTCTAAATTTTTCAAAAAGCCCGCGAAAAAAACGTTGGGGCTGGCGCTCGGCAGCGGCGGGGCGAAGGGCATGGCGCACATCGGCGCGCTCAAGGCGTTTGAAGAAAACGGCATCGAGTTCGACGTCGTCGCGGGGGCGAGCATCGGCAGCATCGTCGGCGCGTTTTACTGCAATATCTACCGCGCGGATGAAATTCTGCATCTGCTGGAAACGGTCAATTTCAAGGAAATCACCAACATGTTCATGGTGAAAATGGATACCGTGGGGCTGGAGGACGTCATCAACCGCTATATCGGCGATCTCACCTTCGACGAGCTGAAAAAGCCCTTCGCCTGCACCGCCACCGACTACCGCACGGGGGAAGAGGTGGACTTAAAGAGCGGCAGCGTGGCGAAAGCCCTCTGCGCGTCGAGTTCTTATCCGCCCTTTTTCAAGCCCGTTTCCATCGACGGGCGGCTGCTCGTGGACGGCGCGTTTTCCAACGCCGTGCCCGCCGACCTCGTACGGGGCATGGGGGCGGATTTCGTCGTCGGAATAGACCTTTCCGCCGTAAAGAGCGACAAAAAGAGCTTTATCGGCGAATGGCTGGCGAAAATGCCCTTCGAGTACGGCAACACGTCGGAAAAGGGGTATAAAAATTCCGATATCATGTTAAAACCGCCCCTTTCGCAGTACAGCGCCGCCAGCTTTGCGGGGCTTCACGATATGTACGAAATCGGGTACGAAACGGCGCTCGGGGAAATGCCCGCGATCCGCGCGGCGATAAACGCGCTTTACGAAGGCAAGAAGAAAAAGGAGAAGCTCAATGGCGCGGAAAAAGCAAAGAAGTAAAGTAAAAATCAGCGTGGAAGTCATTCTCGCGCTGTTCCTGCTCGCGCTCGTCGCGGCGACGGTTTGTTATTTTCTCATTCCCGAATTCAAGAAAAACGTAGACGGTTATTTTCAGCAGGTGTTCGGCGGCAAAACGCCCGCGAATCTTGCGAAAGGCGAACACGAACTGCGCGTGCATTATCTCGACGTCGGGCAGGGGGATTGCATCTTCATCGAATTTCCCGACGACACGGTGATGCTCATCGATTCCGGAAACAGAAATAACGACGACGCGGCTTATATAACGGGTTATCTGGAAGAGCGCGACGTAACCGTCATCGATTATCTCATGCTCACCCATCCCGATTCCGACCACGTGGGCAACATGGTGCAGGTGCTCGACGCGTTCGAGGTGGAAAAGGCGTACGTGCCGTATATCGAGGAGGGCGTAATCACCTCGAACGTATATAACAATTTTGTCGCGGCGCTCAATGCGAAAACGTATAAAACGGAGGGCGGCGGTACCGCCGCCTGCGAAATCGAGATTTCGCAGATGGGGGAATTGATAGAAAGCGAAAACGAAACGGACGAATTTTTCATGGCGTTCTTGTCGCCGTCGCCGCGGGGCATGTACGAGGACGGAGAATACGAGAAACTTAACGCGAAAAAAAACAATCGAGTCAGCGATGATCGAAACGGCGTTTCGCCCATAACGTATCTCGAATACATGGGCAAGCGGCTGATGTTTACCGGCGACGTTACGGGAAAACCCGCCGAACGGGTGATGGAGCGTTACAACTCGGGCGTGTACCGCAATATGTTCCCGAACGGGGAGGGCTATTATTCCGTCGATTTGAGCGGCGGGGCGGACGTGTACAAGGTTGCGCACCACGGTTCGCGGCTGGAAGGCTGCAATTCTACGGCGTTTTTGCAGTTCGTAAAGCCGAAATACGCGATTTGCTGCGTAAAAGAGGGGTCGTATAACGATATGCCCGCGTCGGCGTTGAAGTCCGATCTGGCGGAATTGGGCACGAAACTTTACCGTACGGACGAAAACGGAACGGTGGTCGTCACCGTTTCCCCCGACAGCGAAAATATCGCGTTGTATCTTACGCGGCAGGATCAGACGATCGGCAAGGAGGAAGAAATCGCCGCCGCGACGGCGTATTTTGTCGGCAGGCGTAAAATAATGGTAAACTGCGGTTTTGCCGCCGCAATCGCTTGACATTTCGTTTATTTTTGGGATAAAATACTCGAAATAAAGGATATTAAAGGTAAATTTTCGAGGAGTTTCGGCTATGTTAAGCTTAAAAAACATCGTTAAAAACTACGGCGAAGGGGAAAACACCGTCGCCGCGCTCAAGGGCGTCAGCATCGATTTCCGCCGCAACGAATTCGTTTCCGTTTTAGGTCCGTCGGGCTGCGGAAAAACCACCCTTTTGAACATCGTCGGCGGGCTGGACAGGTACACGTCGGGCGATCTCGTCATCGAAGGGAAATCCACAAAAAATTACAGCGACAAGGATTGGGACGCCTACCGCAACAACTGTATCGGGTTCGTGTTTCAGTCGTACAATCTCATTCCGCACCAGTCGGTGCTGGCGAACGTGGAGCTCGCCCTCACCATTTCCGGCATCTCCAAGGCGGAGCGGCGCGCCCGCGCGCATGCCGTGCTCGAAAAGGTCGGGCTGAAAGATCAGGTACATAAAAAACCCAATCAGCTTTCCGGCGGGCAGATGCAGCGCGTGGCGATCGCCCGCGCCCTCATCAACAATCCCGAGGTCATTTTGGCGGACGAGCCGACGGGCGCGCTCGACACCGAAACGAGCATTCAGGTTATGGAGCTTTTGAAGGAAGTCGCCAAAGACCGCCTCGTGATCATGGTGACGCATAACCCCGAGCTCGCGGAAAGGTATTCCACCCGCATCATCCGCCTTTTGGACGGGGAGCTTGTGGACGACAGCATGCCGTATGTCGAGGACGACGTCAAGGGCGACAAGGTTTCGAGAAAGCCGAGAATGGGCTACAGGACGGCGTTCGCGCTGTCGGTGAGGAATCTGTTCAGCAAAAAGGCGCGCACGATTTTAACGAGCATTGCGGGCAGCATCGGCATCATCGGCGTGGCGCTGGTGCTCGCGCTTTCCAACGGCTTCAACATATATATGACGCGCATGCAGACCGACACGCTTTCGGCGTATCCGCTCACCATATCGGAAAGCTCCATCGACCTTTCGTCTTTTAACGAAGTGTACGAAAACGAGATGGTGGAAAAATATCCCGAACTCGACAATATCTTCGTGCAGGGCGCGTTTGAAAATCTCATCGGTATGCTGAAGAGCAACAAGCTCTCGCCGGAATTTTTGGCGTATCTGCAAGAGATGGATCCGGAATTGTATTACGCGCTGCAATACGATTACGGGTTCGACATGAACAAGTATGTTTTTTCGGATATAACGATAAACGATAGGGGCAGTTTTACGGCAATCGATACCATCATTCAGATGATCGAGCATCAGTACGCCGCGGCTATACCTCCTGATTTTGGCAGTATGGGCGTCACTACGGGGTTCGTGCGTTCCTATGTGCCGACCATGGCGGAAATGCCCGCGAAACAGCTCATCGAAGAGCAGTACGACGTGATCGCCGGGGAAATGCCGACCTTTGAAAAAGACGATTACAATCAGCTGGTGCTGGTGGTCGATAAATATAATAATATCAGCGATATCACGCTGTTTTTGCTGGGATATATCGGCGGCGATATCGATTTGAGCGCGGCATGGGGAGACAGTTTTCATTTTGACGAAATCAAGGAAATCGATTTCGATAAATTGCTCAATTCAAAATTCTATCTTGCGGATAACGATGCCGCCTATATTTACGACAACGTGCGCAATACCTATAAAAACAGTATTCAACCCTCGGAGGGCGCGGATAAAAGCGCGTTTGAAGAATTGGAAGTGGTGGGGATTCTTCGTCCGAAGGAAAACGCGACGGGCGTGCTCGATACGGGGCTGGCGTATTCTTCCGCGCTGAAGGAACACGTTTTGGAAAAGAACCTCGAAACGGAAAACCAAACGATTATCGAAGCGGCGAAAAACGGCGAGAAAGGCGAAGTTGCCGTACTAAATGAGCTCAGCGGTCAATCGACGGGAATGTCGGTGCGCGCGCTCGCGGGCAACTCCTCGCCTTCCAAAATCAGCATTTTCGCAAAGGATTTCGACAGTAAAACCGCCGTCAAATCGCATCTGGACGGCTGGAACGCGGGCAAGGAGGAGGACGACGAGGATTATATCGCCTATTCCGACATGATGGATATGATGTTCGGCATGCTCAATACCATGGTAGACGCCGTCAGTTACGTGCTTATCGCCTTTACGTCCATTTCGCTCGTCGTGTCCAGCGTGATGATCGGCATCATCACCTATATTTCGGTGGTGGAGCGCACCAAGGAAATCGGCGTATTGCGTTCGCTCGGCGCGTCGAAATTCGATATCGCCAACGTGTTCAATGCGGAAACCTTCCTCATCGGGTTGTTCGCGGGGCTGATCGGCATCGGGGTAACCTATCTGCTGTCGATTCCGCTCAATTTAATCCTCGGTTCGCTCATCGCGAACGTCGGCGCGCTGGTGGTGCTGAAACCCCTGCACGCGTTGATTCTGGTGGTCGTCAGCTTTGTGTTGACGTTGATCGCGGGCTTGATTCCCGCAAACATCGCCTCGAAAAAAGATCCCGTCGTGGCGCTGAGAACGGAATAAAAACAAAAACAAAAAGAACGGACTTTGCGGAAAGCAAAGTCCGTTCTTCGCCGTAAACAAAACCCCGCCGCCCGAAATCGGGCGGCGGGGTTTGTTTTTTTATAATCTGATCGCCTGTTCCACGTAGGCGGCGACTTCTTCGATCGGCAGACGGATCTGGCTCATCGTGTCGCGGTCGCGCACGGTAACGGTGCCGTTTTCCAGCGTATCGAAATCGACGGTCACGCAGAACGGGGTGCCGATTTCGTCCTGACGGCGGTAGCGCTTGCCGATGGAGCCGGCGTCGTCGTAGGTGCACATAAAGCGCTTGCGCAGGTCGTTGTAGATTTCCTTCGCTTTTTCCGAAAGGTTTTTCTGCAGCGGCAGAACGGCGCATTTATACGCCGCGATCGCCGGATGGAAGTGCATGACCACGCGGGTGTCGCCGCCGTCCAGCGTTTCCTCGTCGTAAGCCTCGGAAAGCACCGCAAGCATCAAGCGGTCCGCGCCGATGGAGTATTCGATGACGTACGGCACGTATTTTTCGTTGGTGACGGGGTCGGTGTAGAGCATGCTCTTGCCGGAGTATTCCTGATGGCGGGATAAATCGTAATCCGTTCTGTTGTGAATGCCGTTGAGCTCCGACCAGCCGATGGGGAAGAGGTACTGGATATCGCAGGCGGATTTCGCGTAATGCGCCAGCTTGTCGTGGTCCTTAAAGCGCAGATGTTCGGGATTAAAGCCCAAAGACACCACGAAATCCCACGCCTTTTTCTTGTATTCCTCGTAGAATTCGTGGTCCGTGCCCTCTTTGCAGAACCACTGGTGTTCCATCTGCTCGAACTCGATGGTGCGGAAGATGAAGTTGCCCGGCGTGATTTCGTTGCGGAAAGCCTTGCCGACCTGCGCGATGCCGAAGGGCACTTTCGCGCGGGCGGTGCGCTGCACGTTTAAGAAGTTGACGAATTCGCCCTGCGCCGTTTCGGGGCGGAGGTAGATTTTGTTCTGACCTTCTTCCGTCACCCCGCGGGAGGTTTCGAACATCATATTGAACTGGCGGATGGGGGTGAAGTTGCTCTTGCCGCATTTCGGGCAGCACACCTTGTGCTCCGCGATATACGCCTCCATCTCCTCGTTGGTCATTTTATCGGGGTTGACGGCGCCGTGCGAGTGGTTTTCGATAAGGGTGTCCGCGCGGTGACGGGTTTTGCACTCCTTGCAGTCCATTTTCGGGTCGGAAAAGGACGCGGTGTGACCGCTGGCGTCCCAAACGCGCGCGTTCATCAAAATCGCGGCGTCCACGCCGAAAGAATTATCGCTTTCCTGCACGAATTTTTTCCACCAAGCGCGCTTGATGTTGTTTTTGATTTCCACGCCTACGGGGCCGTAGTCCCACGTGTTGCCCATGCCGCCGTAAATTTCGCTGCCGGGGAAGATGATCCCCCGCGCTTTGCATAAATTCACGAGCTTTTCCATGGTAACGACGCTTTTCTTTTCTTCCATAGCTTTGTTCCTTTGTCAACAAATGATTTTTTACCATAATATTGTAAGGGAAACGTGCGGGGAAGTCAAGAAAAAAGCCGCATTTTAGCTAAATTTAAGAGAAATTCTTTTTATTTTGCTTTTTTATTTCCCGCGATTGTGTTATACTATTAGAAAATCTATTTATCTTAAGGGTTCATTCATGGCAGAAGCTGCAAATTTCATCGAACAGATCATAGACGAGGAGCTCGAAAACGGGAAGGTCAACGCCGTCGTAACGCGTTTCCCCCCCGAGCCGAACGGGTATCTTCATATCGGGCACGCGAAAAGCATGTGCATCAATTTCGGCATCAAGGAAAAATATAACGGAAAATGCAACCTGTTTTTCGACGATACCAACCCTTCCAAGGAAAAAACCGAGTTCGTGGACGCCATCCGCGAGGATATCCGCTGGTTGGGCTTTACGTGGGATAAGGAAACGTACGCGTCGGATTTTTTCGAGGAGATTTACGCTTTCGCCGTGCGGCTCATCGAGGAGGGCAAGGCGTTCGTGTGCGACATGAGCGCGGCTCAAATCAGCGCCTCCCGCGGATCGCTGACGGAGGGCGGAAAGGAAAGCCCTTGGCGCAATCGGAGCGCAGAGGAAAACCTTGCGCTTTTCGCCGATATGCGTGCGGGTAAATTCGCCGACGGGGAAAAGTGTCTCCGCGCCAAAATCGATATGTCCTCGCCCAACATCAACATGCGCGATCCCGTTATCTACCGCATTCTGCGGCAGACGCACCACCGCACGGGGGATAAATGGTGCATCTATCCGATGTACGATTACGCACACCCAATCTGCGACTATCTGCAAGGGGTAACCCATTCGCTTTGCACGCTGGAGTTCGAGGATCACCGCCCGCTTTACGACTGGGTGGGCGTCAACCTCGGTTTTTGCCCGAAGCCGCGCCAGATCGAGTTCGCGCGCCTCAACGTAACCAATCTCGTCATGAGCAAACGCTATCTTAAAAAGCTGGTGGAGGACGGCTCGGTGGACGGCTGGGACGATCCCAGAATGCCCACCCTTTCCGGCATCCGCCGCCGCGGCGTTCCCGCGGAGGTGCTCAAGGATTTCTGCGCGCGTGTGGGGGTGTGCAAAGCCAATTCCGAGGTGCAGATCTCCTATTTCGAAGCGTGCCTGCGCGAATACATGAACCTGCACGCGGAGCGCGCCATGGCGGTGCTCAAGCCCCTTAAAATCACCCTTACCGACTACGAGGGGACGGAGGAGCTGGATTTTGAAATCAACCCCAACGAGGAGGAAAAGCGCACGCGGAAAATCTCTTTTTCCAAGGAACTCTACATCGACGCGGACGATTTTTCCTTAAATCCGCCGCCCAAATATTTCCGTTTGAAAAAGGACGGGTACGTGCGGCTGAAAAACGCATACATCATCCGCTGCGACGAGGTCGTGTTCGATGAAAACGGGGAAATAAAGGAGCTTTTATGCACCCATATCCCCTCGTCGAAGAGCGGCAACGATACCAGCGGCGTCAAGGTAAAGGGCGTTATCCAGTGGGTGGACGCGAAAACGGCAAAGGACGTGGAAATCCGCCGCTACGAGCACCTTTTGAAGGACGAGGAATATGCCGGACAGGATTTTTCCGAGCGGATGAACCGCGATTCCGTGCACGCGTTCTTCGGCAAAGCCGAGCCGTACGCGCTGGAAAACGACATTCCCCTGCAGCTGATGCGGGTGGGGTATTACAAAAAACTGCAAACGGGCGGCGGAACGGTGCTTTCGGAAATCGTTTCGCTGAAAGATAACTTTAACAAATAAAACCGCGCCGCAACGGCGCGTAAGGGAGGAAAGCGCTTGAACGTGAATTTACTCTTTGCCGCAGGCACGGCAATCGATCTCGTCATCGCGGGGCTGCTGCTGATTACCGCGATCGTCGGGCTGTGCACGGGGTTTATGAAAAACGGACTCAATAACCTCTGTTTTCTGGCGAAAATCGTCGTCGCCGTACTGCTTATACCCGTTCTGAAAGGCATCGGCTTTATCGCGGGACTGCAGGAGGGCATCGGCTCCGCGCTGAGCTTTTTGGGCGAGAATATGCAAGCGGCCGTCGCGGGCGCGGTGATGAGCGTACTGCTCTTTATCGTGCTTTACATTTTGCTCGGCATCGTATTTTGGCTGATCAAAAAACTTTTGCGCGCCATTTTCAAGCCGCAACGCGGCTTGGGCAAACTGCTCGACAGAATTTTCGGCGCGGTGTTCGGCGTGGCGTTTTACGGCGTGGTGCTCTTCACCCTCTTGGGCGCGGTGGGCACGCTGCCGGCGGAAGGCATTCAGAACGCCCTTGCGGAAAGCAAATTGCAGAAAATCAACTTTATGCAGACTTTTTGCGACGAGCACCTGAATATCGGGGATCTGCTCGAATCGCTGCAGGGCGCGCTGCCCGAAACGCCCGATGACGGAACGGAAGGCGAAACGCCCGCGCCGGAGGAAGGCGGGGAAGAGCTTCCCGCAGAAGTTCCCGAAGGCGGGGAAGAAGTTTAATAGAAAATTCAAGACGGAAAAAGGCGGACGCGTGCGTCCGCCTTTCGGTTTTTTAAAATATATTCCGCCATCGCTCCGCCCGTTAAACAGCCGTGCCTTTTTTGGGGATAAACAGCTTGCCTGTGTTTACGCCTTCGCGCTGTAACAGCTCCGTTTTTCGGGCGAGACCGCCGGCGTAGCCCGTTAAACTGCCGTCCGCGCCGACGACGCGGTGGCAGGGAACGATCAGCGAAACGCGGTTGTGCCCCACCGCGCCCCCGACCGCCTGCGCGGAAACGTTTTTACCCGTTTCGGCGGCGATTCGTTTCGCGATGGCGCCGTAGGTGGTCACGCTTCCGCGGGGAATTTCCAGCAGGATTTCCCAAACGCGGCGGCGGAAGGGCGAAATGCCCTCCATAAAGAGCGGCGGCGTAAAATCGGGGGCGCGCCCCGAAAAATAAACGTCGAGCCACTTATTTGCCTGCCGCAATATCGGCGTCGGTTTTTCCTCGCACGCCGAAGAAAGCCCGTGCCCGAAATATTTTTGCCCGTCGAACCAAAGCCCCGTTATCGCCGTTTGGTTGCTCGCCACGGTAATCCCGCCGAGCGGGGAGTCGTAATGCAAAATCGTATACATGCGTTTCTCCTTTAATGCGCAAAATCAATCGTTTTTCAACGCGACGGTTACGCGGGAATAGTCGTAACCCGCGGGATCGAGAATTTTTTTCAGCACGACGTGCAAAAGCGTTTCCGTATCGTAATGGCTTTCCACGTATAAATAATTGCATAGCTTTACGGGGCTGCGCATGTTTTCGTCGGTGGCGGCGAGAAGCGTGCGGTTTCTGCCCGCAATTCTTCCGCGAAGTTCAAGCAGTACGGCTTTTTTTCTTTCGTCCGAAACGCAGTCGCGCAACAGCTCGGTAACGAGTTGTTTCCATGTGCTCACGTTTTTGCGCGTGCCGTCGGGCAGCGTTATTCCCGTCGGCTTTTTGCCTTTGAAAAAAGCGAAATCGGTGTTGACGTTATACGTCGTTTCAAACGCGCGCGGCGCGTAACCGTACCCTTCGCGGGCGGGGCGCTGTTCCGCGATCAACCGATCGAGCGTTGCAGAAATTTCGTCGAGATGCGCTTTCATCTGCATAAGCGTGTTTAAAAGTTCCATATTCTTTCCTCCGTAAACATATTTTAGCACGTGTTACAGTTATAGATTAATATATCCTGCGCGCGTTGTCAAGAAAAATTTTTGATTTTCTTCAATTTTTACGATTGCATGCGAAACGAAACGCAAATATATTTAAAACGTTATAATGTAATCGGATAAAAAAACGGGCAGACCGAAATAATCGGTCTGCCCGTCGGTTTATTCTTTGCGGGGGATATTTAACGCAATTCCGCCTTGATGCGGCGCACGCCGCTGGAGGAACTCTGCTCCTTCGTGATGACGAATTTGCCCAAATCGCCGGTGTTGGCGGCGTGCGGGCCGCCGCAGATTTCCTTGCTGAACCCGCCGATGGTGTACACCTTTACGCGTTCGCCGTATTTCGATTCGAACAAACCCACCGCGCCTTGCGCTTTTGCCTCTTCCACCGTCATTTCCTCGCACACGACGTCCGCCTTGGCGGCGATCGCCTCGTTTACGAGTTTTTCCACCGCCTCGATTTCCTCCTTCGTCATGGGGCGGGGGAAATTGAAGTCGAAGCGCAGCCGTTCGGCGGTGATGTTGGAGCCGCGCTGGCTAACGTCTGCGGAAAGCACTTTTTTCAGCGCGGCGTGCAAAAGGTGCGTTGCCGTGTGCAGATTTACCGTCTGCCCTTCGGTATCGGCAAGTCCGCATTTAAAGCGCTGTTCGCTGCCCGCTTTGGAATTTTGCTGGTGCTCGTTGAGGGCTTCTTCAAAGCCCTTTTCGTCGATTTTGATGCACTTTTCCGCCGCAAGCTCCTTTGTGATCTCCACGGGGAACCCGAAGGTGTCGTAAAGGCGGAACGCCGTTTTGCCGTCGATGGTGTCGCCCTCGAGGCGGGAAACGACCTTTTCGAATTCCTTCAGCCCGCCGACGAGCGCTTTGGAGAATTTTTCCTCTTCCTTGTCGAGTTCGGTGAGGATGCGCTCCCTGTTGGCGTTCAATTCGGGGTAAACGTTTTCATACTTTTCGATAAAGCAAACGGCGACTTTGCCGAGCGCGCCCTGCGGCAGGTCGATATTTCTGCCGAAACGCACGGCTCTGCGGATGATGCGGCGCAGCACGTAACCCTGATCCACGTTGGAAGGGGTGACGCCCTTGGTGTCGCCCAGCATAAAGGTGGCGGTGCGCACGTGGTCCAAAATGATGCGGAACGCGCGGCGCACTTCCTCGTTTTCGTTATAGGTTTTTCCGGTAAGCTCCTCGATTTTCGCCTTCGCGCCCTCGAAGAGGTCGGTGTCGTAAACCGATTTCACGCCGTTTAAAATGCACAGCGTTCTGTCGAGTCCCATGCCCGTGTCCACGTTTCTCTGCTTAAGCGGCTCGTATTTGCCTTCCGCGTTCTTGAAATACTGCATGAACACGTCGTTCCAGATTTCGATGTATTTGCCGCAGTCGCAGGCGGGGGAGCAGGTTTCGGAGCACTTTTCGTAGCCGCGGTCGATAAACATTTCGGTATCGGGACCGCAGGGGCCGGTGATGCCCGCAGGGCCCCACCAGTTGTTTTTGCGGGGCAAAAAGAAGATGCGTTCCCGCGGAATGCCCGCGGCTTCCCAAAGGCTTGCGCTCTCCTCGTCGCGAGGGGCGGTTTCGTCGCCGGCGAACACGCTCACCGCCAGACGGTCTTTATCGATGCCGAGATAATCGGGGGAGGTGAGGAACTCGAAGCTCCAAGAAATCGCCTCTTTTTTGAAATAATCGCCCAAGCTCCAGTTGCCGAGCATTTCAAAAAAGGTGCAGTGGGAATCGTCGCCCACTTCCTCGATGTCGCCGGTGCGCACGCATTTCTGCACGTCGGTCAGCCGCGTGCCCTCAGGGTGCTTTTGCCCCAGCAGGTAGGGGACGAGGGGGTGCATGCCCGCCGTGGTGAAGAGCACGGTGGGGTCGTTTTCGGGGATCAGGGAGGCGGAGGGGATGATTTTATGCCCCTTGCTCTCCATAAAACGCAAAAATTTTTCTCTCAATTCTTCCGAAGTGATTTTTTTCATATCCTTTATGTCCTTTCAGTTTTTCGTTAAGGTATAGCCGTCTTTCGCGTCCTTGACCGCATAGCCCATCTCGGCGAGCGTTTCCCTCAGTTCGTCGGATTTCGTCCAGTCTTTCGCCTTGCGCGCCGCAAAGCGCTCCTCCGCCACCGCTTTCACGTCGGCGGGCACGTCCTCTTTTTTAGCGCCGTACGCCGCCAGAAACGCCGCGGGTTCTTCGCGGAACAAGCCGAGCAAGCCGTACGTCGTTTTGATTTGGTTAAGGTCGGCAAGCGCGCTCTTGTCGCCCGCCGCGATCTTCGCGCGCGCCGCCTTGAAATAGGCGAACAGGTTGCCGAGGGCGAGGGCGGTGTTGAAATCGTCGTCCATCGCGGCGTCGAATTCCGCGTCGATTGCGGGATTTCCGCCCGCCAACGCGCCGAGAGCGTTCGCCGATTCAAACACCCCGTAGAACTCGCAGAGGTGTTTTTCCGCGTCGGGGAACAGCGCGTCGGTCACGTTAATGTCGCCGCGGTAGTTGGTTTGCAGCAGGGCGAATTTAATGGTTTCCGCCGAGTATTTATCGAGCAGATCCTTTAATAAAAGGCTGTTGCCGAGCGATTTGCTCATCTTCTGCCCGTTCACCTTGATGAGACCGTTGTGTATCCAGTATTTGGCAAAGGTCTTGCCGGTGAGCGCCTCCGTCTGGGCGATTTCGTTTTCGTGGTGCGGAAAGATGAGGTCGCGCCCGCCGCCGTGAATGTCGATCTGCTCGCCGAACGCCTTGCGGTTCATGGCGGAACACTCGATGTGCCAGCCGGGGCGGCCTTCGCCCCACGGGGAGGCCCAGCTCGGCTCGCCGGTTTTCGCCGCCTTCCAGAGCGCGAAATCGAGGGGATTTTTCTTCATTTCGTCGTTGTCCACGCGCACGCCGTTCATGGCGTCCTCAAGGTTGCGGTGGGAAAGTTTGCCGTATGCGGGGAAGCTCTCCACCGAAAAATACACGTCGCCTTTTTCGGTGACGTAGGCGTGGTTTTTATCGATGAGCGCCTGAATAAATTCCTCGATATCGTCGATGGTCTGGGTGGCTTTAAGCCAGAGCGTGGGATCGTCCACGCGGAGCCGCGCCATCTCCTTATCGATGTTTTTTATCATTTCCTCCGCATATTTGTCGGCGGGGATGCCCGTTTCGTTGGATTTGGCGATGATTTTATCGTCCACGTCGGTATAGTTGCGGGCGTAGGTCACCGCGTAGCCCTTCTTTTCGAGGTATTTGCGGATAATGTCGTAAATGAGCGCCTGATAGGCGTGCCCGATGTGCGCCTCGCCCGACACCGTGATGCCGCAGGCGTACATTTTCACCTTTCCCTCCTCGATGGGGGAAAATTCCTGTTTTTTGCCGGTCAGCGTGTTATATATTTTCATGATTTTTTCCTATCTCTTCCTTCAGCTTTGCGAGTTCCTCTTCCAAAACGTGCGTTCTTTCCCGCAGATGGCAGATTTCCTCCGCGACGGGGTCGCTCTTTTCCTGTTCCAGATCGCGTATCTTTTCCCCGTTGATGCGCACCACCTTGGCGGGAACGCCCACCACGGTGGCGAAGGGGGGCACTTCCTTCAGCACCACCGCGCCCGCGCCGATTTTCGCGTATTCGCCCACGGTGAACCCGCCCAAAATCTTCGCGCCGGCGCTCACCGTCGCGCCCTTTTTGATGGTGGGGTGGCGTTTGCCTTTTTCCTTGCCCGTGCCGCCGAGGGTGACGCCCTGATAGATGACCACGCCCTCTTCGATGACGGCGGTTTCGCCGATGACGACGCCCGCGCCGTGGTCGATGAATACGCCGGCGGCGATTTGCGCCGCGGGGTGAATTTCTATGCCGGTAAGCCATTTGGCGAACTGCGACGTCATTCTCGCAAGCAGTTTTAAATGCCCTCTGTATAAAAGATTCGCCCAACGGTGCCAAGACAGGGCGTGCACGCCCGCGTAGGTCAGCCAGATTTCGAATTTGCTGCGCGCGGCGGGGTCGTTGCGTTTTGCGGCGGCGATATCCGCCCGTAATTTTTTAAACATTTATAGTATACCTTGTTTCGCTTTGCCGTACGGTAGTTATTTTACCACACCGCCGAAAAAAAAGGCAAGCGTTTGCAGCCGCTAAATCACCTTGATGTTGCGGCTTTCCAGCTCTTCTTTTATTTTTTTGGGGAAGTTTTTATCGACCACCAGATAATCTATATGATTGAGGTCGGTAAAAATATACGGCATGTTCTTATTTACCTTGGAGCTGTCGAGCAGCATGATGACCTTTTTCGCCTTGGCGATGACCGCGCTTTTGATGGCGGATTCTTGCTGCGCCCCGCAGGAAAATCCCCCTTCGAGGGAAAAGCCCGTGGTGGACATGATGGCGGTTTCGATGTTGATCTCCTCCAAAAAACGCATGGTGGAGGAACCGATGGTGACGAGGTTGTTTCTCGAAACGTCGCCGCCGAGCAGCACCACTTCGGGGGAGTGCTTGCGCAAAAGCTCCGTCGCCACGTTGAGGGAGTTGGAGATCACGCAGTATTTATCGTCGGGCAGCATGCGCGCGAAATACAGCGTCGTCGAGCCGCTGTCGATAAAGATACACCCGCCGAAGTCGATGAGCTTCGCCGTCTTTTCCGCGATTTCCTTCTTTTCGCTCACGTTGTAGGAAAAGCGCTGCACGAACTGCTCTTCCGTCTTTTTGCCGATTTCCGCCACGGAATACGCGCCGTTTCTCACGCGGATGACGACGTTTTCCTCCTCCAGCATGCTTAAATCCCTGCGGATCGTCATGTTGGAAACGTCGGGCAGGAGTTCCTGCAATTCGTCGTAAGTGGCTTTGCCGTGTTTTTCGATATACTCTTTGATCTGTTCAAGTCTGGAATTTTTCATTGCTCTTTCCTTGTCGGTATTTCCCTTTCATTTTAACACTTTTTTGTGAAAAAGACAACGCTTTTCGCGTTTGAATTTTACAAAAAAGTTAAAATTTTTCACATATTTCGGTAAAGAAATAACATCCTGACGGAAAGAAGCGATTGTATGCGCAAAAACTTGCATTTTTCCCGCAAAGGGAGTATAATTTTTGCGTGACAATAAAGGAAGGCGGATTTTACCATGCTGGATATCAAAAAAATTCAGGCGAATGCCGAGGATGTGAAAAACGCCCTTGCGAAAAAGGGCTGCGAAGTGGATTTTACCGAATTGCTCGCGTGGGACGCGGCGCGCCGCGCCCGCATTGCGGAGGTGGAGCGGCTGAAGGCGGAACGGAATAAGGTTTCTGCCGAAATTCCCAAACTGAAAAAAGAGGGGAAGGACGTTTCGGAAATCTTCGTGAAGATGCGCGCGTTGGGCGAAGAGGTGGAAAAATCGGATAAAGAGATCGCGAAGCTGGAAAGCCGCATTTTCGATTTTCTTTCGGTGCTGCCCAATCTTCCCGACGACGATCTCGTCGCCGGCGAAAAGGAAAACAACGCCGTGGTGCGCGTGGTGGGGGAAAAGCCGGAATTTTCCTTCAAGGCGAAAAACCACGTCGATTTGTGCACCGCTTTGGGGATCATCGATTACGAGCGCGGCGTAAAACTCGCGGGCGGCGGCTACTGGCTGTACCGCGGCGCGGGCGCGCAGCTCGAATGGGCGCTTTTGAATTTCTTCGTTTCCGAACACCTTAAGGACGGTTACGAGTTCATTCTCCCGCCGCACATGCTTGCTTACGATTGCGGCTACGGTTCGGGGCAGTTCCCCAAATTTTTGGACGAGGTGTACTGGATAAGCGGCGAAGAGGATAAGAAGAAGGGCAAGTTCATGCTGCCGACCGCGGAAACGGCGCTCGTCAACATGTACGCGGGGGAAATCGTCGACGAGGCGAAGCTCCCCATGAAATATTTTGCCTATACGCCGTGTTACAGAAAAGAAGCGGGCTCGTACCGCGCGGAGGAACGCGGCATGATCCGCGGGCACCAGTTCAACAAAATCGAAATGGTGCAGTACGCCGCGCCGGAGCAGAGCAAACAGGCCTTCGAGGAGCTGGTAAATAAAGCGGCTTCCCTGATGGAAAAGCTGGGGCTTCATTTCCGCGTGAGCAAGCTGGCGGCGGGCGACTGCTCGGCGTCCATGGCGAGAACGTACGATATCGAGGTGTGGATCCCCAGCATGGGCATCTACAAGGAAGTCAGCTCGGTTTCCAACGCCAACGACTATCAGGCGCGCCGCAACAACACGCGTTACCGCGATTCGAAAACGGGCAAGCCGGAATACGTGCACACCTTGAACGGTTCGGGGCTGGCGACCAGCCGCGTGTTCCCCGCGATCGTCGAACAGTATCAGAACGAGGACGGCTCGATCACCGTTCCCGAAGTGCTCCGTCCCTTTATGGGCGGGCTGGAAGCGATCCGCCGATTGTAATAAAAAAGCGCCGCCGCACGATGTGCGGCGGCGCTTTTTACGTCAAATTTTGGTATACTGCAATAATTTCTGCGTTTCAAAAACGGAAACGCCCGTTTTCGCCGCGAGAGCGGCGAGCGCCGCGCCCATCGCCGCCTCTTCGCAAAAGAGCGGCGTTTTTATTTCGAGGCGGAATTTTTCCGAAAACAGTCGGGCGAGCAGGGGGTTTTTGCGCACGCCGTTGCCGGAGCCGACCAGCGTTTTCGGCGGGGATTGCAATAGCGGGGAAAAGTTTTCGTACATGGAAAACAGTTCCTCGGCGACGCCGTCCAAAAAGGAGCGCGTAAGCGCCTGCGGCGTGAAATTCTTGTCGTTGAGCCCTGCGATCTCCGCGGTGCGGGCGGCGTCGTCTCTCGTGCCGCAAAAATACGGCAGGGTTACGGGCGCGGGACCGGCGGCGTTTGCCGCGGCGTTCATGGCGGGATATAGGTTTTGCGGCGGCGTTACGCCGAACATGCAAAACGTTTCGCGGAAGAAGTTTTCCAGCAGGGAATAGGCGTACCCGCCCGCGAGGGCGCAGCCCGTCAGCAGGTATTTCCCCTCGAAGTAGGGGCGCAGCTCCGCCTTGTCGGTTTCGGTATACCCGTCGGCGACGGCGGATACCTGACTGCCCGTGCCCACGTTGACGAGCACGCCGTCGGGCGGCAGGGAGCCGAGCACGCTCGCCTGATTGTCGCCGATCGCCGCGCATACCGGCACGCCCTCCGCCGTTTCGCCGATAAAGCGCGCGTCTTTGTAAACGGCGGGGAAAAGGCTCGCGTCGAGCCCCGCCCTCGTCAGCGCGGCATGATCGAATCGGCTTTCCGCAAGGTCGAACACGCCCAGCGACGCGGCGTCGGAAGCGTGCAGAACCGGTTCGCTTTGGCGGCAGAACCGCATGGCGGCGTAGGCGTGTATCGTGCAAAGCCGCTTTGCGCCCGCGGGCAGTTGGTTTCTTTGCAAGAGCGCGTACGCCGTCGCCGCGCCGTAGCCCGCGAACACCTTGCGCCCCGCGATAGCGGACAGCTTTTCCGCGTAGGTGCCGCCTTCCGCCGCCAGCGCGGCGATTTTATGCTGCCACGTATAGAGCGGGGAAAGGGGATCGCCCCGTCCGTCGAGAAAGAGCACGCCGTGCATCTGACCGGTAAAGCCCACGGCGTCGAGCCGGCCGTGCCGTTTCAGCGCCGCGTCGTACACGCCGCGGCAGGCGGCGAGGATCTTTTCGCTGTCCTGAATGTGCGAAAAACCGTCGTTTACGGGGATCGTCCCCTCGTTTTTCAGCGTTTCGGTGGAGAGCACCTCTCCGTTTTCCGTCAGCACCGCGCCGCAAATCGAGCTGGTGCCGATGTCGATACCTAAAATTTTCATGTTTCTACGCGCAGGTGGACGCGGGGTCCAGACGTTTGATGATGTCCTGCTGAATTTCCGGCGACAGGTCGAGGAAATTGACGAACGTGCCGTGAATCCGCATGATGTATACGCCGTTCGGGGCGTATTTTTTCGGGTTTGCGAGCACCTTTCTCAGCGTTTCGGGGGTGGTGATGTTGAAATAAACGTAGAAGGGCGCAACTTTTCCCTCCGAAGAAAAGAAGAGGGGCGCGAAGATTTTATCCCTGAACTCCAGCCCTTTCGCGGCGAAGGTGTCCGCCTTGAAATAGGCGGGATTGAGCCCCAGATGGGAGGCGTAGCCGCCGTTGAACTTTTCAAAGGGCAGTTTCATGCAGGAAAGCAGGCGGAATCCCAGCCCGTTGGTCGCCTCGCCGAAGAGGGGATCGACGCCGTAGCCGAGCATTTCGCGCGCGTGCCGTCCGTCGGGCGTGGCGCCCACCCAGTAGCCGTACAAAAGGTGGGTGGTGGGGCTGCTCCAATCGGCGCGGAAGGGGTTGCCGAGATAGTTTTTCGCGCCGCGCACCATGTCGGAAACCTTCGCGGCGATCTCCGCCGCCTCCGCGTCGGGCGCGGGCAGATTGTTGCCGTATTTGGGCAGGGAGAGGAGATATTCTCGGAGTTCTTCCTCGCCTTTGAAATCGTTTTGCAGGGCGGAAAGCAGACGGTCGCACTCGTCGGGGCGTTCGCGTAAAAACCGCTCCGCGGCGATGAAGGAATCCGCCACAACCGCCAGCCCGTGTATCAGGCAGCCGCTGCCGTTGTATTTGGTGCCCTGTTCGGCGGCGTCTCGCACGTCTATGCCGCTTTCCATGCCGCCCATAAAGGCGGAAAGGAAGGGCACGGGCAGTTCGGAAACGGCTTTCGACGCGCCGTTCGCCGCCTTCGCCATGCGGTCGATATAATATTGCAGGTTCTCGTAAAAAAGCTCTTTTAAACGGGAAAGCACCTCTTTCACGCCGCCTTTTACGCCCATCTGTTCGTAGGTGCGCCCGATCTGCTTGCCGGTGATCAGCGATTTGCCGCCGGTCAGGGTGAGTTCCAAGATTTTTGCCATATTCAGCCAGCTGTTGGTGGTGTTGCCGTTGTCCTTGCCCATGATCAGCGGCTCCTGACAGCCGGCGACGGAATAGTTTTCGAGATCGCATTCCTCCACGCCAGAAGAACGCAGAACCTCGAACACGGCGTCGTCGTTGAAGAGCGACGGCGTCAGGCATCCCGCCGTAAAGAAGAATCTTCCCATCTCCTCGTAGAGCTTTGCGGGGGTGTTTTTATGCAGTTTTACCGAGAGGATGGGCTGGGGCATGTTCATCTCGTAATAAGCGTCCAAAAGGGCGTAGGAGCTTTCGTTGGTCAGATCCTCGCCGCCGTTCGATTTTCCGCCGACGATGAGATTCTGCGAAATCGCCCAGCTGCGATCGCCCACGTTATAGAACACGAGCATGTGTTTGAAAAGCCCCGCCGCGAGGGCGCGTTCCGTGCCTTCGGCGGCGCGGTACGGCTCGAAAATTCTGTCGGCGTTGCCCACGGAAAAGGCAAAGGGGTTGGGAGCTTGCTCGAGGCACATCACCTGCCACAAAAGGAGGAAGCTCTGAATGGCCTCGTAAAGGTTTTCCGCCCCGTTCGCGGGTACTTTTTTAAGGGTTTGTATCAAAAGCGAAAGTTCCGCCGCCCGCTGTTTGCCGGCGGTTTTCCGCTGTTCTTCCGCGATTGCGGCGTACCGCTCGGCGAGCAGCAGCGCGCATTTCAGCGAGGTGACGAGCGCGGCGTAAAATTCCGCCTTTTTGCCGGAAACGCTCGCTTTTTTCTCTTCCGCCGCGCAAAGCATGGCGTTCAGCCCGTTTTTCAGCGCGGGTTTGAAATCGGGAATGAGGTGCCCCGTCACCTGTTCGATGAAATACGCCACCTCTTCGGTGTCCGTTTCCGCGTCCTTATACACGGCGGAAAGCGCCTTCACGTACTCGGTTTCGGCTTGCAGATCCTTTACCTTGCGTATGCGCTCCTCGGTAAATTTCCCGTCGGGCTCGATATCGCCGAACACGGCGGTGGGATCGCAGTATCCGTTGAAGGTGTTCACGCGGAAGTTGGGATTGATGAGCGCGTAGCTTTTGGCGAACGCGTCCCTCTGCGTGCCGGCGAATACGGCGTTTTCGTCGATGGAAAGCGGAAGGATTTTGCACGCCTCGTATAAAGCGTTCGCCTTGCGCACGATGTTGGGCTCGTTTGCGTGCGCCTGTTCGTAGGCGCTCATCGCCTCTTTTAAGATAAACCAGCCGTCCAAGCGTTTGATCGCCCGTTCGGCGGCGAAGAGTTTTTGCGCCTTTTCGTGCAGGCGCTCGGGGGTATATATGCTTTCAAACGTCATAATGTTCTCCTTTTACGTACGTATGACTTTCAAATCGTTTTCTTCGTATATGCGGCGGTACGCGGCTACGGTTTCTTCGGTAACGAAACCGTTTTCCACGCGGTACGGCATGCCGCGTTTCTCCCATTTTTGCTTTCCGTATTCGTGGTAGGGCAAAAACTCGAACGCCGCGCGGGAGGTGTCGCACCGCTTATAGAACGCGGCGTACGCGCGGGCGCAGGCTTCGCTGTCGTTCACCCCGTGTACGAGCACCGTGCGGATGAGCACGTTCGGATGTTCGGCGAGGGCGGCTTTGATATTTTGCGCCGTCTGCGCGTTGGAAATGCCGGTAACCTGCCGATGCACTTCGTCGTCGATATGCTTAAAATCCATAATCAACAAATCGATGAGCGGGAAAAGTTTAGGCAAATCGGGGTGCGCGGCGTTGGTTTCCAGCGCGGTGTGAATGCCGTTTTCCTTTAACAGCCGCAGCGTTTCTTTCAGCGCGCCGAACTGCACCGTCGGTTCGCCCCCCGTAAAGGTGACGCCGCCGCCGTCGAAAAACATCGCCTTGCAGGAAACCGCCTCTTTTAAGACCGCTTGCGGCGTATACGGGGCGCCGTCGGGGGATTTGAGCAGGGGCTCTTCCGAAAACCCTTCCGGATTGGCGCACCACAGACAGCGCATATTGCACCCGCAAAGATGGTATACGAGGCGGTTGCCCGTTCCGTCCTGCGAATAGTTGAATCCTTTTTGAAAAATTTTAAGTTCCATCAAAACATATTATACACGCGCGGAAAAATTATGTAAACATATTTTTATGACATAAAGCATGAATTTAATGACCGTTTCGTTAAAAATTATCGATTGACAAACGCCGTCGGGCGGGGGTATAATAAATAACGGCGTCTGCCATCGGTTTAATACGGAGGAAAATATGAAGTACAAATTGAATTTCGAGCTCGTTCCCGACGGGTGCTGGCGCAGCAATCTGCGGGCGGTGTTAAGCCCCGCCGCGTGGAACGCGGTGCGCAAAACCGCGCTTGCCCGCGCGGGCGGGAAATGCGAGATTTGCGGCGCGCGGGGACGGCTGGAGGCGCACGAGCGCTGGGAATACGACGAAGCGCGCGGCGTGCAAAAGCTCGCGGGAATTTCGGCGCTTTGCCGCCGCTGTCACGAAACGGCGCATATCGGGCTTGCACAGCTGAAGGGGCGCGGGGAAGCCGCGGAGGACTGGTTTATGCAGGTGAACGGCGTTTCTTACGCGGAAATGCGCGCGGCGCTCGGCGCGGCAAACGAGGAGCATAAGCGCCGCAATCGGGTGCCGGAGTGGGCTTTGGATATCGATTTTTTGAAAGATTTTATAAAATTGTAAAATTTTAGGGACAATTTGTTTCTTTTTACCGCGCATAATTTGACATAATCGTAGGCAAATGCTATATTTTCTATAGGTGTTTTATTTGCCGCAAAATCATTTACGAAAAAACGGGGGGAATTCCCGAGTCCGTCATTTCAGAACGGGCGAAAAACGCATATGATAAAGGAAGGTTTGGATATGGTTTCCAATGAAAAACTGGACGGGATTATCCGTCGTCTTGCCGAAGGCTCGAATGAGGCGAAAAGAGTATTTTATGAGGAAACGGCGAAATTGTTGCAAGCGATATCGAGATCCTATCTGAAAGACCAAGACGTTTCCGACGCGGTGCATGATTTTATGCTCGGCGCGCACATTAAAGCGAAGCGCTACCGCACGAACACGAACCCGCGTGCTTGGCTGATTAAAACTTACTCGAATTTTTTGAAAAACAGAATTAAAAAGAACCAAAAGTATCGCTGCGAACCGCTGACGGAAAACATTTGCGCCACGCGGGCGGAAGATGATATCGAGAATGTGGATAGACGCGCCGACGTTTTCCTGATCATGCGGGGATTGAAGGCTTACGATAGATATTTGCTGATCAGCTATCATTGGGGCGGTCTTTCCTATGCGGAAATCGGCATGCAGCTGCATAAGCCGAAAAGCACGATTCAATCTCAGTTGGAAAGAATTCACAAGAATTTAAGGAAAAAAGAGTTAAATCTTCGTACGAAGGACGAATTTTAATTGTTGTATAGGTAGAACAATTAAAAGGAGAAACTCAAATGAAGAGTGGAACGAAGTGTAGGCAAGCGGTTGCGCTTGCCGTATTGATGCTGTACGCGATTGCCGCCGTACCCTTGTTTTTATTGCGGCCGGAAACGGTGTTGGCGGACGAGGCGCGCTATTGCGCCGACGACGACATGTACGGCGGAGAGGGCGAGTCGGTAAACGACAATTATTACATTTATCACGATTATAAGGTGACGAGGGAAGATCATTCCCTCATGTCCGCGCCTACGTATAGCGGGATTGCGTTAAATCAAACAAATATCTGCGCGCCGGTGGCGGGGCTCAACGTGGCGGTGTATTACGACCGTTACTACCCCAACTTGATTCCGAATTTTGAACCGGGTATGGTTTCAAGTGGTACATACAGATATTTTCCGGATATTGGTTGGTCGCAGACTGACGCGGCGGTCGCCGATCTGTACAGCATTATGAAGACGAATCAAGGGGCGGCGGGCACCTCCAACAGCGATTTTAAAAACGGGTTGGTGCAGTTTTTCGGCAACCACGGCTATTCCATGTCGTACAGCAGTTTTTACGGCGGCAGCGCTACGGTGAATTTTTCCGCACTGACGGCGGCGGTCGATCAGGGCAAGGTCGGTTTAATTCTCTGCAGTCGGTATAATTTTGTGTATAATATCGGTAATTTAGACAACGGGACTACCACTTATATCGTTAAAACCGATTCCAATATCGGGCACATCATGATGGTTTACGGCTACATGGTGGTGGATTATTATCAAAACGGCGCCGTGTTCCAGACGGACACCTTCCTCTATGTTTCCAGCGGGTTCAGCTCCGGAAAACAGGGGTACGTGCTGCTCAACGACTATCTCTCAATCGACGAGGCGTTGATCGTGAACGTGGCGTAAATAAAATATTTACGGAGTAAACAATGGACGGAAAAAGAGACATTATCGAGGAAATTATTCATCTGCCGGAAGGCGAAGTTGTCGACGAACATCTGATCGACGATATTTTATCGCAGCCGGAACAACCCGCGAAGAGAAAAAGCGACACCATCGTGCTTTCTCGCATGGCGTCTGGCATCGTCTCCGCGTTGATCGCCTTGCTGCTCGCGGCTGTCTTTTTCTGCATCTATTGGATCACCGCGGGCAAAATGCCGCCCGTCACGCCGAACGACGAAAACCGTTATTTCGATTCTACCGAAATTTCTTATGAAAGCATCGAAGATATGCCGACGTTCATTCAAACTAACGGATTGAATGTCCATTATTTTACGAATGAAATGGGAATGGGGCAAAATACCGCCGGATATTTATTGGAAAGCGGGGAATTGGTGTTTTTAAAACAGAAATTGGTTTTTATAGATTTTAGTTTGGGAATATTAGACGAAGTTCAATTAGGTGTCGTATTGTCAAACGATACTTTTCAGGATTTTGATTATTTCAATAAAATCAGTGACGAAACAAAGATTGACGGGATTGACGTGATATTTGGGCAAGAAATTGTAAAAGATCAAGTAAACATCAAAGCAAAATTCGAGCACGAAGAGATTTCCTATTTTTTGGAAATCACCACCGATAACGCGGAAGGCAAGCTCGAATTTTATATCAACACATTATTGGAACTATAAAAAATAAAAATAGAAAACGTAAATAAGCGGCGCTTTGCCGCGCCGCTTACATTTACTTAGGAGAAGAATATGAGGGCGTTTAACGAGCTCTTGATTTTTAAAAAAGATGAACCGACCGAAATTGCGGCGGTTATCGAGGTGGACGATTCGCCGCGCAGTGAAATCGACAAGGGCAGCCATATTTTCAGCTATCCCGCAATGTTCGGCAACGGCAGGCTGATGCGTTGCGATAACGGCGAGTTCGGCGTATCCTTCGGACTGCTGCCGCATAGAAACATGAACGACGTGTGCGCGGAAGTGCGCGAAAACTCCGTGTCATACAAAAACGTGCTGGACGGGGTGGACGTCGCAAGTTTTCCGACGGAAAAGGGCGTTCGTTTTCAGGTGACCTTAAACAAAAAGAGGTTCGAGCCCTGTCTGGTTTACTTTAAGCTGAATAAACTCGATTTTCTCGTTTCCGACGACGGGCTCGACATAGACCTTTTCAAAAAGGAAATCGACGGCAGAATGTTGACGGAAGAGGAGCGGTTTCAGCCGCATCTTCACGCGATGACCGTGCGCTCGAGCAACGCTGAGGACCGCATGGGCGCGTTCAGCAGCCGCGGCGTTATGCATTATCTTTATATTTTCAACGACGAAGAGGTGGGCTTGTCCTTCCGCACGGGCACGCAGTGGTACAATTCTTATAAGCGGGAATTTCCCATAAAAATAAATTTTGAAATTTGTTTTGACGCCTGCGAAAAATAAAACCGCCGCGGGCGCGCGCCTGCGGAAATATAAAAAAAAGTTAAAACAAGGCATGCTTACCGCGTGTGCCTGCAAATCGGAGATAACCGTTCGCTATCTCCGATTTTTTCTTTTTTACGGCAAAAAAATGCCTAAAATCGCAAAAAAGAGTAAATTTTACGCCGACGGACATACTACACCCGTATAAGTTTAAATTACGGCAAATGTATTGCAATATGAAAAATAATGTGGTATAATATGCCCTATAAGGAATGCGTTTATTGTGCAAATCGGCAGGGCATATTGTATCGCCGCGCCGAAATATCCGTAAATGTAAACGCTTACATATTTCGGCTTGCGATATAATACACGCATGTTTGACGTTTGCGCGTTTTTGCTTGCGGGGTAATATGCCCTATAAGGAATGCGGTTATTACGGGGGCGGCGGCTCAGCCGCGGGCGGATTTCGGATATGCCCCGCGTTTTCAATTTGTATTCAATTTATTTATCATACAATATCGGCACGCGCAAACTGCGCGCACAATTAAGGCGTTTTTCAATATGCCGCCGGCATATTCAGCCATATGGTTATATGGCTGAAATCCGTTTATCGGGTTACATACGCGGCATGGCGTATACTTCAGGGTTTTTGTATTATGTATAAGCATTTTTTCAAGAGATTTTTCGACATTCTGTTTTCTTTTTTGGGTTTGGTTTTATGTCTGATCCCCTTTCTTATTTTGGCGATCGCCATAAAAATAGACTCCAAAGGACCGGTGTTTTTCACGCAGGAGCGGGTCGGAAAGCATAAAAAGATTTTCAAAATTCACAAATTCAGAACCATGCGCGTCGATACGCCGCACGATATGCCCACGCATTTATTAAAAAATCCCGACGAGTACATCACCCGCGTCGGGCGCTTTTTAAGGCAGATGAGCTTGGACGAACTGCCGCAGATTTGGGATATTTTCGTGGGAAAAATGAGCATGATCGGGCCGCGCCCCGCGCTTTGGAATCAGGACGATCTGGTCGCCGCGCGCGACGAATACGCCGATAAACGCGGCAAAACGGTAAACGATCTCCGCCCCGGTTTAACGGGCTGGGCGCAGGTGAACGGCAGGGACGAGCTGGAAATTTCCGAAAAGGCGAAGCTCGACGGGTATTATTTGCAGCATTTGAGTTTGTGGTTGGATATCAAGTGCTTTTTCCGCACGTTTACTCACGTTTTAACGCGGAAAGGCGTGGTGGAAGGGGGAACGGGCGCGCTTGCGGACGAATGCGGCTGCGCGGAAGAGCCGCCCGCCGATCCCGAGGATAAAAAGGACGATCGCGAATGAAAAAAGTTTTGATTACGGGTGCGGACAGTTATATCGGCACGTCGTTCGAGCGATATATAAAAAATTATGCGGATATCGAAACCGCAACGGCGGATATGCGCGGCGACGGATGGAAAACGATGGATTTTTCCCCTTTCGACGCGGTTTTTCACGTCGCGGGCATCGCCCATTCCGACAGCGGAAAGATTTCCGAGGAAAAGAAAAATCTGTATTATGCTGTCAATACCGATCTCGCCGTCGCCGCGGCAAAAAAAGCCAAAGCGGAGGGTGTGAAACAGTTCATTTACATGAGCTCTTCCATCGTGTACGGCGCGAGCGCGCCCGTCGGCAAGGAAAAAATCATCACCGAAACCACGCCGCCGAATCCGGAAAATTGTTACGGAGACAGCAAGCTGCAGGCGGAAAAGGGGCTTATGCCGCTATCTTGCGATCGCTTTAAAATCGTCATTTTACGCCCCCCCGTCATATACGGAAAGGGGAGCAAGGGCAATTATCCCATGCTGGCGAAGTTCGCGAAAAAACTGCCGTTTTTTCCGAATATCGAAAATCGCCGTTCCATGCTGTACATCGAAAATTTCTGCGAATTTGTGCGGCTGATGGTAATCAACGAAGAAAGCGGCGTGTTTTTTCCGCAGAACGCGGAGTATTTTTCTACGACGGAATTGGTGCGCCTCGTCGCGCGCGCGCACGGGAAGAATATCCGCATAACGAAGTTTTTCAATCCGCTCGTTCGGTTTATCGGACTGTTTACGAAAAAGGTTAACAAGGCTTTCGGCAATTTTTGTTACGAACAGAGTTTAAGCGAATATAAGCAGGAATACCGCCTTGTGGGGAAAGAGGAGTCCGTGGAGCGGACGGAACGGTAAGCCGATGAAGATTTTGGTATTTTCGCAATATTTTTATCCGGAATATTTCCGAGTGAACGCGCTTTGCGCCGACCTTGCCGCCCGCGGGCATGCCGTTACCGTCGTTACGGCGTATCCGCAGTATCCGTTGGGAAAAATATACGACGGGTACGGTTTCGGCGTGCCCTATGAAAAGGTTTGGCGGGGCGTGAACGTCGTGCGGCTGAAGGTGCCGCCGCGGGGATCGAACGCCGTCGGACTTTTGAAAAACACCTTCGCCTACGTGCGGCAGGGGAAAAAGTGGGTAAAGCGGTGCAAGGAAAAGTTCGACGCGGTGTACGTGTTCGAGGTTTCTCCCGTCACCGTCGGCTTGCCCGCCGTGGCGTACGGAAAAAAGTTTCACGTTCCCGTGTTCTTCAACGTGCAGGATTTATGGCCGGAAAACGTGGAAGTCGTGATGGGCGTAAAGAACAAGGCGGTTTTGAAATTCATCGATAAAATCGTAGATAAAATATACGCGGGCAGCGATAAAATCTTATGCGCCTCCCGCAGTTTCGCCGAAAATATCGCGGCGCGCGGCGTGGATCGGGAAAAGCTCGTTTACTGGCCGCAGTTTCACGTAAAACCTGATTTTTCCGCGCTGAAAAAGCCGGAATGTTACGGCGAAAACGCTTTCAACGTCGTATTTGCCGGAAATATCGGCGACGCGCAGGGGCTCGATCTCCTCGCGGAAACGGCGGCGTTGATGAAAGAGGATAATATTTTTTTCACCGTCGCGGGCGACGGACGCGCGCGCGCGCGTCTGGAGGAAAAGATCGCCGATCTCGGCGTCGGGGATAAAGTGCGCTTTGTCGGCAGGGTGAGCGAAGAGGAGGCGAACGCCTACGTGCATTACGCCGACTGCGCGTATCTTTCCTTTCAGGATAACAAACTGTTCGACATGACGCTGCCCGCGAAGATGCAAACCTATCTCGCGTGCGGCACGCCGGTGCTCGCCGCCGCGGGCGGAGAGAGCGCCGCCATCGTGCGGGAAGCGCAGTGCGGGCTCGTTGCGGAGCACCGGCCGGAAGCCGTCGCCGCCGCGCTGAGAAAGCTTGCGGCGTCCGATTTGACGGCGATGCGGCGCAACGCGGAAAACTATTTTGCAGAGCATTTTACGGCGGACAAGCTGATCGGCGATTTGCTTAAAATGATGGAAAAAAAATACATTCGGAGATAAAAAAATGAAAAAACGGGAATTTCAGCGGTGTACAAACTGCGTGATGGACACTACGGACAGCGCCATCACCTTCGACGAAAACGGCGTATGCGATTTTTGCAACGATTACTATAAAAACATTCTGCCGAGCTGGCACGTGGACGAGGAAAGCAGAGCGCAGATGCTCGCCGTTGCGGAAAAAATCAAGAAAAAGGGTAAAAATAAAAAATACGACTGCATTATCGGCATGAGCGGCGGCGTGGACAGCTCCTATCTTTGCTACGTCGCAAAGGAAGTAATGGGGCTAAGACCGTTGCTCTATTCGATGGATACCGGCTGGAATTTGCAGATCGCAGACGAAAATATCGATAAAATCGTAAAGGCGCTCGATCTCGACATCGTCACCGAAACCGTGGATTGGGATGAAATGAAGGACTTGCAGCTCGCGTTTTTCAAGTCGCAGGTGCCCTATCAGGATCTGCCGCAGGATCACGCGATTTTCGCGGGGCTTTACCGCTACGCGGTGAAGCACGGCATCAAGTACGTTCTCACGGGGGCGAACAACGCCACGGAATGCATCCGCCCGCCGGTGGAGTGGGTGTACCAGAACGATTTGAAGTTCATCAAGGACGTGCATAAAAAGTTCGGCGCGAAAAAGCTGAAGAGCTTTCCGACGTGCAGCATGCTGAAATACCGCTTGTTTTACACGTATTTCCGCGGCATGAAGCGGTTTGCACCCCTCAATTACGTGGAATACGATAAGGAAAAGGCAAAATGCTTTTTGCGGGAAAAATTCGGTTGGCAGCCGTACGACAACAAGCATTACGAGAATATTTTCACCCGTTTTTACGAAGGCTATTTTCTGCCCCGCAAATTCGGCTACGATAAACGCAAATGCTATCTCTCCAACCTGATTTTAACGGGAAGCGTCACGAGGGAGGAAGCGCTCGAAGAGCTGCAAAAACAGCCTTACGACGAGGAGACGATGAACGCGGACAAGGCGTATATCGCGGAAAAGCTCGGCATAAGCGCGGAAGAATTCGACAAAATCATCGCGGGCGAAAACAAAACGTTTGCGGATTATAAAAATTCATACGGATTTATAAAATTCTGCACGAAGATTTTGCGTGCGGCGGGTGCGGAAAAGAAGATGTTCCGTTAAGCGGACGGCGGAAAAGAGGACGGCATGAAGATATTGCAAATCGACGTGAACTGCAAAAACAGCAGCACGGGGAAAATCGTATACGACCTGCATTCTTATGCCGGAGCGCACGGAGCGGAAAGCGCCGTATGTTACGGCAGAGGTCCGCTCGTCAAAGAAAAAAATATTTATAAATTCGGGCTAGACGGGGAGACGAATATTCACGCGCTGCTCACCCGTTTGACGGGGAAGACGGGGTGCTATTCCTTTTTTTCCACCCGTCGGCTGTTGCGCTTTATCAAACGGTACCGTCCCGACGTCATACACATTCACGAACTGCATGCGTATTTCGTCAATATCAAACCGCTTTTAACGTATATCGCGAAAAACGATATTCCCGTGGTCTGGACCTTTCACTGCGAATTTATGTACACGGGGAAATGCGGATATGCCAACGACTGCACGCGCTTTACGGAAGGGTGCGGAAACTGTCCGCAACTGAGAGAGTATCCCAAAACGCTGTTTTTCGACAGAACGGCAAAGATGCTCGGGGAGAAAAAGTCGCTTGTCAATAAGCTTAAAAAGCTCGTAATCGTCACGCCGTCTCGCTGGCTTGCGGACCGCGTGAAGTTGTCTTTTTTGAAAGACAGGGAGAGCGCCGTCGTCTATAACGGCATCGATACGGAAATTTTTCAACCGCGAAACGCCGACGCATTGCGCAAAGAATACGGCATCGCGGAGGATGTAAAAGTGGCGCTTTCCGTCGCGCCCGACATCATGTCGGAACGAAAGGGCGGGGCGTCCGTTTTGAAGCTTGCGGAAAAATTCCGCGGGGAAAAGGTGAAATTCGTTTTGGTGGGCGTAGCCGACGGCAGCGTGCCGCACGGGGAAAACGTAGTGCTCGTTCCGCCCGTTTCCGATCAGGTCCGCCTTGCGGAGTTTTATTCTCTGGCGGACGTGTTCGTGATTTGCAGCAAGAAAGAAACGTTTTCTTTGGTGTGTGCGGAAAGTTATTGTTGCGGAACGCCTGTGGCGGGATTCAGATCGGGCGCGCCGGAGGAAATTGCTTTGCCGCAATATAGTTTTTTTGCGGAACAAAATGATTTTGAAACGTTGGCAGCCGGCGTAAGAAGAATTTTGGAGAGTGCGCCGGAACGGAAAAGCATATGCGATGAAGCGGTAAAACGGTACGCCGCGAAAGAGATGTGCAAAAAGTATTTTGAAATTTACGAAAGAATGTTATAAAGGTATGGATCGGGAAACATTACGAAGAGTTCAGCTGACGCAGCTGGAAATCTTGAAAAAATTCAAAGAAATCTGCGAAAAGCACGATTTGAGATATATTTTGAGTTCGGGCACGCTTTTGGGTGCGGTGCGGCACAAAGGGTTTATCCCTTGGGACGACGACGTGGACGTGGATATGCCGCGCGCCGACTACGAAAAATTTTTAAAAATCGCTCCCGCGGAACTCGGGGAGGAATATTCTCTGCAAACATGGCATAACGACGAAAATTACGCCCTTCCGTTTGCGAAGATCCGCATGAACGGCACGATTTATCGGGAAGGCGATATTATTAAAAACGGGATGGAAGGCATTTTTATCGATATATTTCCGTATGAAATGTTGCCGCAGTCGAAATCAAAAAGAAAACGTTTGTTATTCCGCTTGAATCGCTTGAGGTTTTTTGTTAACGTAAAAACGGGTTATTCGAAAATGAGCCGCGAATCGTTTTTTAGAAGTTTTGCGAAATTTATCGCTAAATTTTGCGTATTATTTGTTTCTAAAAAAAATCTTGTTGCAAAATACGAAAAAACATGCGAAAAATGCAACAAAGAAAACGGCGATACGTGTTTTGCAAGCGGCGGATCGAGTTCGGTTGGCGCTTGGCGTATAAAAAAAGAATTTTTTGAAGAAATAATTATGTTGCCTTTTGAAGACGACAAGTTTGCATGTCCCCGAAATTACGATTTATATCTTAAAACTTGTTATGGGGATTACATGCAGCTGCCCCCTTTGGAAAAACGGGGCGATTGGCATAAAATTCAAGAAGTGCGCTTGAAAGATAGTACAGAAATAAGATTTTTTAACAAATAGAATGACGGGAATATAAAAATGTCGGGGCAAAATAAAAAAATAATATTTTTAGGGCTTTATTACGATGAGGAAGGATATAAAATCGCATCGCGTTATTCGAAAACTAAGCCGCAGGATCAAATTCAAAAATGGCAGAAAAATTTACTAAAAGGTTTTTCGCAAATCGGCGTTGACGTGACGGTTTTAAATGTTTTGCCGGTAGGCAGTTTTCCGATAAATTACAGAAAGCTGACGGTAAAACAAGCCGATTGGCCCAACGGAAAAAGGATCGGTTATATCGATCTGCCCGTATTAAAGTTAAAACTAATACGAAAGAAATTATATAAAGAAATTATAAAAATAATTAAAAAAGAGCCCGATACGGCGATCATCGCATACGATTTTTATCAACCGTTCGTAGAGGTTTTGGCAAAGGTAAAAAAGAATTATCCCGCTGTAAAAACGTCGCTTATCGTATTGGACGCGGTATTCGGCAGGGAGGATATGTACGATAGCAAACGCCGTAGGCGCTTAGGCGATTATTTGGTAAAAGTAGCTAAAAAAACGGATAGTTTTGTCGTTGCTACCGATAATTTGGCTTATAACTTAGAAATCGGAGAGAGACCTTATATCGTAACGGAATGCATAGCGGATTCCGAAACTCCCGCGAATAAAGAAGCAAAAGGGGATGAAAATATATTTTTATATACCGGTACGTTGAATGAATTTTGCGGAATATTGGACTTGATAGAGGCTTTTACAAATATTTCGGATGCAGAATTATGGGTGTGTGGTAAAAGCGGCTGCCAAAAAGCGGTGCAAGAATATGCCGATAAGTATGAAAATATAAAATATTTCGGATATTTATCGTCGGACGAATTGAATGTTTTGCGAGACAGATGCAGTTTTTTGATCAATCCTCGTCGCCCGACGGGCACGTATACCAAAAATTCTTTTCCGTCGAAGACATTTGAATACCTGCTTTCCCGAAAGCCTGCGATTATGTATAAATTGGAAGGTATTCCCGACGAGTATGATGTTTATTTAAATTATATAACAGGTGAAAGCGCAACTAAAATAGCAGAAGAAATCCGCCATATTTTGAAACAAAATTATGATGATTTGCGGCGAAAGGCGAAAAATGGCAGGGAGTTCGTATTGCGGGAAAAAAACGAGTCGGTGCAAGCAAAAAAGATACTGCAAATGATGGATAGGATAGTTATAAAAGAGAAAAATTTATGAAAATATTATGGATAACGAATGTGATTTTGCCGCAGATTTCCGAATTAAGCGGCGAACCGAAATGCCCTTTTGCCGGATGGCTGGTCGATCTGTTTTCCCGTTTGACGGAAGACGGACATCAGATGTTTTCCCTTTTTCCCTATGAACGCGAACTGCATGGCGCAGGGAAAAATGTAAAATACAGGTCGTTTCACGAAAGAAATTGCGAAAAACAAATCGAAAATGTTATACTCGAAGAGCATCCCGATATGATCCATATTTGGGGAACGGAGTATAAGCATGGCAGAAACGCGGTTCATATTGCGGAAAAATTAAATTGTATCGACCACGTAGTCATCAATATACAGGGGTTGATTAGCGAGTGCGCAAATTATTATACAACGCATTTGCCTGCAAGAGTAGTGCGCCGCTTTACGTTGCGGGATTTTTTGAAACGGGATAACATTCGAATCAACGCACGTCGGTATGTCCGAAGAGGAAAAGAAGAGATAAAAGCGTTAAGAAAAGTTAAGCAGGTAATTGGAAGAACCGATTGGGACCAAGCGTGTATGTATGCAATCAATCCGGCGGCAAAATACTATTTTTGCAACGCAACGCTCAGAAATGTATTTTATAAGCGCAAATGGAGCTTGGAACATTGCGAAAGACACAGCGTGTTTGTCAGTCAAAGCAATTATCCGATAAAAGGCGTACACTTTTTGTTGGAAGCTGTGGCGATTTTGAAAAAAGAATATCCCGATATCAAAATTTATACGACGGGGCGTTCCGCAATCGGATTGTCTTTCAAGGAACGACTTTTGCAGACGTCTTACGGTAAATATCTTACAGAATTGATTAAAAAATATTCTTTAGAGAAAAATATTCGCTTTTTAGGAACGCTCGACGAGGAAGAAATGTGCGAACAATATTTAAATACGCATGTTTTTGTTTCCTCTTCGAGTATAGAAAATGAATCTAATGCATTGGGCGAAGCTATGCTTTTGGGCGTGCCCTCCGTGGCTTCGTATGTTGGCGGGGTAACAAATGAAATAGAACATAAAAAGGAAGGCTTACTTTATCCCTACGACGAACCTAAGGTGTTGGCTTATTATATTAAGAAAATTTTCGACGACGACGCGTTGGCTCTTCGTTTTTCCGAGAGTGCGCGCAAACGGGCGGCGGAAACGTACGACGCGGAAAACAACTATCAAACGTTGATATCGATTTATCGCAATGTTTGTGCGTTGCAATAAAACGGTGCGTCGCGCTGGAGGTTTAATATTTACAATGATAATAAAGGAAAAAACAATAGACAAAGCGGTGCTGATCGGTTGGCTGGCTTTTATATATTTGGGGATTATCAATCAAACGATTTTAAAGTTTTCGGGAGGTTTCGGCTTTATTGCTTTCTCTTGGGCTTTTTTCATGTATTTTATTGTATTTTTCCAAAATCGAAATGTTAAAAAAGAAAATGCTTTTTTATATTTTCTGCCTTTTATTGTTTTCGCTTTTGCCTATTGCGTAGAATTTCAATTTGTATTTACGAATGCCCCCGTAAATGAAAGTTTAATTAGCGAAATTTTAGGATTCGGTGTAAAAAAGTACGTTTGGGATATGGCGCTGTTATTTCCTTTTGTCGGAAGCGCCGTTGTCGTTTTATTAAAAACCGATTCGGAAATGCGCAATGTAATCAAAAATTCCATGCTTGTAATCCTTTTTATCATTGCGTTATACGCAAGCGCCGCCGCCATCATCGATCCAAACGCGATCCGAGATACGGCCGCAGGGACGAGTGAGGCATATGTAACATATGGGGCGATCTACGCCGTGGTCGTTATGTTTCCCGCCATTCTTTTTTCCGTTAAAAAGGAAACGGGCGCAAAAAAGGGGCTTTTCATCTGTTTGACGTTATTTTTAATGTTTTGTATCCTGCTTGTGGGTTATACGATTGCCATCACCGCCATGTTTTGCGGTGTTTTATTGTTTTTGTATTCCTGTATAAAAAAACGGAACGCGCGGTTGATCGTACTACTGTCGTCGGCAGTGTTTTTAATCGTGATTTTTGCAACGGGTTTTTATATCGATATTCTGCAAGTAATTTCGGATATAATCCCGATCGATCACGTAAAAGAGAAAATTCAAAACGCGATTTTATATTTTACTACGGGAGAAACAGACGGTTCCGGCATACGTTTTGAAATGTATAGAGACACGTTTTTAATGTTTATTAAGCATCCGTTTTTCGGAAACATCATTTATTTCCCCGATGCGGTGGATACTTTTGCCGCCGAAGCGGGAAAAATCGCAATATATTGCGGACATTCGATGATATTAGATACGTTGTCTTGTTGCGGGATTTTAGTATTTTCCGCGTTGGCGTTTTTTTTGATAAAAGTCTTATTGTTTACACTGAAAGGCTCGGAGCGGCAATATAAGTTTTCGCTCGTAAATGTTCATTTGATTTTTCTTTTTGTCGCACTGACGAATACGGTGTTCAGTACGTATGAAATTTTTCCCGCGTTGTTGTTGATTGCTCCGTGTTTTTTAGAAAAAAGCCAGTCGATAAAACTCTTTTCGGGGATAGAATTGGAAAACGAAAAAACGGCTTATGATAAACAATAAAATCGCCCGAAATTCCGCATGGCTGATCGGGGGTAAAATCGTTCAGTCGCTGCTCAGTTTCGTAATCGGATTGCTGACAGCCAGATATTTAGGTCCCGCGGATTACGGGCTCGTCAATTACGCCGCGTCTATCGTCGCTTTTGTCTTGCCGATCATGTATCTCGGTATCAACAATATATTGGTGCAAGAACTCGTTACGGCTCCCGAAAAAGAAGGAACGATTATCGGCACGGCGTCTTGTTTAAGTTTTATCTCTTCGTTTTTATGTATCGGCGGTATTTTAGCGTTCGTATCGGTCATCAATGCGGGGGAGAAAGACGCGATTGTCGTTTGCGCGCTTTATAGCGTATTGCTGATTTTTCAGAGTTTCGATATGATTCAATATTGGTTTCAATCGAAATTACTTTCAAAATATACTTCCGTGACTGCGCTTTCGGCTTATGTTGTCGTTGCGGCGTACAAAACATTTTTGCTTGTGACGGGGAAAAGCGTATATTGGTTTGCGATATCCAACGCACTCGATTATTTTATCATTGCGCTTATTTCCTTTATTATTTATAAAAAACTCGGCGGGCAGAAGTTTCGGTTTTCCGCCGCGATGGCGAAAAAACTTTTATATAAAGGGAAATATTATATTATTTCCGGTTTGATGGTCACCATTTTTGCCGAAACCGATAAAATCATGATAAAGCTGATGATCGATAATACTTCTGTCGGATACTATGGCGCGGCGGTAACGATAGCAGGCATTTCGGCTTTCGTATTTTCCGCCATTATAGATTCTTTTCGTCCGGTTATTCTCGGTCAGAAAGGAAACGACGAGCAAGCATATCGCAAAAATATGAAGCGGCTTTATTGTATCGTTATCTACTTGGCGTTATTGCAAAGCGTGGTCATCGCGCTGCTTGCGCGCTATATCGTGTTGATATTGTACGGCGCGGAGTATGCTCCTGCCGTCGGCGCGCTTCGCATCATCGTGTGGTATACGACTTTTTCTTATCTCGGCGCGGTGCGCAACGTATGGATTTTGGCGGAGGGAAAGCATAGGTATCTTTGGATAATCAATTTATCGGGCGCACTTTGCAATATCGCGCTCAATTTGTTGCTGATTCCCTTATGGGGCATTAGCGGCGCGGCGGCGGCATCGTTGATTACGCAGTTTTTCACCAATGTGCTGATGGGGTATATCATTAAGCCGATTTGGGGCAATAACAAGCTGATGCTGCAAAGCCTGAACCCGAAGATACTTGTCGAATTGTTTAGGGGCTTGAAAAGCAAAAAGAACACGGAAAATGACAACAATGAAAGGTAAAGTGAAGGAAATATAAAAAAGAAAAAAGGAGAAAAGTTATGTTCAAAGGAAAAACGTTGTTGATTACGGGGGGGACGGGCAGTTTCGGAAACGCCGTTCTGAAAAAATTTATGTCTACCGATATCGGGGAGATCCGCATTTTCTCGCGCGATGAGAAGAAACAGGACGATATGCGCCATGAGTTTCAGGCGAAACACCCTGATTTTGCGGAGAAAATCAAGTTTTACATAGGCGACGTGAGAAATCTCGATTCCATCACCACGGCGATGGTCGGCGTCGATTACGTGTTCCATGCCGCCGCGTTGAAACAGGTGCCCTCCTGCGAATTCTTCCCGCTCGAAGCGGTAAAAACCAACGTGCTCGGCACGGATAACGTGCTCACCGCCGCCATCAACGCGGGCGTGAAAACGGTGATCTGTCTGTCCACGGACAAGGCCGCGTACCCCGTGAACGCCATGGGTACGAGCAAGGCGATGATGGAAAAGGTCATCGTGGCGAAGTCCCGCACGGTTGATCCCGCGAAGACCAAAATCTGCTGCACGCGTTACGGCAACGTGATGTGTTCCCGCGGTTCGGTGATTCCGCTCTGGATCGATCAGATCCGCGCGCACGAGCCGATCACCGTCACCGAACCGGAGATGACGCGCTTTATCATGTCCTTGGAAGAGGCGGTCGATTTGGTGCTCTTCGCCTTTGAAAACGGCGTATCGGGCGATATTCTGGTGCAGAAAGCGCCGGCGTGCACCATCAAAACGCAGGTGGAGGCTGTCTGCGAGCTCTTCGGCGGCGATAAGAACAGCGTGAAAGTCATCGGCATCCGCCACGGCGAAAAGATGTACGAAACGCTTTTGACCAACGAGGAATGTGCGCACGCCGTCGATATGGGCGATTTTTACCGCGTTCCCTGCGACAAGCGCGGGCTCAATTACGACAAATATTTCAAGCAGGGCAATCCCGAGCGCAACACGCTTTCGGAATTTAATTCCGACAATACCGAGCGGCTGACGGTGGAGGAAGTCAAGGAAAAGCTGTTGCAGCTCGATTACATCAAAGAGGCTTTAAGCAAATAAGGGCGGGTAAAAAATATGAAAAAGATACTGATCACCGGCGCGAAAGGGTTTGTGGGAAAAAACCTCACGGTCACCTTAAACGCCATCAAGGAAGGCAAGGACAAGACGTTTCCGCTCTCTCCCGATTTCGAGCTTTTGTGCTATGATATCGACAGCGATAAATCGCTGCTCGACGAATATTGCCGCGAGTGCGATTTCGTCGTGCATCTCGCGGGCATCAACCGCCCGCAGGATCCCGCGGAGTTCATGAAGGGCAACTTCGGTTTTACCGACGAACTGTTGGACACCCTCGCAAAATACGGCAGTAAAGCGCCGGTGATTTTAAGCTCCTCCATTCAGGCGGAGCTGGAAAACGACTACGGCAAAAGCAAAAAAGCGGGGGAAGAACGCCTCTTTCAATACGGGGAAGAGCACGGCGTAAAGGTGTACGTGTACCGTTTTCCCAATCTTTTCGGCAAATGGTGCCGCCCCAACTACAACAGCGTTGTGGCGACCTTTTGCAACAACGTGGCGCGCGGCATCGATATCCGCGTGAACGATCCGAAAACCGAACTTACGCTCGTTTATATCGACGACATCGTGCGGGCGATCATCGAGCTCATCGCCGAGGACGGCGCGGAGGAGAGCGGGTACGTGTTCGTGCATAAGGAATACCGCGTAACCCTCGGGCGCATCGCGGAGCTCATCATGTCCTTCAAGGCGTCGCGGGAAACGGGGCTCGTGCCCGATTTGTCCGATCCTTTCGTCAAAAAACTGCACGCCACCTATACGAGCTATATCCCCGAACGGGAATTTTCCTATCCCTTGACGATGCATACCGACGAGCGCGGCAGCTTTACCGAAATTCTGCGCACCGCCGGCGCGGGGCAGTTTTCCGTCAACATTTCCAAGGCGGGCATCACGAAGGGCGAACACTGGCACCACACGAAAAACGAAAAGTTTCTGGTGGTCAGCGGCAGGGGCGTGATCCGTTTCAGAAATATTTTTTCCGACGAAATTTTGGAATATTACGTTTCCGGCGACAAGCTGGAAGTGGTGGATATCCCCACGGGGTATACGCACAATATCGAAAATCTGGGCGATACCGATATGGTGACGTTTATGTGGTGCAACGAATGTTTCAATCCCGAACGTCCTGACACCTATTTTTTGAAGGTGAACGAACATGAGTAAATTAAAACTGATGACCATTGTCGGCACGCGGCCGGAAATCATCCGCCTTTCGGAAGTCATCAAAAAGTGCGATCGGTATTTCGATCAGACGCTGGTGCATACCGGTCAGAATTATGACTATGAGCTCAATCAGGTGTTTTTTGAGGATTTAGACCTCCGCGCGCCCGATTGTTATCTCAACGTGGTGGGAAAGGACCTCGGCGAAACGATGGGCAACGTCCTTGCGAAATCGTACGCGCTGATGGCGGAAAGAAAGCCGGACGCCGTGCTGGTGCTGGGGGATACGAACTCCTGCCTGTCGGCGATTTCCGCAAAGCGGCTGCACATTCCCATCTTTCACATGGAGGCGGGCAACCGCTGTTTCGACGAATGTCTGCCGGAGGAAACCAACCGCCGCATCGTCGATCATATTTCCGACGTGAACCTCTGTTATTCCGAGCACGCCCGCCGCTATCTCAATGCGGAAGGCACGGCGAAGGAGCGCACGTACGTCACCGGTTCGCCGATGGCGGAGGTGCTCCGCGCGAATTTCGATAAAATCGAAAAGAGCCGCGCGCTCGAAGAGCTGGGGCTGGAGAAGAAAAGATATTTCCTTTTGTCGGCGCACAGAGAGGAAAACATCGATACGGAGGAGAATTTTTTCTCTTTGATGAACGCGGTAAACGCCTTGGCGGAAAAGTACGGTATGCCCATCGTGTATTCCACCCATCCGCGCAGCGCGAAGTATATCGAAAAGCGGAAATTCGAATTTCACCCGCTGGTGCGCCGTCTGAAGCCCTTCGGGTTCAGCGATTACAACAATCTGCAAATGAACGCCTACTGCTGCGTTTCCGACAGCGGCACGCTGCCGGAGGAAAGCGCGTTTTACCATTCCGTAGGAAAGGACATCGCCGCGGTGTGCATCCGCACGAGCACCGAGCGTCCCGAGGCGCTCGATAAAGGCGCGTTCGTGCTGGCGGGCATCACGACGGAGCAGGTGCTGCAGGCGGTGGATACCGCCGTCGCCATGGTGGAAAACGGCGATTTGTGCGAAAACGTTCCCGTTTACACGGAGGACGTGTCGAACAAAGTGGTCAAACTCATTCAAAGCTATACGGGCGTCGTAAACAAAATGGTCTGGCGGAAATATTAAGCCGAAAGGATAGAGGATATGCAAGCGTTGATGTTGGCTGCCGGCATGGGCAAGCGGCTGGGAAAATATACGGGCGATAACACCAAATGCATGGTGGAGGTCGCGGGGAAGAAACTGATCGATCGCGCGGTGGATGCCGTGATCGAGGCGGGCATTCGGAAATTCGTGCTCGTCGTGGGGTATAAGGCGGAGCATCTTACCCGTTATATCGAGGAAAAATACGCCGCCGCCCCCGTCGATTTCGTGTTTATTTATAACAGAGAATATGCCGCGACCAACAATATTTACAGCTTTTATCTCGCGCGGGAGGAGCTGATCAAGGACGATACCGTTCTTTTGGAATCCGACTTGATTTTCGATTGTTCGCTCATTCGGCGCGTGTGCGAATGCGAGGACGAAAACCTCGCCGTCGTGGCAAAGTACGAATCGTGGATGGACGGTACGGTGGTCACCTGCGACGAAAGCGGTAAAATCACGCAGTTCATCGAAAAGGCGGATATGAATTACGCCCTGCTTTCGCAGTATTATAAAACGGTAAACGTTTACAAACTTTCCAAAAAATTTTCCCAGAACGTCTATTTGCCGTTTCTGAAGGCGTATATGCAGGCGTACGGCAAAAACTGCTATTACGAAGCGGTGCTCAAGGTCGTCGCGCACCTGTCTTTAAGCGAACTGAAGGCGTTTTTTATGGACGATTTGCCTTGGTATGAAATCGACAGCGCCGCCGACCTCGATATTGCGAACGTGCTATTCGCCGACGGGGGCGGGTACGATTTGCTCATTTCCAAATTCGGCGGATATTGGCGTTATCCGAAACTGCTGGATTTTTGCTATCTCGTCAATCCCTATTTTCCGCCGAAAAAGTTCACCGAAAAACTTTCTTCGGAGTTTTCCTCGCTGCTCACCGCCTATCCTTCGGGGCTCAACATACAAAACATGAATGCGGAAAGCGTGTTCGGCGTGTCGCATAACCGCATCCTCGTCGGCAACGGGGCGGCGGAGCTCATCAACGCGCTGGGCGCGGTGTGCCGCGGTCGGTTTGCGGTGAGTTTGCCCACGTTCAACGAATACGTGCGCTGTTTCCGCAACGCCGAAGTCGTTCCGATCGATAATTCCGTGCGGGATTATCGGCTCGATTTTGCGGCGTTGTGCAAAGCTGCGGAAACTTCCGAATGGCTGTGCGTCGTATCGCCGGATAACCCCAGCGGTTGCCTGTTGAGCAAGCAGGAAGTGCTCGCGCTGGCGGAGCATTGCGAAAAATTCGGCACGCAGCTCGTCGTCGACGAGTCGTTCATCGATTTTGCCGACGCGGAAAAAAGATATACCTTGCTCGACGACGCGATTTTAGACGGGCATAGCAATCTGACCGTGATCAAGAGTATCAGCAAATCGTACGGCGTGCCGGGGCTGCGGCTCGGCGTGCTTGCCTCCGGCAACGCGGATTTGATCGCGTCCGTCCGCAGGGAAATGCAGGTTTGGAACATCAACAGTTTTGCGGAATATTTTTTGCAGATCTTCAATCTCTACGCCAAATATTACGTGCGCGCGTGCGATAAAATCGCAAAGGAGCGCCGCCGCTTTACGGCGGAGCTTTCCAAGCTGAACGTTTACGTTTATCCTTCGCAGGCGAACTTTATCATGGTCGATTTAAAGCAGGTGAATTCTTATGAATTTTGCGTGCGCATGATGGAAAAGCACAATATTTTGATCAAGGATCTTTCCTCTAAAAATTACTTCGAGGGGAAAAACTTCATCCGCGTGGCGATACGGGACGAGAAGGATAACGACATTTTCCTCGCCGCGATAAAAGATAGCTTGACTAACGGGCGCGAAATGCGTTAAAACGGTATATGAACGAGGAGTTGAATGAAATTTATTATTGTTGGCGGCGGCAATATCGGCACTGTTTTAGCGGGGGAGCTAAGGCGGCTTCACCCCTATGCGGAAATATATATACTGACTTCTAATAAAAATAAATGGCAAAACCGTGTGAAAGTTTATAACGAACAACAGCAATTGGCATATACCGCTGAAAATCTTCGTATCACAGAGGAATTTATTCCCGACGGAGATATATATTTTTACACGTTGCCGAAACAAGTGCTTTCGTCTGTAATAACGCAACATTTAAATTTATTGCAAAACAATAACGCGGTGTTTATGTTTTTACCGGGGACAGGCGGATTGGAATATTTACTGCCCGCCGAGAAAAAAATAACGTTTATCGGATTGCAAAGAGTGCCCTATATTGCAAGGATCAAAGAATACGGGCGCAGCGCATATTTGCTTAGCAAAAAAAGCGAAATATTTTATGCCGAAATCGGAAAAAGCTCAAACGTCGATCTTAAAGAACTTTTCGGGATTGCGAGCGTTCGGCTGCACAATTATTTGGAAGTTACGCTTACGCCGTCGAACCCGTTATTGCATACGGCAAGATTATTTGCAATTTTTTCAGATAAACCGATAGATTACGAATATGAAAGAGAAATTCTTTTTTATGAAGAGTGGACAAATAAAACGTCTGAGATATTGATTGCGTGCGATGCCTCCTTGCAGAAAATATTGCAAACAATCAAGGGATTGGAATTATCCTATGTACATTCGTTATTGGCGCATTACGAGGTTTCAGATGCTTTGTCTATGACGGAAAAAATAAAAAGTATTCGGGCATTTAAAGGTATACCTGCGCCTATGAAACAAATCGATAATCGTTATACCGCAGATTTGAGTTCAAGATATTTTCAGGAGGATTTTTCTTACGGGTTACTGATTATAAAAGCTATCGGCAATCTTTGCGATGTGGAGACACCGGAAATTGATATGATTTTACGGTGGTTTGAAACCATTTCCAAAGAAAGTTTGTTAGATAAAAATAACCGCGTTATTATAAATAAAAAATTCAATTTGCCGCAAAATGCGGGAATTGATTCCGTTGAAAAACTGCAACGCTATTATCATTAAAATACTTTAAGGCTATTTTGTTGCAATAATAAACGTCCGTACCGAAAAAATGAAATGCACCCCAAAAGTTTTGTCTGACTTTAGATAGATATTCTTGGGGAATTTTCGGGTAGGTAGGTTTTAACTGCCTACCCGTTTTACGTTCCCGCGTG
>QAKE01000090.1 GCA_003343995.1 Bacillota bacterium
TATCACTTCGAGGATAAATCGGCGGTGAAGGCGTTTGCCAATTTCCCCGCGGAGTTCAAGCTGAAAAGCGATCGCGGGCTGAAGTATGCGAAAGAGCTGATTTTGCTTGCGATGGAAAAAGCCGGCGTTCCCGAGGACGCGAAAATCGAAATCGTTCCCGCGGAGGAAGTCGCCTTAACGGTTGCGGAAGAACCCGTTATAACGGCTGCGCCCGAGGAGGAAATTGCGGTTGCGGAAATCGTTTCCGAGGAAGCGACTGCGCCCGCCGAGGAGCTCGTTCTTGCGGAAGACGGCGCCGAAACGCTCGTTGCCGCGGCGGCAGCCGCGGAGGTGTTGCCCGCAATCGTCGTAGGCGACGGCGTGTTTGAAGGAAAACGCAAAACTCTGCAGGACCGTTTGGACAGCTCGGACGACGAAACGCGGGGCTATTTCGAGGAAATCAAGGCTTTTTTGGCGCAATATCCTGCCGTCAACTGCATCACGAGCAAACTGTATTTAACGTACGTATACAAAAAACGCCCCGTCGTGAAGATGACGGTGCACGGAAAAGCCGCACTGTTATATTATCCGTTCGACGCGAACGCGGAGGAAACCGCAAAGTATCACTTCGAGGATAAATCGGCGGTGAAGGCGTTTGCCAATTTCCCCGCGGAGTTCAAACTGAAAAGCGACCGCGGGCTGAAGTATGCGAAAGAATTGATCCTGTACGCCATGGAATACGCCGGCGTTCCCGACGTCGTCGCAGGCCGCGGCGAGTAAGAAATTGCATAAAACCGCCGCCGCAAAAAAATTTGCGGCGGCGGTTTTTTATGGGGGAAAGCCTTTGACTTTTCGGTTGCGAAATACTATAATAAAATAAAAAAAAGGAACGCAAAAAAATGGGCAATCTGGAAGAATTTAAAAATCAGCCGTTCGATATCGTCATACAAGGCGGGCAATCCAACGCGGACGGCAACGGCAGGGGCAAAACGAAACAACCGTACGAGCCTTGCGAGAACGTATTGTATCTCAATCCGCGCGCGTATGCCGAGGTGGTGAATTATCCCGACGGTACGGAAAATATGGTGGTCACTTATCCCGAATTGCCGATCATCGAAATCGCGCGGGAGCGTTCCATCGGCGAAGGCGAGGATTTCATCATTTCGGATTTTTCCCTTTCCTTTGCGCGGGAGTATCTTCGTGCGGGGCTCTTAAAAAAGGGGCGGAAACTGCTCATCGTCCGCGCGGCGGTCGGCGGCACGGGCTTTGCAAAAGGGCACTGGAAAAGCGACGGGATTCTCTATAAAAAGCTGATCGAATTGACGGACGCGGCGGTGGCGCTCAATCCCGAAAATAAAATCGTGGCGTTTTTATGGCATCAGGGCGAATGTGACGCGTTCGAGTTTCCCGAAAGGAGCGACGAGCAGCGTTATAAAATCCATTACGATTATCTTTTCGGTTTGTTTACTTCCCTTACGGAAAGATATAACGTTGCAAACCTGCCGATTATAACGGGCGGACTGATCGAGGATTGGCGCAGAAAATTTGCCGCGCCGTGCGACGCCGTGGAAAAAGCGATTAAGGACGCCAGCGCGAATATGCCCGCGGGGGCGTTTGCGGAAAGTTGCGGACTGCTTTCCAACGATCAGGCAATCGGCAACGGGGACGATATTCATTACTGCCGCGAGGCGCTTATGGATCTCGGCAGACGTTATTTTGAAAAATATCTCGAATGTATCGGGAAAAGCCGCAAATAAGGCGCGCACGGGCGACATGCGAAAATGCGCGTTTTTTTGGCGGACCGTGAACGCGGATAAATCCCGTAAAAAGGGCGCGCTGCAGTCGATTCCTTCCGAAAGCGAATCGGCGGTATTTTATTGAAAAGCAAATTTTATTATAAACAATAAATATCCCCGCGTAAAAACGCGGGGATATTTATTTTATATCAAAAAACCGTCAGCTTTGCTGACGGTTGATTTTTGGTTGGTGCACCAAAGACGATAAAGGTTGAACCCCTTTATCTGCAATAGCCTTGTCGGTATCGGCAAGGCTTATTTCTTTTATTTCCTTGTCGTTGCCGAAAGTCAGATAGGTTATAATATTGTCGTCATAAACAAATACCTTGTAAACAAGATTGTCAATGAGTTTCTTTTGATAGCCTTTGTCCGACGGGTCGCCTTTTAACATTTCAGCGATAAAATCAATGATTTTCTCTTTCGTGATTTTCTTGCCCCGTTCAAGCTCGATTTGCGCCTTGCTCGCACATAAGTCTTTAATCAGAATTTCCTGTTCGGTCATTTTCTTTTCTATATTCGCCCGCAGTAGTTCGTTCCGCGCAAAAATGAAAGCGTTCGTCAGTTGTTCTGCCTCGTCCTGTGCGTGCCGTATTCGCGCCTCAATGCTCCGCAAACTGTCCTCGCCCGTGCGTTGCTCATAATGGCGTATCGTATCTTGTGCGGCGATTTCGGCGTTTTCCCGTCTGCTCAAAAAGTCGTAAACCGCTTTTGCTACGGTGTATTCAAGATTGTTTTTGTTCTCACTCGATTTGCGGCAACCGCCTTTGCGTTTGCTGTGGCAAACGTAATAATAGTGTTTCGCTCCCGTGTGGCTCGTACCGCCTCCCGCCGTCATACTGTCGCCGCAATAGCCGCAAAAGGCTTTGCCCGTCAAAATGTACGGCTCAACCGCCGAATTTGCGCCCGCTAATATCTTGTTCTTTTCAAGCCGCTTTTGCACCGTCGCAAAGGTGGCTTTGTCTATGATTGGCGGGTAGGTATTCGTACTTATTCTTTTGCCGTGCATACACTCGCCCGTATATTTGGGATTGCTTAACCAATTTTCAAAAGTGCGGAATTTGAACGGCTTGCCCCTGTAAAGTACGTGCCGCCTGTTTAGTTCGTCGGCAATTTCCTTTTTCGGCGTTCCTTTCGCGTATTCCTCAAATATGTAACGGACTACTTCGGCTTGCTCCTCGTCTATGGCTACTTTGTGTATAATGCCCTTGTTGCCGCGCTTGTCGGTGTCGATGAGTTTGTACCCGTAAATGAGTTTTCCGCCGCAATACGTGCCGTTCTTAACGCTTGTGTCCAGCCCGTCGTGTACGCGCTTTGAAAGGCGTTGCGAATATTTTTCGTCGTTCCATTCCAAAAACATCTCGTAAAATTCGCCACCCTCGTCGTCGCTGACGGGTTCGGTTGCGGAAACAACTCTGATGCCGTATTTCTTTTTCAACTGTGCCTTGTACATTATGCTGTCAACGCGGTTGCGGGCGAAACGGTCAAACTTATAAACAATGATTTGCTCAAATGCTCCGCTGTCGGCGTCGGCTATCATTTTTTGAAAGTCGGGGCGGTGGTCGTTCGTTCCTGAACGGGCTTTGTCCGTGTAGATTTTAACGACGGTGTAACTGTTGTTCTCGGCAAATTCGGTGCAAATGCGGATTTGCCCCTCAATGCTTTGCTCGTTCTGTCCCTGCGAACTGTAACGCGCATATATGACTGCGTTTTTCATTGCGGTTTGCTCCTTTGGCGCAACCTTGCGGACTGCGGCTTTATTTATTTTTCGGCGTTCGCTTTTGTGCTTAACCGCCTTAATTGCCGAAAAACACCGCCGCAGGAAAATGTCAAGGGTTTGCGCCGTAGGCGACGGCGGTTTATGCCTTACGGGAGATAAATAGCCGCCCTTGAACATTTTGCAAGGCGGTGATACCCACTCGCAGGCGGTTAAGCACAAGCGGACACAAAAACTATTTTATACTTATGGAAAAATATAATCGCCCAAAATAATTTTATCAGAAATAGAACAATAAAAATTAGTTTAATATCGTGAAAAAGGTCGAATAATCCGCTATACGCATTATAGTAAAAATGCTATAATAGAGAAGTAAAAAAAGCTGAAAAATTTTTCTTAAAAACTCTTGACACTCACATTATGGTAGGCTTTACAATTTATGCGAGCTCACAAAATCATACTTGTATGAGGTAACACAATGCTGAAAATAGGCGATTTTTCCAAACTGTCTCGTATTACTATCCGTATGTTGCGGCACTATGACGAAATAGACTTACTGAAACCCCAAACCGTTGACGAATGGTCTGGGTATAGGTATTATGACGAGGCGCAACTGCTTACTGCAAATAAAATTCAACTGTTGAAAAATCTCGGTTTCGGACTTTCCGCAATTAAAGAACTTTTAACGCACTTTAATCATTGCGACGAAATAGAAAAGTATTTGAAGATAAGACAGAAAGAATTATTGGCAGAAGAAAATGAACTTCGTGAAAGAATTAAGTTTATTGACGGCGCAATAAAAAATCTGAAACAAGAAGGTAATTTTATGAATTATGTAGTCAATTTCAAAACCATTCCCGAATTGTATGTTGCAAGCGTGCGTAAAGTGATTGCAAATTATATGGCAGAAGGTGAACTGTGGGCTGTGCTGATGCCCGAAATAGAAAGACAAAAATGCAAAGCGGTAAATCCGTGCTATCCTATGGCTGTCTATCACGATAAAGAATTTGTTGAAAAGAATGCCGATGTGGAAGTTCGATTTGCCGTAACAGGTGAATATAACGATACGACAGAGGTAAAATTTAAGACTGTTCCCGCCGTAGACGTCGCCGCTTGTATTTTCAAAGGCGGTTATGAACAAATTGCCGCCGTGAACGAGGCTATTGCTAAATGGGCAAATGAAAACGGTTATGAATTTAACGGGGCGGCTTTTTGGTTATACCATAAAAGTCCTTACGAAACGAAAAACCCCGAAGATTATGTAACCGAAGTTTGTTTCCCCGTAAAAAAAGCAAATGAGTAAAGCAGGGACAATAAAAGCGCCCTACTATTATGCTTGCTGTCCGAACTGTAAAGCCGTACTCATACAGGCGCAAAACGGGTTAGAGGGCTATACGAAATGCTCTCATTGCGGAAACTACATACATATAACTATTTGCGACGGTACGGTTACGACGAAAATCAAAAATCAATAGATTATTTGAAAGTGAGTTGATTGAATGGATAAAGAAATATTATTATCTAATATCGACAAGGTTCATACTACCGAAATGGGCGTTGGCAGAATAAAAAGAAACTTGAAATTAGATACTGATGAAGTGGTTGAATTTTGCAAAAACAAAGTATCAGATAAAAATTGCATTATTTATAAACAAGGTAAAAATTGGTATTGTGAAGTGGAAGATACAATCATTACAATTAACTCTTTCAGCTATACGATTATTACAGCGCATATTAAATAACGAATTTTAATTTATCAGTAAGTCAGATAAGGAACGCTCAAATCCGGGCGTTCTTTTTCTATATAAAAAGACTTTATGCGACAAAGGCTTTTATTTTTACCGCCGGCAGAAATGATATACTCCAAACGGCGGTTTTTATACTTTCACACATTAAAATAATAACCGACAAATATAAAACTGTTTTAGAGTTGAAATCTGAAAAAAGATAAGAACCGAAACGGAGCAATACCGCCTTAACAGGGTTGCTTTCGTTCGGTCTTTTTTATTTATGGGCTTATTGCACCCCGTCGGCGTATTGCACGCTGTCGGGGCTTTTTTATTTATCGGAAATTCCTCTGACGGCGATTTTCAAAAATCGCGCCGCAGGGACAACAAAATGCAAGAAAAAAGTTTTGCCAAAAACCTTACCGGCTGCCCTCCGCCGCGCTTATAAGCGGAGGGTTTTATATGCAGACAATCAAATACACTTTCGCAGACGGCACAACAAGCACGGTCGAGGTATCGGACGAACTTCACACTGTACACCTTGAAATCGTACAACAGGAAAAGCGCAACCATTGGCGGGAAACAAGGCGGCATACCTCTTTGCAATACCTTATGGAAAACGGAATAGACTTCGAGGACAAGCGCACGGACAGTCCGTTTGAAAGTTACATACGAAAAGAGAATATCGCAAGCATACGAAAAGCAATATCTATGCTCACGCCGAAAAGACAGGAACTTATTTACAAGGCGTTTTTCCTCGGCAAGTCTTATGCGGCTATTGCAAAAGAACAAAGCGTTTGCAGGTCGGCAATATCGCAGCAAATGAAAACGATATACAAGCACTTACGCAAATACTTGGGGGTGTGATATGGAAAAGGAACTGTATCAAGCAGTCGGATATATCGCACTGCGCAACAAAGACGGCTCGCCTATGATAAGCGTTCCCTTGTATGTCAAAGTTACGGAATTGAATAAAAACGGAATGACGGAAGCGCAGGAAAGCGTTATGCATCGAATATCGGAAATAATGCTTAAACAATACGATAAGCAAATAAGCGGATATATCGCAAACCTGAAAGCGGAATAAGGCAACGTGCGCGGGCGGCTTGCCGCCCGCGCTGTGGCGTATAGTATTACCACGCCACTATGTCATAGTGTAACGGCATTGGCGGCAATAACGGGAGTTTTTGAATATGGACGAAAACGGAATTAAAATAGATTTGAACGCTTTGGACGAAACGGACGAAAAGCCGAAAAAGAACAAGCAAGCGCGCGATTGGTGTTTTACGATAAATAACCCTGTACAAAGCGAACAAGAATTTTTAGAGTATCTGAAAACGGTATCAGACTTGCGGTATGTAGTCTTTCAACGCGAACGCGCACCCGAAACGGGAACGGAACATTATCAGGGATATTTTGAGTTTACGCAACCGAAATGGTTTACTACCATTAAAAAGTACCTTTCAAAAAATACCATAGGTGTTGACGCGCATATAGAACAACGCCGAGCCAAACGAACGCAAGCCCGCCTATACTGTATGGACGAGGAAACACGCATAAGCCCCACATACTACGAATACGGCGAATTTATAGAGGACGGCGAACGCACCGACTTAACCGACATTATGCGCGATATAGAAAACGATATAAGTTTTTACGACCTTTCCAAAAAGCACGGCAACCGTTTTATACGGGTTATGAAATGGGCGAAAGAATACAGGCAGGCTTATTTAGAAAACAAGTATAAAAGGCAATTCCGAAAAATGAATGTCTATTACATATACGGCTCGGCAGGTTGCGGCAAAACAAGTTATGTATATAGCAAGCACGGCTATGACGAGGTTTACCGCACGACTAACTATGAATTTGGCTGGATAGATGACTACAACGGCGAAAAGGTTTTATTCCTCGATGAGTTCCGCAGTTCGTTTAAGATAAGCGAAATATTGGACTACTTGGACGGACAGCCTCTGCGCATACGAGGGCGACAGTTTAACCGCGTTGCTTGCTATGATACGGTTTATATCGTTTCAAATATACCGCTGAACGAACAATACAAAAAGATACAGGACTACGAGCCTAAATCTTGGGCGGCGTTCCTGCGGCGTATAACGGCGGTATATAACTTTGACATAAGCAAGGAAACGCCCGTAAATAAATTTACGGGAGAATTAAAAAAATCGCCTACACTCATAGAGATAGCAGACGACAGCGACCTGCCGTTTTAACGGCTTTTCGGGTGGGTTCTCTTGGGTGGGAGCATAGAAAAAGCACAAGGCATTTCAACCTTGTGCTTTTTTGTTACCTTTCAGAGATAAAACCTGCTACACCGTTTACAAAAATGTATATAGGGTTCAATCTCTGTCTGTTCTGGTGCCGGGGATCGGACTTGAACCGATACGGAATTTCTTCCGAGGGATTTTAAGTCCCTTGCGTCTGCCTATTTCGCCACCTCGGCAAAAGTGGAGGCGCCACCCAGATTTGAACTGGGGAGTCAGGGTTTTGCAGACCCTTGCCTTACCACTTGGC
>QAKE01000049.1:0-25622 GCA_003343995.1 Bacillota bacterium
CAGACTGCAATATAAATCGTCCCATGTCGGATTTATCGTTTCAATCAAATTCAATTTTGCTCTTCTCGATCCGCCTTTTATTTGTTTTTCCCGTTTTATCGCTTCGGTAATATCCGAAAACGTTTCGTAATAACCGAGTTTCACGATATTATATTTTTTCGTGAGCCCCTCAATCGTCTTGCTTTTGTGTTCCGCAACCCGACGGATTAAATCATTTGTTACGCCCGTATATAGCGTTCCGTTCCTTTTGTTAAACATAATATACACATAGGAATAATGTCCGTTCATTTTTCCCTCTTCCGGATTGCTTCGTCGCTTCGCTCCTCGCAATGACGAAGGGCGTGCTTAAAAAATCGTAATTTACTTCACATGAAAGTTAAACTTACTTTTAAATTCGTTAAAACATTTCTTGCATATCCATTGGGATTGTCCTATCTGTTCATCTACGGTACAGTAGCCTTCCGTATCGCAATCTTCAATGTTTAAATCGGTTATTTTTTGCCGACAAAATATACTATGCTCATGGTCGTTTGTTTTCGTAGACGCAAATTTTTCCAAAGTAAACGCTGCTCCGTCCAAATATCCGTCATATGTATCGAGTCTCCAATCGTTTTCTGTTTTCTTAACCATTTTTATTCTCCGTTAAAATACATTGTGTCTTTCAGATATTATAAAGCAAATACATTAAAAAGTAAAATAAATAAGCGCACTTGCCTTGTTTGCAAGGCAGAGTGCGCTCTATATGCGGCTTTTCGTTATTTGCAAAGCTCCGTTTCGCTTTTTTGCGGCGGTACGGCGAAAAACAAACATACCACCGAAAACACCGTGAGCACCGTTCCGAACAGAATATAATACAGCTTATACGGCACCAAAAAGGAAAACAGCAAAAACGTCAGCCCGAACAGAAAATATTTCGGCGCGCGGCGGCGGCTGAACACCGGCTTTAACAATTCTTTCATCTTTTCCGCAAAGGTCAGCTTGTTTTCCTTCAGCGCCTCCGCGGGCAGCATATCGGCGTTTTTGAACAGCTTATACGTTTCGTCGCCCCCGCACAGCTCTATTTTGTCGCCGAACGCCCGCGCGAAACCGCGTATCTCCGCGGAAAATTCCGGCGCGAACACGTACGCCTTTTTACTGCCGCTCAAAAAATACGCGCGGCTCAGATCGTCCTTCTTCACCCCGTCAAAGGAAAAGCAGGGGTATACGTAGGCGTCGTTTTCCCGTACGTAAACGCCCTTTTTCGTGGCGGCGGCGGTTTTTCCCAACGCCGTAAAGGCGGCGGCGAACAGCTTTTGCGTTTCCTTTCTCAATCCGAGATAGAACATCAGGTTTTCTTTTTTTCGGTTTTCCTGCAGGGAAAGGGTGGTTTTTTCCCGCTTGCCGTATAATTTATAAAAGCACAGCGCGGCGACGGCGAGCGCGAGAAGGGCGGCGAGCGTTACGGCAAGGGGAATGCTCAAAAAAGAGGCGAGCAATACGAACAGCACCAAAAAGGCGGCGAATCCCGAAAAAAACGCGTCGAAAAACACGGAGAACAACATTCTTTTCATTTTTAATCCTCGATTTTTGTTTTTTTATATGTTTCCCGTATTTTGCAAAAGATAAACGTAAAAAACAGCTTGTAAAAACGCCGCCGATTTGTTATAATAAAATCATGAACAAGATCGGCATACTCGGCGGCACGTTCGACCCCGTGCACAACGAACATATCACCATGGCGGAGCGGGTGAAGGAGGAGCTGAACCTCTCCGCGCTCGTCGTCGTGCCCACCTTTACGCCCCCGCACAAATCGCATAGCGAATGCGCCCCCGCGGCGGCGCGGGAGGAAATGCTGAAAGAGGTTTTCGGCGCGGAAAACGTATGCGATTACGAAATTCGCGCGGGCGGCACCAGCTATACCTACAAAACGCTGGAATACTTAAAGGGAATATACCCCGACGGCGAACTTTTTTTCATCGTCGGCGGCGATATGCTGGAAAACTTCAAAACGTGGCGCTGTCCCGAACGAATTCTGGCGGCGGCGCGGCTCGCCGCGTTCGAGCGGGAGGGGGCGTACGTCGATTTCGATAAGGAAAGTCGGTATCTTGCGGAGCGTTACGGCGCGGACGTCATCCGCCTTTCCTATCGCGGCAAGCGGGTTTCCTCTACGAAAATCCGTCTTTACGCCATGTTCGGGCTGGATATTTCGCCATTCGTTCCCGCCGCCGTTGCGCGGTATATCGCTGAAAAAGGGCTGTACCCGCCCACGCCCGCCGTCGAACTCGTCAAATCGGTATTGCACGAAAAGCGGTTCAGGCACACGGCGAACGTGGCGGCTTGCGCGCTCGACAAGGCGAAGGGGCTGAACCTAGACCGCGACACGGTATTCGACGCCTGCGTCTATCACGATATTGCGAAGTACGCCGACAAATCGAAATTTCCCTCCGCCGTACCCGCGGACGCGCCCGAACCGGTGGCGCACGCCTTTCTCGGCGCGTACATGCTCGAACACGCCTTCGGCGTAACGGACGGGGACGTGCTCAACGCCGTGAGGTACCACACCACGGGCAGGGCGGGAATGAGCAATCTGGAAAAGCTGGTGTTCGTTGCCGACATGGTGGAGGAAGGGCGCTCGTTCGAGGGCGTGGAGCGGCTGAGAATGCTTTTCGACGCCGATTTCGACGCGTGTTTCGCCGCCTGCGTGGAAACGACGTACCGCCACCTTGTGAGCGAGGGAAAAACACCGTACCGTCTTACGGCGGAATGTTACGAATATTATGTAAAGGAGAAAAAAATTTGAACAGCAAAGAATTGGCTCTGACGGTATGCAAAATACTTTCGGACAAGAAAGCGACGGACATTTTGAAAATCGACGTTACGGACAAGAGCATCATCGCCGATTACCACGTCATCGCCACGGGGCGCAGCATGACGCACGTGAAGAGTCTGGCGGAGAATCTCGAAGAGGAACTCGATAAGCTGGAAACCGCGCCTCTGCGCCGCGAAGGCGTGCGGGAGGGGCGCTGGGCGGTGCTCGACTACGGCGATGTGATCGTGCACCTGTTCAACGACGAAAGCCGCCTTTTTTATCACCTCGAACGGCTTTTGGACAGCGGCGAGAACACGGAAAAAATGGATTGAAAAAAGCGCGCCGCTTTTTAAGCGGCGCGCAAAGGGGAAAAGCGTTTTTCAACGCCTGTCGGCAACGTAAATGCGGTTGATTTCGTCGGGGCGGATTTCGATGTTGTGCACCCGCCTGCGCTCTCTGACCGGCTTTTTCGCCGGCGCGGGGGCGGGCTTTTCCTTTACGGGCTCGGGCTTTTCCTCCGCCGGTTTAACCGGCGTTTTCGGCGCGTTCGTTTTTATGTAGTAAACGCACAGCCGCACGAAAAGCACGCTGACGAACGACAGCGCGAAAAACATGAGCGTGTATAAAAATCCCGCGAAAAATGAGGATAAAAGCGCGTATTGCATGATGAGTTGTTCTCCCGTTTCGTTTTCTCGATTATAGTATAAACGGACGGTATAAAAATGGAAGAACGCGGCGAAAAAACGGATATTTTGTAAAAATCGCTTTACAAATCGCCGCAAAAGAGTTATCATTTAAAAAAATTCAATGTTCTTTGGGGTAAGGTGCAATTCCTTTCCGATAGTGAAAGTCTATGAACGCGCTTGTTTTGCGCGCCGACGGGGTGAAATTCCCCGACCGACGGTATAGTCCGGATGTGAAAAGAACGATGTTTCGCCGCGTTTTCGCGCCGCCGATAAAATCGCTTTCCGAAGATTTTGAATTTTCGGAAAATTTTTTTATTCGGAGGCGTTTTTTTATGCAAACCTATTCCAAAACCAAAATTTTAGCGGGCAGCGCGGTGTTCGCCGCGCTGGCGTACCTCGTTTCCTTTCTGGAATTTCCCCTCTTTCCCGCGGCGCCCTTTTTAAAGCTGGATTTTTCCAACGTGTTCGTTCTGCTCGGCGGGTTCATGTTCGGTCCCGCGGCGGGCGCGGCGATTTCCGCGGTCAAGGAGCTTATCTGTTTTTTGACGAAGTCCTCCACCGGCGGCGTGGGGGAAATCGCCAACTTTCTGCTCACCTGCTCCTTTATTTTGGTGCCGACCGTCGCTTACCGCTTCAAAAAAGGGTTCGCGTGGGTGTGCGCCTACCTCGCGTGCGGCGTCGTTTTGCAGACGGGCGCGGGGCTGCTCGTCAACCGTTTCATCAATTTTCCCCTCTTCATGGGGGCGTCCGCGGCGCAGATGTTCGCCGATTTATGGCAGTTCGTGCTGTTTTTCAACCTCGTGAAGGGCGCGGCGATCGCGCTCGTCACAGTGCTTTTGTATAAGCACGTTTCGCGGCTTTTCAAAAACATGCATCCCGTGCGGAAAAAAAAGAAGAACGACGGGGACGTTCCTTCCGAGGGAGAAGAAACAAACTCATAAAAACCCTTTACAACGACAAGGTTTCGTAATATAATAGAAGTATGGAAATTTTTCTCAGCGACGGCGAGGCGGCTACGCGGGCGTTTGCCGCGCGCTTTGCCAAACAACTGAAATCGGGGGACGTCGTGCGGCTGTTCGGCGAGCTCGGCGCGGGCAAAACCGCCTTCGTCAAGGGGCTGGCGGAAGGGCTGGGCATCGACGACGAGGTCGTTTCCCCGACGTATTCCTATCTCAACGTGTACGGCGATTATCTGTATCATTACGATTGTTACCGCCTCTCCTGCGGCGACGACGCCGTCGCTTTGGGGCTTAGCGATTATTTCGGAGAGGAAAACGTGTGCGTGATAGAGTGGTCGGAAAACGTGGAATCGGCTTTGCCGGAAAACTGCGTGGAGATCACCATAGAAAAGACGGGCGAAAACGGCAGGAAGATTACGGTAAAATGAATTATCTCGGCATCGATACGAGCGGCGCGCCGCTCACCGTCGTCCTGCGGTACGGCGGCAAAAATTATCAATACGCGGAAGAAAACTGCGGCACGCGCCATTCGGTGGCGCTGATGCCCGCCGTGGACGCGCTGCTGAAAGAGGCGGGGGCGCGCCTTTCGGAATTGGATTTTTTCGCCTGCGTCGTCGGCGCGGGTTCGTTTACGGGCATCCGCATCGGCGTTTCCGCCGTGAAGGCGCTCTGCTTTGCGGAAAATAAAAACGCCCTGCCCCTCACATCTTTCGACGTGCTGGCATACGATGTACCGAATGGCAGCGCGCTCTGCGTGATCGACGCCCGCCACGGCGCGTATTACGTGCAGGTTTACGAAAATTTCCGCCCCGCGGGCGAGGCAAAATTCGTCCTCGCGGAGGAATACGAGGCGCTTTGCGCGCGCTATTCCGTCGCCGCGGCGACGGAGGTGCCCCATCTTTCCCATCGGTGCGACGTGACGAAAGGGCTGTGCGCGGCGATCGAGGGCAGGGCGGCGGAAAATACCGCGGATTTGGACGCGCTCCGTCCGCTTTACATCAGAAAATCGCAGGCGGAAGAGGGACGATGAAACTGCGGCAGTGGAAATATACCGACATCTCCGCCATCGCCGCCTTCGAAGAGGCGCAGGAGTTTCCCGACAGATGGAATTTCAACATGCTGGCGGAATCTTTTTTAAACGCGGGTTTTTACGGCGTTCTGGCGGAAGAGGAGGGGGAAATCATCGGCATCGCCGCGATTTTGTTCAACCCCGAGGGGGCGGATCTCGTCGAACTGCTGGTGGCGGGCGAACGCCGCCGACAGGGCGTTGCCGACGCCATGATGCGGGCGCTTTTGCAAGAATGCGATAAACGCGAGCTGAAAAAGCTCTTTTTGGAGGTGCGCGCAAGCAACGCGCCCGCCATCGCCCTCTACCGGAAATACGGCTTTTTCAAAATCGGCGCGCGCCGCGCCTACTATGCGGACGGCGAAAACGCCGACGTCATGTGCCGCGAGGGCTGACGTCTTTCACCGAAGAAAAAATTTTCGGAGGTGAAACATGGAAAAAAAGCAGCTTTTATTTTTGCACGGATACCTTTCGAGCGGGGAGGCGTTCGCCGCGCAGACGCGGTTCTTTTCGCGGTATTTCGAGTGCTTTGCGCCCGATATGCCCGCTTTCGGCAAAAATACCGAAATGCCCTATCCCTACGCGCTGGACGATTACGTGCATTGGCTGAAGGACTATATGAAGAAAAACGGCGTCGTGCGACCGCACGTCATCGCCCATTCCTTCGGGGCGCGCGTCGCGGTGAAAGCGGCGGCGGAGGACGGAACGCTCTTTTCTTCCCTCGTGCTGACGGGGGCGGCGGGCTTAAAGCCCAAACGCACGCTCAAATACCGCGTGAATAAAATCAGGTTTCGTCTTTTAAAAAAGTTTAAAAGCAAGGATAAACTGGAAAAATACTATTCTTCCGATTACCGCGCGCTTTCCGCGCCGATGCGGGAGAGCTTTATCAAAATCGTAAACGAGCATTTGGAGGAAAGCGCGAAAAAGGTGAAAAATCCCGTGCTGCTCGTATACGGCGAAAACGACCGCGAAACGCCGCTTTACATGGCGAAACGCTATAAAAAGCTCATTCGCGGCAGCCGGCTTGTCGTGCTCGAAAACGCGGGGCATTTCGCGTTTGCCGAGCGCGTTGCCGCCTTCAACTATCCCGTGCGGGAATTTTTGCTCACTTAAAACATGGAGGAACGTTTCATGCCTGTCCCCAGCCTTACGGCGCAAAGCTTCGCCGAACTCTATCAATGGAAATATCTTGCGATCTATTTGGCGATCAGCGCGCTCAACACCGTGCTGCTGTTGTTTGCTTCGTCCAAATTTTTGCTGGTTTTTCAGCAGTGCGGCTATAAAAAAAGGGAATATTCCAAGTGGTTCATGAGCCGGAACAACGCGTATATCATGCGGCTCGGCGTGTTGTGCGTGCTGGCGTTCCTGTTTTTCTGCGTGCTCTCCTCCACCTTTGCCGGCATCGTGGGGGAATTTATCGCTTCGTACGTGGGGTTCGCTTCGTATATCCTCTTTGTTTTGGCGTACATCAACACCGAACGCCACGTCAACGCCAAGGTGCAGCTGAAAAAAACGCACCGCATGGTGCGCCTTTGCGTAACGTATTGCATCTTTTTATTCGCCATGACCTTCGGCGTCATCACGCTGGCGAACGCAATCGTCTTTTGGTCGAAGGGGGAAATCCTCGCGCTTTTGATGAATTCCGTCTTGTGCGCAACCCCTCTCGCGGCGCCCCTCGTGCTGATTTTGGCGGCGCTCGTCAACGCGCCCTTCGAGAACATGAACAACCGCCGTTATATCAACCGCACGAAGCGCAAGCTGGAAAATTCCGCCGTCATCAAAATCGGCATTACGGGAAGTTACGGCAAAACGGGCGTAAAAAATATCCTGCGCACCATCCTTTCGCAAAAATACCGCGTGCTCGCCACCCCCGGTTCGTATAACACGCCCCTCGGCGTGGCGCTCACCGCCAAAAAACTCGACAGCACGCACGACGTGTTCATCGCGGAGATGGGCGCGCGGCACGTGGGGGATATTTCCGATCTGGCGAGTCTGGTCAAACCGCAGTACGCCGTGCTCACGGGGGTGAACAACCAGCATCTCGAAACCTTCAAGACGGAGGAAAACATCAAGCTGACGAAATTCGAGCTTTTCGAGAATTTGCCGGAACACGCCTGCGGATTTTTCAGCGCGGACAACGACGTCTGCCGCGAGCTTTACGCCGACGCGCATTGCGAAAAGTTCCTCGCGGGCATTCACGGGGAGTTCGTGTGCGCCGATCAGATCGCGCAGGAAGAAAACGGCTCAACCTTTATGCTGAGAATTGCGGGGGAACGCGGCGTAAAGTGTAACACCGCGCTGCTCGGCAAGCATAATATTAGTAATATATGCCTCGCGGCGGCGGTCGCCTACAAAATCGGGCTTACGCCCAAGGAGATCGCCGAGGGTATCAACCGTCTGCGCGCCGTAAGCCACCGTCTGGAGATGGTGACGAACAACAAGGATATCCGCATCATAGACGATTCGTACAATTCCAACCGCGACGGCGTGAAGGCGGCGCTGGAAGTGCTTTCCGGTTTCGAGGGGCGCAAAATCGTGCTCACGCCGGGGCTGGTGGAGCTGGGCAAGGACGAGGCGTTCGCCAATTACGAAATGGGCAAGGAACTTGCCGCCGTCGCCGATATCCTCATCGTCATCGGCAGGCACAACGGCGAAATGCTCATCAAGGGCTGGCTGGAAAGCGGCCGCAGCGGAGAGGACGCGTTTTTCGCAAAGAGCCTTGCCAAGGGCAACGAAAAACTCAACGAAATCATGCGGGCGGGCGACGTCGTGCTGTTTGAAAACGATTTGCCCGACACCTATTCTTAAACGCAGGAAAAAACATATCGCGGCAGGATAATGCCTTTCGGCTTATTTTGTTGCGGTATTTCAAAGCACCGAAGCGGAAAATAAAGCGGAGGTGTTTTTTTATGCGTAAAAATGTTTTGGTGGTGTTCGGCGGGCAGAGTACGGAGCACGATATTTCGGTGCTGACGGGCGTGATGTGCCTTTCCGCGCTGCAAAGCGAAAAATACGCGGCGTACCCCGTGTACGTTTCGCGGGAGGGGAGCTGGCATTGCGGCGAGGAACTGCGCGAGCTGTCCTTTTATTCCGAAAAGCGGAAGCTGCCGCAAAAGGCGTGCCTGCTCGGCGGCGACGACACGCTCTATAAAATCGGAAAACACGGCAAATTGAAACCGCTTTTGAAGGCGGCGTGCATCGTCAACTGTCTGCACGGCGCGCGGGGAGAGGACGGCGCGCTCGCCGCGGTGGCGGCGCTCAGCGGCATTCCCCTCGTCGGTTCGGACATGGCGGCGTCCTCCGCGGCGTTCGACAAGGTCGCCACGAAATACGCGCTGAAGGGGCTGGGCATCAAAACGCTGCCCTTCGTCAACCTCGAATCGGAGGACGATTTGGCGAAGGCGGAAAAACTCCTCGGCTATCCCATGTTCGTCAAGCCGGCGCGGCAAGGCTCGTCCATCGGCGTGAACAAGGCGGAAAACCGCGCGGAGGCGGAGCGCAGCGTCAACAAGGCGCGCAAGTTCGATACGAAGGTGCTGGCGGAAAAATTCGCCGCGGGCAAGCTGGAAATCAACGCCGCCGCCTACCGCAGAAAGGGGGAAATCGTCGTTTCGGAATGTGAAATGCCGGCGACGGAAAACCGCTTTTTGACCTTCGAGGACAAATACATAAAGGGCGAACGGCTCTTTCCCGCGCCCATCGATAAAAAACTTTCCGATAAAATCCGCGCCGTCACGGCGAAGGTATACGCGGGGCTGGACTGCTCGGGCGTCGTGCGGGTGGATTTTCTCGTCAGCGGGGGCGAGGTATACGTCAACGAGGTCAACACCGTTCCCGGTTCGCTGGCGTATTACCTGTTCTGCGACACCTTCAAGCAGTTTTCCGCCGTTCTGGAGGAGATGATCGAGGAGGCGCTCGCGCAGTTCAACGCCAAACAGACGCTGATCCGCCGTTTCGATTGCAATATTTTGGAAAGCGCCGGCGCGAAGGGCGGCAAACGCTTTGACAAAAAGCGGTAAATCCGCTATAATGTTTTCAAAAGAAAAAAACGGAGAATACGCATGGAAAAAATCAAGATGTCAACGCCGCTCGTGGAAATGGACGGCGACGAGATGACGAGGGTTTTGTGGCAGTGGATCAAGGAACTGCTCATCGAGCCGTTCGTCGATTTAAAGACGGAATACTACGATTTGGGGCTGAAGCACCGCGACGAAACGGACGATAAGGTCACCGTCGATTCGGCGCTCGCCACCAAAAAATACGGCGTTGCCGTCAAGTGCGCCACCATCACCCCCAACGCGCAGCGGGTGGAGGAATATAAGCTCAAAAAGATGTGGAAGAGCCCTAACGGCACCATTCGCGCCCTTCTGGACGGCACGGTGTTCCGCGCGCCCATTCTGCTTGAAAGCGTAACGCCCTACATTCCCACGTGGAAAAAGCCCATCGTCATCGCCCGTCACGCGTACGGCGATATTTACAAGGCGGTGGACATGAAAGTCGGGGAGGGGAAGGTGGAGCTCGTTTACACCGACAAAGCGGGCAGGGAAACCCGCATGACGGTGCACGAATTCGGCGGCGACGGCGTGGCGCTCGGCATGCACAATACCGATAAATCCATCTATTCTTTCGCGCGCGCCTGCTTTAACTACGCGCTCGACATGAAAATGCCGCTCTGGTTTTCCACCAAGGACACCATTTCCAAGGTGTACGACCACCGTTTCAAGGACATCTTCGCGGAGGTTTACGAAAACGAGTATAGGGAAAAATTCGCGGCGGCGGGCATCGAATACATGTATACCCTCATCGATGACGTCGTGGCGCGCATCGTGCGCTCGGAAGGGGGCGTCGTGTGGGCGTGCAAGAATTACGACGGCGACGTGATGAGCGACATGGTCGCCACCGCGTACGGCTCGCTGGCGATGATGACCTCCGTGCTCGTTTCGCCCGACGGCGTGTACGAATACGAGGCGGCGCACGGCACGGTCACGCGGCACTATTATAAGTATATCGATGGGGGCGAAACCTCCACCAACCCCGTGGCGACGATCTTCGCATGGACGGGCGCGCTGGCAAAGCGCGGGGAGCTCGATGGCAACGCCGCCCTCACCGACTTCGCAAAGCGGCTGGAAAACGCCACGCTCGCCACCATCGAGGCGGGGGAAATGACGGGCGATTTGGTTCCGCTCTTCAAAAAAGAGGGCGTAACGCCCAAAAAGCTCGAAAGCCGCGCGTTTTTGCAGGCGATCGCCAAAAGGATATAAAAAAGAAAAAACGCGGCGCTGAAAAAGCGCTCTTCTCTTAGGGATTTTTTAAAACATTAAAAATTTATAGGAAATTGCACTTTCAAGCGGAGAAACAATCAGATTCCATTACGGAGTCTGATTTTTCTTTTTATATAATGTTGTATTAAAGGAAAAATATAAAAACTTTTAATAATATTCTTTTACCACACAGGTCATTACACATTGACTTTTTTAAAATAATCGCTTATAATAAGTATGCTACAATTCGAAATCTCACATTTTGGGATATCGCACTAAGTTTATAATTATAAACCAACAGATATAATCTAGGTAGGATTATATCTCTTATCGTGTTTACAAAATCTGTTGGTTAAACAATAGTGTGAGTGAACGAGTTGTAGCAAACTTACGAGAAAGGTATATTCTATATTTGCCGTGTATCGTAAGATATGCGGCATCTTATTTATGTCAATTCGATTAAAGGCAAAGAGCCGCTTGGAGATAAAATTTGTTTCCAAACGGTTCTTTTTGTTTATTAGGAGTGTCTATGAAAACTTGTTGCTTTTTAGGACATAGAAAAATTGACGAAACAGAAGAACTTAAAAGTCGGTGAAAATCCATAATTACTTATTTAATTGAAGATGAAAAAGTTGAAGTGTTTTTATTTGGAAGTAGGAGCGATTTCAACTCTCTTTGCCACGCCATTGTTACCGAATTAAAAGAAAAATATCCGAATATACAAAGACGTGCTTATACGTGCCGCAGTGAAACGTGTACGTTAGAAAGTGAACGGGCTTATTGGGAAGAAATTTATTCACATTTTGAAAAGCACCCCGTTACTTTGCTTGGCGTTGAAGAAGAAATTGAGCATAAAACTAAATGGACGTCAGGAAGAGCACAGTACGTTGAACGTAATCAAGCAATGATAGATGATAGCGATTTTTGCGTTTTTTATTATGATGAAAACTACTTGCCTAAACGAAGAAAAAGCTCTTGGCGAGATTTTACTGACTATCAACCTAAAAGCGGCACAAGTATTGCCTATAAATACGCTACAAGAGAATGTAAAGACAATAAAAAGGTTATTATTTATAATATTTATGAAAAACATATATAATTGTTTTTGTTGAAAGGTGAAAACAAATTGAAAAATTAGATAAAAAGTGCTAAAATATACAAAAGGAAACAAAAGGTATAAAAGAAAATGAAAAAATTATCAATGTTTTTAGTTATAATGTTGTCATTAACAATGATTTTCGGGCTTTCTGCTTGTAATAATAATGAGGATGAAAACTCCCCTGAGTCTTATCCATATACGGTTACTTTTAATACAAATGGAGGTTCTACTGTAAGTTCAAAAAATATGGATGTAATTTTATATTCACCTACTACCATTAAACAAGACTTTGTTTTTCAGGGTTGGTTTTTTGATGAAAACTTTACATCCCCTGTTAGCTTCCCTCTATCCGTTGATTCTAATTTTACTGTTTATGCAAAATGGAAAGAAACGTTGCAAAGTATGAAAAAAAGATTTGCTGATTTTATGAAGGAAAAAGATTACGTAATAGAAAAAGAGCTTCCAAAGGATGAACTAAATTTTTCACATTCATACAAAATTCAAGCAATAGGTGGATCCTTTATTACTTATACTTGGGAACGAGTTTATATTAGCCCTATCGACAGTTCTTATAGCACTAAAATAACATATAATATAGATTTTGAATTTGGTGATTTAACTACTGCAAGAGGTACAGCTTCATATATTCATAATTCCAGTACCGGCGTATGTTCTGCAGGTTTTGATTTTTACAGTATGAGGTTAGAAGGTAGAACATATTTGTTTAATGAAATTTATGAAAGTTTTTATGATTCAACGAATATGTCTTACACTCAAGATGATTGCATTAGCGATATTCAAAAAGCTTTTTTGGGAGCAATTAACGACTTGAATTCCGAACTTGTTTCTGCCAGAGTTTATGGCTATATTTTGGATTATGAGAATTATAACTAAAGGGAAATAAAAGATGAGAATTTCTTATACACTAACAACACAGTCATGTCCTTCGTGTGGACACGTATTTAAAAGGTCTAACAGTTTGTGGTTATACATCGTGGTTTTAGCGTTATTACCGATTTCATTACCTACGCTTATAGCATTTAATTTTTTATCTGAAAAAGTTTTTTTATCTCCATCTGTTCCAACAATTGGGAATCCGATAAAAACCTGTCCAAAATGTGGTTTGAAAGTAAAAAGTGGAAAAGTTGAAAAAGAAAGCCTATCTAAAGTTGAGTTATTAGACTATCAATTTAGATGGTTATTTAGACTAAGCTACTTACTTGGTGGAATTGCAATTTTATTTTTAATTGGCTTTATATTTGGTTTGTTTGATTACGATAATACGGTTTTATATTGTCTATATATTTCATTAGGGGCAGCATTTATAATATTTATAATTGCCTATATATATAGAAAAAAATCAAATAATATTTCTAAAGACGATAACGCCAACACAAAAGCAACGTCTACTGCTACACTTCCAATAGTTGACCCTATTGCAATTGCTAAAATAACAAGCGAAATAGAAGAAGAAAAAGAAAATAAAAGAGATGCTTTTTATCAACATTTATTATTAATACCAAGAGATTTTGCTTTTAACAATGGGTATATTGAAGAATATAAACAAAATGAACTAGAAATCGGTGCTTCTATTTGTTCCCACTTAAAAGTTTATGAAACGATGTTTGGTCAATTTTATGATAGTGATAATGAAAACGATAAAGACACTGCGCTTGCATTAGAAGAATTTGCTTTTGCAATTGGCATTTATTATTTGTTTGAATTAGATAAGGTTTATCCAAACATTAGAACTGGCGATATTATTGATATAATTAACGAATGTATTCCAGAACAGTTTAATATGCAATTATCATTGTTAGACAACACTGATTTGGAATATGTAGACAAAGAGGAACTTATAAAAATTATAAATAAAAAATTAAACTTTTTATAACAACGAAGATGTTGTTAAAGCATATCGTTTTTGGTCGGCAAAATATTATGATATGATAACTTGCGAAGGGAAAAAACCTGGAACAAGTACGATAACGGTTACAGTTGGAGACAAGACAGACAACTTTGATGTTGTGGTTTTATTTGATCCAGAGATAAGAGTTTATGAGTCTGATGAAAATTGTTTTACAATTTTTACAGAGTTTCCCGCTGACACTAAGCTTAAAGTAAGTTTAAGTAATGAAAATTATAATGAGGAACAAACGGTAACCCTTTTAGAAAACATTGTAGCAGAAAGTGAGGCAATCGTATTTTTCAATAATAAAGAAGAAACGCTTAATGGTAAGTTTAACTTAAAAATAGAACTTGCAGATATGTCTATTCAACCACAAAATTTGAAAGACTTGATAGGTGAAAATGGACAGTTTGTTAAAATGGAAGATACTATGTACGAATTTACTTATAATCTACCTTATAAAACGTTAACGGAAATAATTCGTGAAACTGATTATAAAGATCTTACCATTTCTCAACAAATGGCTATTATTAGATGGATTGATAGAAGGTTTGAGTATTATGATGATTTGCAAGGCTCTTATCAAGGGTTGAAGTGGAAGGGTATAATATTTAACGAAGCGGCAGAAGAATTTAATAAAACATATAATGAAGTTCATACGATTTATTATGGATACTGTTGACGTGATATGTTTTATTTATGACGTTAACTATAAATAAAATTAAGTATATTCCATCAAAACAAGTTTAATAATATTTGGAGGTTTAATATGTTAAAAAACATTTTGAATCCGCCCTGTGCTATACGCATTTGATGATATTAAATGTGACACTCGCCTCTTAAAGGGCAAAACCAAATATTTATATCGTTAAAGAGGATTCCTTCCGTCTACTGTCTACTACTTTGTATGCAGTACAAAAAGTTTATAGCGAAGACGATATAATGTTATTGAAAAATATTTTAGGAAGGGAAGTATTTTTACAATAACAACTAAGGTGTGCGTAAATATGCACACCTTCTCTTTTTTGATGAAAAAAATAGTCAGGTGTACATTTTCTTGTACACCTGACTATTGACTTTATAGAAAAGATATGGTAAAATAGAATTACAAACACGAACATATGTTTAGATTATGCTTTGTGTGGGTATATATAATTAAGGGGTTCTGCCCCTTAATAAGCGTAAAGCAAACTTTAGTTTGCGAGGGGTTTGCTGTCCGCGGCGAGCGATTTGCCCCTTTGTTTAGCTTGCAAGCATCGGCAGGCTTTGTAAGTGTGCGGTCGCACGCTTGTAGGATAGTTTCTTACGTTTGCCCGAAGTCGTTTTTTGTAAAGGGAAACAAAACGGCTTATTTTGGGTTTTATTGCCGTACGAATTTTTACGACAATGTGCCGTCCTTTCGCTTTTATGTAGTGAAAGGCTTGAAAAGACTGACCAACTTTTCAAGTAGGCGCGCCAACGTTGAAAAACGAGGTTTGGCGATAGGTCTATTTTGTGGTACAAATTTTTAGGTACTACACTCTTACAACTTCATATTCGGATATTTAATCCGTGCGGAGTAGAAACGTTTTTAGCGTGTTTTGATTCGTACGGATTTTTTGTCCCTTTAGGTCGGTGGTATTTTTTATCAGCGACTTTTTTGCGCCCTTTTGTAAGAAAAAAATTTTTATCAAAAGGTTAAGTTTTGGGCGTTTTCGCTGCCTACCTATTGTAGGGCTTTATTAAATTTAGGAGGATATAAAAATGAAAAATTATCATCATTACCACCCGCCGTGAGCAAAAGCAAACGGCAAGCAAAACTTTATAGAAGGCTTGTAAAGTATAGCACACTATACTTTCCTTGAAAGTAGTGTGCTCTGCGAGGCTAAATAACGACCAAAAAAATTATAAGGAGGAAACCAAAATATCGTATTTAGTATGCCATATGGAGAAGTATCATAAAACGGATATTTGCCCCATAGAAAATGAAAACGAGCGTGACGAAAACTACGTCGGCTCAAACTCTTGTATAGACAGTTCAAGGACAAAAGACAATTACCGCCTTTTGTTTAGGAGCAGTTCTTACACGGATTTTATCAACGCAAGAATAAGCGAGGTAAACTTACCCAAAGCACCGAGAAAAGATGCCGTGCTAATGGCTTCGTTCGTGGTCGGCTCGGATAGAGAATTTTTCAAAGGTTTAGACGAAGATGAGCAAAACGCCTTTTTCCGTGACTGCACTAATTTCTTTATAGACCGTTACGGAAGAAAGAACATAATCTCTGCCGTTGTCCACAATGACGAAACCACTCCACATATGCACCTAAACCTTATCCCTATCAAAGACGGACGGCTTTGCGCCAAAGACTTACTTAATCGCAACGAGTTATCTAAACTGCAAACGGAATTTCACGAGAAAGTCGGAAAGCGTTGGGGCTTAATGCGTGGTAAAGAAGGAAACACAGCTTCTCATCTCTCCACCGCCGAGTTTAAGGCTAAATGTATCGTGGATGAAGCATGGGATAAATCAACTGAAATTCTTTCAAGCGCAGGAAAGCGTGTTCAAGCGGAATTAGAAACGATGGAGAAAGCCGTTCAAAAAGCAGATGAGCATTTTACCGACACAATGAAAGAAATCTCCACTGCTAAAGCCGAAAGAGATAAAATCGTTGAGGAACGTAACGCCGAAGCCAATTACACTCAAGCGTTAGAAGATGCCAAGCAAGGTAAGTTTTCTAAAAGCAAGAACGGGTTAAGAAATCAAATCGTAGCATTGACTGCCGAAGTTAAACGTTTAGAAGAAGTAGTTGACCGTCAACAAAAAGATAACGGCTTGCTATACAAGGAAGTTCAAGAACTCTCAAAAGACAAGGATAAGTTCAATAAGATGAGCCGTGCCTACACTCTTTTTAGAGAACGAGAACCTGAAGCGTTTACGCGAGCATTTCATCGTGCGCCGTCTATCGTTGGAGCGTTTATTCCCAAAGGCGAGCCTATCGCCAATTTAGGGAAAAGCCGTTTAAGGCAAATCGAAGAAGAAATCGAGCGTGAAAACGCCACTAAAACTGAATATAAGAAAAAATTTAATAATAACAGTAAAGCCGATTAAAATATCGGTAATTACTACGTGCCGTCCAAAATTTTTTACTTTTACCTATCAAAAGCTATTGACAAAGGCTTTCTCAAAGAGTATAATAATTATAACAAGTCGTATCAATACGACATTATATTTTAAGTGAGGAGATGTGAAGTTATGGCGAAATTTATGAAGGTATTAGGCGTGACCATGAGATTTGCTCTTGCGGGAGTGTTGATTGTAGGTCATTTTATTATGAGCTGTGTTGGAATACTTGTTACTGCAATCACTTCACAGGATTAAGGAGAATTATTATGGAAAGTAAAAGATATGTAAAAGATAAGAGATATGAGGACAAGCACAAAGAAGAAAGAAAGGCAAAAAGTATGTTCTTTGGAACGAGTATGCCAAGAAGTAAAGCCGAAGAAATAAATGAGTTTTTAACTCAATACGGTTTTACCAAAGTTCAATTAATCGAAGCAGGATATAAAGCGTTAATGGATGAAGCCGCTGAAAATGATTTAGGTCTTGCCAAGATTATGGACGACTATGATGACTTCTTTGAGTCCGAGAATAAAAAATAACCCTTCTTTCTTCTTGTAATTGTCGGGAAAATAAATTATGAAAGCCCCGACCTTTCACAAGGAGGGAAATAATATAGATAAGAAAATTAGAAACCAAGAACAAATCGTAAATGGAAGAATCTTTTACGAACGTGACGAGAATTGGAATTGTGTAAGAACCCGTGAAGTAAAAATCGGGAAAACTACCTATTACATTATTTCTCGTCAAAACCCAAACGCCAAGACTTCGGCGTTTGATATAACAAAGAGATTGATTGAAAGTCAAGCAGAAAGTTTGACGTACGATTTATCTATAACAAATGAATCGCTTGAAGGTTGCAATTCGGGAGGTAAAAAACAATGAATTTGCAATCGAATAGAAAAATAAAACATTTAGAACAGCAGTACACAGCCCTTTATTGTCGTTTAAGTTCTGATGACGACCTTGAGGGCGATAGCAACAGTATCAAAAACCAAAAATTATTGCTTTCGGACTATGCGAAAGAAAATAAATTTAGGAATACTCGTTTTTACATAGACGACGGTTTTAGCGGTAGTAATTTTGAACGCCCTGCATTTAAGCGTTTGCTTAACGACGTAGAAAACGGCGAAATATCTACCGTAATCGTAAAAGATATGTCAAGATTTGGGCGTGACCATATTCTCGTGGGATATTACACCAAGTATTATTTCCCCGATGCGGACGTAAGGTTTATAGCAATCTTCGACCAAATGGATACGGAAACTAACCCCGATGACGATATTATCCCGTTTAAGAACATCCTAAACGAAATGTACGCAAAAGATTGTAGCCGTAAGATTAAAGCCGTTGTGAAAGCCAAAGGCAATTCAGGTAAACACATATCCTATCTTCCACCTTTGGGCTATATGAAAGACCCTGAAAATAAAGAAAGATGGGTTGTAGAACACATCGGCGCTTCTATCGTTAAAGAGATATTTGCCCTTTGTCTTAAAGGTTATGGACCTACACAAATCGCAAGAATTTTAACCGAACGTGGAATTGATACACCCGTAGTTCACTTTCACAAGTACAAGCTACCTACTTCTTTGAAATTAAGAGAAGATTCGGATATTTGGAACGCAAAAACGATAGCAGGAATACTTGAAAATATGGAATATTTAGGACATACGGTTAATTTCAGGTTCTACAAAAAGTCGTATAAATCGAAGAAGAAATACGAAAATCCAAAAGATAAATGGGTAATCTTTGAAAATACGCAAGAAGCAATAATTGACCAAGAAACTTTTGATACTGTCCAAAGAATCCGAGATGGACGAAGGAGACCTACTGAAATGGGAGAAATGAATATCCTATCAGGAATGCTCTATTGTGCCGACTGTGGAGAAAAAATGTATCTTTGTCGTTGTACTACGATGAATCAAAAAGAATACTTTAACTGTTCTACCTATCGCAAGAAAAAGAAAAAATATTGTACGTCACACCAAATAACGGCGCACGCCGCTATGGCTCTAATTAAAAACGACATACAATATACCATTAAGTTTGCGACTGAAAACAAGGAAGAGTTTATGTGTATTCTAAAAGAACGAGCGAAAGCCAAAAGCAAACGTGAGTTAGCGTCGTATATTGATGGTAAAGAGCAAGCAGAAAAGCGCATAAAAGCACTTGATAAAATTATTCAAAACCTTTATGAAGATAAGGTTGCAGGAAAAATCTCTGAAGAGCGCTATATGAAAATGAGCGATAACTACGAAGCCGAACAAAAAGCATTAAGCGAAAGGCTTATCTACTTAAAGGCGGAAATAGAAAAAGCCAAAACCCAATATGACAACATAAATAGGTTTATGGCTATTGTTAAAAGATATAGTGATTTTGACGAGATAACACCTGAAATCTTACGTGCTTTCGTAGATAAAGTAATTATACACGAAAAAGTAAAGGTTGACGGACGTTATGTTCACACAATAGAAATTATATATAACTTTGTCGAAGCCATAGATTTACCTGACTTCGATGCACATTTAAGAGAAGAAAACTAAATAGAACGAGAAAAGGCGTGGCATCACGCCACGCCTGACTCTTCAAAGACAGCACCTACCGCAAAAAATCCCTATGGGAAGAGCGGTAACGCCGGGTTTTTTGGTTTATGCGTATAAATTCCCCTCTTTGCGGAAAAGATTAACGTATCATCGTATCGGAGGAGAATTTATGAAAAGAATCGTTTTAACGGTATGCGCCGCGGCGCTGCTGGCGGGCGCGGCGTTCTTTGCCGGATGCAAGGAAGAAAACGACCACGACCACGAATGGAACGCGGGCGAAATCACCAAGCAAGCCACCTATACCCAATCGGGCGAAAAGCTTTACGCCTGCAAGGCTTGCGGGCAGACGCGCAAGGAGGCGGTGGAAAAGCTGACCTTTACGGCGGACGTTACCGTCAAGGCGGGGGAAAGCATTTCGGCGGCGGTCAAGTCGGCGGAGGACGGCGATTTTATTTTGGTGAAGGCGGGCACGTATAAAGAACAGCTCGTCGTGGAAAACAAAGAGGTGTTCATCATCGGCGAGGGCACGGTCGTCGTCGGCGGACCGGAGGATTATTCGACGATGAAAAATCTCGTAAAGCCTGCGGCGGAAAGCAAGAACTACGCGGCGCTCGGGCTGTTCGTCGGCTCCAAGGCGCTCGTGGAAAACATTTCCTTCACCGCCGATCCCGATAAGGCGAACATTCCCTATCTCACGGGGGAAAACGTATATTGCGGGGTGGCGTCCGTCGACTGTGCGCTCACGCTCAATTATGTAAAGATCAAGGAAATCACCTATCCCGAACGCCCGTCGGGCATTCAGAACGGGCGGGGGCTGTTCGCCGCGGCGGAGCAGAAGGATAAATCGCTCACCGTGCGCTATTCGGAAATTTCCGGTTTCAACAAGACGGGCGTCGTCGTCCGCGCGGGCGTTTCGGAGCTGGTGTTCGACGGGAACACCGTGCTGGGCGCGGGACAGCAGGCGCGCAACTGCCAGAACGGGCTGCAGATAGAATGCGACAAGGCGGAAATCAAAAACAACACGATTAAAAACCTCGTGTACAGCAAGGAGGACGAATGGAAACACGCGTCTTGGGGCGTGCTCGTTTACGGCGCGGGGGAAAAGGGCGTAAAGATTTCCGCAAACAAGTTCGATTACGTCGATAACGGCGTGTATATCGTCGTGAACGGCAGCACCGAGCTGGGCGAAAACGAATACAAGAATTTATACGAAGAGGGATATTCCCACTACGAAACGCCTAAGGAAGGCGAAGAACAAGCGTCTTAAACAGCAAAAATCCACGGAAATCTCCGTGGATTTTTTAATTGGCGTTTTATCGGTGCATTTTTAAAACGTCGTGCACCACTTCCGCGCGGAACGGGCGGTTTTCGTAAAGCTCGCCGTCGATGTTCATCACGGGGCAGTTTTCGCTTTCGATTTCGATCTTCTCGCAAAGCTCTATGTGCGCCTCTTTAAGCTCGTGCACCTTGCCCTTTTTCAGCTTCAGAAGGGCGCCGATCAGCTTCAGTCCCTTTATTTTTTCCACGTAAACGAAATTGAGCTTGCCGTCCGCCGCGTCGGACTGCGGCGAAATTTTCAGCCCGCCGCCGATCATGCTTGCGTTTGCCAGCCCCGAAAGAAAGGAATGGTATTCCCTTTTTTCGCCGTTCACCGTGGCGGCGAAGCGGGTGCACTTATAGGTGAACAGCGCGCGGATCAAGCTGTTGTAATATCCGATTTTGGTTTTTTTGTGCAATTTGGCGTACAGCTGCAAAACCTTTACGTCCAGCCCCGTGCCGATCACGTTGATGGCGCGAAGGTCGGGCATCTGAATGAAATCTATGTAAGTGGCGGGCTTTTGCAAAATGACGTCGAGGGCTTTTTCCACGTTTTCCGGCAGACCGCAGTGATTTGCGAAATCGTTGCCCGTGCCGCAGGGCAGCAAGCCGAAGGTTACGTTTTCAAAATTATGAAAGCCGTTGATCACTTCGTTGAGCGTGCCGTCGCCGCCCATCGCCACAACGGTTTTCGCGCCGTTATCGATGGCGTTTTTCGTCAGTTCGATGGCGTGGCGCGCGTATTGGCTTTTATGCAGACGGTAAGCGATTTTCAAATCGTTTAGTTTGTTTTCCACCAGCGCGAGGTTTTTCCGCATTCTCTTTTCGCCGCCGGCAAAGGGGTTATAGACGATGTCGAGTTCCATTTTTTTCCTTATAAAGGACAAAACCCCGCGGTTTTGTCCCGAATTTTCGCATGTAAAAATAATACAATAAAAGTTTACTACATTTTTGCAAAAATTACAACTTATATGCTATAATAATTTTATGATTGACAAAATAAATGAAACGCTGCGCCGTTTGGCGGCGGAACTGAATAAACATTTATACCTCGTCGGCGGCTTGGTGCGCAATTATCTGATCGACGGCGGTTTCTGCGGCGATTACGATCTGGCTTCGGCAAACACCGCGGAGGAGTTCGAGCGGGCGCTCGGAAAAATCGGCTTAAAGCCCGCCGCCGTGTACAAGCGGACGGGCACGGTGATGTTCCGCCTGCCCGACGGCGAGCATTGCGAGCATACCTCCTTTCGCGGCGAGGAATACGGCGCGGGGGGCGCGCATACCCCCGAACGCACCTTTTTTACCGAGGACATCGCCGAGGACGCCCGCCGCAGGGATTTTAAGTGCAACGCCGTTTATTACGATATTAACGAAGCGGCGTTCGTCGATCCTCTTGGCGGCATCGAGGATATCCGCGCGCGGCGGCTCGATACCGTCGTCGCCCCGAAAGAGGTGTTTAAAGTAGACGGACTGCGGCTGCTGCGGCTGTGCCGTTTCGCCGCGGAGCTGGGCTTTGCCCCCACCGAGGAAACGGTGGCGGGGGCGCGGGCGCATTGCGGCAACATCGCGGATATTTCCCCCGAACGCATTTACGACGAATTTAAAAAAATGCTCGTCGCCGATAAAAAATACCCTTTTTCCGACGGGCGGGGGCATTATTCCGCCTTTAAGCTCTGCCACCGCATCGGCGTGCTTTCTTTGGTGATGCCGGAGCTTGCGGCGGGGGACGGCATGGCGCAGCGGCGGGATTTTCACGATCACGACGTGCTCGAACATTCCCTGCGCACCCTGCTTTACGCCGACGAAAGCGTGCGGCTCGCCGCCCTTCTTCACGACGCGGGCAAGCCCTACGCCATGCGGACGTACGGCGCGTATAAAACGCACAACGTGGAAGGGGATCGCATCGTTCGGGAGATTTTAACGAGGCTCAAGGCGCCGAATGCCGTCGTAGACGAGGTGTGCGCGCTGACCTTTTTGCACATGACCGATCTGGATTTGAAGATGAAGGAGGGCAAGGTGCGGCTGTTTATGGCGAAACACGCGGAACTGCTCGGTAAACTGTTTTTGTTAAAACAGGCGGACTATTCCGCGTGCAAGGACGATCTTTCCCCCGCGCCCACCGTCGTCAAGTGGAAGAATATTCTCGAAACGATGAAAAAGGAGGGCGCGCCGCTGACGCTGAAGGAGCTCGCCGTAAACGGCGGGGATTTGGCGCGGCTGGGCTACAAGGGGGCGGAAATCGGGGAAAAGCTCGGCGAGTTGCTGCGCATGGCGGTGCTCGACGGGCGGCTCAACGACAGAGAACAATTAACGCGCATAGCGGCGCGCAAATAGGGGAAAATTATGGATATCATTATCGTTTTAACGGCAATCGTGACGTTTTTAAATTTAATACTGCTCGTTGCCCTGCTTTTGAAAAAGCCCTCCGCCAAAGAGGATAACGACGGCGCGCGGGAGCGCAACGCCGCGCTCATCGACGGCATCGACCGCGCGTTCGCGGCGCAGAACCGCCGCATCGACGACATGACGAAATATACCTCCGCCGCGCTTCGGGATTTTTCCGCGGTGAACGAACGCGCCCTCAAGGAGATGCGCTATACCGTGGACGAGAAGCTGAACGCCACGCTGGAACAGCGGCTGGAGGGCTCGTACCGCATCATCGCGGACAATCTCAACAAGGTGGCGCTGGGCATCGGGGAGGTCAACAAGCTCGCCGACAGCGTGGGGGATATAAAGAAGTTGTTTTCCAACGTGAAAAACCGCGGCACGTGGGGGGAAATCCAGCTCGACACCCTGCTCGCCGACATGCTCGCGCCCGAACAGTACGTAAAAAACTGCCGTCTGCACGCCGCCGTCGATTCCTTCGTCGATTTCGCCGTGGTGATGCCCGATAAAAACGGCAGTAAAACCTATCTGCCCATCGATTCCAAATTCCCCGCCGAGGAATACGCGCGGCTCGTTTCCGCCGAAACGGAGGAGGCGGCGCGCCTTGCGGAGCGGGGGCTTGCCGCCGCCGTTAAACGGCAGGCGGACAGCATCGCGGAAAAATACGTATACCCGCCGTTCACCACCGATTTTGCCGTCATGTATTTTCCCACGGAGGGGCTGTTTGCCGAAGCGGTGAAAAACGCGGAGCTCGCCGCCTATCTCAACAAAAAGCGGGTGATGCCCTGCGGGCCGAACAACCTTTACGCGCTGCTCAGCAGTTTGCAGGTGGGCTTTAAAACCGTCGCCATCGAAAAGCGCAGCAGGGAGCTGTGGCGGCTGCTTTCGGTATTTAAAAGCGAGTTTATCAAGTTTTCCGCGCTATTGGAAAAAACGGGAAAAAAACTGCAGGAGGCGCAGGACTCCATCGATCTCGCCGCCAAAAAAACGCGCACCATCGAGCGGAAACTGAAGGACGTGGAGGAAATCGGCGGCGAAACGCCGCAGCTCCCCGCCGAAGAGGACGAGTCCTTTTAGCGGCGCGGGCGGGCAAGTTTGCAAAAACGATTGCATTCCCGCCGGAATTGTTGTATAATTGTAGGTAGTAGGAATATTTAAGGAGATAATAAATGTTAGGGAAAATCTTTAAATACGTGCTGGTGATCTTGCTCGGTATGATTTTGGGTATCGGCGCAACGGTCGGCGCGGTATATCTTATCGTAACGAAAACCAAAGTGAAAACCATAACGGACACCGTGCCCTCGCTTTCCCAATATATCGGCGAATCCTTGGGCGATTACACGCTTTTGGAGGTCGTCGGCGTGCTCGGCTCCGCCGATACCACCGTGGGCACGTATACGGAATATTTTCCGTTTCTGGACGACGCGCTGACCAACTTCGCGTCGTCGGAAGATCTGAAGGCCTTTGCGACCGTCGATCTCGAAGCGCTGAAGGGCATGACCTTTTCCCAAGTCGGCGGAAACCTTTCTTCCGTGCTCAGCATTACGGCGTCCCTCAATTCGCTTTCCTCTTCCCTGAGTTTCCAGCTGCCCGATATGCCGGTGTTTCAGTCTGCGGAAACCTATGTGAAGATCACCGACGATAATTTTGCGGTGACCAACGCCTACTATAAGGACAAGACGGCGGAAATTTATTACGACGTTTCGTATGCGGCGCCCGTTGTTCCCGAAGAACCGGAAACGCCGCAGCCCGCCGCCGAAGAGGCGCCGGAGGAACCGCAGCCGGTATACGACCGCGCTTACGACGACGGCGGCAACCTGCTGCCCGAGGCGGCGGATAAACCCCTTTATTTCCGCGCGGAGGGTATCGTCGGACTGCCCGTCACCGACGCCATCACCGCCCTTTCCGGCGTGTTCAGCGACGTAAACGGCATGACGATTGCCGATTTGAAAACCAACTTCGGCGTGGATATCATCGGCGGGGACGAAACCGGTTTGATCGCGAAATTGATTTTTCCCACCGACGAGCTCGGAGATTTGGGCGAGGTGGCAACGCGTATCGATACGTTGCATCTTGTAGAAGATCTGGGTTTTTCGAATATCGAAAATACGGTGCTCGGCAAAATTTTAGATGAGGATCATCGCACCGTCGGGGCATTGAAAGCGATGGATTTCGATGAAGAAATCAACGCGTTGCACCTCGTAAACGATTTGGGCTTCACGAATATCGAGGGCACGTTGCTCGGTAAAATATTGCCGAACGAGCAAGATCGCACCGTCGGGGCGCTGAAAGCGATGGATTTCGATGCAAAAATCAACGCGTTGCACCTCGTGAACGATTTGGGCTTCACGAATATCGAGGGCACGTTGCTCGGTAAAATATTGCCGAACGAGCAAGATCGCACCGTCGGGGCGCTGAAAGCGATGGATTTCGATGCAAAAATCAACGCGTTGCACCTCGTGAACGATTTGGGCTTCACGAATATCGAGGGCACGTTGCTCGGTAAAATATT
>QAKE01000049.1:28956-59458 GCA_003343995.1 Bacillota bacterium
AACGATTTGGGCTTCACGAATATCGAGGGCACGTTGCTCGGTAAAATATTGCCGAACGAGCAAGATCGCACCGTCGGGGCGCTGAAAGCGATGGATTTCGATGCAAAAATCAACGCGTTGCACCTCGTGAACGATTTGGGCTTCACGAATATCGAGGGCACGTTGCTCGGTAAAATATTACCGAACGAGCAAGACCGCACCGTCGGGGCGTTGAAAAATATCGATTTTGACGAAAAAATCAATGCGCTCAAGATTAGCGACGTAATGAGCGCGGAGCAGATTTCGGGCAATAAAATTTTGAAGTGGCTTGCCGACAAAAACGCGAAAATCAACGAAATCGGAACGAAAATCAACGAAATGCCCTTAAAGGTGATCGTGCAGGAGGACTCGAACCCCATCACCGACGCGCTCATCAAAAATGACGCCAAAATCGCAGATTTAAGCGAAAAGATCTCCGCTCTGACGATTTCGGATGTTTACGATACCGACGCCTTTGCGAAAATCGGCACGGGAGAGGGCGAAGCGGCGTATGACGAAAACCTCCGCTGTTTCAAGCTGGAAAACGGCGCGTATACGGAAACGGCGTACGTTGCGGGCGCAAAGCTTTATCAGGTGAAAAAGAGCGCGGGCATCTGGCTGATCACGTTGTATAATAAAACGGAGAACGGCGGCGTTTGCACCTATACCCGCGTGACGGAAAAACCGCCGCTGACCAATCTTGCAAGCTATCTGATCGAGCGGTTGACGGGCGAAACGACGGGGCTAGGCACCTGCACGCTGCAGGAGCTGTACGAGGTGGGTTTCGTTTCCGCGGAGGTGAACGACAGCGTGAAGGACTATTCTCTGAACGATGTGATATCGCAGTTCGGCAAATTACCGTCTGTGTGATTTTTGCGAAAAAACGTTGACAAACGAAAGATAATTTGTTACAATAAATAGACCTTGATTGCGGTTGGACGCAATCCGAATAAGACCGGGAGGTAAAAAGAATGACGAAATACGATATGCTTTACATTTTGGCTCCGGAGCTCGAAGAAGAAGCGAGAGAAGTCATTATCAAAAAGTTTGAGGATTTGGTTACCGCCAACGGCGGCGTCGTCGAAAAGACCGACAGATGGGGCATGAAAAAACTGCAGTACCCCATCAACTACAAATCCGAAGGCTACTACGTGGTAATGACCTTCGAGAGCGACAAAAACTTCGTTGTGGAAATGAAGCGCGTTGTCGGCATAACCGATGGAATCATGAGAAGATTGATTACAAAGGCATAGTTTGGGAGCGAAAGAATGAACAAAGTATTACTGATCGGGAACCTTACGCGGGACCCCGAGCTTTCCGAAACGTCGGGCGGGGTGGCGGTTTGCCACTTTTCCGTTGCGGTAACGCGCGATTTCGCCTCGGCGGACGGCAACCGCGAAACGGATTTTTTCAACGTAACCGTTTGGCGCGGCAGAGCGGAAACCTGCGGCAGGTATCTCAAAAAGGGCAACAAAGTTGCCGTGATGGGCAGTTTGCAAAACCGTTCGTACGACGATAAGGACGGCATCAGAAGAACGGTTACCGAAGTCATCGCCAGCGACGTGGAGTTTTTAACTCCGAAAAACGCGTCGGGCGGGGAGTCTTTTGCGGAAGAGGTGGTCGCGGTGAAGAAACAGCGCCCGCAGCTCGAAGCGCTTGACGACGATAACGATTTGCCGTTCTGATTTTTCAAAGGAGTTAATAAACATGGAAGAAAATAAGACCGCGGTCAAAAAGAATATGAAGAGAATGCCCAGAAAGAAGATTTGCGCTTTCTGTCAGGGCAAGGTGGACACCGTCGATTATAAGGACGTAGCCACCCTTAAAAAGTACGTTTCGGAAAACGGCAAAATTCTGCCGAGAAGAATGACGGGCGTCTGCGCGAAACATCAGCGCGTGCTCGCTTCCGCCGTAAAACGTGCCAGAATCACCGACCTTCTTCCCTTCAAGGGCGAATAATTCAAACAATATAAACGGCGTCCGCCATTCGGCGGGCGCCGTTTTCCGTATAACGAAACCGTCGGTTTTATTCGCTATTGACAAAAACTCCCTTTTCGCGTATACTATAATAAAACGGCATAAGTAGGAAGGGAAAATGAAAAAATGGATAATCGTCGTTACGGCGATCGCGATCGCGTGCGCGGCGGCGTTTACGGGCTGCGCAACGCGGGGCGAAAGCGGCCTGCAAGGACCTAAGGGAGAACAGGGTGCAACCGGTCCGCAAGGACCGCAGGGCGAACGCGGGGAGGCGGGCGTGTGCAACGCTTTGCGCGCGGAAAAAACGGAATACGGCGTGCACGAAAGCGCCGTCTTTTATTTCGGGGAAGAAAAATATTTTCAGCTGGATATTTCCTCCCTTTATTCGGCTTTGGGAACTTCGGGGACGGTTTATAGCAATCTCGGGATGTGTATCTGCGTAACAACTTTCGATTACGCCGTGTCCAAAACGCTGCTCAATCAGCTGGTTTACATCGAACTCGGGGGAAAAGTCGTTCGTTTCGACGGTATTTCCATGGATCATTCCGTCATTCAGCCGAACACGCGGGCATCGGGCATACACTTAAAGCCGACGGACGGCTATATTTCTGCAAACGGGGAAACCGAATGCAATATTTTATTCTGCCATTCCGCTGTCGCCGTTCCTTTTGCCCGCATGAACGCCGTGCCGCTCAATACCTTTACGGTGGAGGAAGGAAAGTACGCAACCCCCGCGGGCGACGTGACCGACGTTTACTATCTCGGAAAAAAGGCGTTCGGCATTTCCGCGGCTTTGACGAAGGAAAACGGCAAAAATTACGTGACGATTGCTCTGCAAACGTATGATTTCGAGATGGATTTACGTTTGCATTCCATGTGGTTCCTTCTGGAAAGCGGGGCAACGAAAAAGGGGTTCGCAATCAACGAGGAAAAGGCGGGGGAACGCTCGATCGGCAAAAATCAGACGAGGTCTTTTAAGGTCGAGTGGTATACCGATACAAAGCTCGAGGTGATTCGATTGGCGGTGTTGGGTTGTGAAACAAATCTCTTGCCGCCGCTGTTGCTGGAAAAAACTTTCGTTTAAGTTCCGCCGTTTCGGGTTGACAATACCATTCAGGTGTGATACAATATATCATGCTAAAAAAATACGCCGCGAAATCGCGGCACAGGAGGATGGGTTTTATGGCAAAAAAGAAAAGTAACAACGTGCAGTCGCTCGCAGTGGCGGGCGCGTGTCTGCTGTTCGGCGTTCTCGCGTTCTGTTTGGCGGGATTTTTGGCGGCGGTAGCTTTCGGTGAGGGCGAGCATGCTTATACCGCTACGGGCTTTGCCGCGGCTTTTGGCTGGAAACAGAAAATTATCGGCGATAACGCTGTTACGTGGTCGAACTTCAACTTTATGATTACGCTGGCGCTGTTCCTGCCCTTAATCGGCGGAGTGCTTGGCGCTTTGAAAGGTAAATTGTTTTCCTTCATCGCGCTTGCGGCGTTTGTAGCGGGGGCAGTTTTGATGTTCCTTTGCCCGACTTTTTTGGAAAGCTCGCTTACCGATGCGGGTAAGCTCGGCGTGGGCATTGCCGGTATTGCGGGTATAAAACCTGCGCTTGCCGTCGGTTCGATTCTCGGCGGAGTGTTCTCCGTGCTCGGCGCGCTCGTTACGGCGTACAAAACGTTTTTCATGAAAAAATAAAAAACTTTATCGAAAAGCGGCAGGTTTCGGCTTGCCGCTTTATTTTTTTAATTATTTGTTGACTATCCGTAAAACGTCGAATTTTTAAACTTCAAACATGAAAATGTTAAAATTTCACAAATAACTCGTAATTTGCGGGGTTTCGTGATAATTGAGAAAGGGTGTGAAAAAAATTTTCATAAAAAAATTTAAAAAAATGTCGAAAAACGCTTTACATTTTTTTTAAATTGTTGTATAGTATACGTGTTCTTAAGGAACGGAACGACAACGCCGACCTCGAGGACAAGCGAAACAGCTCATCATTTTCCCCCTTATCATATATTATTCAGAAAGCAATTTACCTTGTAAGTTGCTTTTTGAATTTTAAACGCCTTTTTCGCGGCTGTGCGCCGCGCGGCGGGCGCGCAGGGGGCGTTTGCGGCAGAAAAACGGGAAAACGCCCCGTTTTTTTTCTTTCGCGCGCGTAAATACATTATATATGCGCTCAAAGATTTGACAACCCGCCCGAAATGTTATAAAATATTTGCATATCGAAAGCGCATGTGCGCTTTTTCCTTATCCTAAGGAAAAAATGCATTTGCTGCGAAAGAGGAGAAGGGATATATGAAAAAATTGTTACTCAAATTGCTCTGCTGCGCCACGGCGGTAACGATGTGCGCCACGGCGTTTACCGGCTGCGGAAGAAAGTTTTCCGGCGACAAGCTCGCCATCGGCGGCATCGGCCCTTTGACGGGCGCGGCTGCGGATTACGGCACCGCCGTTAAAAACTCCATCGAGCTCGCCATCGAAGAAGTGAATGCCGACGGCGGCATCAACGGCGTTCAGCTCGAACTCATTTTCGAGGACGACGAGGCGGAGGGCGAAAAGGCGCTCAACGCGTACAATGTTTTGAAAAACGCTGGTATGCAGCTTTTGATCGGCACGGTTACCTCGGGCAGCGGCGTCATGATTTCCGAAAGCGCGAAGAACGACAACATGTTTATGCTCTCGCCCTCGGGTTCCGATCCCGACGTCATCAAGTACGACAACGCTTTCCGCGTGTGCTTGGAGGACCCCGCGCAGGGCAAGCTCGCGGCGGAATACGTGCTGGAAAATCTGGCGACTTTGGCGCCCAATAAAAAAATCGGCATGCTTTCCTGCGACGCCAGCGATTACTCCAAGGGGATCGCAAGGGCTTTCGAGGCGGAAATTGCAAAAGATACTTCCGTAACGCTTGTTAAACAATCTTTCCCGTTGGATACGGAAACCGAATTTTCTGCGCAGGCTACGGTCTTTAATTCTAAAGATGTTGACCTTGTGTTTTTGCCCATCTACTATCAGGCGGCGGCTTGCTTTATCCGCGAGGCGCAAAAACACGTTAATCTGAAGGACGCGAAAATCATCGGCGGCGACGGGCTGGACGGCATCGTCAAGGAACTCGGCGCGGACAGCGCTCTGGCGGAGGACGCGCTCCTCGTTACGCTGTTCTCGGCGGCGTTGACCACCGAACCGACGAAATCCTATGTGGATAGCTACAAGGCGAAATACGGCTCCGTTCCCTCGCAGTTCGGCGCGGACGCGTACGACGCGGTGTATATCATCAAGCAGGCGTTGGAATACGCCGTCGCGCAACAGGGTGAGAGCTTCGACGCGAACACTTCCGCAAGCGAGCTTTGCAACATTCTGAAAGCCGCGATGACGGAAATCAAGTTTACCGGCGTTACCGGCACTGACATCGAATGGACGGCGGAAGGCGTTCCCACCGACCGTATTCGCGTGGTGAAAATTCAGGACGGCGCGTACGTAGACGTCGAATAAGAACGGTTCAATCAGCATTGAAAGGCGAATTTCTGCCTTTCAATGCCTTTGTTTATGCCGTGAAAATTTTCACGGCATAAACAAAGAACGGCAGAAAAACATCTGAGGGAAAAAGGTTAAGGTTTATGGAATTTTTGGCAAGCATAATCAACGGATTGAGCCTTGGGGCGATGTACGCGATGATCGCTTTGGGGTATACGATGGTTTACGGCATCGCGAAGATGCTCAACTTCGCCCACGGCGACGTGATCACCTTCGGGGCATATTCCGTTATCATTGTATCTACAAGCGAAGTGATGCCTTTGCTCAATTTGCCTATTTGGGTGGGTTTTTTGGCGGCAGTGCTTGTGTGTGCGATCCTTGGCGTCGTCGTGGAAAAAATCGCCTATAAACCGCTCAGAAGCGCGTCCTCGCTGTCGGTGCTCATCACCGCCATCGGGGTAAGCTATTTTTTGCAGAACTTTTTTCAAATTATGTTCGGAACGGATAACAAAGATTTTCCGAGTATTCCGTTATTTAATTCCATTTGGCATATCGGCAGTTTTTCGGTGAACGTCGGTTCGCTCTTTACCCTGCTTTTTTCCGTCGTCATCATGATCGCGCTCACCCTTTTCGTCAAAAAAACGCAGACGGGGCGCGCCATGCTCGCCGTTTCGGAAGATAAATCGGCGGCGCAGCTGATGGGCGTAAACGTAAACAAAACCATTTCCATCACCTTTGCCATCGGTTCGGCGCTCGCCGCCGTGGCGGGATTTTGTTATGGCTATACTCGTATATCTATATCGCCTATATCCGGCGCGATGCCCGGCATCAAGGCGTTCGTCGCCGCGGTGCTCGGCGGCATCGGCTCCATCCCCGGCGCGTTTGTCGGCGGATTAGTGCTCGGATTAGTGGAATTTTTAAGCAAAGTATATATTTCTACTCAATGGGCTGACGTCATCGTATTCGGTATTCTCATTCTGGTGCTGTTGGTCAAGCCCACCGGTCTGCTCGGAAAAAAACGCAACGAAAAGGTTTAAGGTGTCGCCATGGCTTTTACATACGTGAAACAATTTTGCAAAAAAGTTCAGTGGAAACGCTACACCACCTATTACGTCATCGCGGCGCTCTTTGCGGTGTTGCTGCTGCTCGATTTATTCAACGTGCTGGATTCCGCCAATTCGCGCTATATGATGCTGGTCGCCGTATATGCGATCATGGCAATTTCGCTCAACCTCGTCGTCGGGGTGCTGGGCGAGCTTTCCTTAGGGCACGCGGGCTTTATCGCGGTGGGGGCGTATGCCGGCGCGCTCGTTTCCAAAGCGCTCCAAGCGGCGCTGCCCGCGGCGGTGTATTTTCCGATTTCCATGATTGCGGGCGGTCTCGTCGCCGCGGTGTTCGGCGTCGTCATCGGCTTGCCCGTTCTGCGGCTTAAAGGCGATTATATCGCCATCGTAACGCTGGCGTTCTGCATGATCATCTATACGGTGTTCATCAACCTCGGCTTTACGGGGGGCGCGGCGGGGCTGAAGGATATCCCCACCGTCACCACGTATATCAACGCGTTTATCGTGCTGATCGTCGCTGCCGTCATCATTCAGAATTTCGTGCGCTCCAAGCACGGGCGGGCGATCATGTCCATCCGCGATAACGAAATCGCGGCGCGCGCCAGCGGCATCAATATCACGTATTATAAGCTTTTCGCCTTCACGCTGTCGGCGTTTATCGCGGGCGTGGGCGGCTGCTTGTACGCGCACACCGGTCCTATTTTGAGACCGAATAGCATGGATTACAATATGTCCATCGAGATCCTCGTTATGGTGGTGCTCGGCGGTATGGGCAGCATGACGGGCTCCTTCGTCGCCGCGGCGGTGCTCACGCTCCTGCCGGAATATCTCCGCTTTTTGCAGGATTTCAGAATGATCATTTACGCCGTGGTGCTTATCTTGATCATGATCGTCAACAACAACGCCACCCTCAAGGGGTATAAGGACCGCTTTATCGCTTGGTGCAAATGCATTTTGGCGAAGTGCTGGAAAAAGTGTACGCGCGCGCTGAAGCGAAAGGAAAACGCCGCGGAAACGGCGGGCGAAGCGCCGGAAATTCCCGAAAAGATGTCCGAGGTGGACGAAACTTCGCTCGACGATACGGAACGCAAGGGGGAGAAATAATATGCCGATTTTAAGAACGGAAAATCTCAGCATCACCTTCGGCGGACTGAAAGCGGTCAGCGATTTCTGCGTGGAAATCGAAAAAAATCAGATATACGGCTTGATCGGCCCCAACGGCGCGGGAAAAACCACGGTGTTCAACATGCTTACGGGCGTTTACAAGCCCACGGGGGGCAGGTTCTTTCTCGACGGCGAGGAGCTGACGGGAAAAAGCCCCATTTATATCAACCGCAAGGGCGTGGCGCGTACCTTCCAGAACATCCGCCTGTTCGGCAAGATGACGGTGCTGGAAAACGTGCTCGTCGGACTGCATTCCGTGAATAAATGCGATCCCTTTTCCTCGATTTTGCGCCTGCCGCGCTATTGGAAAACGGAAAAGGAATTGAAGAGCAAGGCGCATGCCCTTCTGGACGTGTTCGGGCTGGACGGCGAGGCGGATTATCTTTCTTCCAACCTGCCGTACGGCAAGCAGAGAAAGCTGGAAATCGCCCGCGCGCTCGCCACGAACCCCAAGCTGCTCCTTTTGGACGAGCCCGCCGCGGGCATGAACCCGCACGAAACGGGCGAGCTGATGGAAACCATCCGCTTTATCCGCGACGGTTTCGACATGACGATCCTCCTCATCGAGCACGATTTGAAACTCGTGAGCGGCATCTGCGAAAAGACGACGGTGCTCAATTTCGGCACCACGCTGGCGCAGGGCAGGGTGGAGGACGTGCTCAGAGATCCCAACGTCGTTACGGCGTATCTCGGCGAATAGGGGGGCGTTATGGCAATACTCGAAGTAAAGGATTTAAAGGTAAATTACGGCGTCATCGAGGCGATCAAGGGCGTTTCGTTCGAGGTGGAGCAGGGCGAGATCATCGCGCTGATCGGCGCGAACGGCGCGGGTAAAACCACCATCATGCAGACGATCAACGGACTTCTGCCCGCCAAAGAGGGGCAGGTGCTTTTGAACGGGGAAAACATCACCAACATCCCCGCGCACAAGATCATCTTAAAGGGCATGACGCAGGTTCCCGAAGGGCGGCGGATCTTTCAGGAGCTGACGGTGTACGACAACCTGATGCTGGGCGCGTATACCCGCAAGGATAAAAAGGAATTTAAGGCGACCATAGAGAGCGTGTACGAGAAATTCCCCATTTTAAGCGAGCGGAACAAGCAGATCGCGGGCACGCTTTCCGGCGGGGAGCAGCAGATGCTGGCGATGGGGCGCGCGCTGATGTCGCACCCGCGCATACTCCTTTTGGACGAACCGAGCATGGGGCTTTCTCCGCTGTACGTAAACGAAATTTTTCAGATCATCAAGGAAATCAACGAGGCGGGCACGACGGTGCTTTTGGTGGAGCAAAACGCCAAAAAAGCGCTTTCCGTCGCCAACCGCGCGTACGTTTTGGAAACGGGCAAAATCGTGCTGTCGGGCGACGCAAAGGAGCTGATGCACGACGAGAGCATCAGAAAAGCCTATCTGGGCGAGTAGAATATCTAGTAAAAAACGAAAAGAGAAGGCGTGGGCTTTCGCTTTTCGTTTTCTTTATAGAATATAAAAAAACGCCCGAAATGCAAAAAATCGCAAAGAAACGAGGTGCTTATCATGAAGATTGAAATAGTGCAGCCCTATTATTCGATGGATCGCAAAGACGCCGACGGGTGTTTTGCCGGATTGATTTCGCTTATGGAAAAGTGCTCCGACGAAGCGGACGTTATCGTTCTGCCCGAATATTGCGATACGCCGACCGCGTACGCAGACAAAAAAGAGTTCGACGCGTTTATCGATAAATACAATAAAGCGGTTATAAACGCGGCGGTAAAAACCGCCGTGCGGTGCAACGCGCTTGTCTTTATCAACGCGCTTTGCGCTACGGAGTGCGGCTATAGGAATACCACTTACGCCATCGATGAAAGCGGAAGGATAATCGACAAGTATTTTAAGGCGCATCCGGCTCCGTCCGAAGTTCGCAAGACGAAGGAAGGCGGGTATAAATTCGACGTGTCGTATAGCTATGCGTTCGATGCTCCGCATGTTTTCGAGCACAAAGGCGTGCGCTACGGGTTTATGACGTGTTACGATTTTTATTTTTATGAATCGTTCGCCCGCCTCGCCGTGGAAAACGCGGATATCATCATCGGGGCGGCGCATCAAAGAACCGATACCCATCAGGCGCTGGAGATCATCGGCAGGTTTTTATCGTATAACACGAACGCGTATCTCGTTCGGGCGTCGGTGTCGTTGGGAAGCGACGCCGAAATCGGCGGATCGAGCATGGTCGTCGCGCCGGACGGAACGATGCTTGCGAACATGAAAAGCGATACGGGGATATGCAGGTGCGAAATCGATCCCCGTAAAAAATATTTTAAACCGGCGGGCTTCGGCGGTAAAACGAAGTCGCATTACGAATATATCGAAGAAGGGCGGCGTCCGTGGAATTACCGTCCGGCGGGAAGCGCGATTTGCCTGCCGAACGACGTCATGCCCTATCCGAGGGTATGCGCGCACCGCGGTTACAGCGCTCTTTTGCCCGAAAACTCGATGCCCGCTTTCGGGGCGGCGGTATCTCTCGGCGCGGACGAGATAGAGTTCGATTTGTGGCCGACAAAGGACGGCGAAATCGTTTCCTGCCACGACGCGGATTTGGATCGCGTAAGCACGGGCACGGGCAAGATTTACGAGCATACGTATAAAGAGCTTTCTTCGCTTGATTTCGGCGTGAAATCCGACGGGAAGCCGAAGGGGCTTAAGATCGTAAAATTTGAAGATATTCTGCGGAAATTTTCCTGCCATACGGTTATGAATATCCATATTAAACCGCTGTCGGCGTCCGAAAAATATCCCGAAGAGCTTATGGAAAAAATCGTTTCCTTAATCAAAAAATACGATTGCGAAAAATACGTGTATTTTATGCTTGCGCCGGATATTTATATAAAGCAATTTAAAAAATACGCGCCGCATATCCCCGTATGCGTGGGGCACTTAAGCGAAAGACCTTATGAAATCGTGGACAGGGCGATAGAATTCGGCGCCGAAAAAGTCCAGTTTTTTAAGCCGTATTTCAATCGGGAAATGATCGATAAAGCGCATATGCATGGGATTAAATGCAACGTTTTCTTCTCCGATGACGAGGAGGAAACGAAAGAGTATCTGCGCATGGGGATAGATACGATTTTAACGAACGATTTCGGAAAAATCGCCGCCGTTGTCAAAAAATAGCAAAACCCCCGCCGCAGCCGAGCTGCGGCGGGGGTTTATGGTTTTGCGCAATTTTTACGTTTTTCGCAAAATGAAAGGCGCTTTTTCAATACAGTTTGTCGACGAGAGCGATAAGTTCCTCCTTGCTCAGCTGCAAGCCTTGGAAATAGGGCAGCTGTTCTTTCAGCCGTTCCTCCGCAAGGGAAAGGCGTTTTTCGTTCCGTTTATGTTCGGCGTGCTCCGCCACGAAACAGCCCTTGCCCGCGCGCGTGTAGATAAAGCGGTGAAATTCCAGCAGTTCGTAGGCTTTTTTAACGGTGATGACGGAAATTCCCAGCTCTTTCGAGATCACGCGGATGGAGGGCAGACATTCGTCCGCTTTCAGTTCGCCGTTTAAAATCTGCGCGGAAATCTGCTCGTACAGCTGTTCGTATATCGGCTTTTCGCCTTTGTTGGAAATCGACAGGTTCACGTTACAAATTCACCTTTTCAAAATTTTTTACGGCGCGGCGGCAGGCGAAAAAGGTGCAAAGGGCAAACGCCGCCATGCCGGCGAACAGCGCGATCAGCCGATAGCCCAAGGTTGCGCCGTCGAGGGAATCCAAAACGCGGAGAGCGGGCACGAACTGCGTCGCAAGCTCCAAAACGAGCCCCGTGAGGGTGTAGCCGATCAATCCCAGAAGGGTGGGCATACCCGCTTTATATCCCGTGCGGAAGTAGCGGGGCAGAAATACGGCGTTGAATACGCCGTACTCGGCGAAGGTGAACCCGAAAAACGCGAAATTCGCGTCCATGCCCACGATATTGCCCGCGGGATTGACGGCGTAGGAGGAGAGCAGCGCGAAGGGCACGGCGGCAAGCAGGGTGATTCCCTCCAGCACGAGCAGCGCCGCCGTTTTGGAAAGCACGATGTCCGCCCGCCGTACGGGGAGCGACGCCGTAAATTCGTGGTCGCGGTTTGCCGCGGCGGCGGCGAAGGTGTTGAAGATCGCCAGAATCACGTACCCCATGCCCGCGATATACGGGTACGCGGGGATGAGCAGCAACGCCGACAACAGCGCAAAGGCGTATATTCCCTTGGGGATGCCCAGCTGAAATTCTTTATATAAAAGGTTTTTCATATTTCCCCCTCCTTATTGTAATATACCATCAGATCCTGCAGGTCGGGGCGTTCCGCCGCCATGCCGTCGGGCAGATGTTCCCGCAGTATCATGCCGCTGAACCCGAAGGCGTTTTCCTTATAGCCGATGAGGCGGTCTTTCAGCGCTTCCAGCTGTTTTTTATCGCCGTGCACCAGCGCGTGCCGGTCGAGGAGGTCGTCCTTCGTGTCGAAAGCGACGATCTTTCCGTCGGCGATGAATAAAATGTAGTCGGCGCATTTGTCAAGGTCGCTCGTCACGTGGGTGGAAAAGAGGATGCTCTTGTCGCCGTCGGAAACGAGGTCGCGGAACAAATCGAGCAGCTCGTCGCGCGCGACAGGGTCGAGCCCGCTGGTCGGTTCGTCGAAGATGAAGAGCTCCGCCCCGTGCGACAGGGCGTACGTTACGCCGAGTTTCACCTTCATTCCGGCGGAGAGTTCGCATACTTTTTTGTTTTCGTCGAGGTGAAAGCGCTTCAGGCAGTCGCGGTACACCGCGTCGTCCCACGTTTCGTAAAAGCGTTTGTAAACCTTTGTCAGTTTGGAGATGCGGGCATGGGGGTAAAAGTCCGCCGCGCCCACGGTAAAGCCGATGCGCTGTTTCAGCTCCGTTTCGTTATTATACATGTCTTTGCCGAAGATCGTAACCTTGCCTGCGTCGGGGCGCACGAGGTTCATGATCGATTTGATGGTCGTGGTTTTGCCCGCGCCGTTTCTGCCGATAAAGCCCAAAATGTAACCGGATTCCAAGGAAAAGGAAACGTCTGAAAGCCGGAACCCGCCGGAATACGCTTTGCTTAAGCCTTCCACTTGCAGCATAAATATACCTCCTATCTGTGTATGTCGTGTATACTCAGTATATCCGTTTGCCGTCGAGTTGTCAAGGTTTTTTATGAAAAATTTTTATTTTTTTGATTTACTTTTATCTTCGTTCGTGCTATAATAAAAAAGCTGATAAGGCGGCAGGCTTTGTAAACCGTGGTTATGAGTTCGGTGCGGGCGCAGGGCGCACGCTCTTGCCGTAAACGGGAAAGACGAAGAAAGCGCTGCGGCAAAAAAGGCAAATTCTCATCACAATAAACGATATTTACGCAGGTGTAGTTTTGCGGTGAAACGGCGGGCTTTGTAAACAGTGGCGGTGAGTTCGGTGCGGGCGCAGGGCGCGCGCTCTTGCCGTAAACGGGAAAGACGAAGAAAACGCTGCGGCAAAAAAGGCAAATTCTCATCACAATAAACGATATTCACGCAGGTGTAGTTTAGTGGCAAAACAACAGCTTCCCAAGCTGTGGTTGTGAGTTCGATTCTCATCACCTGCTCCACTTCAAAAAACGCAAGGAAAATTTCCATGCGTTTTTTTGACAAATTCGGCTTGTTTATGCTATAATAACAGTAACGGTATTAAAACAACGTATCAAAATCAAGGAAATCGGGGAGGATCAATATGGCACTGTTTTTAAGAATTATCGAATGGGCTGACGATTCAAAAAATAAAATCGTCTATAAATTCCCGCTGAAAAACGGCGGCAGGGAAGTCAATCAGAAGAGTAAACTCGTCGTGCGGGAATCGCAGGAGGCGATCTTTGTTCACAAAGGGCAGATCTGCGATATCTTCCCCGCGGGCACGTACGATCTCAACACCGATATTTTCCCCATTCTGTCGAAACTCGCGGGGTGGAAATACGGTTTTCAAACGCCCATCACGGTGGATATTTATTACGTAAACGTAAAGCAGTTTACGGGCATCAAATGGGGTACGGCAAACCCCATCATGATGCGCGATCCGGAATTCGGCATGATCCGCGTAAAGGGCTACGGTTCGTTCGCCTTCAAGGTCAACGATGCCGGCGTGTTTTTGCGCGAACTGTTCGGCACGAACTCCTCCTTTGAAACGGGGGATATCACCGACTGGCTGAAAACCATGCTCATTTCCGCGCTGACCGACGCCATCGGGGAAAGCAAAATTTCCGCACTGGATCTCGCGGGCAACACGATGGAATTCAACGAAATCGTAAAACACAGCATTCAGGATAAATTTAAGTCCATCGGGCTGTTGCTGACGAATTTGTTCATCGAAAATATGTCCGTTCCCGAAGAGGTGGAAAAAGCCATCGACGAGCGCAGCAAGCTGGGAATTTTGGGCGACAAGACGGACGTTTTATTGAAGATTTCCGCGGCGGAAGCGATGAAGGACGCCGCGAAGAACGAAGGCATGGGCGGCGCGTTCGTAGGCGCGGGCATGGGTATCGGCGCGGGCGCCGGCTTGGGCTCCGTATTTGCCGACGCGTTCCGCGGCGCGCAGCAGCCGGCGAATAACGCTCCCGCAGGCGCGGCGGCGGGAGCCGGCGGCGCAACCTGCCCCAAGTGCGGGGCGCACGTGGGCGCAACCGCGAAGTTCTGCCCCGAATGCGGGGAAAAGCTGGCGGCGAAAAAATTCTGCCCCGAGTGCGGCGCGGAAGTAAAGAGCAGTGCGAAATTCTGCCCCGAGTGCGGCAATAAATTTTAAAAAATAACGCGATAAGCGAAATCAGGAGGAGAGAACAATGGCGAATAAAATCACTGCCGAAACGAAAATTTTCGACGCGCTGGAAATCAACCCCAAGGCGGGCGAAATTCTCATGAGCTACGGCATGCACTGTTTGGGCTGCGCGCTGGCGCACGGCGAAACGGTGGGCGAGGCCGCCGACGTACACGGCGCCGATCTCGAGAAGATGCTCGAAGAACTCAACGACGTAAAATAATCGCAAAAAACCGCGGCGGTCAGATGACCGCCGCGGTTTTCGTTTATTTGCGATAAAATTATGTACGCTTGGCTTGCGTGACGGAAAATGAAGTGCACCCCAAAGCTTGTCCAACTTTTGGGGTGCATATTAAAAGCATGGGGCATTTTAAATGTTTGCGTTTCCGCCGTGGCTCGGTTATTCCGTTTTCGCGCGGGGCGGCGCGCCGTAAAGCTCGTTATAAGCGCGGTAAAAGGTGTTCAGACTTTCAAAACCGCAGGCGTAGGCGGCGTCGCTCACCGTTCTGCCGTCCTCGGCGAGCAGGCGGTGCGCTTTTTCCGCGCGCACGCGATTGACGTAGCGCGGCAGAGAGCCGACGTATTTGGAAAAGGTGCGGGAAACGTGTTCTTCGGAATAACCGAAGGTCGCCGCGAGCACGGGCAGGGAAATTCTGCCGTCGGAATGTTTTTCGATATATTCGAGAATTTTGCAGACGAGGGTTTCGCCGCTTTCCGTTCTGCGGGGTACGGGGCGGGCGGTTTTTAAAAATTCCGAGGAGAGCACGCCGCATACCCCCGCGAGGGCGAGCGCCTTATCCTGCGCCGAAAGGTAGCTTTCGTAGAGGGCGGCGAGCAGCGGAAAATTATCAAAGCGGAAAAACGGCGGAAATATTTTCCCCGCGTAACGGGAGGTAAACTCTGCAAAAAACGCCTTGTCGCAAAGCATGACGTAGGCGGAAAGTTCCTTTGCGCCGCCGTAGGCATGTACGGAAAACCCGTCGCAAAAACAGACGTCTCCGCGGCGCAGCGTGCGTTTTTCGCCGCCGACGGAAACGTTCAGTTCCCCCTGTTCGACGATCAGAAGTTCCATGCGCGAATGGAAATGCGCGGGCAGTTCGTCCACCGTGCGTTTTTCAAAGAAAAAATAATCGGTCTTTTCCGCCGAAGTTTCGTAATAGCTCATTGTGATTTCCTCTTTTTTATTGTACCCGTTTTTTATAAAAAAGTAAAGCGGGCGGGCGGCGCTCGGTAAATTTTATTCAAGTTATTTACAAATTCCCCCGCATGGTGTATAATAAATAAAAACGCCGCTTTAGCGGCAACGGTGGTAAAACGGGGGCGAACCTCGTATATTATACGGGAGAGGAGATATGGCGGAAGAATTGAAAAACGGGGCGTTTGCGGAGCCCGAAGAAGTGGATACCGGATACGAAAAGTGCGACGCGTGCGGTTCGAACATGAAATACGATCCGAAAAGCAACATGCTTTACTGCGAGCACTGCGGCTCGAAGCGCGCGTTCGGCGAAGGACTGCAGGCGGAGGAACTCGCCATCGAGGACGCGCTCAAGGCGGGCAACGCCGGCAGCTGGAACGAGGAAACCAAGGTGTTCCGCTGCGAAAACTGCGGCGCGAAGGTGGTGCTGTCCAAGGCGGAAACGGCAACGTGCTGTCCGTTCTGCGGCACGGCGCAGGTGGTGGAGCTCGACGAGCTCGCGGGGTTGAAGCCCAACGCGGTGCTGCCCTTCCGCCTGACGGCGGACGATTCCAACGAGGCGTGCAAAAAGTGGGCGAAGAAGAAAGTATTCGCGCCGCGCGCCTTCAAAAAGAACCTCAAAGCGGAAAACATGCGCGGCGTTTACATACCTTGCTTTACCTTCGACAGCGAAACCTCGTCGACTTACTACGGGCGCGTGGGCAAGCGGCATACCCGTACCGTCGGTTCGGGCAAGAACCGCCGCACGCAAACGTATATCGTGTGGCGCAACATCAGCGGCGGGTTCAATCATAAGTTCGACGACGTTACCGTAACCGCCGGCTCCAAGGTCACGCAAAAAGATCTCGGAAAGATGGGGCCGTTCGACAGCAACCGCTCTATGGGCTACGACGGCAAATATCTGCTGGGCTTTACTTCTTATCATTACGAAAAGGATATCGTGCAGTGCTGGGGGGAGGCGAAAACCGGTATGGACGCGGAAATCAAGCGGCTGATTCTGTCGCAGTATTCCTACGACGTTCTCGATTATCTCAATGTCAGCACGTCCCATTCGGCGGTCACGTATAAATACGTGCTGCTGCCGGTGTACGCGGGGCACTTCGCCTTTAAGAAGAAGGATTATTCCTTTTTCGTCAACGGTACGAACGGCCGCGTGACGGGGAAAACGCCCGTCGCGGCGTGGAAGGTGCTGTGCGCGGTGCTCGCCGGCGCGGCGGCGCTCGTCGGGCTGGTGCTGCTCGTCATGCAGTTTTTATAATGCGGTATGTTCCGCGCGTTTTTCCGCTATTTTGCGGATAAAAACGCGCGGAAGCACAATATCTTGCGCCGCGGGAAAATCCTTTAAAAAACTTGCGGTTTTCGTCGGATTTTTTTGTTAAAACAGTTGACATTGCCTGCAAAATTTAATATAATGAGTAGGCTGTGTAATAGGGTTGATACGGAAAGTTACTTAATTTCGCTTTAAACAGCGGGCGAAAAGATAATTTCCGTTGACAAATGTAGGGGCTCGACCCCTGCGACTAACATCGGGTTTAGTAAACGCACGTCATTCGCAGCGACTTAATTCAGTTTAAGTATCGGCGGATGATTTTTTTATGTTTACGGATTCGACACACACGGCAAAGTTGACGAAATGTTAGGATAAAGAAAGGAGAAAGAAAACATGGCAAGTCAAAAGATCAGAATCAAGTTGGTTTCGTACGATCACGAAATGGTGGATCAGGCTACGGCGAGAATCGTGGAAACGATGAAAAAGGGCGGCGCTAAAATCAGCGGTCCCATTCCTCTGCCCACGGAAAAGGAAGTCGTAACCATTCTTCGTTCGCCGCACAAGTATAAAGACAGCCGCGAACAGTTTGAAATCAGAACGCACAAACGGCTCATCGATATCTATTCGCCCAACATCAAGTTGCTCGACAGCATTCATCTGCCCGCCGGCGTGGATATCAAAATCAAGTTATAAACAATAATATATAAAATAAATCGGAGGTGAACTTTATCTATGAATAAAGCAATCATTGGAAAGAAGTTGGGAATGACGCAGGTTTTCGCGCCCGACGGCAAGGTAATCCCCGTAACGGTAGTGGAAGCGGGTCCGTGCCCCGTCGTGCAGGTGAAAACTTTGGAAAGAGACGGCTATACGGCTTTGAAGCTCGGTTTTGACGAAACCACGGAAAAATCGCTCAACAAGCCCGAACTCGGTCAGTTCAAGAAGGCGGGCGTCGCGCCGCAGAAGGTGCTCAAGGAAGTCAGATTCGACGACGTGAGCGCTTACGCCGTCGGACAGGCGGTCACGTGCGACGTGTTCGCGGAGGGCGATAAGGTGGACGTTTCCGGCGTTACGAAAGGTCACGGTTTCACCGGCGTTATCAAAAGATGGAACAACCACCGCTTAAAGGAAACCCACGGCGTCGGCCCCGTGCACCGCGAAGTCGGTTCCATGGGCGCGAACAGCACGCCGAGCCGCGTTTTCAAAGGCAAGAAAATGCCGGGACAGTACGGTCATGAAAACGTAACCATCCAAAATCTGGAAATCGTAAAGGTGATGCCGGAGAGAAACGCGCTGCTCATCAAGGGCGCGATCCCCGGTCCCGTAAAGAGCATCGTGACGATCAAGGAAAGCGTTAAAGGTTAAGGAGAAAATACTATGGCGAAAGTAAAATTATATAATATGGAAGCCGCGGAAGTGGGCACGCTCGAATTGAACGACGAGCTGTTCGGTTTGGAATATAACGAAGCCCTCATCCATCAGGCGGTGGTCACCAGACTTTCCAACGAAAGACAGGGCACGAAGAGCACCCTCACCCGCGCGGAAGTGCGCGGAGGCGGCGCCAAGCCTTGGAGACAAAAAGGTTCGGGCAGAGCGCGTCAGGGCTCGACGAGAAGCCCGCAGTGGACGAAGGGCGGCGTGGTGTTCGCTCCCAAATCCAGAGATTTTTCCAAAAAGATGAACGTAACCGCGAGGAGAATCGCCCTCTTTTCCGCGCTTTCGCAGAAAATCAGGGACGACGAAGTGGTCTTTGTGGACGAGCTGAAGATCGCCGCCCCCAAAACGAAGGAAATGGTAAAATTCCTCGACGCGTTTAAATTGGAAAAGAGCGTACTGTTCGTGATGGACAATAACGACGAAGCGGTTTTGAGAGCCGTTTCCAACCTGCAGAAAGTGAGCACCGTTCCCGTGGAACTCGTGAACACCTATGACGTGGTGAAGAATGCGAAAATCGTTATTTCCAAAAAAGCGGCTGAGAAAATGCAGGAGGTCTACGGAGAATAATGACGGCGCACGACATCATCATCAAACCCGTTTTAACGGAAAAAAGTTACGGCGGGATTCAGGATAAAAAATACACGTTCGTGGTGGCGAAATCCGCGAACAAAACGGAAATCAAGAAGGCTGTCGAAGAGGTTTTCGGCGTGCAGGTAGAAAAGGTCAACACGGCGAACGTGCGAGGCAAGATGAAGAGAATGGGCAAAAACCAAGGTTATACCCCCGCTTATAAAAAAGCCGTCGTACAACTCAGAAAGGACAGCAAGTCCATCGAATTCTTCGATTCGCTGTCGTAAGGAAATAACGGAGGAAAAGCAACATGGCTATCAAGAGATATAAACCGACTTCGTCCGCCCGCCGTTTCATGACGGTGAGCGCGTACGACGAAATCACCGCGAAAAAGCCGCATAAAGCCCTCGTTGAGGACCAGAGAAAGAGCGGCGGCAGAAACGCGCAGGGTAAAATCACCGTGCGCCACATCGGCGGCGGCAACAGAAGAAAATACCGCATCATCGACTTCAAGCGTCAGAAAGACGGTATCCCCGCGACGGTGAAAACCATCGAATACGATCCGAACAGAAGTGCGAACATCGCTCTGCTGTTCTACGCGGACGGCGCCAAGACCTATATCCTCGCGCCCGTCGGCATGAACGTGGGCGACGTGGTGCTCAGCGGACCTACCGCGGACATCAAGGCGGGCAACTGCCTCGCGTTGGAAAACATTCCCGTGGGTACCATCGTGCACAACATCGAACTGCAGCCCGGCAAAGGCGGTCAGATCGCCAGAGCCGCCGGCATGAGCGCGCAGCTCATGGCGAAGGAAGGCAAGTTCGCCACCTTGAAAATGCCCAGCGGCGAAATGAGATACGTGCTCGTTACCTGCAAGGCGACCATCGGTCAGGTGGGCAATCTGGAACACGAAATCATCCGCGTAGGCAAAGCGGGTAAAACCCGTCACATGGGCGTACGTCCCACCGTCCGCGGTTCCGTCATGAACCCGTGCGATCACCCGCACGGCGGCGGCGAGGGCAAGTCGCCCGTAGGCCGTTCCGGACCCGTTACGCCGTGGGGTAAGCCGGCGCTCGGTTACAAGACGAGAAAACACAAGAAATCGTCCGATAAGATGATTATCAAGAGAATCAATTAAGGAGAACGGGAATGAGCAGAAGTGTTAAAAAAGGCCCTTACGTGGAAGAAAGACTTCTCAAAAGGGTAGAAGAATTAAACGCTAAAAACGAAAAGAAAGTGCTTAAAACTTGGTCGAGAGCGTCTACGATATTCCCCCAGATGGTTGGGCATACCATCGCCGTTCACGACGGAAGAAAACACGTTCCCGTGTACGTTACGGAAGATATGGTCGGCTGCAAACTGGGCGAATTCGCGCCGACGCGCACGTTCAAAGGACACGCGGGCGAAAAGTCCACGGGCGGCAAATAGGAGGTTTAACCCGATATGGCTAAGAATATGAAAGAAAAAACTCTCCGCATCGCAGAGAACAAGGATAAAAGACCCAAGGCGATTGCCCGCCACGTGCGCATTTCTCCCTACAAGGTGAGAAGAGTGCTCGATCTGATCCGCGGCAAGAACTACGCCGAAGCGGTCGCGCTTTTGGAAAACCTGCAGAAATCCTCTTCCGATCCCATTCGCAAGGTGCTGATGAGCGCCGCGGCGAACGCGGAACACAACCTCGGCATGAGCAAGGATAACCTGTACGTTGCGGCGTGCTACGCCGATCAGGGCCCCACGCTCAAGAGAATGATGCCGAGAGCGCAGGGCAGAGCGTTCAGAATTTTGAAGCGCACCAGCCACATCACCGTGGTGCTGGACGCCAGAGCGTAAGAGGAGGACAGTATGGGACAGAAAGTTAATCCGCACGGTTTGAGAGTAGGCGTTATCAAAGACTGGGACACCCAGTGGTTTGCCGGCAAAAAAGAATGCGCCGCGAACATCAAGGAAGATTACGCCATCAGAACGTATCTTAAAAAACAATATTATCAGGCGGCGATTTCCAAAATCGTCATCGAGCGCGCTGCGCAGAGAATCGTGATCACCATTCACACGGCGCGCCCCGGCGTGCTCATCGGCAAAGCCGGCGCGGAAATCGAAGTGATGAAAAAGCAGCTCGCCAAAATCACGTCGAGCAAGCAGATCTCCGTCAATATTTCGGAAATCAAGCGCCCCGACGCGGACGCGCAGCTCGTTGCGGAATCCATCGCGGGCCAGCTGGAAAAGCGCGTTTCGTTCAGAAGAGCCATGAAACAGGCCATCGGCCGTTCCATCAGAAGCGGCGTCAAGGGCGTCAAGGTGATGGTGAGCGGACGTTTGGACGGCGCGGAAATCGCGAGAACAGAACAATACCACGAGGGTTCCATCCCCCTGCAGACGCTGCGCGCGGACATCGAATACGGTTTTGCCGAAGCGCATACCACGTTCGGCGTTATCGGCGTAAAATGCTGGGTATACAAGGGCGAAGTCATCGGCAACCCCGCCAAGAAATCCGTTGAAGGAGGCGAAGCATAAACCATGTTAATGCCAAAGAGAGTTAAAAGGAGAAGAGTTCACCGCGGCAGAATGACCGGCAAGTGCACCAAAGGCAACAAGATCGCTTACGGCGATTTCGGTCTGGTCGCTCTCGAACCGGCTTGGATCAAGTCCAACCAGATCGAGGCCGCCCGTGTCGCGATGACGAGATTTATAAAGAGAGGCGGTAAGGTATGGATCGATATCTTCCCCCACAAACCGATCACGAAAAAGCCGCAGGATTCCCGAATGGGCAGCGGTAAAGGCTCGGTGGAATACTGGGTTGCCGTGGTAAAACCGGGCAGAGTGCTGTTCGAGATGAACGGCGTTTCGGAAGAAATCGCCAAGGAAGCGATGAGACTCGCAGGGCACAAACTTCCCATCAAGACGAAGTTTGTTACGCGTGCGGAACTCGAAGCGGAAAATAAACAGGAAGGCGGTGAAGGCTGATGAAAACGATAGATATTAGAGAACTTACCGACGACGAGCTCAAAACCAAGCTCGCGGAATTGAAGAACGAACTGTTCAACCTTCGTTTCCGCCACGCTACGGGTCAGCTCGAAAATCCCGTTTCTTTGAGAAACTGCAAGAGAGACATCGCGAAGGTAAAGACCGTGATCCGCGAAAGAGAACTGAAAGCGAAGGCGTAACGGGAGAACAGGTATGGAAAGAAATTTAAGAAAAGAAAGAGTCGGCGTGGTAGTTTCCGACAAAATGGATAAGACGGTTGTGGTGGCGATCGAAGAGAGAGCCAAGCATCCGATTTACAAAAAGACCATCAAAAGCACCCACAAGTTCAAGGCGCACGACGAGAAGAACGAATGCGGTGTAGGCGATAAAGTCCGCATCGTGGAAACGAGAAAGCTTTCCAAGGACAAGAATTGGAGAGTTGCGGAAATTATCGAGAAGGCGAAGTAACGGGAGGGCATATCAATGATACAACCACAATCGAGATTGAAAGTCGCCGATAACTCCGGCGCGAAAGAGATTATGTGCATCAGAGTGCTCGGCGGCAGTTTCAGAAGAACGGCGAACATCGGCGACGTGATCGTCGCCAGCGTAAAAACCGCGACGCCGGGCGGCGCGGTGAAAAAGGGCGAGGTCGTAAAAGCGGTCATCGTCCGTACGGTGAACGGGGTCAGACGGCCCGACGGCACGTACATCCGTTTCGACGAAAACGCGGCGGTTATCATCGACAACCAGAAACAGCCGAGAGGAACGCGTATCTTCGGGCCCATCGCGAGAGAACTGCGCGATAAGGACTATATGCGTATCATTTCGCTTGCGCCGGAAGTATTGTAAGGAGAAGTGCGATGAGAGTTAAGAAAAACGATACCGTAAAGGTAATTACCGGTAAAGACGCGGGCAAGACGGGCAAGGTGCTCGTCGCGCTGCCCAAGGAAAACAGAGTGGTCGTGGAAGGCGTGAACGTGCAGAAAAAGCACAAGAAAGCCAGAAAGGCGCAGGACGTCAGCAAGATCGAAGAGCAGAACGGCGCGATTCAGGCGAGCAACGTAATGGTTGTCTGCCCGAAATGCGGAAAGGCTACGAGAGTGAGCTTTGCCGTGGAAGGGGATAAGAAGATCCGCGTCTGCAAGAAGTGCGGCGCCCCCCTCGACGCGGCGAAGGAAGTGAAGGAAGCGAAGAAGACGGCGAAGAAAGCCGCCGCCAAGACGACGGAAAAGACCGCGGCGAAATCCGCGTCCGGCGCAAAGAAAACCGCATCCGGCGCGAAAAAGACCACCACAACGAAAAAAACGACGGCGAAGAAGGCCGAAACAGCGGATAAAGCTGAATAAGCGGAGGTAAAACATGGCAGCAGCAAAGAAAACTCAGGTTGCTAAAGAAACTGCAACCGAGAGCAAGCCGGCAGAACTCAACAGGGTAAAGGCGCGTTACGTAAACGAAGTCGTACCGTATCTTGTGAAGAAGTTCAACTATAAAAATATCAACGAAGTTCCCAAGCTGGTCAAGATCACGCTGAACACCGGTCTCGGCGACGTCAAGGACAACGCCAAGAGCATTCAGCTCGCCGTGGAGGAACTTAAAACCATATCGGGGCAGAAACCGCTCAGCATCGCGGCGAGAAAATCCGTTGCGAACTTCAAGGTGAGAGAGGGCATGACCGTCGGCGCGAAAGTGACGCTCCGCGGCAACAGAATGTACGAGTTTTTCGATAAGCTCGTTTCCATCGCTCTCCCGCGCGTGAGGGACTTCCGCGGCGTTTCCTCCAAGTCGTTCGACGGCAGAGGCAACTACGCGATGGGCGTGAAAGAACAGCTGATTTTTCCGGAAATTTCCTACGATCAGGTGGAGAAAATCAGAGGTTTCGACGTGTGCTTCACCACCACGGCGAAGACCGACGAAGAGGCCAGAGAGCTTTTGAAGGCGCTCGGCATGCCCTTCAGCGCAAAGTAAGGTGAAAGGAGAACGACACAATGGCTAAAAAATCGATGATAAATAAACAGCAGAAACCCGCTAAGTTCTCTACGAGAGCTTATACGAGATGCAGCATCTGCGGACGTCCGCACGCCGTCATCCGTAAGTACGGTATCTGCCGTATTTGTTTCAGAAATCTCGCATACAAGGGGCAGATCCCCGGCGTGAAAAAGGCGAGCTGGTAAGGAGGTTAGGATAATGACAGACGTTATAGCAGATATGCTCACGAGAATCAGAAACGCCCTTCTTGCCAAGCACGACACGGTGGAAATTCCCGCGTCCAACATGAAAAAGGCGATCGCGAACATCCTCCTGAAGGAAGGTTACATCAGCGACGTGGCTTTCGAGGAAGGCAACGTGCAGGGTAAGATCATCATCACGCTGAAGTACGGCGCGAACAAGGCAAAGGTTATCAGCGGACTCAAGAGAGTCAGCAAACCGGGCCTCAGAATTTACGTCGGCTGCGAAGAAATCCCGCAGGTGCTGGGCGGACTCGGCATCGCCATTCTTTCCACTTCCAAGGGCGTTATGACCGATAAGGAAGCGAGAAAGGCGCATCAGGGCGGCGAAGTGCTCGCTTACGTTTGGTAGGAGGTTTCAAATGTCCAGAATAGGCAGAATGCCGGTGGCTTTGCCGGCAGGCGTCAGCATTGACGTAAAAGAAAAAGAATTCACCGTAAAAGGACCGAAAGGAACGCTTACGCAGGATTACGATCCCAAAATCACCATCACGGTGGACGGCGCGGTCGCGCACCTCACCCGTGCGGACGACGAGGGCGACACCCGTGCGAAGCACGGCTTATACCGCGCTCTTCTGCACAACATGGTCGTCGGCGTTACCGAAGGCTTCAAAAAGACGCTCGTCATCAACGGCGTCGGTTACAAAGTCGCCAAGCAGGGCAACAAAGTGGTGCTCAACGTCGGATATTCCCACCCCGTGGAAATCTTCGAGGAAGAGGGCATCCATCTCGAATGTCCCTCCGTTACGGAAATCACCGTTTCGGGCATCGACAAGAACAAGGTCGGGCAGTACGCCGCGAACGTTCGCAGCATCCGCAAGCCCGAACCCTATCACGGTTACGGAATCCGTTACAGCGACGAAGTGATCGAGCGCAAGGAAGGCAAGACCGCGGGCAAATAATAAGCGGACTATTTAAGTTGCTTTTCAGGTGGGGGCAAACGTCCCTGCCTACTGCGCCGCTTGCGGCGCGAGAAAGTTTAATTAGGAGTCATTATGATTACGAAAATCGACAAAAATCAGGATAGAAAAAGAAGACATAAAAGAGTCAGGGGCAAGGTTTCCGGCACGGCGCAGTCGCCGAGACTGTGCGTATACAGAAGCCTTAACCACATCTATGCGCAGGTGATCGACGACACCGTGGGCAACACGCTCGCGGCGGCATCCACCCTCGACAAGGAGCTGAAAGGTTCCTTGGAAGGCAAGACGAAGAACGAACAGGCGAAAATGGTCGGCGAACTCATCGCGAAAAAAGCGGTGGCGAAGGGCGTCGAAACCGTCGTGTTCGACAGAGGCGGCTATTTGTACACCGGCCGTGTGCAGCACCTCGCCGACGGCGCGAGAGAGGGCGGTTTGAAGTTCTAACCGAAAATATTCATAAAGAGAGGAATTTAAGTTATGGCAAGAGATAACAACAGACCTGCGCGCAGACAAGAAGTCGACGACGGCATGATCAAAAAGCTCATCCGCGTCAACCGCGTTACCAAGGTGGTAAAGGGCGGCCGCAACATGCGTTTCGCGGCGCTCGTCGTGGTGGGCGACGGCAACGGCAGAGTCGGCTGCGCCATGGGCAAGGCGAACGAAGTGCCCGAAGCGATCGAAAAGGCTACGCAGAGAGCGAAGAAAAATATGTTTAAGTGCGCGCTCGTGGGAACGAGCATCCCGCACGAAGTGAACGGCAAGTTCGGCAGAGGCAACGTTTTGATGCTCCCCGCCGAAGAAGGTACCGGCGTTATCGCCGGCGGTCCCGTCCGTTCGGTTATGGAGGCGGTCGGCATCAAGGACATCAGAACGAAGTCCTACGGCACGAACAACCCCGTCAACTGCGTGAAAGCGGCAATCGAAGGCTTGCGCGCGCTCCGCACCGTCGAAGAGATCGCGGCGCTCCGCGGCAAGACGGTAGAAGAGATTAAAGGTTAAGGAGGTAAACTTTTATGGCGGACAATCAGCAGATAAAAGTTACGCTCGTAAAGAGCACCATCGGCTCCACCCCGTACCAGAAAAGCGTCGTCGCGGCGCTGGGTTTGAAGAAGATTCGTTCCTTCAAAATCCACAACGACAACGTCTGCATTCAGGGTATGATCAAAAAGGTTTCCCACCTTTTGAAAGTGGAAAAAGTTTAAGGAGTAACGGACTATGAGAATAGATACACTTCAACCGGCGACCGGCGCGAGAACGGCGAAAAAACGTCTCGGCAGAGGTATCGGTTCGGGTTTGGGTAAAACGAGCGGCAAGGGCCACAAAGGTCAGTGGGCGAGAAGCGGCGGCGGCGTGAGAGTCGGTTTCGAGGGCGGTCAGATGCCTTTGATCAGACGCTTGCCAAAGCGCGGTTTCAACAATCATTTCAAAAAGGTTTACACCATCGTGAATCTTTCGGCTCTTTCGGGTTTTGAAGCGGGCACGGTCGTAGACAAGCAGACGCTGCTTGAAAACGGTCTCGTGAAGTACGTGAAGGACGACGCCGGATTAAAGGTGCTCGGCAACGGCGAAATCAACGTTGCGCTTACCGTAAAAGCGGCTAAATTTTCCGCGTCGGCAAAGGCTGCCATCGAACAGGCTGGCGGTACGGCGGAAGTGGAATAATCCCGAAAACGGAGGGCGGAAATGTTTCAGACGTTAGTAAAGGCATTTAAAATCAAAGAAGTAAGGCGCAAGATTTTGATTACGCTGGCGCTGTTGCTGGTCTATCGGATCGGGTGCTATATCCCCGTTCCCGGTATCGGCACGGGTTTGCTCACCGATGAAAATCTCAGCAACTTTACCTATTTGCAGATTATGAGTGCCGTAAGCGGCGGCGCGCTGCAGTTCGGCACGCTGTTCGCCATGGGTATCGGACCGTACATCAACGCGTCCATCATCATTCAGCTTTTAACCGTGGGTATTCCCGCGCTCGAAAGACTTTCCAAACAGGGCGAGGAAGGCAGAAAGAAAATCGCCACCATCACCCGTTACGTTACCGTCGTGCTCGCCATCGCGCAGTCCATCGGTATCATCATCGGATTTTCGAGCAACATCGAATGGAACAATCTCTTCGGCGAAAACCTCAAATGGCTGGGCTACATCGCCCTCGTCATCATCTACACCGCGGGCGCTTCGCTCACGATGTGGCTGGGGGAAAGAATCACCGATTACGGCGTTTCCAACGGTATTTCCATGCTGATCTTCGTGGGTATCATCTCCACGGCGGGTCAGGCGATCTTGGGTATCTTCACGAGCGGCGAACTTGCCAGCACGTTCTGGACGCTCATCGTATTCTTCATCGCGGCGGTGCTTATTTTCGCGGCGGTCGTTACGGTGAACGACGCGGAAAGAAAGATCCCCGTGCAGTACGCAAAGCAGGTTAAGGGCAGAAGAATGTACGGCGGTCAGTCGACGCACATTCCCATCAAAGTGAATTCGTCCGGCGTTATGCCCCTCATCTTCGCGTTCTCCATTCTGTCTTTCCCCGACCTCATCATCAATCTGGTCGGCGTATCCAGCGACAACTGGTATTCGCGGAACATGGGCACGGGCAGCTGGCTCAACACCGTGGTGATGTGCCTGCTCATTCTGTTCTTCGCTTACTTCTACAATGCCATCCAGTTCAAACCGGAAGACATTTCGAGGAGCATTCAACAGAACGGCGGCTTTATCCCCGGCACGAGACCGGGCAAGCCGACGACCGATTATCTGAAACGCGTTTCCAACCGGATCGTGCTCTTCGGCGCGATTTACCTCGCCGTCGTGGCGCTCGTTCCCTCGCTGATCTTCAAGGCGATCGACGCGACGCTCATGGGCGCCTTCAGCGCAACGGGACTTTTAATCGTCGTTTCCGTCGCACTGGAGTTCAATCAGGCGTTGGAATCGCAGATTATGATGAAAAACTATAAAGGCTTTTTAAAATAAAACATGAACATTGTATTGCTTGGCGCACCGGGTTCCGGCAAGGGAACGCAGGCGTCGCTCATTACTGAAAAATACGGTTTGCCGCACATTTCCACGGGCGATATGTTCCGCGAAAATATCCGCGAAAAAACGCCTTTGGGTGTGCTGGCGAAATCTTATATCGACAAAGGGCAGCTCGTTCCCGACGACGTCACCGTGAAAATGGTGGAGGAACGTCTTTCGCGGGCGGACTGCAAAAACGGATTTTTGCTCGACGGGTTTCCCCGCACGCTTTCGCAGGCGGAGGAGCTCGCGAAGTTCGTGAACGTCACCTGCGTTTTGGATATCGACGTTCCGCTCGATAAACTGCTCGGCAGACTGACGGGGAGAAGATGCTGCGAAAAGTGCGGCGAATCTTTCCACGTAAACGTCATCGGAAGCACGGAGGTTTGCCCCAAATGCGGCGGCAAGCTGTACACCCGCGCGGACGACAACGAAGCCACCGTACAGAGCCGTTTGGACGTGTACGTTTTGCAGACGGCGGCGCTCATCGATTTCTATAAGGAAAAGGGCGTGCTGAAGCGCGTAAACGGAGACGCGGACGTGAACGAGGTGTTCGCGGACGTGCAAGAGGTTCTCGGCAGCTTATGATTACCGTAAAAACCGCCGCGGAAATCGAGGCGATGCGCGAGCCGTGCGCGATCACGCGCGACGTGCTCGACGTGCTCGGCAGAAGTCTGCGCGAGGGAATGACCACCGCCGCTCTCGATAAAATCGCTTTCGAGTTTATCAAGGACAGCGGCGCGGAACCGGCGTTTTTAGGGTATTGCGGTTATCCCGCATCCGCGTGCATTTCTCTCGACGACATGGTGGTGCACGGCATTCCCGACGAAAAGACCTATATCGAATCGGGCGTCATCGTCAGCATCGACGTGGGCGCGGTGAAGAACGGTTTTGTAGGGGACGCGGCGCGCAGTTTCTATATCGGCGATATTTCCGCCGAAAAGAAAAAGCTCATCGACGTCACGCGGGAATGTTTTTTCAAAGCGATCGAAGATCTGGGCGACGGCTCACCCCTCGGCGACATCGGCTACCGCGTGCAGAAACACGCGGAAGAAAACGGATTTTCCGTCGTTCGGGAGATGGTGGGGCACGGCGTCGGCAGAAAGATGCACGAAGATCCTTCCGTGCCGAATTACGGCAAGCGGGGTACGGGCATCCGCCTGAAGGCGGGCATGACGCTCGCCATCGAGCCGATGATCAACATGGGCGAACGGTACGTGAATTTTCTTTCCGACGGCTGGGGCGTTGCGACGAAGGACGGCAAGCCCTCCGCACACTATGAAAATACGGTGCTGATCACCGAAACGGGAACGGAAATTCTTACCCTTTAAGGAGAAGGAATGCACACCGAACGCAGTTGCGGGGACGTGGTGAAATGTTTCCGCGGAAGGGACGAAGGTTATTTTGCGGTGATGCGCACGGATGGCAAATTCTGTTATCTTGCCGACGGAGCGCGCCGAAAGACCGAAGCGCCCAAAAAAAAGAACGTGAAACACGTGGAATACGTCGGCAGGCTGCCGCAGGAGGTTGCCGCCCGCATCGCAAACGGCGGAAAGGTGGGCAACGCGCGGTTGAAACGGCTGCTCGGCGAATATCAATAAAAACGGAAATAGGAGGAACGGTTTGTGTCTAAGGACGACGTCATAGAAACCGAAGGCGTAATAGTGGAGGCTTTGCCCAACGCCAGTTTCAAAGTGAAATTATCGAACGGGCATATCATTACGGCGTACATTTCGGGGAAACTCAGAATGAACTACATCAAAATTATCCCCGGCGACGGCGTAAAACTGGAAATGAGCCCGTACGATTTGACCAAAGGTCGGATTGTATGGCGTAGTAAGAATTAACATAAACTTGTAAAAGGAGAAAACGGAAAATGAAAGTAAGACCTTCTGTAAAGCCGATGTGCGACAAGTGCAGGGTGATTAAAAGAAACGGCAAAGTCATGGTGATTTGCAGCAAGAATAAAAACCACAAGCAAAGACAGGGCTAATACCGCCGTCGGCGGATTTGTCCATTATGAACGGCGCGTTTGCGCCGGAACGAAAATACACCGTACGTTTTTGCCGCTTACATTCCAAGGCGGAGGGGCGCGCGGTTTGCGATAAATAAAAAAATAACGAGAAAAATTACGGAGGAGTTAAAGAGCTTATGGCGCGTATTGCCGGCGTTGATTTGCCGAACAACAAACGTGTGGAAATCGGGCTTACCTATATCTTCGGTATAGGGCTGCCGACTTCCAAGAAGATTCTGGCCGCGACGGGCGTAAATCCCGACGTCAGAGTCAAGGACTTAGACGAAAACGACATTTCCAAGTTAAGGGAATATATTGAACATAATTTGCACGTGGAGGGCGATCTCAGAAGCGAGGTCAGCCTCAACATCAAACGGCTGATGGAAATCGGCTGCTATCGCGGCGTTCGCCACAGAAAGAGCCTGCCCGT
>QAKE01000049.1:63136-115270 GCA_003343995.1 Bacillota bacterium
TGATGGAAATCGGCTGCTATCGCGGCGTTCGCCACAGAAAGAGCCTGCCCGTAAGAGGTCAGAGCTCCAAGCGCAACGCGAGAACCCGCAAAGGACCCCGCCGTACGGTTGCGAAGAAGAAGACGGCTACCAAGAAGTAAGGAGGGCGTGAAAGATGGCAGTAAAGAAAAAAATCGTTAAAAAACGGAAAGACATTAAAAAGGTCGATAAAGGCCAAGTGCACATTCAGGCGTCTTTCAACAATACGCTCGTCACCGTCACCGATACGCAGGGCAACGTGATTTCGTGGTCCAGCGCGGGCAGCCTCGGTTTCAAGGGATCGAGAAAGAGCACCCCGTTTGCGGCGCAGCAGGCGGCGGAGACCGCGGCGAGAGCGGCGAAAGAACACGGTCTGCGTTCGGTGGAAGTGTTCGTAAAAGGCCCCGGTTCGGGCAGAGAATCGGCAATCAGAGCGATCACCAACTGCGATATCGAGATCACGCTCATTCAGGACGTGTCTCCCATTCCGCACAACGGTTGCAGACCGCCGAAAAGACGCAGAGTATAACGGAGGAATTGACATATGGCAAAATATACCGAATCGAAATGCCGCCTTTGCAGACGCGAGGGTGCAAAGCTCTTTTTGAAGGGCGAAAGATGTTATAAAGGCGTTTGCGCGATGGAAAAAAGACCTGTCGCCCCCGGCCAGCACGGCGCGGCGCGTAAAAAGGTTTCCGAATACGGCTTGCAGCTGCGCGAAAAGCAGAAGTGCAAGAGAATTTACGGCGTTTTGGAAAATCAGTTCAAAAAGTATTATCTGCGCGCCGACAGAATGAAGGGCATCACGGGTGAAAACATGCTCTCCCTGCTCGAAAGAAGACTCGATAACGTCATTTACAGAATGGGGATCGGCTCTTCCCGCGCGGAGGCCCGTCAGCTCGTAACGCACGCGCATTTCGCGGTGAACGGCAGGGCGTGCAACATCGCTTCCTACATCGTGAAGGCGGGCGACGTCATCACCGTGAAGGAAACCAAAAAGGACAACAAGTTCTTTGCGGAAATCAAACAGATGAAGGTGGGCGCTATGCCCAAATGGCTGGAATTCAACCCCGAAACGCTCACCGGCAAGATTATCGCTCTGCCGCAGAGAGACGATATCGACGCGCAGATTTCCGAGCACCTCATCGTCGAATTGTATTCCAAATAACAAACTGCGCCGGAACGGCGTACATACGGCGGTCTGCGGGGGGATAACCGGAGCGTTTTCCACGGCTTCGGCAAGAATGCCCGCAGCGGCCGGATAAAACTATTTTTAAAAGGAGAAATTTCTTATGATGGAAATTGAAATGCCGAAAATAGCGGTGGAAGAAAACGAAGAACGCAGCTACGCCAAAATCGTGGTGGAGCCCTTGGAAAAAGGGTTCGGACTGACGATCGGCAACTGCCTGAGAAGGATTTTGCTGTCCGCTCTTCCGGGCGCGGCGATCACCAACGTGAAGTTCGCCGAGGGCGTAAAACACGAATTTACCGCCATTCCCCACATCAAAGAGGACGTGACGGAAATCATTCTCAACTTAAAATGCGTTGCCATCAAAACGGCGAGCGTAGATAAAAATTTCAAAAAGAACGTAAAACTCTTCAAGGAAGGCCCTGCGGTGGTGACGGCGCGCGATATCGCGAGCGACGCGGAAATCGAGGTGCTTAACCCCGACCAGTATATCTGCACGCTGGACGACGGCGCGGTGCTCGACGTAGAGCTGACCGTCGGCCGCGGCCGCGGCTATAAGGGCGCGGTGCACAACAAGACCGACATCATCGACAATATCCCCATCGACAGCATCTATACGCCCGTCAAAAAGGTGAGCTACAACGTAGAAGCTACCCGTGTGGGACAGAGCGTCGATTTCGATAAGCTCACGCTGGAAGTATGGACCAACGGCGCGTTTTCCGGCAGGGATATCGTCAGCTTGGCTGCGAAGATCATGCAGGAACACATCGGCATGTTCGTAACGCTCAGCGAAGTGGGCAACATCGGTATTCTCGTGCCCCCCGAAGAGGATAAGAAGATCAAAATTCTGGAAATGACCATCGAAGACATGGATCTTTCCGTGCGTTCCTATAACTGCCTGAAAAGAGCAAACATTCATACGGTGGAAGACCTTACCAAAAAGACGGAAGACGATATGCTGAAGGTGCGCAATTTGGGCAAAAAGTCGTTAGACGAAGTTATTTTCAAATTAGAGAGCTTAGGCTTAAAGCTCAAAGACAAGGAGGACTAATAAAGTGCCAAGGAAATTAGGCGTGAACTCCACGCAAAGATTAGCTTTAATCAAAAATCAGGCGTCCTATCTGCTCTGGTACGGCAAAATCGAAACGACGGTTGCCCGCGCCAAAGAAGTGAGAAGCTATGCGGAAAAAATCATCACCCTTGCGATGAACACCTACGAAAACACCATCGAAGAGAAGGTTGAAGTCACCGACGCGAAGGGCAAGGTGAGCGTGAAGACCGTTGTGAAGGACGGTTCGAAAAAGCTCGCCGCCAGAAGACGCATCATGGCGAAACTCAACGATTTGCAGGAAATCAAGGGCGATAAGGAAAACAGAACGGCTTACAAGGCGAGAACGAAGGATGTCAACCATCCGCTGATCGAGAAGATCTTCAATGAAATCGCTCCCAAATATGCCGCGAGAAAGGAAGAGAAAGGTCAGGGCGGCGGCTACACCAGAATTTATAAGCTGGGCGAAAGAAAGGGCGACGCTGCGGAAATGGCCGTGCTCGAACTCATCGACTAACACAAAAAAGGCGTTTAGAACGCCTTTTTTTATATTTTTGATGAAAGTACGCGTGTTTTAATTGACGTGAATTTTAAAACAGTCGTTTAATAGACGAGAGTAAATTATTAAACTTATATAGAAATTATGGACGATTACGATAAAATGCGTCAAAGCGACGCCTATGACGACGACGGCGTGGAATTCGACGAACTGCCCGAAAGCGAAAAGAGCGAAAAGGAAAAGTATTTCGAGTTTTACGACGACATCAAGCAAACCCCCAAGGACGATTGGTGATTTATGTGGAAACTGAGAAAGTATTTAAAGCATTATACCAAGGAAACGTTGATTGCGCCGCTGTTTAAGTTTTTCGAGGCGTGTCTGGAGCTCGTCGTTCCCGTGATGATGGCGGAAATGATCGACGTGGGCATTAAAAACGGCAACGCGGCGTACTGCTATCTGATCGCGGGGTATCTTGTCGGTTTTGCCGTGCTGGGGCTGGCGTGCGCGCTCGTCGCGCAGTATTACGCGGCGAAGGCGGCGCACGGGTACGGCACGGAGCTGCGCGCCGCCATGTTTGCGAAAATCAATTCCTTTTCCCATGCGGAGCTCGATAAGCTGGGCATGCCGGCTCTCATCACCCGCATCACCTCGGATATCAATCAGGCGGAAAAGGGCGTAAACCGCTTTTTGCGGCTCTTTCTCCGCGCGCCGTTCATCGTCGCGGGCGCGCTCGTCGCCTCGCTTATCATCGATTGGAAGTTAGGTCTTATCTTTGTGGCGGTTACGGCGATTATGGCGCTCTTCGTGTGGCTGATCATGGCGCTCACCATTCCGCGCAACAAAAAGGTGCAGCGCGCGCTGGAGGAAATCAACGGGCTTACGCGGGAGAATCTCACGGGGGCGCGCGTCGTGCGGGCGTTTTCCCGTCAGGAAAAGGAAATCGCCGATTTCAATAAAAAGAACGAACGCCTCTTGAAAATGCAGTCGGTGCTCGGCGTAATTTCCTCGCTGATGAACCCCGTAACGTATGTGTTCGTCAACCTCGGCATCGTGCTGGTGCTGGTGTTCGGCGGCGGATTCGTCAACGCCGGTTCGCTCACGCAAGGCGAAATCAGCGCGCTCATCAACTATATGTCGCAAATTCTCCTCGCGCTGGTGGTGTTTGCCAACCTCATCGTCGTGGTGGCGAGCGGCAGCGCCTCTTCCGAACGCGTGTACGAGGTTTTGCAAATGCGTTCCGCGTTGACGGAGGGCGAACGGGAAAATTCCGAAAAGCCCGATACCGTGTTGGAGTTCCGCAACGTTTCCTTCGGGTATAACGCCGGCGGGGACAACGCGTTGGAAAACATCAGCTTTACGTTAAAGCGCGGGCAGACGCTCGGCATCATCGGCGGCACGGGCAGCGGCAAAAGCACGCTGATCGCCCTTGCCGAACGGTTTTACGACGTCGACGGCGGCGAGGTGATCGTCGACGGCGTGCCCGTGAAGGAATACACGTTCGCCGCTCTGCGCGGCAAATTCGGGCTGGTGCCGCAAAAGGCGGTGCTCTTTAAGAACACCGTGCGCGGCAACGTGCAATGGGGCAAGGCGGACGCGACCGACGAGGAGATCGCCGCCGCCCTCGACGTGGCGCAGATGGGCGAAACCCTCGCGGGGTGGCCCGAAGGGCTGGATAAAAAGATCGAGCAGGGCGGGCGCAACCTTTCCGGCGGGCAGCGCCAGCGCCTGACCATCGCCCGCGCGGTGGTGGGCAATCCGGAAATTCTCGTGCTGGACGACAGCGCGTCCGCCCTCGATTACGCCACCGATTACCGCTTGCGCAAGGCGATTAAAGAACGGTGCAAATCGACGGTCATCGTCATTTCCCAGCGGGCGAGCGCCATTAAAAACGCCGATAAAATCCTCGTTCTGGACGACGGAAAAATCGTCGGCGAAGGCACGCACGAAAGCCTTTTGCAAACCTGCGAAGTGTATAAGGAGATCTGCGCGTCGCAGACGGAAGGAGGCGCGAAATGAAAAAACGCTTCGATCTGAAACTCGTCAAACGGCTTTACGCCTTCATCCGCCCCAACCGCAAATATTTGTTTTTGAGCTTGTTTTTCTCCCTCGTCAGCGTGCTTTCCTCGCTGTTTGCAACGGTGCTCGCCGGCGCGGGGGTGGACTGCATCGTCGGCGCGGGCGAGGTGGATTTCGAGCGGCTGGGGGTAATTGCCGCCGTTATCGGCGTTACGGTCGCCGTCATCTTCGCCGCCGAATGGCTGCAAAATATCTTTACGCAAAAGCTCGCCTATAAAACGGTGCGCGATATCCGCAACGGCGCGTTGGAAACGCTGCAAAAGGTGCCGCTTTCCTATATCGATACCCGCGATAAAGGGGATATTTTAAGCCGCGTCGTCACCGACGTTACGGAAATTTCCGACGGCTTGCTGCTCGGCTTTACGCAGCTGTTCAACGGCGTCGTCACCATCGCGGCGACGCTCGTCATCATGCTGGCGTTAAAATGGCAAATCGCCCTCGTGGTGGGGCTGTTTACCCCGCTTTCCCTGCTCATTGCCAACTACGTGGCGAAGCACACCGCCGCGGAGTTCAAAAAACAGGCGGCAAAGCGCGGCGAAATGACGGCGCTCGTCGACGAAATGGTGGGCAATCAAAAGGTCGTAAAGGCGTTTTTGCAGGAAAAGAACAACGAGGAAAAATTCGGAAAAATCAATGCGGAATTGCAAGAGTGCGGCGTGAAGGCGACCTTTTTCTCCTCGCTGCCCAATCCGTCCACGCGGTTCGTAAACAATATCATCTATATCGCCGTCGGGCTTATCGGTGCGCTGATGGTCATCGGCAACCCCGCCGCTTTTTCGGTGGGCACGCTCACCGCGTTTTTGATATACGCGGGCAAATATGCCAAACCCTTCAACGAAATTTCCGGCGTGGCGACGGAATTGCAAAGCGCGTTCACGTCGGCGCGGCGGGTATTCGAGGTGCTGGACGCCGAGCAGGAAGAACCCGACAGCCCCGCCGCGGAAGTGCTGCGCGCCGAAGGCGACGTGGCGCTGGAGCACGTGAAATTTTCCTATAACAAAAATGTTGAGTTGATACGCGACTTGAATTTGCGCGTCGCCAAGGGCGAGCGGATTGCGATTGTCGGACCCACGGGGTGCGGTAAAACCACCATTATCAATTTGCTGATGCGGTTTTACGACGTGGACGGGGGGCGCATTTCGGTGGACGGTAAAAATATCGAAAACGTGACGAGAAACTCCCTCCGCGGTTCATACGGCATGGTGCTGCAGGAAACGTGGATAAAAAAGGGCACGGTAAAGGAAAATATCGCCTACGGCAGACCGAGCGCGACGGAGGAGGAGGTCGTTGCGGCGGCGAAAAACGCACACGCCCACGGGTTTATCCGCCGTTTGCCGCAGGGGTACGACACCGTGATCGGCGACGATGCGGGCGGCATTTCCGAAGGGCAGAAACAGCTTTTGTGCATCGCGCGCATCATGCTGGATTTGCCGAACATGCTGATTTTGGACGAGGCGACTTCCTCCATAGACACGCGCACGGAAATCAAAATTCAGCGCGCCTTCGACGCGATGATGGAGGGCAGAACGAGCTTTGTGGTGGCGCATAGGCTTTCCACCATAGAGCACGCGGATAAAATCCTCGTGATGAAGGCAGGCGACATCATCGAACAGGGCACGCACGCGGAGCTTTTGCAAAAGCGCGGGTTTTATTACGAGTTGTACAACGCGCAGTTCGCCAAGGTGTAGCGGCAAAAAGCGATAAAAAAACACAGGCGCGGGCATAGCCCGCGCCTCTCTTTTATGTAAAAGTATATCAGTAATCCTTTCTTCCGACGAGTACGTCTATCGAAACGTCGAAAATGTCGGCAAGGCGCCAAAGCGCTTTCATTGTCGGTTCCATGCTCCCTTTTTCCCACATGCTTACGCATTGCTGCGTAACCCCCGCGAGCGTCGATAGTTGCGCTTGAGAAAGACCTTTCTCTTTTCTGAAAGTTATAAGATTTTCCGCAAACTTTTTTTCCATAATCATTTTATACAATAAAACTTGTAAAAATCATTGACTTACAAGTATACTTGTGTTATTATCTATATACAATTATACTTGTATGTGGAGGAAAATATGAAAGAAAAAGAAATCGAAAACAACTTCCGAACTGCCCGCAGATATATAAACGCGCGTTTCGGTTTTACAAAGATAAAGCTGGCGCTTTCCCTTCTCATGATAGGGTGCTGCGTTGCGCTTATGTTGCTGTCCGTCGATATAATTCCGTACGTCGGCGAAGACGGATACGGATTGCGGGACCGGCAGGCGATACCGTTGTTTTTTATCGGGTTGCTGCTTATGGCGCTGAACGTTTACGTGCTGATCACGCGCGTTCGCTGGCTGCTTGGTTATCGGGAACAGAACGCCGGACTTGAAACGTTTATTTTGGAAGATAAAAAAAGTTTAGCATATCTTAAAAACGTCGCAGACGGACCGCTGTATAGGAGAATGTCTTACAGCACGTATTTTACGGAAGGGCTCGCTTTGCTGCCGCTTTGGGCGATAGCGTTTGCGGGGGCGATAATTTTATCCTTCGTGCGGGTGTTCAACAAGGTGACAAACGACGAATTCAATATTTTCGGAGTGCGCGCCGAGCCTGCGCCGGAGGAGTGGAAACATAGCTTTGAAATCGGACCGAATAAATATATCCGCGTCGGGCAGGACGATAATTTTTACGACGAATACGGGTATAGGATGCGTTATCATCTGATCGGCAACGAGGTCTATAACGACGAAATGGTGAAGTGCGGCGCGATTATCGGCGGCGAGCTGGAATATAACGAAAATTTCAAATACTGAGTTTACATAAAAAAGGTACGTCGGCGGTTTCGCCGGCGTACCTTTTTTTATTCGTTCATTATACGTTGAAGCGGAAGAGCACCACGTCGCCGTCTTTGATGACGTATTCCTTGCCTTCGGACCGCACTTTGCCCTTTTCCTTGCAGGCGTTGAAACTGCCCAGCTCCACCAGCGTGTCGTAATCGACGATCTCCGCGCGGATAAAGCCCTTTTCAAAATCCGAATGGATTTTACCCGCCGCCTGCGGCGCCTTCGTGCCCTCGGCGATGGTCCACGCCCGCACTTCCTTTTCGCCCGCCGTGAGATAGGAAATCAACCCCAACAGACGGTAGGACGCCTTGATTAAGCGGTTCAGCCCGCTTTCTTCCAGCCCCAGCTCGCTCAAAAACAACTGCTGTTCTTCCGGCTCCAGCGTGGAAAGCTCCTCTTCCGTCCGCGCGCAGATGACGAGGTATTCGCTCCCTTCGCCTGCGGCGAAATCCTTCACTTTCTGCGCGTGGGGAATTTCGCTTACCGCCTTGCCCATGTCCGCCTCGCCGATGTTCGCGGCGTAAATGACGGGTTTGTTGGTTAAAAGAAACAGCGAATCGAAGTATTCCTTTTCCTCGTCGCCCTCCGTCGGCACGGTGCGCGCCGCTTTGCCGCTTTCGAGGTGCTTTTTCAGCTTGTCCAGCCGCTCCGCCTCGATTTTATATTTCTTATCGCCGGTTTTGATGAGGTTGAACGCCTTGTCGTACCGCTTGGAAACGCTTTCGATGTCGGAAAAAATCAGCTCTAAATCGATGGTTTCGATGTCGCGCAGGGGATCGACGGAGCTTTCCACGTGCGTCACGTTTTCGTCGTCGAAACAGCGCACCACGTGCACGATGGCGTCGCATTCGCGGATATTGGCGAGGAATTTATTGCCCAGCCCCTCGCCTTTGGACGCGCCCTTGACGAGCCCCGCTATGTCTACGAATTCCACCACCGCGGGGGTGATTTTCTTCGTGTTGTACATTTTGCCGAGCACGTTCAGCCGCTCGTCGGGAACGGCGACCACGCCCACGTTGGGCTCGATGGTGCAAAACGGATAATTCGCGCATTCCGCGCCCGCATGGGTGATCGCGTTGAACAGGGTGGATTTGCCCACGTTGGGCAGCCCCACTACGCCGAGTTTCATAATTTATCTCCTTTTTTCCCGCAAAGGGAAAATTTTCCTCTTACAAAATCCCATTATACCGCAAAACAGTGAAAAATACAAGTTTTTTGATTTGCAAACCGCAAAAATTTATGTTAATATAAATATATACGAAAAATAGTTTGAAAGGACGTAAAGATGGATTATAAAAAATACATTGCCGAAAAACTCGATATCGAAAATCTGAGCGCGGACGAGGTTGCCGCCATGCTGGAAGTGCCGCCGCAAAGCGACATGGGCGATTATGCCCTGCCGTGCTTCCGTTTGGCGAAAACCCTGCGCAAAGCGCCTCCCGTCATTGCGGAAACGCTGAAAAATTCCTTTACGCCGGACGACGTCGTGTGCGGCGTTTCGGTGGCGGGCGGTTATCTCAATTTCAAAATCAACCGTCTGCGTTACGCGGAGGAAACGGTAAAGGAAGTGCTGGAACGCGGCGCGGCGTACGGTTCGTCCGCCCTCGGAACGGGAAAGACGATCTGCATCGATTATTCTTCCATCAATATCGCAAAGCCCTTCCATATCGGGCACCTTTCCACCACCGTCATCGGCGGCGCGCTGTATAAAATTCTCGCCTTTTCGGGCTACAACGTGGTGGGCATCAACCACTTGGGCGATTACGGCACGCAATTCGGCAAGCTGATCGTCGCCTATAAGCGCTGGGGCGATAAGGAGAAAATCGAAAGCGGCAAGCTGCGCGAGCTCATGCGCATTTACGTAAAATTCCACGAGGAGGCGGAAAAGCACCCCGAACTCGAGGACGAGGCGCGGCATTATTTCAAGCTCATCGAGGACGGGGACGAGGACGCCAACGCGCTGTTCGAATGGTTTAAGGACGTCACGCTGAAGGAAGTGCAAAAGATTTACGATAGGCTCAACGTCACCTTCGATTCCTACGCGGGGGAGAGCTTTTACAACGACAAGATGCAGCCGGTGATCGACGAACTGCGGGAAAAGGGCTTGCTGGTCAACAGCGACGGCGCGTCCATCGTCGATCTGGAAAGCTACGGTATGCCCCCGTGCCTGATTCTGAAAAAGGACGGTTCTTCCCTTTACGCCACCCGCGACATGGCGGCGGCGGTGTACCGCAAGAACACCTACGATTTTTACAAATGCCTTTACGTGGTGGCGTACCAGCAGGATTTGCATTTCAAGCAGGTTTTCAAGGTGCTCGAACTCATGGGCAGGGAATGGGCGAAAGACCTCGTGCACGTTTCCTACGGCATGGTGTCCATGGAGGACGGCGCGATGAGCACCCGCACCGGCAAGGTGGTGTTTTTGGAGGACGTGCTCGATAAATGCGTGGAAAAGGCGGCGCGCATCATCGAAGAGAAAAACGAGTCGCTGGAAAACAAGGAGGAAGTGGCGCGGCAGGTGGGCACGGGTTCGGTGATCTTCGGCGCGCTTTACAACAACAAGATCAAGGACATCGTGTTCAGCTTCGACAAGGTACTCAATTTCGACGGCGAAACCTGCCCGTACGTGCAGTATACCGGCGCGCGGTGCAACAGCGTGCTGAAAAAGGGCGGTGCGTTCGGTTCGTATAAAATCGAAGCGCTCACCGACGAGGAATACGCCCTCGTCGCCCTGCTGGGGGCGTTCCCCGACGTGGTGCGGGAGGCGGGGGAGAAATACGAGCCTTCCTTCGTAACGCGTTTTGCGGTGGACCTCGCCAAGGCGTACAATAAATTTTATATCGCAAACAAGATCATCGGCAGCGAGGACAACGTGAAGAATTTCCGCCTCGCCCTCACGAAAGCCGTGCACACGACGCTGAAAACCGCGTTCAAGCTGCTCGGCATCGAAATTCCCGATCAGATGTAAAAAAATCCCCTCGGAAAAGAAGTTCGTTTCTTCGCCGAGGGGTTTTTAAGTTTTTGGCGGCTTTATCTCGTCGCCGATTAAAAAATCCGCGCTTACGCAAAATATTTTCGATAACGCCTTCAATTCGACGTCCGTTACGAACCGCCGACCGCTTTCCATTCTCTGAACGGCGTTTTTGTCGACGTCTATGCCCGCCAGCTGCAGCTTCTCCGCGAGGGCGCGCTGCGACATTTTCGGCGCGCGCCGTGCGCAGCGCCTTCACGTTTTTGCCGCAAAGATTGCTTTTTCCGTTTTCCGCTTTATTTTTGAACATCGTTTCCCTTCTTCGCCGATAAACGTTCGCCGCAGTCCGTGCGGACTGCGGCGTTTTGAAAACGTGCGTTTATTCTTCTTCGTTTTCCGTTTGCTCCTGATTCTTAGAGGGGTGTTCCGGCAGTTTTTCTTTCAGCTTGCGAATTTGCCCCGTCACCTTATGCACCACCACAGAACCGTCGCAATTGTCGGCGATTTTGCGGGCGAACGCGGCGGCTTCCGCCTGCGTGTCGAACAATTTGATGGCTTTCGCGCCCTTCGCGTATTTCACCTGCCACTTGCCGTCTTCCTTGCGGCGCGTTACGTGGTAGATGGCGGAGTGCTCGTTCTTCTTCGCCGCGCCCTTCGGTTCTTCCGCCTTAGCGGACGCGGGCGCCGCGTTCTTCGCCGGCGCGCTCTTCGCGGCGGGCGCCGCATTCTTTGCGGGGGCGCTTTTTGCGGGTACGGGCTGCGCGGTCTTTGCCGGCGCTTTTTTCGCCTGCGGTTTCGCCGCCGTTTCCTTTTTCGCGGGCGCGGCGGGTTCGGTTATCTTCGCCTCGGTTTGCTCCGCGGCGGGGGCGGGTTCTTCCGCTGCCGGCGTTTCCTCTTCAGCGGGGGCGGGCGCTTCCGCGATCGCCGTTTGCTCCGCCGCCTGCGGCGCGGGTTCTTTGTCCGCTTTCGGCTCTTCGGCGGGCGTTTCCGCTTTTGCGGATGCCGCGGGTTCTTCCGCTTTGTCTGCGGGCTGCGAAACGGCTCCGTTTGCCGCCTTCGCCGCTTTTTTCTTCTTTTTGGAAATCGCGCATCCTACGATGATCGCGATGATCACCGCGAGCAGCACGCCGCCGACGGCGTAAATATATTCGGGGGTCTCATTCCAAGCCTTTACGAAAAAATCGCCGACTTGTGCAAAAAATTCTTTCATGTTCACGCTCCTTTTTTCTTTTGCGCCGCCGCGTTGCGGCAAAATCTTTTATGTTTCTATTATATAACACAAAATGATATAAGTCAATAGGAAAAATTGTGGCTTTTCCGCTTTTTTTATGTTAAACTATATAAAAACATATATGTCAGTATATTTTTATTTTGCAAAAAACGTGAAAAAGGTATTTTATGGAAAAAATTTTTAAAACGCTCGTCGTCGGCGGGGGCGCGGCGGGGCTCGTCGCGGGGGTGCGGCTGGCGCGGATATTCGGCGGGGACGTGTGCGTCGCGGAGCGCGGCGAACGGCTGGGGCGGAAACTTTCGCTCACGGGAAACGGACAGGGGAACCTCACCAACAGCGATCTTTCGCCCGTACATTACAGGAGCGGGGCGGCGGGCTTTTTCAAAACCGCTCTCGCGGCGTATCCCTTTGAAAGCGCGCGGGAGTTTTACCGTTCCGTCGGCATTCGGCTGACGGCGGAGACGGGGCGCAAATACCCGCTGTCGAAGCAGGCGTCCGCCGTGACCGACGCGCTGCGCTTTTGCCTCGAAGGGGCGGGGGCGCGGGTGCTTACGTCGTTTCATGCGGTAAAGGCGCAAAAAAAAGGCGGCGTTTTCACCGTTACGGCGGCGGACGGGCGCACGGTTTCGGCGCGCACGCTGCTTTTCGCCTTCGGCGGCAAGGCGGCGAAACATCTCGGCACGGACGGTTCGTCCTTCGCGCTGGCGGAGGGGTTCGGACATACGATCGCGCCGCTTTACCCCTCGTTGGTGCAGCTTACCACGGAAACGGAGCCGATCCGCGGGCTGAAGGGCATCAAGGCGGAGGCGCGCGTTCGCGCGAAGGGGCGTTACGAGGCGGAAAGCGCGGGGGAGGTGCTCTTCGCCGATTACGGCGTATCGGGCTCGGCGGTGTTCGCGGCGTCCGGCGCGGTGTCGTCGGGCGGTACGCTCGCCGTGGAGTTTCTGCCGGCGTTTTCGGAAGGGGAAGTGCTCGGCATGCTGAAGGAGCGCGCCGCGCTGGGGATGCCGCTCACCGGCGGTATCCTGCACAACCAATTGGGGCGCACTTTAGAAAAGCGCGCTGGCGGCGACGTCGCCGCGCTGGCGCGGCTCATTAAAAACTTTTCCCTGAAAGTCACCGGTTCGCTCGGGTTCGACGCGGCGCAGGTGAGCGCGGGGGGCGTGCGCGCGGACGAGATCGACGAAAAGAGCATGGAAAGCCGGCTGGTAAAAGGGCTGTATTTTGCCGGCGAGGCGATGGACGTGGACGGCGACTGCGGGGGATATAATCTGCACTGGGCGTTCGCCTCCGCCTCCTCGGCGGCGGCGCATATATCGGAGGGGTTATGAAACGGGGCATCATCGCGGTAAACGGATATTTTGAAAACGCCGCCTCCCGCGGGCAGACGGAGGAGCTGAGGCGTGCGCTGGAGCAAAACGGCGTTGCGACGGCGACGGTAAAGACCAACGCCCTCGCGCTGGGCGTGCGGGGCGAAGGGGTGTACGCCGAGGTGCCGCCCTGCGATTTTTGCGTGTTTCTCGATAAGGACGTCGCCGTCGCGCGCATGCTGGAAAAAAGCGGCGTAAAGCTCTTCAACGGCGCGGAGGCGATCCGCCTTTGCGACGATAAAATGCTCACCTTTATTTCCCTTTCGGGCGAGGGGATACGTATGCCGGAAAGCATTTCTTCCCCGCTGATGTATAAGGAATACGACGACGGAGCGTTTCTGGACGGCGTCGAGCGGCGGCTGGGATATCCGACGGTCGTAAAAAAGGTGTACGGCTCGATGGGCGCGGGGGTGTTTCTGGCGCGAAACCGCGGGGAGCTGGAAAGCTATTTTAAAGAATTTCGCCTCGTGCCGCATCTCTATCAAAAATTCATCGGAAAGGGCGGAACGGATCTCCGCATCGTCACCGTGGGGGGAAAGGCGGTCGCCGCCATGCGGCGGAGCAACGGCGCGGATTTCCGCTCCAACATAGAACTCGGCGGCAGGGGGGAATGCGTATCTCTCACGGAAAACCAACGGCGCATCGCCGAACGCGCGAGCGCGCTTTTGGGGCTGGAATACGCCGGCGTGGATATTTTGAGCGACGAAACGGGCGATTATCTGTGCGAGGTCAACTCCAACGCGTTTTTCGGCGGCATCGAACGGGCGACGGGCGTAAACGTGGCAAAACTTTACGCCGACAGAATTTGCGGCAAGATTTATCGCCGAATAACGTGAAATTTGTTGAATGATTTTTAAAGATGTGTTATAATTATTGTACAAAAAGCGATATTTATATTTGATTTTCTTATTTATCAATTGGTCCGTATCAGGGGCAAAATCAAAAGAGGAATACGATATTATGAGTAAAAGACTGAAAATTTTTACCGAAGAGGAACTGAACAAACTGCACCTTGCCATGCTGCGCTCCATCGGGGCTGCCCTCGGCGTGAAGGCGCCCACCTCCCTTGCGAAGCCCAAACTGATCGCGCAGATCCGCAACATTCAGACGGGCGTAAGCGATCCCGTCACGCCTTCCGGCAGGGGCGCGCCGCGGAAAATTCAACTCGATCTGGACTTTTGGGAGGAGGAATACGATACCGACCGCTACGACGCCGTAAACCATTACCGCCCCGTGGACGGCGCGCAGCCGACGTGGCCGCTCAACGACCATTCCGCCGACGAATTCGAGGCGGAGGGGATTTTGGACGTCAAGCCGGACGGCTACGGATTTATCCGCGTGAATTATTTCGAAAGCTCCGCGAGGGACGTATACGTTTCCGCGGCGAACATACGCAATTATAATCTTCGCGGCGGGGACAAGGTGTGCGCCCGCGCGAAAAACTCGAAGGAAAGCGGCAATTCCGCCGCGTTAAAGTACGTGATTTCCGTCAACGACCTGCCGCCCGAAGTGTTCAAGCACCGCTCTAAATTCGACGATTTGGTTCCCTGCTATCCCATTCGCCGCCTGCGGCTGGAACGGAAGGGGGAAAAGGAAACGGCGCTCCGCCTGATGGACGTGTTCACGCCCCTCGGGTTCGGTCAGCGCGGATTGCTCGTCGCGCCTCCGAAAGCGGGCAAAACCACCCTTTTGAAAACGTTGGCGCAATCGATCGGCGATAATTATCCCGACGTGAAGCTCTTCGTGCTCCTCATCGACGAGCGTCCGGAGGAGGTGACCGACATGCAGCGCAGCATCAGCGGCGAAGTGTGTTATTCCACCTTCGACGAGCGGGCGATCAACCACACGCACGTGGCGGAGCTGGTGCTCAACCGCGCCAAGCGCATGGTGGAGGCGGGCAAGGACGTAGTCATCTTGATGGACAGCATCACCCGCCTTGCGCGCGCTTACAACGCCGTTACCGAAAGTTCCGGAAGAACGCTTGCCGGCGGCGTCGATCCCGTCGCGCTGGAGGGGGCGAAAAAGTTCTTCGGCGCGGCGCGCAATATCGAAAACGGCGGCTCGCTGACCATCATTTCCACCGCGCTGGTGGAAACGGGCAACCGCATGGACGACGTGATTTTCGAGGAGTTCAAGGGCACGGGCAACATGGAACTGCATCTTTCCCGCGCGCTCGCCGACCGCAGGATTTTCCCCGCGTTCGACCTCGTGAAATCGGGCACGCGCAAGGAAGAACTGCTGCTTTCCGAAAAGGAACTCGACACGCAGTACGCGCTGCGCAAAACCCTTTCCTCGCAGGACGTTTACGAAGGGATACTCGATACGATGAAAAAGACGGCGGACAACGCGGAATTTCTGAAAAAAGCCGAAGCGTGGCTGAAACTGCACGATAAGGCGAAACAATAACCATGGCGAAGACGACCACGACGTACGTGTGCGGCGAATGCGGCACCGTCAGCCCCAAATGGCTCGGCAAATGCCCGAGCTGCGGCGCATGGAACACCTTTGTCGAGGAAACCGTCGCGCCGCAGGCGCAGACGAGGGAAAAGACCGCTCGCTACGAGCGCCCCCGCCCGCTGAGCGAGGTGACGGAGGAACGGTTCCGCCGCATCAAATCGGGCAGCGAGGAGCTGGATCGCGTGCTCGGCGGCGGCATCGTGCCCGCCTCCATGGTTCTGCTCGGCGGCGATCCGGGGATCGGCAAATCCACCCTGTTGACGGAGGTGGCGGGCGCGCTTTCCAAAGAGCGCAAGGTGCTTTACGTTTCCGCGGAGGAGAGCGTTTCCCAGCTGAAACTGCGCTGCAACCGTTTGGGGGTACATTCCGAAACGTTGCTCGTGATGAACGAAACGTCGCTGGAAAACATAGAAAACTGTCTGGACGGCGTGGACGTGCTCGTCGTCGATTCCATTCAGGCGGTATATCTCGAATCGATGTCCTCGTCGGCGGGCAGCGTGGGGCAGGTGCGGGAGTGCGCCTCCCGCCTGATGCGCCTTGCGAAAGCCAATAACGTCACGGTGTTTTTGGTGGGGCACGTGACGAAGGAGGGCGCGCTCGCGGGGCCGAAGGTGCTCGAACACATCATGGATACCGTCTTGTATTTCGAGGGGGACGCGGAAAACAATTACCGCATATTGCGTGCGGTGAAAAACCGTTTCGGTTCGGTCAACGAGGTGGGCGTGTTCGAGATGCGCGAGAGCGGGCTGGTCGGCGTAAAGGATTATTCCGGCATATTTATGAGCCTTTCTCGGGGCGAAAACGCCGGCAGCGTGGTGACGCCGTTTTTTTCCGGCAACCGCAGCGTGCTGGTGGAAGTGCAGGGGCTGGTTTCCAAAACGGTGTTCGGCATGCCGCGCCGCATGAGCCTCGGCATCGATTACAACAAGATGGTGCTCATGCTCGCCGTGCTGGAGAAAAAGGCGGGGCTGCCATTTTATTCGCAGGACGTGTATCTCAACGCGATGGGCGGCATCAAGCTGAGCGAGCCCGCGGTGGATCTGGCGGTGCTGCTTTCCTTGGCGAGCGCGTACACCGGCGTTCCCGTGGACGCGGCGACGGCGTGTTTCGGAGAAGTGGGGCTGACGGGCGAGGTGCGCGGCGTTTCCCATGCGGAAGCGCGGGTGCGCGAGTGCGTCAACGCGGGATTTAAGCGCGTGATATTGCCGCGCAGCAATCTCCGCTCGGTGGAGGGTTTTAAAGATAAAATTTCCTTCGTGCCGGTGGGGTACGTATCCCAAGCGGTAAAGGAAATCGTAAAAAATAAACCGAAGGGCGCGGAGGAATAGCGCCTAAACAAAAAAACGCGGATGACCGCGTTTTTTCGTTTAATCCCGTTTGCCGGCGTTGAAATCGGAGGAAAAGAGCGCCTCGTCGGGCGCGCCGCGGGAAAACGCCTCGATGAGCAGGACGGAGCGTTTTACCGCTTCCGCAAACAGCTCGTATACCGATTTCAGTCCGCCCTTGCCGTCGGGCAGGGTGGCGAACGCGGTGTCGGGCGTTTCGCGGATGCAAAGATAAGAAAGCACGTGCGGCAGACCGAGCGCCCTTTCAAAATTATAAAACCGCGTTCTCCGCTTGCTCTTCGGGCGGGAAAAATAATTCTGCCGGTGGGGGAAGGCGGTCATCGCGCCCTTGACGGCGGCGGGGGAAAGGTCTAAGGAAAGCGCCTTTTTCGCCGCGTACACGATGAGCCCGCAGGCTTCGTCGCATTGTTTTTCGGTAAGCTGCGGCGCGCGGATTTCCGTGTCGCCGTTTGCGTAGCGGTCGGCGAGCAGTTTGTCGATGTCGCTTTCGATCAAAAAGTGTACTTTGTCTTTTTTCCGCTTGTCGGGCAGGGCGTCGAGATATTCGTATTCCGCCGCGTATACGTACGGATGGAACACGGTATCGACGGCGTAGTGGGTGATGTAACCGTAAATATAGGAAAAATCTCCCCTTTCGCACGCGTACTCGCGGGCGGCGCAAAAAAATTCGTATACGTTTTTCCGATGGAGCAGCCGTCCGAGGTTGTAGCCCTTTTTGCGCAAGGGTCGGTAGAGGAAAAACGCGTCGCCGCCCCCCGCGCCGGCGTAAAAGGGCGCGGGGGAAATGTTTTTGTCGCCGAGGGCGGAAAGCACGCCGTCCGCGACGAATTTATGCGTTAAATAAGATGCCATATCCATATTGTAGCACATTTTAACGAAAAAATGATTGAATTGCCGCAAATTTTGCCAAAAAATATCGGCGGGGAACACAACATGTTGCGGGCGCGTTTTAAAAATACACAATTTTTGAAAAATCGGCGAAAAAACCCCCGAAAACCCCGAAAAAACGCAAAAAAACGCTTGACATTGATTTTGATAAATGATAAAATTGTTTAGCACTCCGAAAAGTACAGGGGTGTTAATTTTTTGATTACGGAAGGTAGAAACATGGCGGCTAAGGGAGCTAGAAATAAAATCACGTTGGCTTGCACGGAATGCAAGAACAGAAATTACGATACGTTCAAAAACAAGAAGAACGATCCCGACAGAATCGAGCTCAGCAAATATTGCCCTCACTGCAAAAAGCATACCGCGCATAAAGAAACGAAGTAATTACGCCGGATTTTTGGCAGGATAAGGTAAGGAGAAAACATGGCTAAAACTGATGCAAACATTCCGGTAAACGAAACGGAAACGGCGGCTAAACCCGTTAAAAAAAGCGCGCCCAAAAAGCCCAACATCTTCAAGCGCTTCGGCAAGAAATGCAAGGAAGTGTTCGCCGAACTGAAAAAGGTTTCGTGGCCTTCTTTCGGCAAGGTGGTCAAGCATACGGGCGTCGTGCTCGCGGTGGTGGCGATTTTCCTCATCGTATTCATGGGAATCGACTGGGGTTTGTCCGCATTGCTGCAACTTCTCGGTTAAGGAGCGCGCTATGGCTGAAGAACAGGCGAAGTGGTACGTCATTCACACCTACTCGGGTTACGAGGCGATGGTGAAGGACAACCTCGAAAAGCTCATCGAAAACAATAATCTGCAAGAACATATCACCGAAATCCAGATCCCGACGGAGGAAACGCTCGAAGAAAAGGCGAACGGCAAGAAAAAGCTGGTGGAGCGCAAAAAGTTCCCCTGCTACGTCTTTTTAAAGATGATTTACTCCAACGACATCTGGTATCTCGTGACCAACACCCGCGGCGTTACCGGTTTCGTCGGCCCGCAGGGCAGACCGCTGCCGCTGACGGAAGAGGAAATCGCGCGGCTGGGCATCGAAAAGGTGGCGCTCAACGTCGATTACGCGGCGGGCGACACGGTGCAGGTCATTTCCGGTCCGCTGGAATCGTTCTCCGGCGTGATCACCGAACTCAACGCGCCCGCGCAGAAGGCGAAGGTCAGCGTTACCATGTTCGGCAGAACCACGGAAGTGGAGCTCGATTTCGTGCAGATTAAAAAAATCACGGTAGAAAAGGCGGAAGAAGAAAGCCTTTCTTAAATAGCAGAGCATCGCCCTCCGCAGGGGAATCCCCGCAGCGGACGCGGCGCTTTAAGTAAGTGGGAGTTGCGCAAATTTTTTTCCTGCGCGACGGCAGCACCACGATTATGGAGGAACATAAAATGGCTAAGAAAGTAACAGCGGTTGTTAAATTGCAGTTGCCGGCAGGCAAGGCAACCCCCGGCCCTCCGGTAGGTTCCACGCTCGGTCCGCACGGCATCAACATTCCCGGCTTTACGAAGGAATTCAACGCGAAAACGCAGGATCAGGCGGGTCTCATCATCCCCGTGGTGATGACGATTTATCAGGACCGTTCGTTCACGTTCGTTTTAAAAACGCCCCCCGCGCCGGTACTCATCAAAAAGGCGTGCGGCATCGAAAGCGGCAGCGCGAAACCCAACAAGGACAAGGTTGCTAAAATCACCAAGGCGCAGGTAGAGGAAATCGCCAAACAGAAGATGGCGGACCTCAACGCGAACACCCTCGAGGCGGCGGCGAGCATGATTGCCGGCACGGCGAGAAGCATGGGCGTTCAGGTGGTCGACTGAGTTTTTAGGGCAAGTGGGAGAGAATACTCGTTTGCACCACAAGGAGGTAAGAAAGAATGAAACACGGTAAACAATATAACGAGAGCGCGAAGCTCATTGACAAAACCAAACTCTACGAAGCGGGAGAGGCCGTTGACACGGTGCTTTCCACGGCGAAAGCGAAGTTCGACGAAACGGTGGAGCTGCACGTAAGGCTCGGCGTAGACCCGAAACAGGCGGATCAGCAGGTCCGCGGCGTTCTGGTGCTCCCCAACGGCACGGGTAAAACGGTGCGCGTGCTCGTTTTGGCGAAGGGCGAAAAAGCCGATCAGGCGAAGGCCGCGGGCGCGGACTACGTCGGCGCGGAAGAGCTGGTGCAGAAAATCCAGACGGAAAACTGGTTCGATTTCGACGTGATCATCACCACCCCCGACATGATGGGCGTGGTCGGCCGTATCGGTAAGATTTTGGGACCGAAAGGCTTGATGCCGAACCCGAAGAGCGGTACGGTCACGATGGACGTCGTAAAGGCGATCAACGATACCAAAGCCGGTAAAGTGGAATACAGACTGGACAAAAACGCCATCATTCACTGCCCCATCGGCAAGAAGAGCTTCGGCAAGGAAAAGCTCCTCGAAAACTACGAGGCGCTCATCGACGCCATCGTCAAGGCGAAGCCCGCCGCGGCGAAAGGTCAGTATCTGAAGAGCGTTACCCTCGCCAGCACGATGGGCCCCGGCGTAAAAATCGCCGCGAAAAACTAAAACGCGTTCAAAACGGTTGACAATCCGCCCGAAATGGGGTACAATGTCAAACGTAAAACGAAATAACCGAAGACAGCGGGTGTTAATTGCGTAAGCAAACCCGCCGAGGTAACGATTTTTTAAGAAAGAATGTCTTTTGCAGGCTTTCGCATCGTTGCCGCGGTGCGAAAGCCTTTTGTTTTCGGAAATACGGAAAGGAGGTAAAAACAAGTGTCGGCAAATTTGGAAGTTAAAAAACAAGTTGTGGAAGAGATTTCCGAAAAGATCAAAGCCGCAAAATCCGTCGTTCTCGTCACGTATACGGGGCTGTCGGTTGCGGAAGATACCGAACTTCGTCACGAATTCAGAAAGCAGAACGTCGATTACAAAGTGTATAAAAACACCCTCGTGAGAAAGGCGTTCGACGCGATGGACGTGAAGGATTTCGACGCGGACCTCAACGGTCCTACGGCAGTAGCGTTCGCGCAGGACGAAACCAGCGCGTGCAAAATTCTCGTAGACGCGGCGAAAAAGTACACCGACAAGATCGCGATGAAGAGCGGTTTTGTGGACGGGGCGTACGTCGACAAGAAGGGACTTTCCGCTCTGGCGGCAATCCCCTCGAAACCGGAACTCTACTCGATGTTGGCAGGCACGCTGTCCGGCTTCGTGAGAGGTCTCGCCGTCGCGCTCAATGCGGTTGCGGAAAAGAAAGCGGAAAATCCCGCGTAAAAAAATTAAAAAATAATCAAGGAGAAAAAGAAAAATGGCTGATATTGCAAAGATGATTGAAGAAATCAAAACGATGACGGTTGTGGAACTCAACAGCCTTGTCAAGGCGATCGAAGAAGAATTCGGCGTAAGCGCCGCTGCCCCCGTGGCGGTTGTAGGCGCTGCTCCGGCTGCGGCGGAGGCTGCGGAAGAAAAGACGGAATTCAAGGTTTCCTTGAAAGACGCCGGCGGCAACAAAATCGCCGCGATCAAAGCGGTTCGCGAATTTACCGGTCTCGGACTCGTGGAAGCGAAAGCCCTCGTGGAAAAGAACGGCGTGATCAAAGAAAGCGCTACGAAGGAAGAGGCGGACAAAATCGTCGCCGCTTTCAAAGAAATCGGCGCCACGGCGGTTGCGGAATAATTTCCGCTTCGCGGGAAAGTGCGCAAAAGCGCGTATTTTGCCGCCAAAGTGCGAAAAAACAAAGCGGGGTTTATCGACTCCGCTTTTTTTACGCGTTTCGCAGAAATAAACCGCGCTTTTTTGCGCATTTTACGCAAATCAAATTGACAAATCGGGCGTTTCTTAGTAAAATAGTACATAATGAAACAAGTAACTGCGCCGCTTTGCGGCTTACGGAGTGAATGAATGAAAAAGTTTATCATCGGTATTTTAACGTTTGCGCTCGCCGCGCTCACGCTTTTCACCATGACGGCGTGCGATAAAATCGTAAAGCTGGAAATTTCCCTCACCGTTTACAACGCGGATAAATCGACGACGGAAGAAAAAACCGTTACCTTCGACATGTACGAAAACCTCGCGGACGACGCGGTCAACGCCGTGCGCGACGCGGTCAACGGCGGCGCTTACGCCGACTGCGTGTTTTACGTGCAGTCCACCGACAGGGGCACGTCCGTTTCCGATCAGTTGATGTTCGGCGGGCTGAAAAAGAGCGGCGGCAGCTATGTGAAGGCGGAGCAGGCGGCTGTGCCGAGCGCGGAGTTTGAAAAGAACGGCGTTACGGGCAGCAACCTCAAAAACCTGAAGGGTTATCTCGGTCTCTGGAGAGGTTGGGATTCTTGGAAAAACTCCGCTAGCAATGGAAAAGGTTATAAAACTTCCGGTTTCGAGCGTTCCACCGCAACGATGTATATGCCCACCGTGGAGAGCATTTCCGATTATGACGGTTATTTCTGCGTGTTTGCCAAATACTCCACCGAGGACGATCTGGCGGTGATCGACAGCGTGATTTCGCTGCTCGGCAATGCGGATAACTACGATCAGTACACCTGCTATTACACCGCGAATGCCGACGGCACGCTGAAAACGGTCGACGGCAATCCCGTTTGGAACATCGTTTTAACGGAAAATTTCGACGACGTGGACGACGCTTATTCGAGCGAGGACGATTCCACCAACGCCGATCCGCAAGATAAGCAGTACGATCAATACACCGTGAAGATCCTGAAGGAAGGCAAGCTCAAGGTCAACAAAATCGAAATCAAATAATGTTTATAAAAAAATCGCCCGCATCTTTCGATGCGGGCGATTTTTGCATGTTCCGTCGGCGCAAGGGGGCGTAAACACTTGCAACCGTTAAATTATTTTGTACCCCGCGTTTTCTAACGCCGACAGGGCGCGGTTCAAGTTTTCCCGTTTTACGAAAACATAATCGGTATTGTACGTCGAAAGGACGAAGATGCCGATATTTTCCGCCGCAAGGAGGGCGGAAATTTTCGATATAACGCCGATAAGGGAAAAATCGAGAATCCCTTGAATTCGGAACGCTTTCCAGCCGTCGCTGCGCGCGACGGCGTTGGGCGGCACCTGTTCCGTAGGACAGACAAGGGAATTTTCCTCGTCGGTTTTTGCGATAAAACAATATTCCCGCGACAAATCCGTCAAAGAATAATCCGAAACTTTGCAGACGGAAAAATCGGCGGTGATTTTTTTGATTTCCATATTTATTTTCGACGGCAGTATTCGTATACCTGCATACAGGTCATGCATTCCGCGTCCGATTGCGAAAGGCGTTTTAAAACCTCTTCCGCGCGTTCCCAACCGTTGTCGAAGTCCAGCTCGAAGGAGTGCCCCCAAACGAGCAGCAGGCTGTCGTCGGCGGCGTTGTCAAACTCGTCCAGAAGGGCGGGCAGTTTATCGCTGAGAATGTGCGCGCTCGGATGCCAAGCGAGGAAATTTTCGGGGAAGGCGAGGCTGTTCGCGTCCTCGGCGCTCCGCGCGTAGCATACGGAGGTGTAGTTTTTCAAAACGTCCACCGCCAGACGGTCGTAATTCACGCCGCCCCAAGCGTACGCCAGCCCGCGCACGGGGCGGTTGAAAATTTCGCTCAAGCGCATGTAATCGGGCACGACCTCTTCGACGATGTCTTTCGGCGGCAGAAGCTTCAGACAGTTGTGCGTACGGGTATGCGCCGCCACTTCGAAATCGCGGTATAATTCCGCCGCTTTATCCAGCGGAAGGCGGGTGTGAACGACGTGGTGTCCGTTCATTTCAAAGGAATATTCCGTGCCGAACAGCGCGGAACTGAGGTTGAACGTGGCGTTTAAACGGTATTTTTTCAGTAAGCCGATCAGCCGTTCGTCTTGCACCGTACCGTCGTCGAAACTCAAAGCAAATATTTTTTTCATGATTTATCCCGTTATCGTGTAAAGCGCGGTCAGTCCTTTCTTCTGAACTGCGCGATGATCAGGAGAAAGCGCAGAAAGTAGAGCAGGGAAACGAGCAGGCTGGCGAAATAGGTCATCGCCGCCGCATTGAGCACCTTGCCCACCTGTTTGACTTCGTTCTCTTCCAGAACGCCCGTTTCCGCAAGCATCTGCCGCGCGCGGCGGGAGGCGTTCAGCTCCACCGGCAGGGTGATGAGGGAGAAGATCGTCGCGAGGGAATAGCAGATGATGCCGACGGAAATGAATACCGAGCCCAGCGCGGGCACGGAGACGATCAGCAGCTCCAAGAGCAGCCCCACGATGACGAGGGGGATGGCGAGATAGGTGCCGACGTTGACGACGGGCACGATGACGGAGCGCAGTTTCAGCATAAAATATCCTTTCTCGTGCTGTACGGCGTGTCCCACCTCGTGCGCCGCCACGCCGAGCGCGGCGACGGAATTGGAGTTGTACGTCGATTCCGATAAGGACAGCACGCCGGTTTTCGGGTTGTAGTTGTCGCTCAGCTTTCCGCCCGTCGGCTGCACGACGACGTTGCAGTTGTATTTTTCCAAAAGCATGCGCGCCATATCGCTCGCCGTCCAGTCGGAGCGGGACTGTACCTTGTCGTATTTTGCGAAGGTGGTGCTGACGCGCACCTGCGCCCAGAGGGCGAATAAAATCCCCGGTACGATGATGATATATCCGTACCAGTACATATAAAAGAACATGTCGTTTCCTCCTTTACGTAGTATCATTGTAACACAAATACCGCATGTTTACAAGTTTTATTTTACCCCATCGGCGTTAAATTAACGTTAAATTTACGATTTTTCCCCCCGCGATTTCGCAATTTAAATATTTTGCGGCGTAAACGCCCTCGCATTCTCGGTACAGCAACGCGGGGCGGATGTCGTTTTCCCGCCGCGGCGGAGGAAACACGCCGACGAATTTTCCCAAATAGTCGCGCACGCGGTGCGCGCTGCCCGCCAGATCGGCGGAAAGGTACGCCGACAGATCGTCTCCCGCGAGCGCCGCCTCGGCGAATACGTAGGGGAGAACCTGATCGCACAACGGGTGCGCCGCCGCGGCGCTTTCGGTTTCCGCGCGCTGCGGGCGGAACGCTTCCCCGTCGTAATCCCATTCGGCGCGCACCGTGCGCGCCGTGCCGCTGATCGTGCTTTTCGTAACGAACGCGCCCTCGAAGGAGTATTCCTCCGCCGCGCCGTCGAACACCGTTTTCAGCCGCCCGTCGGAAAAGCAGACGAGGCGTTTTTTTTCGGTGTATACGTAAAAGAACCGCGCGTTTTTAAAGGCGAATTCCCCCGCGTCGGAGATTTTTTCCTTGAAAGACAGTGCGCGGTAGTCGTCGGGGATTTCTATGGAGAATTTGTAACAGCCGTCGGTATACGCCGTCAGCTGCGCGTTTTTCAGCTTTTTTTGAAAGAGCACGGCAAAGGGCAGGGCGGGCGCGCGCTTTTCAAACTTGACGGCGCCGCCGGTTCTCAGCCGCACCTTGACGGCGTCGGGCGAGCTTTTGCGAAAAAACGCCTCGTCGGGCAGAAAACAGCGCGCGGGCGTTCCGTCGAGGGGGATGACCTCCACGAGCGCGTCCTTTTTTACCTCGATTTCGCAGGAGGTTACGTTTTTAAACGCCGTTCGCCCCTCTGATTTCAGCGCAAAGGGAAATTCGGCGAGGATATAAAGGTTCATAAATTATTTAAGTATACGTATAAAACCGCCGTTTTATGTCAATCATCGTCCGTGAACGGGAGGTAAACGTTATGGACAAGATTTACGGATTTAAACAAAAGGATATCGAACAGCTCATCGGTCGGTTGGAAAACAGGAAAGAAAAGCCGCTGAGCCGCGTTTTCGAGGAGTTTGCCGAACAGACCGGCAAGAGCAAGGGCACGGTGCGCAACATGTATTACGCGCTGGCGAAAAAGAGCAGGGAGGACGGCGCGTTCGCCGATAAGTATCTCGGCGGCAAGCCCATTTCCGTGCAGAAGATCGCGGAGTTTAAGGAAGGCGAGGAGCGCGAGCTCATCAAAAAGGTGCTGCTCGGCAGAAAGGAGGGCAAATCCGCCCGCCGCGTGATTCACGAGCTCGCCGAGGGCGACGAAAAAAAGGCGCTGCGCTTTCAGAATAAATACCGCAACGTGCTCAAACACAATCAGCCGCTTTTGGGCGAACTTTCGGCGGAAATCCGCTCGGAAAGCGGCGTTTCGGTGGAAGCGATCGGCGTGCGCAGCAACACGAAAATGGTTTCCGACGTCATGCTCAAGCGCCTGCAAAACGAAATCAACGCGCTGATCGATCGCATTTCCGGCAAGCTGAAACGGGAAAACGCCTATCTTCGCAGCCGCTTGGGCGAGCTGGAGGTGGAAAACATGCGCCTGAAAAACGTATTGTACGGCGACGGCGGCAAAACGGCGCGGTACTTTAATAAAGGCGGAGAGGAGAAACTCATTCATTGACCGCGTTCGTTTGACAAACGCCCTCTCTTGGTGTACAATAAGTACATTCGCGTTTTAAACGCGGGTAAACGTTTTGTCATCGGGAGGGGCGATTATGAAGATTTTTGAAAAATGCGAACGGCTGGCGAATGTGGAGCAGGCGAAGGAATGGGGGCTTTATCCCTACTTTCACGTGCTCAACACCCGTCAGGATACGAAGGTAAAGATGGAAGGGCGGGATATGCTGATGCTCGGCAGCAACAACTATCTCGGTTTGACTTCCGACGAGCGGGTGATCCGCGCGGGCGCGGACGCGCTGGAAAAATACGGCAGCGGGTGCTCGGGCAGCCGCTTCCTCAACGGTACGCTGGAGGCGCACGTCGCGCTGGAGGAAGAGCTTGCCGCCTTTTTGAGAAAGGAAGGCACGGTGACCTTTTCCACGGGCTTTCAGTCCAACCTCGGCATCATCAGCGCGGTGGCGGGCAGAACGGACGTGATCCTCTGCGATAAGGAAAACCACGCGAGCATTTACGACGGCTGCCGTTTATCCTTTGCCAAAATGCTGCGGTACAACCATTCCGACATGGAGGATCTGGAAAACAAGCTGAAGACAATCGATCCCGCCGTCAACGGCGCGCTCATCGTCACCGACGGCGTGTTCAGCATGAGCGGGGAAATCTGCAAACTGCCCGAAATCGTGGCGCTCGCGAAGAAATACGGCGCGGGCGTTATGGTGGACGACGCACACGGTCTGGGCGTTTTGGGCGAAGGCGGCAGAGGCACGGCGGAATATTTCGGGCTGGAGGACGAGGTCGATATTTATATGGGCACCTTTTCCAAATCGCTCGCGTCCCTCGGCGGATATATGGCGGCGAACGCGAAGATCTGCGAATACGTGCGCCATACCTCCCGCCCCTTCATTTTCAGCGCGAGCATCACGCCCGCGTCCGTCGCGTGCGCACGCGCGTCGCTGCAGATATTAAAAAGCGAGCCGCAGCGGGTGAAACGGCTGGGCGAGGTTTCCGACTATATGCGCAAAGCCCTCGTTTCGCGCGGGGTGAAAATCGTGGAAAGCACCACGCCCATCATTCCCATCTATACGTACGAGGATAAAAAGACCTTCGAGGCGTGCACGCGGCTGTTCGAGCGGGGGGTGTACGTCAATCCCGTCGTCAGTCCCGCCACGCCCGTGGGGCAGAGCCTGCTGCGCACCAGCTACACCGCTACGCACACCTTCGCGCAGCTTGACGAGGCGGCGGACAAGATACGGGACGTGCTCAGTGAACTCGAAATTATCCGATGAATTTGCGCGGGGAAAAATCCCCGCGTTTTTTTGCGAAAAAACGGTTGACAGACGGGCGGACATGGTTTATAATACAATTGCTACCGAAAAGGTAGGAATTAAAGAAAGGGAGATAAAGGTTTGAAACTTTCCTCCAAAGCCCATTACGGGTTGCAGGCCTGCCAGATTCTGGCGGAGGTTTACGACGCCTCTGTTTCCGCCACGGAGCTGGAAGAAAAGGTGGGCGTTTCGGGAAAATATCTCGAAAAAATCATGCGGATACTGACGGGGTGCGGCGTCGTCGCGGCAAGGCGCGGGGCGCAGGGCGGCTATTATCTGGCAAAGAGCCCCGAATGCATCACCGTGGGCGAAATCGCCCGCGCGCTGGAGGACGATATGAAGATCGTGCACTGCGTGCATTCCGCGTGCGAAAAGTGCGAGTGCAAGTCGGGCAAGATCTGGCGCTCCTTGGTGAAGAAGATGAACGAATTTTTGGATTCCGTAACGCTTGCGGACATGCTGAAAGAGGATTTTTGACGATGGATAAGAGAAGAATTTATTTTGACCACGCGGCGACGACGCCCGTGAGAAGGGAAGTGCTCGAAAAGATGCTGCCGTATTTTTCCGAGGTGTTCGGCAACGCCAACTCCCAGCACGCTTACGGCAGAGACGCCGTCAAGGCGCTCGACGAGGCGCGCGACACCGTCGCGCGGCTCATCAACGCGAAACCGAGCGAAATATATTTCACTTCCGGCGGCACGGAGGCGGATAACTGGGCGCTCCGCGGCACGGCGCGCGCGCTGAAAGAAAAGGGCAAACACCTCATCGTCAGCAGCGTGGAGCACCCCGCCATGCTCGCCACGGCGAAACAGCTGGAAAAGGACGGCTACGAGGTGACGTACCTCCCCGTCGACGAAACGGGCACGGTGTCGCCCGAAAGCGTGAAAAACGCCGTTCGCGACGACACGATTTTCATCGGCGTGATGACGGCGAACAACGAGGTGGGCACCGTTCAGCCGATTCGGGAAATCGCCGCTATTGCGAAGGAGAAGAAGATCGTCATGTTCACCGACGCGGTGCAGGCGGCGGGCGTTTTGAAGCTGGACGTAAAAGAACTCGGCGTCGATATGATGTCCTTTTCCGGTCATAAATTTTACGGACCGAAGGGGATCGGCGTTCTGTATATCAAAAGCGGCGTAAAAATCGACCCCGTGATGACCGGCGGGCATCAGGAACGGATGAAGCGCGGCGGCACGAGCAACGTGCCCGCCATCGTCGGCATGGCGGAGGCGTTCCGCCTTGCGAACGAAGAAATGGAGAAAAACGCCGCTTACGTGAAAGCCCTCCGCGACAGGTTCATTTCCGGCGTGGAAAAGCGCATTCCCGACGTGAAGCTCAACGGGCACAGGACAAACCGCCTGCCCGCCAACGCCGATTTTTCTTTCAAATACATCGAGGGCGAATCGATTTTGTTCCACCTCGATCTGGCGGGCATCGCCGTGTCCAGCGGCTCGGCGTGCTCTTCCGGTTCGCTCGAGCCCTCCCACGTGCTCCTCGCCATGGGGGTGCCGGAGGAAACGGCGCACGGCTCCATCCGCTTTACGTTCGGCACGGACAACACGGAGGAGGAAGTCGATTACGCGGTGAACGTGCTTGCCGAAACGGTGGAAAAACTGAGGGCGATGTCGCCTTTGTTCAAAATACTCGAAGGAGAAAAACAGTATGTATAACGAAAAAGTGATGAAGGTATTCCAAAATCCCCAAAACGTGGGCGAAGTGGAAAATTACGATGCCATCGGCACGGTGGGCAACGCCTCCTGCGGGGATATCATGCAAATCACCCTGAAGATCGACGACGACGTCATCACCGACGCCAAATTCAAGACCTTCGGCTGCGCGGCCGCCATCGCCACGTCGTCCACGGCGACGGAGATGATCAAGGGCAAAACGCTCGACGACGCGCTGAAAATCACCAACAAGCAGGTGGTGGAGGAGCTAGAAGGACTGCCCCCGCAGAAACTGCACTGTTCGGTGCTGGCGGAGGAGGCGATCCGCGCCGCCATCGAGGACTACAAGAAAAAACAAGGCGCATAAAACCGGCGAAACGCGGCATAATATTCTTCGGGGAGGAGAAATTATGGACGACAAGTTTTTAGTCGGCGTGATTTTGGGAATAGTCGGCGGCGCAGTGCTGGCGACCAACTCCGCAAAAGCGCGTCAGGCGGTAAAAAAGGGTCAGGAACAGGTTCTGGATAAGGCCGAATCTTTAAAGAAGAAGTCCCAGAGCAAGGAATAATCCCTTAAAAATTGCATCAAAAAGCGGGCGGAGCGGGAAAAATTTCCGTTTCGCCCGTATTTTTATTGTAAACGCGGCAAAGTTGTGGTAAACTATATCATATCAGCTCAGAGGAACGCTCGCATGAAAAAAATTCTCGCCCTCGATATCGGCTCCAAGCGCATCGGCGTCGCCGTGACCGATCCGTTCGGCACGTACGCTCTGCCGGTGGGCACGTACGTCAGAAAAAACTTAAAAACCGATCTGGCGTATATCGCCGACCTTGCGAAGGAGCGGGGCGCGGAGGAAATCGTGTGCGGACTGCCCTTGAATTTCGACGGCAGCCGCAGCGCGCAGACGGAGTATACCGAGGTGTTCATCAACGCGCTGAAAGGCGCCGTGAGCGCGCCGGTTTTTACGAGCGACGAGCGGTGCACCACCGCCGAGGCGCACAGCACGCTGATCGCGGGCAACAAACGGCGGGAGGAGCGCAAAAAATACGTGGACGCGCTCGCCGCGACGTACATACTCGAAGGCTATTTGCGAAACAATAAAATAAAAGGAGAAGAGAAATGAAAGACGAAGAAAAAAAGTCCTGCGGATGCGGGCGCGACAAAGGGGAAGGCGAAAAGAAGTGCAATCATAAGCACGATCACGAGCACGGCGAGGGCTGCTGCAACCACAAGCACGAGCATGAGCACGGAGAAGGCTGCTGCAACCACAAGCATGAGCATGAGGACGGCTGCTGCGGCGAGCACGATTGCGATTGCGGCTGCGAAGAACCCGATATCGTGGAGCTGACCGACGAAAACGGCAAGGTGATGAAGTTCTATCACATCGGCACCATCGAGTTCAAAAACGCCTATTACGCGGCGTTTCAGGCGGCGGAGGAAATCGAGGGCGTCGACGAGGACGAGCTCATCATCTTCGAGGTTGCCGACGGCGAGGAAGAGGAAAGCGAACTGCTCCCCATCGAGGATCAGGATCTGCTCGACGAAGTGTACGAGGAGTTCTGCCGCGTGCTCGACGAAGAGGACGAAGAACCCGAAGAGGAATTTTAAGGCGATGCCGCCCGCGATTTTGCGGGCGGTTTTTTATTGACTAATTCGGGAAAATGCGCTATAATCGTTTCAGAAAAAGCAAGTCGGACGGTTTTACCGCCGCGGGAGGAACGAATGAAGGAAAATTACATGGTTTGCAATTGCATGCAGGTGAGTTATAACAACATCGCGGACGCGCTGGAAGGGCACGGCAAGTTTGAAGACGTGCTTTCGCTTTTCGACGAGGTGCAGAAGGTGACGCACTGCTCCACGGGGTGCGGCGGCTGTCACGACAAGGTTTTGGAAGTCATTTCCGAAATCATGATGGGCTGACGGTCTTATATGCGGGCGGCGCGGAGAAAGTTTCTCCGCGCCGTTATTGTGCGATTTAAAATGATTTCCGCTGTATATGAAAAATGCGGCGTCCGAGCGGACGCCGCATTTTTTATTTTTATCATCAGTGATGATGTTTTTTGATGAGCCCCGCGGCTTTGCTGATCTCCATTACGGGAATGGGTACGAGCGCCAAGCCCAGCCCCACGAGGTACGCCCACCACTGCGGCAGATAGACCATGCCGAACGCCGCGTTTACGCCGGGTACAAAGAGCACGAACGCCACCATGATCAGCGACACGACGGCGGCGAGGTTGAGCACCTTGTTGCCGAACACCCCGATTTTGAAGATGGAGTGGGAAGAACGCATGTTGTACGCCTGCACCACCTGACAGAGCGCCAGCACCATGAACGCCAGCGTCGAGCCGGCGGCTTTGCAATCCTCCGCGCTCATTCCCGCGAGGGAGCCGAAGTAGCTGCCGAGGTGCAGCGCCGCGAGGGTGAGGGCGGCGAACATGACGCCCTGAATGACCACCTTCAGTCCCAGCCCGTGCGCGAAGATGCCTTCGTCTTTCGGCTTGGGGGGGTGGTTCATGATATCGTCCTCCACCTTTTCCATGCCGAGCGCGATGGCGGGCAGGGAGTCGGTGACGAGGTTGATCCATAAAAGCTGAATGGAAATGAAGGGGGAAATCTGCCATACGACCATGGCGAAGAATACCGTGAGCACCTCGCCGATATTCGTGCCGAGCAGATAGCCCACCACCTTTTTGATATTCGCGTAAATGCCGCGGCCTTCCTTCACCGCGTCCACGATGGTGGCGAAGTTGTCGTCGGTGAGCGTCATGTCCGCCGCGCCTTTCGCCACGTCGGTGCCGGTGATGCCCATCGCGCAGCCGATGTCCGCCGCTTTCAGCGCGGGCGCGTCGTTCACGCCGTCGCCCGTCATGGAAACGACCTGCCCCTTCTTCTGCCACGCCTTGACGATGCGGATCTTGTTTTCGGGGGATACGCGGGCGTACACCGCGATGTTGGCGACCTCTCTGTCGAGTTCGGCGTCGTCCATCTTGTCGAGCTCCGCGCCGGTGATCGCCTTGTCGCCTTCCGTTAAAATGCCGAGCTCCTTCGCGATGGCGGACGCCGTTACCACGTGATCGCCGGTGATCATCACCGGCTTGATGCCCGCCTTTCGGCAGAGCGCGACCGCCTCTTTCGCCTCGGGGCGGGGAGGATCGATCATGCCGACGAGCCCCAGAAATGTCAGCTCGCTTTCCAGCGCGTCGAAGGAAACTTCCTCGGGCGCTTTATCGAGCACCTTATACGCCACCGCAAGCACGCGGAGGGCGTTTTTGCTCATTTCCTCGTTCACGCGGCGCGCCTTTTCCACGTCGCCCTTCACGCATTTATCGAAGAGGATGTCGCACGCGCCTTTCGTGATGACCACGTATTTGCCGTCCATTTTGTTGACCGTCGTCATCAGCTTGCGGTCGGAGTCGAAGGGCAGCTCCGCCACCCGTTCGTATCGGGCGTTTAAGTCGTCTTTTTCGTAGCCGTTGCGGTGCGCGGCGAATACGATGGAGGTTTCCGTCGGATCGCCGATGTGCTGCTGTTCGCCGTTTTCGCCGATGATCACCGAGCCGTCGGAACAGAGCGTGCCGTAAACGAGCAGCTTTTTCACGTCCTCGCCGTTGTCGTCGGTAATGTCCTGCAATTCGGCGCCGTCGGGATACGCCTTGACGAGCGTCATGCGGTTTTGCGTGAGCGTACCCGTTTTATCCGAACAGATGACCGACGCGCTGCCGAGCGTTTCCACGGCGGGCAGGCGTTTGATGATGGCGTTTTTCTTCACCATGCGCGTAACGCCGATGGATAATACGATGGTCACGATGGCGGGGAGCCCTTCGGGAATGGCGGAAACCGCCAGCGATACCGCCGTCATAAACATTTCCATCACGGGCATCTTGTCGATGAGCCCCACGATGAAGATGACCACGCACGCCGCCAGCGCCATGATGCCCAGCATTTTGCCGAGCTTGGAAAGCTTTTGCTGCAGGGGGGTTGCCGTTTCCTTTTCGCCGCTCAGAAGATTGGCGATTTTGCCCATTTCGGTGTTCATGCCCGTGCCGGTGACCACCGCCGTCGCCGTGCCGTACGTGACGGAACAGCCGGAATATACCATGTTGCTCCGATCGCCCAGCGGCGCGTTTTCGGCGACTTCCGCCAGCGCGTCCTTTTCCGCGGGCACCGATTCGCCGGTCAGCGCGGATTCTTCCGATTTCAAATTTACGCTTTTGATGAGCCGCGCGTCCGCGGGGACGAAGTCGCCCGCTTCCAGCTTGACGATATCGCCCAAAACGATATCCGCGGAATTGATGAGGCTCTCTTTGCCGCCGCGGATGACGCGTGCGTGGGGCGCGGACATGTTTTTAAGCGCCTCGAGCGCCTTCTCCGCTTTGCTCTCCTGCACCACGCCGATGACGGCGTTTAAGATGACGATGAGCAGGATGAGCGCCGGTTCGATGAATTCCTTCGGGTTGCCGTCGATGCAAGCCATCACGAAGGAGATGACCGCCGCGGCGAGCAAGATGATGATCATCACGTCCTTAAACTGCTCGAAGAAACGGGCGGCAAGGCTCTTTTTCTTCTTCTCCTGCAAACGGTTTTCGCCGTATTGCGCTCTGCGGGAAGAAACCTCTTCCTCGCTCAATCCGCTTTGGGCGGAAACGTTAAGCTCTTTTAAAACGTCCTCCGCCTTTTTGCCGTAAGGTGTCAATTGTACAACAACCCTCCTAAAAAGAAAATTTCTTTTATGATACAATACGAAAAAATTTTTGTCAATTGCAAGAGGGTTAAAATACGGTTAAATTTTAAATTCGCTAAAAAACGCGGGCGCGCCCGCGCGGACGGGCACAATTTTGCGCCGTATCGGGGGAAAATGGCGAAAATTCCTTGCAAAATTTTACAAGCTGTGGTAAAATAAATCAGCTATAAGAAATTCACACCCGCGTCTTTCGGCGTTCGTTGTTCCGTAAATTCTTTTCATGCGGAATGTCTGCCGTGCTTAAAAGGAGGCGGGGAGGGAAAAACGGAGGAATCAAAATGGCAGTAATCTCTATGAAACAGTTGCTCGAAGCCGGCGTCCATTTCGGTCACCAGACCAGAAGATGGAACCCCAAAATGAAGAAGTACATCTACGGGGAAAGAAACGGCATTCACATCATCAACCTCGAACAGACCGTCGATCTCATCGAAAACGACGCGTATAAATTCGTGGTGGAATCGGTGAAAGCGGGCAAAAGCGTGCTGTTCGTCGGCACGAAGAAGCAGGCGCAGGAAGCGGTGAAACAGGAAGCCGAACGCTGCGGCATGTACTATATCAATTCCAGATGGCTGGGCGGCACGCTCACCAACTTCAAAACCATCCGCAGCAGAGTGGACCGCTTGAACAAGCTCAACAACATGGAAAAGATGGGCGAATTCGACCTGCTCCCCAAAAAGGAAGTTATCGGTCTGAAAGCGGAACGCGACAAGTTGGAAACCAACCTCGGCGGCATCAAGGAAATGCGCGGCTTGCCCGGCATCATGTTCATCGTCGATCCCAGTCATGAGGACATCGCGGTGCAGGAAGCGAGAAAGCTCAACATCCCCATCGTCGCGATCACCGATACCAACTGCGATCCCGATCTCGTCGATCACGTGATCCCCGGAAACGACGACGCGATCCGCGCGGTAAAACTCATTTCGTCGGTCATCGCCAACGCCGTTATCGAGGCGAATCAGGGCGAGGAATACTGCATTCCCGAAGAAGTTGCGGAAGAGGCGAAGGAAGTAAAGGCGGAAACGGAAGCCCCTGCGGCGGAAGAAACCGAAGAAGCGAAAACGGAAGAATAATTTCAAACGACATAAGGAAAATTGCAAGGAGGAAACGGCAATGTTTACAGGCAGTGATGTGGTAGCGCTCCGTCAGAAGACCGGCGCTGGAATTTTGGATTGCAAAAAAGCGCTTACGGAAACGGACGGCGATATGGATAAGGCGGTGGACTACCTGAGAGAAAAGGGTATTGCCACGGCGGCGAAAAAGGCGTCCCGCATCGCGGCGGAAGGCGTTGTTGCGGCGAAAATCGCCGGCAACGTCGGCGCGATGGTGGAAGTCAACTGCGAAACCGACTTCGTCGCAAAGGGCGATCAGTATAAGGAATTCGTGGCGGGCGTGGTCGATTACGTTCTCGAAAACGATGTGAAGGACGCCGAGGCGCTCATCGCGGCGAAAGCGGACGACACCGTTGCGGCTACCGCAAAGATCGGCGAAAAAATCGCCATCCGCCGCTTTGAAAAATACGTTGCGGAAAACGGCGTGGTGGAAAGCTATATCCACATGGGCGGCAAAGTGGGCGTGCTCGTGGAAATCGAAACGGCAAACGCAACCGATGAGGTGAAGGCGTTCGCGCACGACGTGGCGCTGCAGATCGCCGCGGCGAAACCCCTCTACGTCAATAAGGAAGACGTGCCCGCGGACGTGCTGGAACACGAGAAGGAAATCCTTCGCGTGCAGGCGCTCAACGAAGGCAAGCCCGAAAAGATCATCGAAAGAATGGTGGAAGGCAGAATCGTAAAATATTACGAGGATTTCTGTCTGCTTTTCCAGAAGTTCGTCAAAGATCCCGAAAAGACCATCGCGCAGGTGGAAAAGGAAGTTTCCTCGAAAGCCGGCGGCGTGAAGATCAAGCGGTTCGCGCGCTTTGAAATGGGCGAAGGTTTGGAAAAGAAGTCCAACGATTTCGCCGCGGAAGTCGAAGCGCAGATGAAAAAATAATTGAATTTTACGGCGAAATACCGAAAACTGAAAAGAAACACTTAAACAAAAGTGTTTCTTTTGGTATTTGCGGAAAACGGCAGTCGAAAGGAGAAAGCATGGCTAAAGCGAAGTACGGCAGAGTAGTGATCAAACTTTCGGGCGAGGCGCTCGCGGGAGAAGCGGGGTTCGGGCTCGATGAAAAGGTGATTTCCCAAGTGGTGGAGCAAATCGCGGAAGTGAAGGCGATGGGCGTGCAGATCGGCATCATCATCGGCGGCGGCAATTTCTGGCGCGGCAGGGAAGGCAAGGAGATGGACAGGACGACGGCGGACCATATGGGTATGCTCGCCACGGTCATCAACTCCCTCGCCTTGCAGGACGCGTTGGAGCGCCGCGGGCTGGAAACGCGGGTGCAGACGGCGCTCACCATCACGCGGGTGGCGGAGCCGTATATTTTGCGAAAGGCGCTTTCGCACCTTGAAAAGGGGCGCATCGTCATCTTCGCGTGCGGCACGGGCAACCCGTATTTTTCCACCGATACCGGCGCGGCGCTCAGAACGGCGGAAATCAACGCGGACGTTCTGCTTTTGGCGAAGAACGTGGACGGTATTTACGATTCCGACCCGAAGCTCAACCCCGACGCGAAAAAGATCGAAGAAATTTCGCACATGGAATTTATCCGCCGCAATTTAAAGGCGATGGATACCACGGCGATCACCATCTGCATGGAAAACGACATTCCCGTGCTGGCGTTCGGGCTCTTTGAAAAGGACGCGATCAAACGCGCGGTCACCGGCGAAAAGATCGGAACGATCATAAAATAAACGCACGCGCCGTATTTTAAAATGCGCGGTTGCGAACAAGAAAAGGAGGAAAGAAAATGGCATTTGAAAACGAACAGGTGGAAATGATTTTACTCGACGCGGAAGAGCGCATGGAAAAGAGCGTTTCGGTGCTCAAAGCCGATTACGCGGTGCTGCGCGCGGGCCGCGCCAATCCGCACATTCTCGACAAGGTGCTCGTCGATTATTACGGCACGCCTACGCCGCTCAATCAGGTGGGCAACCTTTCGGTGAGCGACGCGCGCTGTCTCGTCATCGCGCCGTGGGATAACTCCATGTTAAAGGTCATCGAAAAGCAGCTTCTGGCGGAAAATCTCGGCATCACGCCGACCAACGACGGCAAGGTCATCCGCCTCGTGTTCCCGCAGCTCACCGAAGAGCGCAGAAAGGAACTCGTCAAGCAGGTGAAGAAGATGGCGGAGGACGCCAAGGTGGCGGTGCGCAACGTCCGCCGCGACTGCATGGACGAACTGAAAAAACTGAAGAACAACAAGGAAATTTCCGAAGACGAACAGGCGCAGGCGGAAAAGGAGGCGGAAAAGATCGTGACCAAAACGGTCGCCGCCGTTGAAGCCGCCGCCGCGGAAAAAGAAAAGGACGTTCTTTCGGTTTAATATGGAAGAAATCAAAGTGCCCGCGCACGTGGGCATCATCATGGACGGCAACGGCCGTTGGGCGCAGAACCGCGGCAAAAAGCGTTCTTTCGGGCACAAAGAAGGCTCTCGGAACGTGGACCGCATCGCGGAGCATGCCTTTTCCGTCGGCGTGAAAAGCGTAACGCTTTACGCGTTTTCCTCGGAAAACTGGGCGCGCCCGAAGGAGGAAGTGGACGAGTTGATGAAACTGCTCGCCTACTACCTCAAAAAACTGACGGCAAAGGCGATCAAACAGAAAATCCGCCTCAACGTGCTCGGCAGCAAGGATCGGCTCTCGGCGGAGCTGTTGGCGGTGATTGAAAAATACACCGCAAAGACGGCGGCGTTCGCCGAACGGAACTTGAACATCATGGTGGATTACGGCGGCCGCGGGGAAATCGTGAACGCGGCGAAAGCCGCCGCGGCGGAAGGGGATATCACAGAAGAGAGTTTGGAAAAACACCTCTGCACCGCCGGTCAGCCCGCGCTCGATCTCATCATCCGCACGGGCGGGGAAATCCGCCTTTCCAACTTCCTCCTGTATCAGGCGGCGTACGCGGAGTTTTATTTTACCGACGTGCTGTGGCCCGATTTCGACGAGGGGGAATTCGACAAGGCGCTGGCGGATTTTTCCAAGAGAAAGCGCCGCTACGGGAAAATAGAATGCTGAAAAGAACGCTTTCCGGCGCGGTATTCGTCGCCGTTATCGTCGGCTTTTTCTTTCTGAGAGAATACGTCGATATCCGATTATTCAATATCCTCGTGTATTTCTTCTCGCTGGTCGGCACCTTCGAGGTGTGGCGGGCGCTGAAGAACAGCGAGGCGTTCGGCGGCGCGCTCGGCGGACGCGCGGGCGCGGCGGCGGGCGCAATCATCGCGGCGTGCGCGCTGGCGTTCGTGCCGATTTCCACCTTTTTCGGGCTGAAGTGGGGGACGGTCGTCCTCGTGCTCGGCGGCGCGGGGGCGGTGCTCGCCCGCGCGTTTTCCAAGGAGAATTTCGGGTTCAACGCGGGCGTGTGCCTGCTGCCCGTCATCTATCCCAACGCGCTGCTTTGCGGCATGATCGCCGCGAACGCCTACGGGGAAAACGCGTTGCTCGCCTTGTTGCTGATTTTCGTCACTTCGCCCCTTGCGGACACCTTCGCCTATCTCGTGGGCAGTCTGATCGGCGGCAGAAAGCTCTGCCCGTCCGTCAGCCCCAACAAAACGGTGTCGGGCGCGATCGGCGGGCTTGTCGGCGGCGCGGCGGGCGCGTTGGCGCTGTATTTCATCTTTACTCCCGAACTGCCCCTCGGCTGGCTGATCTTTCTGGCGATCGGGCTGTTCGCCGCGCTGTTCACCGAGCTCGGCGATTTGTTTGAAAGCTGGCTGAAGCGGCGCGCGGGCGTAAAGGACATGGGCAAAATCATGCCGGGGCACGGCGGCGTAATGGACAGGATCGACGGGATTTCCTTCTGCGCGGTGTTCGTCGCGCTGGTATTTTTGGCGTTATAAACGTTTCGGCGGTATAAAAACCGCTCGGGTTGAATATGATAAAAATAGCACTTCTCGGAAGCACGGGCTCTATCGGCGTTCAAACGCTGAATATCGTTTTGCGGCATCGGGACGAATTTGAAATCGTCTCCCTTGCCGCAGGCGGGAATGCCCGCGCTTTTTTTGAACAAATCGAAACCTTCCGCCCCCGCGTCGCCACGCTGGCGCGCGCGGCGGAGGAAATTTCCCACCCCGCCGTCAAGCGCGGGGAAGGCGGCTTTTATTACGATTACGGCGGCGGCGAGCGCTGCGCGCTGTTCTTCGGAAAGGAGGCGTATTTGCAGGCGGTCGTCGCGGAGGCGGACGTCGTGGAGGTGGCGCTCGTCGGGTTCATCGGCGTGCGCGCCGTGCTCAAAGCCGCCCGCATGAAAAAGAAAATCGCCCTCGCCAATAAAGAAAGCCTCGTCGTCGGCGGGGCGCTCGTCATTCCCGCGGTGGAAAAGGCGGGGGTGGAGCTTGCGCCCATCGACAGCGAACACTCCGCCGTATGGCAGGCGCTGGGGTTCGACCGCGGCGCGGAATACGAAAAGATCATATTGACGGCGTCGGGCGGTGCGTTCCGCGACAGGAGCGCGGAAGAGCTGGAAACGGTTACCTCGGCGGAGGCGCTGAAACACCCCAACTGGGATATGGGCGGGCGCATCACGGTGGACTGCGCCACCATGGTCAACAAGGCGTTCGAGGTGATGGAAGCCATGTGGCTTTACGACGCGAAGGCGGAGCAGGTGGAAGTCGTCGTGCACCCGCAGAGCGTCATTCATTCCATGGTGCAATTTAAAGACGGGGCGGTGCTCGCGCAGCTGGGCGTTCCCTCCATGGAGGTGCCCATTCAGCTGGCGCTTACCGCGCCGAAACGGCTGGACGCGGCGTGCGCGAAACTCGATTTCAAAACGCTGGGCGCGCTGACCTTTCAGCCGGTGGACAGGGAAAAATACCCTTGTTTTTACATCGCGCTCAAAAGCATGGCGTTGGGGGACAACTACCCCTGCGCGCTGAACGCGGCGGACGAGATCGCCGTCGGCGAATTTCTGCGGGGGAACATCCGCTTTACGGACATCGCGCGCGTGCTCGAAAACACCTTGCGGCGCACGGCGCGCGTTGCCATCGACGGGGAGGAAACGCTGGTGCGCGAGGACGAAAAGGCGCGCGCGTTGGCGAAAAAAATCATATCGGAGCTGAATGGAACATCAACTGCTTAGTTTTGCGAGCGTAATGCAAAACATTTTATACATTTTGCTGGCGGTCATCGTTTTGCTGGTGATGATCACCGTGCACGAGTTCGGACATTACACGGCGGGCAAAATTTTCCGCTTCAAAATCAACGAATTCGCCATCGGGTTCGGCCCGAAACTCTTTTCGCGCCAAGCGAAAAGCGGGGAGGTCTTTTCCGTGCGCGCTCTGCCCCTCGGCGGGTTTTGCGCCTTCGCGGGGGAGGATGAGGACGATCCCGAGCCCGATTCCTTCAACAACAAAAAGCCGTGGCAGAGAATTATCGTGCTCGTTTCCGGCGCGCTGATGAACTATCTGCTCGCCGTTGTGCTTATTATCGTCATGTTCGCCGCGTACGGTCAGCCGGCGTACCGCGTGCACGCGCTCGCCGACGGTTCGGCGCTCGCGCAGGAGCAGGCGCTCCGCGTCGACGACGTGATTTTAAGCATCAACGGCCGCCGTATCTATATGGCGACGGACATCATGAAATCCATCGACGATTTCGCCGCGGGCGACGCCGTTCCCGTAACCGTGCTGCGGAACGGGGAGAAAAGGGAGCTGGAAATCGCCTTGCAGAGCGACGGCGATTTCGTTAATATCGAGGATACCGACGCCCTGCTGAAGGCGCTCGGGTGCAAGAGCCTGTACGCCGTGAACGTGCGCGGCGGGTTCTGGAACACGCTGGGCAGCAGTTTCGAGTATTCCTTCCGCATCGCCGGCACGATATTCACCGTGCTGGGGCAGCTGCTGACGGGGCGGATCGGGCTTTCCTCTTTGGGGGGAACGATCACCACCGTAACGGTAACCGCCAACGCCATCAAGACGGGCGGGCTGAACTATCTTCTGATGATCTCCTCGTTTATCGGGGTAAACCTTGCGGTGTTCAACCTTCTGCCCATTCCCGCGCTGGACGGCAGCCGCGTCATCTTCACGCTCATCGAGTGGGTGCGCAAAAAACCGCTCAACAGAAAGGTGGAGGGCGCGATACACTTCGCGGGGCTGCTGCTCCTCGTCGGGTTCGCAATATTGGTGGACTTACTGCAATTGTTTTAAAATAAAAAGCCGCCCCGAAAGCGAAATGCTTTCGGGGCGGCGGTTTTTTTTCGTCGAACGGATTACTTCTTTTCGTTGCGGAAGGCGTAAATCGCGTCGGTCGCAAGGGAAATTTCCGTGATGACGTCCCGCGCGTTGACGGGCATCAGATAATAGCTTTCGTCCTGCGTGTAAAGGATTACGCAGTCGGTGTAATCGTTGTTTTTGATGGGGTATTCGATGTGCACGCCGTCTTGTATTTTGGAATCGAAATGCAAATCGACGTCCTCGTCGTACACGTGCCCGATAAAGCGGAACCCCGTGTTGTCGTGGATCAGCCGCCCGTTGGGGTGGCGGTACATATGCCGGGCGTTGGGCATGGTTTTCACCTTCACTTCGTCCTCGAAGCGGTACGTGCCCTCCCGCACGCGGCGTTCCACGTCGGCTTTCTCCCAATCGAACCAATCGGGAATATGGGAAAACTCCGTTTCTCCCTCGAGGGCTTTCAGCTCGCCGAGGGGCGTCATTTCCCAAACCTTGCCGCACGCCTTGCAGGTAAGGCGAATGCCCTCTCCTTCCATTTTATGCGCGACGCCGCAGCGGGGGCATTTGTATAAAATGCGGTTCAGCCCCTGCGCCCGATAGGGCACGTCGATGACGACGTTGTTTTCCTTTTGCCATTTGAAATCGTCGTAAACGAAATGATCGACGATTTTTTTCTGCAATTCCTCTTCCGAAAGGTTCTTTACGTCGTCGGCGGTGCACGTCTGGGTAACGATCGCCTCGATTTTGGCGCGTTTGTTCAAGATCTTGTGCCATTGCGGCGCGTTGACGTAACAGCCGTTCAAATGGCAGGAAACCACGGGCACGCCGAGAAATTTCGCCAGCTTGCCCAGCGTCGGCGGCAGGTAGGAGGTTGCGCCCTGCAGGGAATATTTCGCCTCGGGGTACATCATCAAAATGGCGTCCTTGCATTTGGTGACGACGAACTTCATGCTTTTAAGCAGCGCGAGGTCCTTGATGAATTTGCGTTTGGCGATGGTGCCGATGCTGCGCATCAGCGGTTCGGTGAAATCGTACAGCCCGTCGAGCGCCACCACGTTATAGGTGCGGTGCGGGTAGTTGACGAGCATGCTCGTCGCCATGTCGTAAATGGAGGCGTGGTTCGCCAAGATGAAATAGGGCGGTTTCAGCCCTTCCATATTCACGCGGCGGATGGTTACGTCCGCCTTGCGCAGCACGATTTTGCCCGCAAGGTAGGCGATATGGCGCATCGGGGAGAAATAGCGCGGCTTTTTCACGAAATCGAAACGCTTTATTTTACATTTTTTCACGGGTTTATCGATGGTTTTCATGTGCGCGCTCCTTTTCTTAATTCCCTTATAGTATAGCATAAATTTTCCCCAAATACAAGTGCGGTAAGTAAAAAAGCCGCAAACGGACGCGGAATAGAAAAAAATCGACAAAAAAGAAAGTATAAGGGGCGATAATACTACCTATAAAATATTTTATGGGAATTTATTTTATGAGAAAAGTTGTCAATTTTGCGAAGTTGTGCTAAAATAAAAACCGTAAAACAACCCGCTTGCGGCGGGAATATAAGGAGAAATACATATGGCGATGAAAAACGCATATTTGCAGGAGCTGTTGGCAAGGGTAGAAAAGCGCAATCAGGGCGAGCCGGAATTCATTCAGGCGGTCACCGAAGTGTTGACGACGCTCGAACCCGTCGTGGAAAAACGTCCCGATCTCGTGGAGGCGGGCGTTTTGGAAAGACTCGTCGAGCCGGAACGGCAGATCATCTTCCGCGTTCCTTGGGTGGACGATCAGGGCAAATCGCAGGTCAACCGCGGTTTCCGCGTGCAGTTCAATTCCGCGATCGGGCCGTATAAGGGCGGCATCCGCCTGCACCCGTCGGTGAATCTGAGCATCATCAAATTCCTCGGCTTCGAGCAGACCTTCAAAAACAGCCTCACCACGCTGCCCATGGGCGGCGGCAAGGGCGGTTCGGATTTCGATCCGAAAGGCAAGTCCGACGGCGAGATCATGCGTTTTTGCCAGAGCTTTATGACGGAGCTTTCCCGCCATATCGGCGCGGACTGCGACGTGCCCGCCGGCGATATCGGCACGGGCGCGCGGGAAATCGGCTATATGTTCGGGCAGTATAAGCGCCTCAGGAACGAATTTACCGGCGTGCTCACCGGCAAGGGGCTGACCTACGGCGGTTCGCTGGCGAGAAAGGAAGCCACGGGCTTCGGTCTTTGCTATTTCACCGAGGAAATGCTCAAGGCGAACGGCACGTCCTTCAAGGGTAAAACGGTGGTCATCTCCGGTTCGGGCAACGTGGCGATTTACGCGGCGCAGAAGGCGACGGAATTCGGCGCGAAGGTCGTTACCGTGTCCGATTCCGACGGTTATATTTACGACGAAAAGGGCATCGACCTCGACTGCGTGAAGCAGATCAAAGAGGTGGAGAGAAAGCGCATCAAGGAATATTTGAACTTCCACCCCGAGGCGAAGTATACCGCGGGCTGCAAAGGCGTTTGGACGGTGAAGTGCGATATCGCCCTGCCCTGCGCCACGCAGAACGAAATCGACGGCGAAAGCGCCGAAATTTTGGCGAAGAACGGCTGCATGGCGGTTTCGGAAGGCGCGAATATGCCCTCCACGCCGGAGGCGATCGACGTTTACTTCGCCAACAAGATGCTCTACGGCCCCGCGAAGGCGGCGAACGCCGGCGGCGTTGCGACTTCCGGTTTGGAAATGAGCCAGAACAGCCAGCGGCTTTCTTGGACGTTCGAGGAAGTGGACGCCAAACTGAAGGGCATCATGAAGAGCATTTTCGCGGCGTGCGACGGGGCTTCCAAAACCTACGGCATGGCGGGCAACTACATGGCGGGCGCGAACATCGCGGGCTTCATCAAGGTTGCGGAATCGATGAAAGCGCAGGGCTGCGTATAAAATTAAAACAGTAAGCGAAAACGGAACAGCTGTAAAAAACGCCGCGGAGTAAAAATCTCCGCGGCGTTTTTAATCGGAAAGAAATAAAAAAATCCGCTCTTTTTCGACGACAAAGAGCGGAGAAGGCATACTAAACCATACGCAGGCTTAACGATAAGCCGCGTTTATCTTTCGTTCGTTATGTAAAATTATTCTTTCGCCATGATTTTTTTGGTCTTGGCGTACTCTTTGAGCAAACGGTAGATGACCTCGCGTTCGCGGTTGTCGGTTTGCTGCAGCAATTCCAGAATATCCGCGATGTCCTTCTGCGGGTTGTATACGTAGTTATTGTCGATATTCGTGCGCCCGATGAGATAATCCACCGAAACGTCGAAATAATCGGCAATCTGAATGAGCTGCTCGAAGGAGGGGGCGGTTCTGCCGTTTTCCCAACTGCTGATGGTTGCCTGCGTTACGCGGAATTGCGAAGCAAGCGCTTTCTGGTTGACTTGTGCTTCGTTACGAAGGTTTTTTAAATTATTACCAAACATAGTTCTTTACCTTACTATAATAATATACCAAAATTCGACACAATGGACACATTATTGCAATTTGTCGAAATCTTTACAAATATAACGCGTTTCGATTGTTAAAATTTTCCTGAAAAAATTTTTAAAAATTTTCGTACGTTTCTATATATATAATATCACAAATTTTTAAAAAGTAAAACGTTTTGATAAAAAATTTTATAAAAAACTTAAAATTTTCGCCGAAATATTGAGTTTTCGTACGGGGGGGGGGGTAAAACCTGTATAAACGGTATATTTGCGGCATTTTTTTACAACGTAAGTCCGATATAAGGCAAACGCCGCGAAAAAACGCGCCGAACGCGCGGAAAAAGTTTGCGCAATCACAACGTCTGTTCTATCAGCGCCGAGGCGTAGGCGGCGATGCCTTCCTCTCTGCCGACAAACCCCAGCCGCTCCGTCGTCGTCGCGCTCACTCCCACGGAAGAAACGTCGATTTTCAGCGCCGCCGCGATATTGGCTTTCATGTTGTCGATATAGGGGGCGAGCTTCGGTTTTTGCGCCAGCACGGTAATCGAGGCGTTCACGGGGCGCAGTTTCCGCTCTTTCAGCAGGGAAACGACTTTGCGCAAAAGTTCCATGCTGTCCGCGCCTTCGTACGCGGCGTCGGTATCGGGAAAATACGTGCCGATGTCCTTCAGTCCCGCCGCCGACAAAAGCGCGTCGGTCAGCGCGTGCGCGGGCGCGTCCGCGTCGCTGTGCCCCAGCAGTCCCTTGTCGTGGGGGATTTCCACGCCGCAGAGAATCAGCTTGCGCCCCGTTACGAGCTCGTGCGTGTCGTAGCCGCAGCCGGTGCGGAAGGGACAGCCGAAATCCTCGCGGAAGGTGAGCTTGCGATTTTCGCGCGAGCCTTCGACGAGGTGCGGATTGCCCACGTACCGAAGATAGAGCGAGCTTTCGTCGGGGAACGAGCCCCGCGCCTTTTCGTAGGCGGAAAGCAGCTCTCCGCGCAAAAACGCCTGCGGGGTTTGTAAGATAAAATTGCCCTCCTTGCCGTACACGCGGGTGAGCGTTCCGTTTTCTCCCGCGGCGAGGGTGTCCGCCGCCGTCACCGCCGCGACGCCGCTGCCGAAGCGCTTTACGCTTTCGATGCACCGCCCGATGATCTCCGCCGTCACGAAGGGGCGGGCGCCGTCGTGCACCAGCACGATGTCGCCCGAGGCGGCTTTCAGTCCGTTTTTCACCGATTCGGTGCGGGTGGCGCCGCCGAGCGCGAAGGTCGCCGAGGGGAAGAGCCCGCGCATGATTTTGCCGTCCTCTCCCGACGCGACGATCACGATTTCGTCCACCAGCCCGCTCGCCGTAAAGGCGCGCACCGTCTTTTCGATGACCGTTTCGTCGCCGAGCTTTTGCAGCAGCTTATTCTGTCCGAACCCCGCGCGGCTGCCGACGCCCGCCGCGGGGATCACCGTGCTCACCTTCATTCTTCCACCGTTTCGTAAAGCGTTTCCGCCTCGTCCTTTCTCACGTTTTCTTTGAGCTCCTTCACGCGGAACTTTACTTTGCCGCCCGCAAAGCGGATTTCCACCACGTCGCCGACCTTCAGGTTGAAGGAAGGTTTCACGTCCTTGCCGTTCACCGAAACCCTGCCGCCGTTGCACGCGTCGCTCGCAACGGTGCGGCGCTTTAAAATACGCGAAACTTTTAAAAATTTATCGATTCTCATGCGTTTTTCCTGCCTTTTTCGCTCCCTTTTTTATTTTTAATATATTTTTGTTTAAAATGCTTGACTTATTTTGTGAAAACGTTTATAGTAATATAATGCATTATGATAGGTTATTATCGGTTATTATCGCTGTTTTCGGAAAAACGGCATCGCGCCGCACCCCGAAAAACCGCTGAAAATCGCTGGTAATTCCTCGGTGAAATCATTTCATGCCTCTATTATACTACATTTGATGATTTTTCTCAACCTGTCAAGGACAATTTAAAAAATTTTTTAAGGAGAGTGTTGTTGATGGCACGTAATCTAAGAGAAGTTCAGTGCGGTAAAGTCAAAAGGAAGAGTTTTTCCAAGATCAAGGAAGCGATTGAAATTCCCTATCTTGTCGAAGTTCAGAAAGACTCTTACGACAGCTTTATCAAGGAAGGAATCAGCGAAGTTCTGGAAGATTTTTCGCCGATTACCGACTATTCCGACCACTTTGAACTATACTTTCTCGACCACGTGCTTTCCGGCTCGTCGAAATACGACGAAAAGGAATGCCGCGACAGAGACGCTACGTTCGCCCTTCCGTTGAGGGTAAAGGTTCGGTTGGTGAATAAGGTAACGGACGAGGTAATCGATCAGGAAGTGTTTATGGGCGATATGCCGCTCATGACGGAAAACGGTTCCTTCATCATCAACGGCGCGGAGCGCGTTATCGTTTCTCAGCTGGTGAGAAGCCCCGGCGTGTACAACGGCAAATCGCTGGACAAGTCCGGCAAGAAGATTTTCGACACCACGGTGATCCCCAACCGCGGCGCGTGGCTGGAATTCGAGCAGGACGCGTCGGACGTATTGTGGGTGCACGTGGACAGAACGCGTAAGCTCACCGCAACGGTGCTCCTGCGCGCCCTCGGTTTCGGAAGCGACGAGGCGCTCGCCCTGCTTTTCGACAACAACCCGATGATCGCCGCCACCGTGGAAAAGGATACGGCGAAATCGGAGAGCGACGGTCTGATCGAACTCTACCGCCGCTTGCGCCCCGGCGAAGTCCCCACGGAGGACGCGGTGCGCCAGCACTTGAGAAATCTTTTCTTCGATCCTCGCCGCTACGACATCGCGAAGGTCGGCAGATATAAATTCAACAAGCGTTTGCGCATGTCGGCGAGAATCGTCGGCTGCACGCTGGCGGACGACGTGATCAACGAGGACGGCGAGGTGCTCGCCTCCGCGGGAACGGTCGTGGACAAGGCGACCGCCGTCGCCGTTCAGAACGCCGGAGTCAACGAAGTGTACATCGTCGGCGCGGAAGGCAGACGGCACAAGGTCATCGCCAACAACGTGGTGGATTTTTCCTCGGTGGAGGAATTTAAGAACGCCGACCATAAAAAGTTCGGCTTGCTCGACACGGTGTACTATCCCGCCGTCAAGTTCGCGCGCGAGGTGTACGCCATGGCGCAGACGGAAAGCGCGGAGGACACGGCGGAGCATTTCCGCGCGAGGATAAACGAGCTTTTCTATCTCGAGGAAAAAGAGATCGCCGACAAGGCGGAGGAAAAGCCGGAGGAGAAGAAGAACGAGGAAAAATGCCGCGAAATCCGCGTGAAGTTCGTGCAGGCGGTCAAGGCGTTCTTCGATATTCTGAAGGAAGAAAACTGCGAGCTCGACGCGGAGAAGAGAAAGCTCATCCGCCCCATGCTCGACAAGCTCAATCATAAACACATCACGGTGGACGACATCGTGGCAGTGGTTTCTTTGAACCTCGATTTGAACGAAGGCGTCGGCTCGGCGGACAACATCGACCACTTGGGCAACCGCCGCGTGCGCAGCGTGGGCGAACTGCTGCAAAACCAGTTCCGCATCGGTATCGCGCGTTTGGAGCGCGTCATCAAGGAACGCATGGCGACGCAGGATCCCAAAGAGGTTTCTCCCAACGGGCTCATCAACGTGCGCCCCGTCAGCGCGGCGATCAAGGAATTTTTCGGTTCCTCCCAGCTGTCGCAGTTCATGGACCAAACCAACCCCATCGCGGAGCTTACGCATAAAAGAAAGCTCTCCGCCCTCGGACCGGGCGGTCTGAACCGCGACCGCGCCACCTTCGAGGTGCGCGACGTGCACCACTCCCATTACGGAAGACTGTGTCCCATCGAAACGCCGGAAGGTCAGAACATCGGTCTGATTTCCTCGCTTTCCACTTACGCGAAGGTCAACGAATTCGGCTTTATCGAATCGCCCTACCGCAGAGTGGATAAGGAAAGGGGCGTCGTCACCGACGAGGTGGATTACCTCACGGCGGACGAAGAGGACAATTATATCGTGGCGCAGGCAAACGAGCCGCTCGACGAGGAAGGGCATTTCGTCAACGACCGCGTGAGCTGCCGTCACAGAGAGGACATCACCGAGGAGTCGAAGGAGCTCATCGACTACATGGACGTGTCGCCCAAACAGCTCATTTCCGTGGCGACGGCGCTCATTCCGTTCTTGGAAAACGACGATACCAACCGCGCGCTCATGGGCTCGAACATGCAGCGGCAGGCGGTGCCCCTCTTAAAGCCGGAAAACGCCATCGTGGCGACGGGCATCGAGGGCAGAATCGCGTACGACTCGGGCGTCATGGTCATTGCCAAGGAGGCGGGCGTGGCGACGGCGGTCGCGGGCGACGAAATCACCGTCACCGAGGACGACGGCTTCAAGCGCGTATACAAACTGAAAAAATTTGAACGTTCCAACCAAGGCACGTGCCTTAACCAGCGCCCCATCATCAGCAAGGGCGAGCGCGTGGAGAAGGGGCAGGTGCTGGCGGACGGTCCTTCCACGGCGAACGGCGAGCTGGCGCTCGGCAGAAACATTTTAATCGGTTTCATGTCGTGGGAAGGCTATAACTACGAGGACGCCATCCTCCTTTCGGAAGAGCTCGTCAGAAACGACGTGTTCACCACCATTCACATCGAGGAGCACGAAACGGAGGCGCGCGACACCAAGCTCGGCGAAGAGGAAATCACGCGCGATATTCCCAACGTCGGCGAGGACGCTTTGAAGGACCTCGACGAGGACGGCATCGTGCGCATCGGCGCGGAGGTCAACTCCGGCGATATCCTCGTCGGCAAAGTGACGCCCAAGGGCGAAACGGAGCTCACGCCGGAAGAAAGATTGCTGCGCGCGATCTTCGGCGAAAAGGCGAGAGAGGTGCGCGACACCTCGCTGAAGGTGCCGCACGGAGAGGGCGGTATCGTCGTGGACGTGAAGATCTTCACGCGGGCGAACAAGGACGAGCTGCCGCCGGGAGTCAATAAACTCGTGCGCGTGTATATCGCGCAGAAGAGAAAGATCTCCATCGGCGACAAGATGGCGGGCCGCCACGGAAACAAGGGCGTCGTTTCGAGGATTTTGCCGGAAAGCGATATGCCGTTCATGGCGGACGGCACGCCGCTGCAAATCGTTTTGAACCCCCTTGGCGTTCCTTCCCGTATGAATATCGGGCAGGTGCTGGAAGTGCACCTCGGTCTGGTGTGCAAACAGCTCGGCTGGAAAATCGCCACGCCGGTGTTCGACGGCGCGTCCGAAAAGGAAATCAAAGAACTCTTAAAGGAAAACAACTTCGTCAACCCCGACGGGGAAGTGGACGGCAAAATTCAGCTTTACGACGGACGCACGGGCGAGCCTTTCGATAACCGCGTCACCGTGGGGCAGATGTATATGATCAAGCTGATCCACCTCGTAGACGATAAAATCCACGCCCGTTCCACCGGTCCGTATTCCCTCGTCACGCAGCAGCCGCTCGGCGGTAAAGCGCAGTTCGGCGGACAGCGTTTCGGCGAAATGGAAGTGTGGGCGCTCGAGGCTTACGGCGCGGCGCATATCCTGCAGGAAATTCTCACCGTCAAGTCCGACGATATCGTCGGGCGCGTAAAGACCTACGAATCCATCGTCAAGGGCAACAGCATTTCCGAACCGGGGATTCCCGAATCGTTCAAGGTGCTCTTAAAAGAATTGCAGTCGCTCGCCCTCGACATGAAGGTGCTCACCGAAAACAAGGAAGAGCTCGCCATTAAAGACCTTATCGAAAGCGAGGACGACACGCCGCACGTACGCGAAAGAGAGGACGTGGAGGAAGTGCAGCTCGGCTACGACGAGGAGGATTTCGACGACGATTTCGAAGACGTGGATTTCGAGGACGACGACAAATTCGAGTTCAATTCCAAAGAACTCTTCGAGGAGGACGACGAGCCTCTTGATACCACCGTTCCCGACGATTTCGGCGACGACTTCGACGATGATTTCGACGACGACGCGCTGTTCGACGACGAGGACGATAAAGAATAAAGGGAGGGTGCGTAAATGTTTGAACTTAACAATTTCGATTCTATACAGATCGGCGTAGCGTCCCCCGAAAAGATCCGCGAATGGTCTTACGGCGAGGTCACCAAGCCGGAAACCATCAATTACAGAACGCAAAAGCCGGAAATCGGCGGACTTTTTTGCGAACGGATTTTCGGGCCGACCAAGGACTGGGAATGTCACTGCGGCAAGTATAAGCGTATTCGCTATAAGGGCGTAATCTGCGATAAGTGCGGCGTGGAAGTCACCAAAGCCAAGGTCCGCCGCGACCGCATGGGGCACATCGAATTAGCCGCCCCCGTGTCGCATATCTGGTACTTTAAGGGCGTGCCCTCGCGCATCGCCCTCATGCTGGACATGAGCCCCAAAGCGCTGGAGCAGGTGCTCTATTTCGCCTGCCACGTGGTGCTCGACGCCGGCGATACCGATCTGACCTATAAACAGGTCATCAACGACCGCGAAAAGATGGAAAAAGAGGAGCAGTACGGCGTAGGCTCGTTCAAAACGGGCATGGGCGCGGAAGCGGTGAAGGAACTCCTCATGGCGGTCGATCTCGACAAAGAGAGCGAAGAACTCAAAAAGATCATCGACGAGAACACTTCGGGGCAAAAGCGCCTCCGCGCGGTGAAGCGCATCGACATCATCGAGGCGTTCCGCAAGAGCGGCAACCGTCCCGAATGGATGGTGCTCGACGTTCTGCCGGTCATTCCGCCGGAACTGCGCCCGATGGTGCAGCTCGACGGCGGCAGATTCGCCACCAGCGATCTGAACGATTTATACCGCCGCGTCATCAACCGCAACAACCGCTTGAAAAAGCTGATGGAGCTCGGCGCGCCGGAAATCATTATCCGCAACGAAAAGAGAATGCTGCAGGAGGCGGTGGACGCCTTAATCGACAACGGCCGCCGCGGCAAGGCGGTCAGCGGCGCGGGCAACCGCGATCTGAAATCGCTTTCGGGACTTCTCCGCGGCAAGCAGGGGCGTTTCCGTCAGAACCTTCTCGGCAAGCGCGTGGACTATTCCGGACGTTCGGTTATCGTCGTCGGGCCGGAACTCAAGCTGTATCAGTGCGGTCTGCCCAAGGAAATGGCCATCGAGCTGTTCAAGCCCTTCGTGATGAAAAAGCTGGTGGAAAAGAACATCTGCCACAACATCAAGAACGCGAAGAGGACGGTGGAACGCGCGAAGTCCGTCGTGTGGGACGTGTTGGAAGAGGTCATCAAGGACCACCCCGTCATGCTCAACCGCGCGCCGACCTTGCACCGCTTGTCCATTCAGGCGTTCGAGCCGGTGCTCATCGAGGGCAGGGCGATCAAACTGCATCCGCTCGTCTGCGGCGCGTTCAACGCCGACTTCGACGGCGACCAGATGGC
>QAKE01000004.1 GCA_003343995.1 Bacillota bacterium
GCCCCTTTGGAAACCCCGGACAACAAAACAGGCTGAATATCCCGCACTTTCCCGGTGCCTGATATTCAGCCTTTATTTGTTGTCAGCAGCCCGTTTCACGGTCTGCCTTTTGTGTCCTTGTCCATAATGTTTCCGTGTAAAACCCCACTTGCAGGTAGTTTCGCCCCAGCCTTGACATATATCAAATTGATTTCTTATATTAGTATGCTCCGCCTTTGGTCGACGGAAAAAGCAGCGTATTCCAAAACTACCCAGCCAAAAGCACCATACTAACCAATATTCCAGCTGCAACCGCAATTCTTTACGTTATGTACATAAATGGGAAACATCCTTCTCTAAAATGCCCAGTATACTGTTCCTACATACAAACATCTGGGCTGATCCATATCTTCCCCTTTCTTTCATTCGGGGCACAGGGGTACAGCCTTGACCGCTGTACCCCTGTGCCCTGTTATTAGCAGGAAAACGTGAATCCTCATACGATAACCGTTCGGTTGGGGGCGTGCAGCTGTGATTGAAAGGAATTGGGCGTCAGAGACGTGTAGTTTTTAAATTCATGGATAAAATGGGCCTGATCATAGTAGCCCAGCATATCAACAACATCCATCACGTCATTTGCATAGAGCGATTCGATCGCTGTCTGCACCCGCACAATTTCTGCATACTTCTTGGTTGGGATGCCGAAATGTAGTTTGAACACATTGTTCACATAGCGTTGACTGTAACCCAGAGAGCGGACGATCTCAGAGATGCGGGTAGAACCGGAGGTCCGCAAAATCATGTCTCTGGTCTCCCTGGCTATGCTATGGGCCGGATAAAGGGACTGCTGCTGGAAAAAGCTCTGGGAACAATCTGCAAGATCAGAAAAGCTTTTCAGATTTTGCAGCTGCACCTCCAGGGACGAGATATTTAAAAATTGTTCCAATGAGACCCGCTTTTCGATCAGCAGCGAGATCTGCCTTGGCTCCAGAAAGGAAAACAAAACTCCCGGGTGCAGTTTGAGTCCAAAGCATTTTTGATAGGTCCCTATTTTAGAGGGATTCCCTTTTAAATAACTTCCACAAACATATCCATGGCATTGCTCTTCTTCCCACACAAACTGAAAGTCAATGCACCCATCCGGGATGGCAACGATTTGATCCCGGCAGGGATTTTCGATCAAGTAGCATTTGCTGAAAATCGAGTCGTCCAGTTTTGCCTCCTGATACTTGATGTCTTGACTTTGGATGTAAAACGTTTTTGGATTCACGGTATCATCTCCCATGGAAAGCTGCGGAGCATTGTTGAATGGCCAGGAATGGAAAGTTCTGGGAAGTCATTTTTATCAGACTTCCCAGAACTCTTTTCCACCAAATTCAGGACAAACAGAAGGACTTATGTAAGTTTTTTCTGCTCACGCCCTAAGCACATCATTAGATAGGAAAATCCGGGTTCTGATATGCAATCCGTCCTTCCGAAATGGTGAGCAGCACATTGGTGTCCTTGATCAACTCAGGAGAGACATAGGGATTGCGGTCGATCACAACCATATCCGCATATTTGCCCAGCACCAAGTTGCCGCGTTCCTTCTCTTCATGTCCGATCCATGCTCCGTTATAAGTAGAAATCTTCAGTGCATCCGTCACACTGACCCGCCGGACCTCGCGGGGATTGTTGACCAGAATATGCAGGTTTTTAATGGGATCGATGGGGGTAACAGGACTATCGGAAGAGCTGCCCACCATACAGCCCGCTTCCACCAGCTTGCGGAACGGCTCGTTTTCGGCAGCCACGTCTTCTCCCAGCATGGGTGCAAACACACTGTTGGCAGGATCATCCCAAATCTCACACCAGATCGGCTGCATCGGTAAAGCCAACTGCAGTTCCGCTGCCATTTCGATATGGCGCTCGGTGGGATAGGAGAAATGCTCAATCCGGTGGCGAAGTCCCTTATCTCCCAACTGCTTGGTCACACTGTCAATGATATAGATCAGCTGATCGATGGCACGGTCACCCATGGCATGCATGCCGATCTGCATATTGTTCTTGTGCGCCTCATACACGAAATTGTACACATCAAAATCCGAGCGATAGAGCAAGCCGCGGGTATCGGGATGGTTTAAAAACGGCTTGGAGTATGCCGCCTGGAACAGCGCTCTCGCACCATCCAGCAGCAGGCAGCCACCCACGCGGGGCAGTCCGATGTTTTTCGCCGCCTGCACATCCCAGGTCTCCCACATATTCAGGGAATGAATGCACAGCTCGTCCTTCACTTTTTCCCAAATGGGGCCCCGGCTCTCGATATCCGTTCCGTTAAGCGCATGAATGGTGGTACAACCCTTGGAGGCTGCATACTCACAGCACTTTTTGGCATATCCCTTTACGGTCTCTTCATCGGCTTTTCCAAACAGCTCGTTGAACGCCATCGTGCCGGTCTGATCCTGCAGCAGGATTCCTTCTTTGATTTCGTCGGCATAGTCGCCCATCAGCTCCGGGTGATCCAGAACACCAATGCGGTTCAGAGTCAGGGTATTGACAGACAAGCCGTGAACGGAAGTATGGTAGACGGCGCACAGATGATCAGGACAGACCGTATCCAATTCGTGGCGGTTCGGCATCCGCTTTTCCTTGATGGCCTCCGATTTCAAACCAATGCCGTGGACCAGTCCGCCGGGAGGAACCTGCTTGGCACGCTCCGCCAAAAGATGGAGCACCTCATCGATGCAGGTCACATTTCGAAGGTCAACGGCGGCCAGATTCTGGCCGGTCATAAATCCATGCACATGAACATCTGCAAAACCGGGGACCACGGTATTGCCCTTCAGGTCGATGACCGAGCGGGCGTTTCCTGCGAAGTCATCCCGGGTTCCGGCGGCAGCAATCTTGCCGTCCTTCACACCAATCCATCGGTATTCCGGATTATCCGGGTCCAGCGTTATGATAGTTCCGTTTTTTAAGATAAGATCAAAGTCCATATTATTTACTCTCCTTATCTGATCTTTATAAACTGTGCGGCGGGACGATATTGTATTGGGTCTTAAGCCATGAATTTAACCAGCGTCATAGAAATGGCAGGGATAAACGTGATGAGCAGCAAACAAATAATCATGGAGAGGATAAACGGAATAATTCGTTTGCAAATTGCTTCGATCCGCAGCCCAGTAATGCTGGACGCAACAAACAGATTGGAACCGAAGGGAGGCGTACAAAAACCAATGGCCAGAGCCACAGTCATGATCACGCCGAAATGGATGGGATCATACCCGATGCTCGTAACAATGGGGAGGAAAATAGGCGTCAATACGAGGCAGGCGGAGATGTTATCCACGAACAGTCCAACGATCAGGAGGATCACCAGCATAAAGAGGATGATGAAGGTTCCACTGGAGATGTTGGAGGTGATAAAGTCACCGATTGTAGCAGGGATCTGAGCCATGGTGAGGTAAGCAGAAAATGCCATGGACAGGCCTACCGCCAAGTTGGCAGAACCATTCAGTTCTGCGGTGCTACGCAGAGACTCAAAAATGGTCTTCAGGTCAAGCTCTTTATACACAAGGGTACCGACCAGCAGCGAGTAGAACACAGCCACAACAGCAGATTCCGTGGGCGTGAAAATACCGGCATAGATGCCGCCCAGAATAATAACCGGGGTCAGCAGGGCCAGGAAGGAATCCTTGAAGGTCGCCCACAGCTTAGGACGCTTGGATTTGGCAACGCCCTTGTATCCGTACTTTTTGGAAACCAGGAAGTTCACCAGCATAAGGCCAGCGCCAATCAGGATACCGGGAACAATACCGGCAATAAACAGCGTACCAACCGACTCTCCTGCAACCACACAGTAAATCACGAAGGGAATGGAGGGAGGAATGATAACACCAATGGTTCCTGCCGAAGCACAAAGCGCGGTGGCATAGTCTTTGTCATACCCGTTTTTCTCCATATCGGGGATCATCATGGTACCAATGGCCGACACTGTGGCGGGTGCAGAACCGGAGATGGCCGCAAAGATCATGGAGGCTGCGATGGCTACATGACCCAGGCCGCCTGTGACTGCTCCAATCAGCGCATCACAGAAGTTTACGATCCGTCGGGAGATTCCGCCCAGGCCCATAAGATTTCCGGCCAGCATAAAGAAGGGGATCGCCATCAGGGAAAACGAGTTCAGACCTGAGAAAATATTCTGTATTACGATATACATGGGTGTGGTCGTATAACACCACAGCGTAATAATGGTCGATAGGCCCAGCGATACACCGATGGGGAGGCTCATCAAAAGAAATAGGAACAGCAGGATAAATAGACACGCAATATTACTCATGATGCCTCACCTCTCTTTTTGCTGAACAATTTGCCAATGTGCTGAACAAAATTTTCTATCAAACGGATATTCATCAAAGCTGCTCCAATCGGAATTCCCGAGTATACATACTGCATAGGAATACGCAGCGCGGTGGAACGCTGTCCCAGTTCCGCAACCCGCATGCACATATCAAAACCTACGACAATCAAAAATACACCAAATGCAAACCAGAGGATCATGACCACGGTCTCAATGACCCAGTGCACTTTTTCCGGCAGGTGATCCACAATAATGGAAATGCGCAGCTGGCTACACCGCTTGGTAGCGTAGGATACGCCCAGCCAGATTTCCCAGATATACAGGAAGCGGACCAGTTCCTCCGACCAGCTTAGCGAATTGTGAAACACGTATCGCATAATGACCTGAACAAAGATTACGATTGCAGAGAACGCAAGCAATGGAACCAGCAGGTACTCCTCCAGATGATCCCACAATTTTTTGGGCGTCATAACGAGCCTCCTTTTTTGATTCCCCAGAGACGAAGTACCGGGCAGCCTTGTGTCCCAGGGCCAATTTTTCTTATTTCAGTGTGATTACTGCCCATATTCTTCCGCCACGGACAAAGCCATATCGATGACCTCAGGATTGTTCACATAGCTGCGCATCTCTTCATAAACGCCAGAGCAGGCCTCACGGAAACGATCGCGCTCTGCCTCATCCAGATAAATAACCTCGGTTCCGGACTCTTCAATCAGCTTCAGATACTCTTCTTCCATCTCTGCATTCTTTTCCCGGATCGCGTCGGTCAAGAGGTCGGCACCCTCCTGAACCACTTGCTGCAGATCCTCGGGAAGGCTGTTCCACCACTCCAGAGAGGCCAAGTTACAGGCCGGCGCATACACATAGTTACAAATGGTGTAGTAGTCCTGCACCTCGTACAGTTTTGCAGTATAGGTCAGGATAATGCCGTTGTCCTGTCCGTCCACAGTACCCTGGGAAAGACCGGTGTACAGCTCATTAAAGGCCATGGGGGTGGGGTTGGCGCCAAAGGCCTTCATCGTAGACAAATATACCTGGGACTCCATCACGCGGATCTTCTGTCCCTTCATATCTTCCAGCGTCCGAACCGCCTTGTTGCTGGAAATGTTACGGAAGCCATTCTCGCTCCAGGAAACGCCCTTGATGTTAATGTCTTCCAGCTCTTTAAAGAAATAGTCACCAAACTCACCGTCCAGCGCAGCGTAAACGGTTTCCTTGTCGTCAAACACAAACGGCAAATCCAGTGCTACGAAGTCAGCACAGAAGTTGGCCAACGCAGAGGTAGGAACAGAAGCCATCTCAATGGTACCCAGCTGAAGAGCCTCTGTCAGGGATGCATCATTTCCTAACGTGGAGTCGCTGTAAACCTGCACATCGATACGGCCATTGGAGTGCTCCTCAATGTAGGGCTCAAAAATCTCTTCATAGAGCTTTCCGGTGGGAGAGTTGCCCTGAACGGTATGGCCGATGCGCAGAACATATTCTGCACTGCCAGATCCGCTGTCATTGGAACCGCCCGTTCCTGCTGCTCCCGGACGGCTGCATCCGGCTAACAGGGAAAATGTTAAGGCTGATACAAGTGTAAGGCTAATGGCTTTTTTCATCTTAACTCCTCCTTATTTGTGCATTCCTTCTTCTGCTTTTTTCCCAGGCATTTCCTTTTCTAAAAAATTGCCTGGATGTTTCACGTTATAATTCTTTTAACAAGTAGCATGCCAACTTTTTATTTGTGGAATAACTGTTTTGAATATCCAGAAATATCATCGATTATTTCTACAAAAAGCCTTGCAATCCCCTGTTCTTTTCTGTAATAATAGTACATATATATGTTCAAGAATATGAACATGTTCAAATCTATGTGAACACATGAACTGAGGGACTACCTAAAATCCAACCTATTCACCCTACATTTTGAATGGAGGCATCTAATGAAATGGACAGCAATGAATTAAAAGAACGATTTCTCAGTCACTTTATGGAAATTACAGAAGACGGTTTCCTGTTGGTTGATAAATATGGAAAAATTGTTGCAATCAGTGACGCATATTATAAGAGCATGAGAATTTCAAACTTCAAGTCCCAGGATGAACTGATTGGAATGGATGTGGATGCTGTTTTTTATAATTCGCGTCTGCCTGCACTTTTAAAAGAGACTAAGCCGGTACAATACAACACAGAAGCATTCCCCACCGGAAAAGATCTCCCGCTTAACGCGGAGAACTACTCGTTTTGTATTCGCACCTGCGCCAATATACTGGATGAAACCACGGGAGAAGTCTTAGGTGCATTTGCTCATGTCCGTTTTACAAACCAGCCCTTCCTATTCAGTGAAATGATCTCCACGATGGAGAAGGAGGTATATTTTTACAAGCAGCAGCTTCAAAAATATACGGATACTATTTTTTCTCCCAATGAGATTCTGGGATGTTCTCCTGCCATTGTGCGTGCAAAAAACAGTGTTGCAAAAGCTGCTGCAACCGATTTTAACGTCATGATCGTGGGCGAGACCGGAACGGGAAAGGAATTGTTTGCTTCCGCCTTGCATAATTGCAGTCAGAGACGGAATCAACCCTTTGTAAAATTGAATTGCTCCGCGATTCCCAGTGAACTGTTTGAATCCGAACTTTTCGGCTATGAAGACGGTGCGTTTACCGGTGCCAAGAAGGGAGGCAAACAGGGAAAATTTGAGTTGGCCAACGGCGGAACCATCTTTTTGGACGAGATTGCGGACATGCCTTTGAACATGCAGGCCAAGCTGCTTCGCGTCCTTCAGGAACAGGAGATCGACCGGGTTGGCTCTACTAAGACGATTAAGGTGGATGTCCGTGTAGTAGCGGCCACAAACAAAGATTTGACACAAGCAATTCGGGACCAGACGTTTCGGGCCGACTTATATTACCGTTTGAATGTTATCAACATACGCATCCCGCCTCTCCGGGAGAGAAAAGAGGATATTCCGGACATTGCAGACCATTTCCTCCAGCAGTTAAATACGCGGTATGGTACCTCCAAGTATTTTTCCCCGGAAACAATGGCTGCTTTAAAGCAAAAGGATTGGCCGGGAAATGTACGAGAGCTGCGTAATGAAGTGGAGCGGTTGTTTGCTTTTTCCGAAAATCGGATTCAGATTGAATGCCTGGAGAAAGAGCTGTGCAACCAACAGGAGTCGTCGCCAACGCCCCTTAAGCTTGGCACACTCACACTTGCAGACCACCTGCGCGAAGTAGAACGAACCATTATTTTGGAAACGCTGATCCGTAATCAGTTTAATATCCGAAAAACGGCTCAGGAGTTGGGAGTCAGCCGGGGTACGCTCTACAACAAGATTATTTCCCTGGGAATCAAGCGGCATGGCTATGACTAAGAATTTGTCTAAATATCTGGAGAAACAAAAAAGATGGCAGAAAATATCTGCCATCTTTTTTTGTTTCCCAAGACATACGTTACTGAATCCGAAACCCTGCTGAACAATGGTTGAACACATAAGAAAATCGTTCTTCATTGGATGAAAATTCCAGCTGCTCATAATCCCCTCCTTCCACCTCCCGGAAGGATACAATATGATCCGACCAGTTGATCCAGAGCATATAAGAGCCCTGTGCCACAGTTTCTTCGCTCACTTTGTCGTCTCCCTTCTTTGTACCATCGGCACAATCACGCAATATCTCTACATCTGTACGCTATGTACCAGCGATTCAATTCTATTTTTATTTTCTTTTATCTGCTCCTCCACATCTGCTATCATGGCATTTACATAGCCCAAAACATTGCAGATCTGGCTTCTTGTTTCCTCCACCTGCTGCTGCGAATGATGGATTTGATCCAAAACAACCCAGTCGGTAAAGATACCATCAAACATATAGTCTGCAAAGCGTAGAAATCCATCTACACTAACCTGCAGTTCCGCACAAATCGTTACATCTGCCAGTTCCGTTTTAAAGGTACGCAGCTGAGACTGCAAATACTCCACAGCCTCCTGCGCCTCATCCAAATGGCTGTGTTTGGCAAGGTCCGCAACAATACCTCCTCCAAACAAATCCCAGGTTCCCCAGCCCTCTGCGCTGTCCAGGCTGGACAGGATTTGATCGGTAGTCAAACGCGCGGCATTTCCTGCAAAAGCTGCTTCCTGCAATTCGTTCTTCTGGCTCTCCAGATAAGCAATGCTCTCCTCAAGCTGCAGGATCTCCTGAGCGGGCGCTCCTCCCTGTTGTTTGACCGCCTGGGTCTTTTCCTTCAGAACAGACTCATAGCGGCTCTCACAGCCCTCCAAGCCGGCTAATTCCGCCTCACACCGCTTTATGTCCTCTTCTACCCCTGCCAGTTCCCGCACTGCCGCATCATATTTTACTTTGGCTGCATAGGCCTCCTGTCGCTCTGTCGTCAATTTCTCGTCCATGGTTCCAACTACACGGTAAAAAAATGCAGCCAGACTGCGGCCCTCCAGCCGATCTACATCTTCCTGCTCTGCCGCCATAATTTCCTTTAGTTCGGCCACTTGACGTTTTAAGGTGCTGCGCTGGTTATACAGCTCTATCTGCTTCCCCTCCAGCTTTTTCTTCCTGGCACATTGCTCCTGCAAAAGCCGAAGCTGCTCATCATAGAAATTCATTTCATGCTGCTCCTTTCCACACATAAACCTTCTTGTACACAGGTATTATCTCTCCCCAGTATAAATCTCTGTATGGCCCCCAACAGGACGGATATAGGATTTACCTGCCTTTGGGGAGGTCCTTTCCATCACAGCTTCAATGCCCAATGTCTCCATGTAACAAGGATTTTTCTGAAGCATATCCATCAAGCAAATCGACATAATCCGAGTTTTTGCATCCATTTCAACTGCCTCCTCGCTGCTCTCCACAGAGTATTCTCTTTCTGCTATGGCTGTATTTTAACATTTGCTCCAACAAGAATACACTGCTTATTCCGCAAATTAAGAGGGGCTATTTTTACAGACGCCGCAAATATCTGCCCGCATCACTTCCCCATAAATTTTATTTCCATATCACTGGGGAAGCCCCTGTGAAGGCAAAAAAAGACACGCTTTACAGCGTGTCTTTTTTGCCTATTTGAACACAAATATAAAATCGTGGCTCCACACAGTGGGGCGCGCTTTTGCGCCGCATGAACGTTTTGCCGCAAGCAAAACCTTAGCGCAGGTACAATTCATTTGCCCCGAGCATTTAAAATATCCCAGGATTCCATAAAAAATAACCACACCTGATGGTGTGGTTATTTTTTATGGAGGTGCCACCCAGATTTGAACTGGGGAGTGGAGCTTTTGCAGAGCTCTGCCTTACCACTTGGCTATGGCACCATCTGGAGCAGGGCTGCTCCAAAAAATTGGAGCGAGTGACGAGGCTCGAACTCGCTACCTCCACCTTGGCAAGGTGGCGCTCTACCAGATGAGCTACACTCGCATGTTGCCTGGAGAGGAGAACCTCTCCAGGACTTTGTTCACTTGGTGCCTCCGGCCGGAATCGAACCAGCGACACGGGGATTTTCAGTCCCCTGCTCTACCAACTGAGCTA
>QAKE01000050.1 GCA_003343995.1 Bacillota bacterium
ACCGGATACAGATGGAAACCAGACTGCTGACGGACAGGCTGCGAATCAGTCTGCAGAAGGCAGCGACGGCCAGACAGATAACGGTCAGGAAGGTGAAAATACGGAAGGTGAATCAGCACCTGCTGACGATCAGGGCCAGTCATAAGAAGATACGTATGTTAGAGGGGATGTTTTTCAGGCCCCTCTATCTGTCTATATATCGCTGGTTATTTTGGGTAACCATTTGGGGAAAGGAGCACCCGATGAACGGCAGAAAAAGAAAGAACGCGAATGCAGGTATGACTCTTCTGGAAGTCATCATTGCAGTCAGTATTTTTTCCATAGCGGCGATCGTGCTGTTGCAGAGTTTTGTGACATCCGGGCGGATCAACCGCAAATCGGATGAATACATGGAAGCCACGACAATGGCGCAGAACCTGATGGAGGAAATCAAATCAAGAAAATTTGAAGAGGTTTCGCTTGCGTTTAATTATCCGATCGACAGTACCACCGGAGATACAAGGATCAATTTCCTGAACACACAGAAGAACCGAATTGAAAATGGAACGCTGGGAATCAGGGAAGTGATGCGGAATACGAATGACAAAGGTGACATGACATATAGTAATGTCAGTCAGTACAAAGATGGCGTGGATAAATCCAAAGTCACTGCGTCTGTGATCTCGACAGACAATGGAAAGACATACAAATTCAATGCGAGAAAAAAGGGCGCCAATGCATCGAAATATTATTTTGAGCTGACAAACGTAAAAGCAGACCATGGGTTTTATGATGCACTGGTAGAATTTGACGGAAGCGTAGATTCCGGTTATAAAGAAAAAACGACAGCAGCCAATACCGGGAATGGCAAGAATGATTATCTGGCACCGAATATCTCTGATATGGACAGCAAGACAAATGCACTTTTGACGGAAGAACAGTATCCGAACAAGGAAAGCCTCAGTGACAATATGGTGAACTGGTTTGACATAGCTTCCGAAGATACGTCAGAAATGCTGGATGATATTTACGACCATTCTGTCAGGACTCTGACAATCCGGATCGAGGAAAACGGAGGAACTGTCAAAGTACATGCAGACCGTCAGCTGAATCCATGGGACTGGATCCACAGTCATTATGAAGAAAAGCTGCGGAACAAGAATATTGGTGACAGCGAAAATATCATCGAATCCAGCGGAATTGTCTACAGTTCTGAGACAGGCGAAAAGATGGAAAATATTTTCCTGTTTTATTATCCGAACTACAATTCCACAAGCTCTGTCAATCCGTTGGATCGTATTGTTCTGGATAATACAACGAATTATGAAGTGAATTTTTATGTGACAAAACAGCGGGACGAACAGAAGAAGGTTCCGACTTCTACGCAGGAAGCGCAATACAGGATGTCTCTGACGATCAATGAAAATCCGGCTGCAAGAAATAAGACAAACTGGAACACCAATCCGGGCCTGTACAAGGCAGTGACAAAGCTTCGTACCAATCTGGATTACAATATCAGCGATATGAATTCCGTATTGGACCGCCCAAAGGTCAGCCAGATGTCGCTTACCTATCAGGCGTTCAATGACAGTGGCAGCAAAGGTGCAAAAGTAACAAACAACTCTGCAAAAAAAGTCCTTGACTGCAACAGACTGGATGACCGGGAAGCAGAAGACCGTATCTACACGGCGAAAGTCAGTGTATACAAGGCCGGCGCAGCAGAGAAGAATTTTCCGGACAGTGACCTTATTGTGACACTGGATGGCGCAAAAGAAGACTAAATTCCAGGAGGAAAGGATGAGAACTATCAGACAGGTGAAAAAAAAGCGAAATCAGGGGTTTTCACTTTTTACCGTGATCATTGCGGTGTCTTTTGTGGCAATCCTGGGATTGCTTGTATTATATATTGCATTGTCAAACTTTCAGATGAAGATTACAGACCTGAAAGGAAAAGACAGTTTTTATACAGCAGAGCGGGCTCTTGAGGAGATCCGTACAGGCCTTCAGGAGGATGTGGGAAATGCCATGGCGAGGGCATACACACAGATCCTGGAAGATTATAACAAAGACAACAGCTCCGGTGATGCCTCTATGGATCAGATCAGACAGAAAGATTTTGAAAACCGCTATATCCAGGAGCTTGTCAGCAGACTTCGCAAGACAGGAAACAGCAAAGAATATAATCTGACATATCTCAAAAAATATGTAGATCTGGAATATGATGATGCGCAGGAATCTCTGATCGTCACAACACCGGCGGGGAAGACAGCAGAGCTGAAGGCAGTCCAGAACAGTGGAAAGAACAGCGACGACAATGGAGTACTTCTGAAAAACCTCAAAGTGATCTATGTAGATCCAAAAGGAAGAGCAGCAGTTATCTGTACAGACATTTTTCTGAAGGTACCGGAAGTAGAGTTTCCGACACCATCGACTCTGCCAGATCTTATGAACATGATCGTTGTGGCAGACAGGGGAATTGTCTGCAAAGGGGATGCCACACAGCCGTCCTCGATCAAAGGAAGTATTTATGCGGGACTGCTCCCAGATGCAGAAACAGATCCAGCAGATACCAGTATCCGGATTGAGCAGGGAGCTGTTCTTGATGTGAAATCCGGCGACAAAGTCGTATGTAAAGGCGAGATCAGTGTCGGTCTGAATTCGACATTTACAAGTGGCAGCGGTGTGAATCTCTGGGCAAAAGGTCTGAATGCGGATTCTGTACAGAATGTCAGCCTGCTTGGAACAACGTATTTTGCCGATGACCTGACACTTTCCGGAAAAAATAATTATGTCAGGATCGCTGGAAATTATTATGGCTATGGTTCTGTGGATTCCGCGACAGATGATAAATGCAGGCTGAAAGAGCAGTACGAGACAGCGCAGATGAACGGTGCAGACTTAAGCAGTGCGATCGTTATCAACGGTAAGAATACAACTCTGGATCTTTCGGAGGCACAGAAAGTAATGCTTGCAGGAAGAAACTATATTGCAAGCTCCAAGATCACAGGTACATCAAATGTTTCCAATACGAAGGATATTGTAACCGGTGAGAGTATTACTGTAAAAGGAACACAGCTTGCCTATCTGGTTCCGTCAGAGCTTCTGGGCGACGGAACTCAGGGAAATCCAATGACATATGATGCTTATCTGAAACTGGTTCCGGTCGGAGAGAACGGAACGATCGCAGTGGATCGTACGACTCCGGTAGCGGCATGGGGAGGTCTTTCCTTAAGTCAGATCGGTGTCGATCTCAATGAGCCGGTACAGACTGTTTTTTACAATGATAATGCAGCAGGCGGACATGTTTATTTCTACCTGAATTTTACAGATGAGCAGAAAGCATCTGAATTTATGCAGATGTATTACCAGAACAATCCAACGATCAAACAGAATATGGACCGTTACCTGTCGTTTTATTTCAACAGTGCAGATACAGGGATCGACCTGAAGGACAGCAATGCATATCTTCGCTATGTGACCAATGGAAATGCCCTTTCCTATGATGGCTCCACAAAGTCCGGAAACCTGCAGCAGGCAACCGATGATGGCACGGATGAAAAGGTATTTCAGGAGCAGGTCGGCTATCAGAACAGCTGGTTTGCACTGAACCGTAAGATGATCTCCAGTGCAGATCTGTTGAATACCGCTGTCAAAGAAGACGACAACGGACATGTGCATAATGAGACAGACAGTTCCAGAAGTGTATACGATAACCTGGTCAATGAGAAAAAAATGGTAGAATATATTCGGGATAAAAAGAACACGAATGATCCTTCGGTAGATGGATGGAAATATACCTTCACAGCAGACGAAGCAGACGGCGGGCTGCAGGCGGTCATGTACCATAACGGTGGGAACAGCACATTTACAGAAAAAGATGCAGACGGCAATGCGACATCTCAGACAACGATAGCGGGAGAGGATACACCGCTTGTGATCAACAGTGAGACAGCTGAGAAGCTGAGACTGGTTGTGTGTACCGGTGACGTTACGATCGCAGCAGGTGTAGAGTTCAAGGGAATCATTATGGCAAAAGGTACGATCACACTGGAAGCCGGAGCGAAGCTGGAATCCTCACCACTGGAAGCTGCCAGAGTGTTCCAGGCACAGATGAATTCTCTGGAAGATAACGAAGACAGCGTGAAACCGGAAGATTTCTTCTGGGAAGGTGACAAATATGTACTCGGCAATTCAACGGCATCCGATAATGGAAGTACCGGAAGTCTTTCCGTCACATACAGCGTTGCAGACTGTGTAGAATATCAGAACTGGAAGAAACAATAGTTACAGGATGGAAAAAGGAGGCAGAAGAATCATGAAGAGCAAAAACAGAGGATTTACACTGGTCGAGCTGATCGTTGTGATTGCGATCATGGCCATCCTCCTTGGTATTGCGATACCTTCCCTGAATTCTATCCTGGGATTTCGTGTCAACCGGGCGGCGAATTCGATCGCTGCAGCTCTGGACAAGACCAGAACAGAGGCAATGAACCGACTGGTCGGAGAAATGAAACTGGAGAAACGCGAAGACGGTTATTACATCAGTTACTATCTGGATCGAGGCAAAGTTGGCAGAAAAGCAAATGTGCAGCAGGACCAGCCGGAAAAGATCGCACCGGCACGAACACAGATCTCTTACACTACAGAAGGTGGAAGTGAGCAGGTTCTGGGAGTGGGAGACAGCATTGTGATCACTTATGACCGTGCGACCGGAGCGTTTCTGCCATTGCAGGATAAGGTCTGGACACAGACCGAAATCCTGACGACACTGGAAGCAGGGAAAGATATCCCTCTGGTGAGAGGTGGAAGCTGGTGTTCACAGATCACGGTGAAAGGCGGAAGTCGTTATAAGACACTGCAGCTGATCAAGGAGACCGGAAAGTATACGATGACTTCCGGATGGAATTTTGGTTAAGATATAATCACTTTTTTGGAGGAGAAGGTCCTATGAAGACAAAAGATCTTATAAAAAAAGGGAAAAGAAAAGCATATAATAAAGGATTTACACTGATCGAACTGATCGTGACAGTGGCGATCATCGCAATCTTTTCGGGAGTGGTACTGACTTTTGTCACCACAGGATCCAATACATACAGAAGCACCTCCAGCAGTGCGAAGGTACAGATGGAAACACAGGAGACCTTTGACCAGATCGAGGAACTGCTCATTGATGTCAACCGCAGCATGTACTATGCAAACGGCAGTGGCAGCAGCATTGGTTCTGAGATCAAAAATGATATCAAACAGGACGGTGCGGCAAACAGCACCAGTGATAAGACATTTATTGTATGCAATGAATATAAACAGGGCGATGGAAACAGTCAGTATATTTGCGATGTGCTGGACTGGGACAAAGATGACGCGACAATTTATTACAGTCAGAGAGAGTACAAGGCGACCAGCAGCTCTGAGAATTCCATACAGACCTTTTCTGCGGATGACGAAGAGGAGACAGTGTCTGATGGTGAAAAGAATGTAAGAGATGCACAGACCAAAGTGAACCGCTCTGTACTGGCAACAGGAATCCTTGATTTCCGTGCCGATGTATCAAAGGTGGAATCAGACAAAATCGTCCGTTTCCAGCTCAGTACACAGAATGGAAGCAAGGAGATACAGACCCTTCACAGCGTCAGCCTCAGAAATACCGTAAAGATAAAGAAACCGTCGGATTCCTTTGATGATGCACAGACGACAGATGTTGGCATTACGATCATCAATGCACCGGAATCACTGGATGCGGACAGTGACTATAGTCTGATCTATGACCTGACCGGAAATGGAAGCATTGATCCGACAACAGTTACATGGACGGTTGTTCAGAATCCGGAGAACGGAAGCTTCCCATCAGCAGATCCGACCAATGGAAAACTGTCGATCACAGATACCGCATCCGGCACGATCACGGTTAAAGTTGGTGCTTATACAGATAAGGGCGTATGGGTCGAATCCGCACCGGTGATGATCAGGATTAACGCGAAAGCAACCCCGGCTCCGACCCCGACCCCGGAGCCGACCGTGACCCCGGAACCGACAGTGACACCGGAGCCGACAAGTACGCCAGAGCCGACTGCAACGCCAGTACCGACTGTGACACCAACGGATAGAACGGTTAGAATTAGTACAGCCAATAATGCGGATACGATTGTATTTGATCATGAATATACATGTGGAGTTAATGGACAAGATTTCAATTTAGTGGTTGATGGCGTGCAGTTTTATAATACAAAAGAAAAAATTAAATGGTCAATAAAAGGAGCTGATGAAGATAAAGTTAGAATTACAGATACTACAACTAATGGCATGAATGGTGTTAAGGTAAGGGCTGATTCAGAAACGGATGGATTTGTATTGTGTGCAGAATATGTTAGATACCAGGACTGGAATTCTGATGTAGTGGTAATGACGAAAAAAACTGAGAAATATATTAATATAATAAAAAGAATAGAAATTGTAGATTTACCAGATGAAGTTGAAATTGGAAAACAATATCAACTAGGTGTAAATGCAATTATTTCAGGCATAGAAGAAGATAATAATGGAAATTACATTAAAAAAGAAGAAAAAATATATATAAAAAATGATAATGCTGGAAGTTGGATTGATTGGAAGCATGTAGGAGAAAAAGATTATATGGAAACCGATGGAATTATACTTAAAGTGAGACCCGGAACTCAATCAGGTCAATCAATGGTTTTGTCAGCTACATTAGGAAAGGCAGATAAATTAGTTAAAAACTGGGATGGTGTTGTTAATTATTTGACTGATACAAAAACAATAACAATTAAATAAGAGGGATACACACATGAGATTCAAACATAAAAAACTTTTCATCTCAGGCACTGCGGTTGCGGCCGCGGGCGCTCTGGGAGTCGGAGCATTATTCCAGACAGTGCTTTCCGTACAGGCATCGTCGGAGATGATGCCCGGCATCGAGCAGATCGTCAGCGAAAATACAGAAGAAAAACCATTTCGTATCCTGGAGCTGGTAAATAACAGCGCGGATGCAGAAATCGGTTATTACATATCCGGGCAGGAGCCCAGCCTGAAACTGTACGAATATCAGTATACAGATTCGTCTGGACAGACTCAGACCGTACATTTCTCAAGTGTACAGGATGCCCTGAGCAAACTTCCGACGGCACGGAGAGCAGAATTCATTCAAAATATCAGGCAAAACAGCGATGGAAGTACCAGTACAGATACCGGAATCAAAAACATTTCTGACATATCGGCAGATAAAGACGGTCCACTGACCTATACAGGGTATGCTGAAAAATATTTCCTCGATTCTGATGAGTCAGGATGGACCAAGGTTGACCTGACGGATTTCAACGGCAATTCCAGAACAGATACCGTATCCGTGAACGGAACCTATCAGGAAAATTCTTCCGGTACCGGTAACTATACCAAAGAAGAACAGGAATATTATCCGATACGAAATGGTGTGCAGACCGATCAGGAGCAGACGGGGAAATACAGAGAAAATATACAGAATTTTCATGCATCAGAGAGCAGCGATTCCCGCGGTGCATATTATCTGGAATTTGCTCCTGTATCTAATGAAAAAATTAACGCCGAACTGGAAAAGGACAAAGGACAGACTGCGATTCTTCCAGAGTATGATTATGCAAATGGAAGATATGGCTACTATGAAAATGTCTATACAGACCTGACGGAAGAGATTGTAAATGACATAAATGAACAGAATTATCAGTTCCCCGGAGAAAATCCGGTTGGTTTTTCGGAAAGTGATGAAGTTCTGATCCAGAATAATGAAAAAGAAGCTGTACAAAGTACGATTGAAAAATCGAATGCGTTTACTTCCGGAGAAAAAAACAGTACAGACGATTCAGAAGATCCTGCAGAGAACAGTTTTTCCGAAGATTCCGAGAGCAGCAGTGTAGATTTTGACAATGCTTATCAGATGGATGGAGAAGATGTATTTGCCAGTGGCGATACAGAGATTCCGTCTACAGATGCGGATGTGTCCCTGGAATTGCAGTCATATGAAACACCGGTGGAGTCTTCCGGCGATTTTGACGCAGAATTTTCGGATGATTTTACAGATGAGACAGTCGATTCTGGTGAACAGTCTGTAGATGCAGATACAGAAGAACCAGACAATACCGTTGGTTTTGAGGGAGATAACACAGAGCAGGATAATGCCGGGGTGGACATGACAGAAGAAGGGAATGCCGGAACTACAGATGATACAGAAGGCAGAAAAGTTCTTGGCGGCATCCTCAATACAGCCACCGCCGGTACCCAGGAGAATCCATACATTTATCTGGGTGAGACGATTGCAGAATATCCATATTATCAGTACGAACTGATTGGTGATCTTGCGTATGTAAAAGACAAAGAAACCCAGACCCAAAATGATATACAGAGAGATCCCGATAAGGCAAGAGAAACAGGCGACATTCTTCTGGATAATGACCAGTACTGGTACTATGAGCAGGATGACAGTGGAACTATAAAAAGATATCCGGTTTCCATTGTGACAGGTCGCCAGGCAGTACCATTTAATGAACTGCAGGAGATTCCCGAAGATATGGAATACGATTATTACTATCGTGTGGAAAAGGTGTATTTTTGCTGCCACGCGGTGGATAACCAGACCGAAAATCCATCTGTATGTGCATATCGTGGCTGGTATTACCCGTCCTATCCGGAAAATGAGGAGATTTATCTTCCTGTCACTGAGGGTGATGGAAAGACCGCAACACATTATATTTCCGAAGCATCGTACAGTCTGACACCAGGAAGAGGCAACTACGATTTTGTTCCGGGCGGAGATACGTCCTGTCAGGTAGAAGTGGATCATTTTTATTACCAGGGCGGATACGTCAACAATGACTGGTTCAAAAAAGATGTGTTCCATCTGACACCGAAAGCGTCTGCTGATGAAGAAGACGGTGAATTCGAAAAGTTCAACATAACGGTAGATACAAGAGCGGCAGATGATGCGACAACGATGATTTATGCAGATCCTGTGATCGAAGATACGACTACAGGATACAATGTAGGCAATGCAGGTGCAGATACTGACAGTACAGCAGTTGCTGACAGTGCCGGAGATGCACAGGATGATTTTACCTCCGAAGATATAGAATTTAGTTCAGAATATCAGGAGCCGGAAACGACAGACACAGATGAAACAGTAGATGTAGCTACTGAAGAAAACGATAGTACAGATGTAGCAGACCAGGAAAATTCTGATGAGGGAAGTACAGATATAGAAGTTACCGATGAAACAGACAGTAGCACAGATGCGGATGTACAGACAGACGAAACCGTTGCAGCGGATGTGGGAGATGGAGAAACAAGTGGTACTTCACTGGCAGATTCATTGAAAGAGTATGACCTTATTTATATCAACGGTGATATGCAGAAAGAGACTGCTGAGACAGTTTTGGAGTCCGGTATTCCATGTATCATCAATGCTGCAAGGGTAACAGATGGTTCTGCAGTTGCAAAGGCTTTTTCCACTCTGATCCAAAGCACTGAGGAAGATGCAGACGGACACTATGTCAATGCAAACGTCTATTTCTTTAAGGATACACTTGCAGCAGGAACAGCAGATAATTCCAGTCTGCTGAACAGGAATTTTGCTACGAATTTTAATAATGATAAAGATTCTGAGGAAGACAAAACTTATGCTGCATCAGATAAGATGCATGGTTTTGAGGAAATCGTCAAATATATCAACAGCGAAAATCAGTATCGAAGTCTTCTGAACGACAGTGATGTGTCTGCTGATGACAGCGACTCCGAAAATACAGATACGCAGAGCATTGAACAGCTGACCAGAGAGATTTCTCAGGCAAGGGTGATTGAATATATCATCAATTATAAGTATAAGAGAGCCAGGAACAGTAAACAGAATATGCTGGCATTGCAGATTATGCCGGATGCGAATGACAGCCAGATTAACTCTGACACAGTAGAAAACTGGCTCGGTATCAAAAAGACAGAAACGGAAAATGTGCCAATAAAATCGGTGACTGCGAACTGCTGGCATAGCAGTGATAAGCCTGCAAATATGCTTGATGGTAACAAGACTACAATTTGGCACTCAAAATGGAAAGGAGAAAATTCTGAATGCTCCAGTCATACTCATTGGTTTGAACTGACTTTGCGTGAGCCGTCGATAGTCAGCGGAGTTAACTATACTTCACGACCTAATGCCGCGACAGGTACGCTGATTGAATATAAGGCAGAACTGATGGATGAAAATGATAATATATTATATACAACGACGGGGAATACTGGATTAATGGCTACAGATTATACGAGAACAGTCAGCCTGTCGTTTGGCAAGCAGGTTTCAGGGGTAAAAAAGATAAAAATCTCTTACCTCAGGAGCTATGAAAATTTTGCATCCTGTGCGGAAATATCTGTTTTTAATGATCCAAATATTGCTACCACTACGCACGTTGAAGTAGAGAATATGACGGCATCTGAATTTGTCGGACATATCGATGATATCGGAGCGGAATATGATATGATCTATATCAGTGATAAGATAGCAAACAGAAACAAGTATATCACCGGTGAAGGCGATTATCGTTATGTACATGTCGGTGGAGGGCAGAAAATCACGGGATACGGAGAACTGGTGAAGCTTCTTGGACAGCTGGATACGGATTATGCACAGGGTAACTGGTCGGATGGACTGAAGCGTTTTGCTCCGCTAAGTACTTACAGTGAAAATGGATCCGGATATTTCCGCGGTTCCGGTAATGATATCACGGAGCAGCAGTATTCAGAGCTGATGAATTTTGTAAAGAGCGGTTATCCGGTCGTATTAGCCTCCGGTCTGGTTTCCAATGGAAAGCCAAATGCGAAAGAAATAGATTCTTCTTCGTATTATTATCAGTTTATCAGTGATGCATTAAAATATGACAATGTGTTTACAAAAGATGAGCTGGACAAGAAGACGAAAGATATTTCGTTCTATATGAATCTTGCAAAACCGGTAATTGATTTTACAGAGAATGGAAGACCTCCGGAACCGCAGAGACAGGGAGAAACGGATGCTTCAGCGGCATATATCAACGGCGAGTTGAAGTATGAATTTACCGTAAAGAATGATTCGGATGCAGTACCGGCATCAACGACATACGACTGTAAGCTTTACCTGGATCTGAATTTTGACGGAAATCTTTCTGATTCAGAATCACAGGATTCATACATTGTTGTCCAGGATGAGGATGGTAATGTCCTTTCACAGAAAGACTATGGCAATGGTGATCTGCGCTATGAACTCAAAAATGGAAAGAAATATACGGTGATACGTCAGATTCCGCAGGACTATTTTAAGATCATTACATGGAAACTGGAACTCAGCAATAACCGTAACCCGTATGTCCACACATCGGAGACGGGATATGCAAAGCAGAAAAATACAGGAGAGAAACAGACGATCAATGTACTGCAGTTGGTGCCATCTTATAATGCGAATAATCCATGTAGATGGAAGCTGGCAGAGAGTACAAAATTTAAGCAGCTGATGAGCGGTGTAGAAGATTTTCAACTCCATCTTACGACGGTAGATGTATCAAATGTGAATAATGAGAGTATCAAAATCAACGGCAAAAAAGTGACATTGAAGGAATTGCTGGATGAACAGCAGATGCTGATCATTGGTTTCCAGGATGTATATCAGGATATTTCTCTGGATGCGGTAGAGGAAATCCTCAGTTTTATCCGTTCTGGTAAGAGTGTTATTTTTTCACATGATACCACATCTTACATTAATTATGATCCGAGTAAAGTGTATGAGAAGATTGCAAAAAATGCATATGATGCCAATGGCAATGCAGATGCAGGTGCAATAGACCGTTATAAGGAAGGCTGGCTCTGGTCGACAGCAAAGAATCCTACATGGGGATTATCGTTGAATACAATTCTTCGTTCAGTTGTTGGTATGGACCGTTATGGAATTACATCAGATGCAGTGATTGGAAATGAAACTGTCTCAGCTCTGTTAAAAAAAGGCAGCCCGTTATCGGCAAAGACAACAGATTTCAAGACACTGATGGAACTTGCCGGAGATGTTGCATATAAAAATGGAGATAAAACACAAAGCTATGCACAGACACAGGGATATTCCAATATGTACGCTGAAGGAAAGAAAGTGGATAATGCTCATACAAATACGATTACAAAGGTGAATGATGGAGCAATTACGCAGTACCCGTTCAGAATGGGAGATACGATTAACTCGATTGCGACTACACATGGACAGTATTATCAGCTGGGACTCGAACAGGATCGTGATATCAATAATATAAGCGACGGCAAAAATGATATAGTAGTATGGTACTGTCTTTTTGGTGGGGGTTATGGAAATTCTCCGAATGATGTCAGAAACAACTATTATCTGTACAGTAAAGGAAATGTAATCTATACAGGAGCAGGTCATTCAACGATCAATGATGACGAAGAAATTAAGCTGTTTATCAATGCAATTGTTGCAGCTGCTAATGTAACGGCCGTTCAGCCGCAGGTAAACTTTGTATCTGCATTGAATCCGTCGGCAGAGACAGAAGAATCCAGATATTATATGACTGATCAGTCTTCCTGGACGACAGCAGGGGCAGATGGAAATACACTGGAAAAGGATATGCAGTTTTATATTGATGTCCGTGATTACAATATGGTGAGCGCAGACCTGAGCAATGAAGACAAAAAGCAGCAAAAAATGACGGTCAGCTTCTATATTGAAGACAGCAATGGTACAGTTGTAAACGGTGCACCGTCAGGAAGTACACCGATCAGCAAGGTAGACGGAGATATTGCACAGTTGACTGCGTACGGAAGTGGTGGTCCGGTAGCTCTTTCAAACGATGGATTTGTGATTGAGAATAATGCATATGCACTGACTCTGCACAATGTCGAAAAATATCTGAAAGTAGCAAATGGCGAATACAAGCAGAAGTGTAAGTTATATGCAAAAGTAACAAGTACTGTTTCTCTGTATGGTCAGTTAAAGACAAACACCAGTTGGTCATCTATTGACCTGAAACAGCGTCAGCTTTTCGAAATGGACTAAACAAAATTATATGCATGAAACGTATTCATGTAAAATAAAAATTCTCATTCGTTTATAAGAGATTTCTCTTGTAACGGATGAGAATTTTTTTATCATATTTTCTTTTAATACTTCTTTATAATTACAGTTTTTGATTTTTTTCGAAGCAGTTTTTTATAAGCTGTATATTTCCTTTTGGGAACGCGTACTGTCATTCGGGATACGGACTGGTCAATCCGGGAAGAAACCCTTTTCAGTTTCAGGCTTTTGATCGTGATCGTACATCCCTTTTTCACACCGCGGAATGCACCTGGATTGATCTGAGTCAGCCCGGTACCAATTGTAACTTTCTTTAGTTTTTTGCATTTGTAGAATGCATTTTTACCGATTACGCTGACATTGTGTCCGATAGAAACCGTGGTCAGTCGTGATCTTTTTTTGAATGCGTTGGCCCATATACTGGTAACCCGATAAGTAATGCCATTGTAACGGACTGTTGAAGGAATACTGATTTTGGTAACTCGGCTGTTGGTCGTTCCATAGCATGTAACAACCTGATTGGCAGTTACACGATATTTCAGGTTTCCAACACGGAAACAGGTATTTACACGAGCACTGGATGGCGGTGCCGGAGTTGGAGTGCTGGTTGGAACTGCTTTGGGAGTGACTTCTGGTGTAACGGAAGGCTTTTCTTCCGGAGCAGTGGCTGGTTTGGTTGCTGGAGTCGGTTCCACTGAAGGTGTTACAACAGTAGAACTGTCTAAGGTTTTTGTATGTGCTTTGACAGAGAAACAGCAGTTATACTGATGATTTCCTGCGTCGTACCATTTCTTTCCGGAAGTAGAAAAAAAACTCTGATTCGGATCAATACCGGCAGTTGCCGTAAACCAGGATGTGCTGGTGGTTGTTTTTTCTACATAAAATTTATTGGATCCATCCGGTATTCTGATCACAACCGAATAGAAAGTACCCTGAGGAATTTTGACCGGAGTGTTCAGGCGGATCGTGTGGATTCCGGCCAGTGGCTGTGTGTAATCAACAGGTTCTGCATAGGCGGGTGTTCCGCTGGTCGGATCAGAAGTATTCTTCAGAGCTGTGTAAACCTGAATTTGAAAATCAGTATTGTCCTGTGGAACAGCAGTAACGATTTCACCGAGTTCTTCGTCTTTTCCATTTCCGGCAGTTGCCTTGAAAATATTGGATACATAGTAACCATTATTGATGGTGTTGCCCGGGAAAGTGACAGTTCCGGCAGCAGCACCGTCGTAAAAATAATTATTTGGATAAGCAGGGGTGGTCACTGCTGTATTGGAGACCAGATTGGTGATGGATTTATCTTCATAGGAAAGATAAAAATAACCGTTCTTTCCCCAGTTTTTGCCATAACTGTTTTTGACGATCCAGGCACCATCATTATTCACACCGGAAGCTGACGGGAAGTTTTCCTTGGAGTAAGTGTCATCCCAGCCGACGATGGTTACAGCATGATTTACCAGACCAGACTGAGGGCAGGAATATGAAGCTGTATCCGGATAATAGTAGTTATCTAGCATATAGATCATGGCAGAGACAGAATTATATTCCATAAGAAGCTGTTTGGTGCGCTCTACAGTGTATTGAGAGAAAATGGCATCTTCCATATAAGCGCTGGTATCATAGGCGAGGCTGTCAGGCCATGTAACTGCAGAGGACTGAAACGGAACTTTTTCTTCGGTTGTCATGCCGGACCAGGTACTGAGAAAGAAGGAGGCAACACGGCCATTTCCGGTACCATGATAATCTGACTGAGTCCGGGTAATCTTATCGTTTGGAGTGTTACCGAGTGGATCATTTACGCGGTTTGCCCAGAAGTAAGCCAGTTGTTCTTCGGAAAGATCGTAGTATTTCTGCCCCCGGGTAAGCAGAGACGTCTCAAGGTTGGATGCGAGACTGAAAGCCCAGCAGAGGCTGGTATTTCTCTGATTTTTAACATCAGTGACAAATCTCTCTTCATTTGCATTGTAAGTTCCGGGATAAAGTGCATAGGTCGCAATGTCGATATTACTGTCAACTTCCGGTTCCGGAGCAAATGCATCCAGGTTCTGTAATGGTGCAAGCTGTGCCTGTCGTTCTTCATCCGTCATGGGACGGCCAAGAATATAGTCTATATTTTCGCTATTTGGAGATTCTGCCCCTGAAGAAAAGACGGCTTCATCGTCATCAGAAGAAAAATCATCCGAGGACGTTGAGTCATCAGAAGCAACAGATTGAAGTTCAGAAGAATCTTCAACCGTTGCGGAAGCGGTATTTTCATCAATGGAGTCAATACTTATATCAACAGCATCATTTGTAGCAGTATTTCCTGTGTTATCTGTTTCGTCAGAAGCAGATTCGTCTGCTGAAAGTTCAACATCACTGACTGCGTTTGCGGAAACCGGTATGTTAGTGAAAAGAACAGAGCCTGCCAGAAGTAATACCAGGGTTCGCTTTTTACTGTGTTGTTTATGATGGATCATGAAAACCTCCTGATTGATAACTATACTGTGTATGGAAAATTTATTTCTTTTATCATAGCACATACATAAAAAAAAGCAAAGCTGCATAAAGCATGGCCTGTGAATATAAAAATACCCTGAAGATTCGAAAATCTCCAGGGTAACTTAGGAAAAAAGATGGCCGATGATTATTTGTTGATAACAACACCTTTCTGCAGCATAACATTTGCATACAGAGCTTTTTCACTTGTAGAAATGATGCAGTAAGCTGTTTTGGCTTCATCATAGAATGCAAAACGTTCGATGTTTCCTACTACAGCATCTCCTCTGTCATCATATTTACGGATGATTTCTTTGTATGTATCCCAGATCGGGGTCTCTACATCGTCACCAGGCATTACTTCCATCAGGTTAACCGGATGTTCTACATAAGTATCCAGTGGGAAAACTTTCAGGATCGCTTCCAGAATTTCCGGAACACCATGTCCGTCACAGCGGATGGTAATCGCATTTTTACCCATAGATTCAACCGGGAAGTTACCGTCTGCGATAACAAGACGATCGCTGTGTCCCATTTCACATAATACCTTTAATAATTCAGGTGATAAGATTTCAGGAATTCCTTTTAACATATCTTTATGCCTCCGTTCAAATTTTTACTGAATTATGGCATATCTCGCACAGAGACAGCCTCTATATAAAGAATGTACCTGCATTTATGATACTTTGCAAGAGAATATTTTCCGATAAAAGATGAATATTTTACACTGTTTTGAAGAAATTGAAAAGTGAATATTTTATGGTTGACAGAATCAGAGAACAGAGGTATGATTGGCTCAAACGGAAACGTTTCGGTTTTGTAAATGTTATCCGGCATTACAGAAACAGTAAGAACAAAAATCATACATATATTATGAGGAGGAAAATCATTATGCCACTTGTTACATCAAAAGAAATGCTGTCCAAAGCTCAGAAAGGCGGTTATGCAGTAGGTGCATTTAACGCAGAGAACATGGAGATGGTCAAAGCAATCATCCAGGCTGCAGAAGAACTCAAAGCACCGGTTATGATCCAGACTACACCATCTACAGTTAAATACGGTACCGTAGATACCTATGCTGCAATCGTTGGGCTTTGCCTGAAACGCCGCCCAGGGCAAGGTAGCTCCTTGTCTGCCAGTCCTGCGG
>QAKE01000089.1 GCA_003343995.1 Bacillota bacterium
AAGGTCTTATGCAACGGACTGCCGTGAACCGTGTCAGGATAGGGATATAGCAGCACTAAGCGGTGAGGTTCGTGTGCCATGAGGTAGCTTTAAAGGAGTCACCTGTCTGCTTAACGCTCAGGCATTGTCTGTCAACGGGGAATGCGCAGTATTTTCGCAAAAAAACAGCCGATTTTTCAATCGGCTGTTTTGAATTTTAAATCTTGCGCCGTCTGTTTATCGGCACCCGCAGTTGCAGTCGCAAAACAGCACGCGCATGCGCTCTTTTAAGATCTGCACGTGCAGCTCTTCGTCCATTTTGATGCGCGCGATCACCGCCGCAACGTCCTCGTTACACAGCTTGCAAAGCATTTTATCGTAGCTTTCCGCCGCGTAAATTTCGCCGCTCAAATCGTCCATCAGCATTTTTCTTACGCTTTTGGAATAACTCACCGCGCACGTCGAATAAAAATTAAACGGCGTTGCGGGCAGCCCCGTGGTATACACGGGATCCACGCCCAGCCGCAGCAGCATCTCCCCCAAAATATCGAAATGGTGCATTTCCGCTATCGCGATGCCCACCAAAATATCCGCGGTTTCCCTGTCGCACTTGCAGCCGAAGCGAAAGGAATGATAGATATATTGCAATATCGCCGTAAGCTCGCTATGCGCGGATGTATAGGCGGGAAATATGATTTTCGCGCTTTGCAAATCGCACCCGATGCAATCGAGCGGCGGGTACGGCAAATCCAGTTGGATGGGTTTCAAAGTTTTACCCCCTTTTCGTTTTACTGCAATATATGATTTTTTCGCGCGTTTCGTTCATTTGCGCACATGCACCCCTGCGCCGATATGCATTTTTTCATTTAAATACAAACATTTGTTTGACATTTGCAACGGTATGCGTTATAATATAAACAAATGTTTGTTTTCAGAGAGGTTTAAGGGCATGATCGACGCGAAAAGGCTGGAAATTCTCACCGAATCGGCGAAATACGACGTTTCCTGTTCGTCGAGCGGCTCGAAACGGCAAAACGCCGGCGGGCTGGGCAACGCCGCCGTCGGCGGTATCTGTCATTCCTTCACCTCGGACGGCAGGTGCGTTTCTCTTTTGAAAATATTGATGAGCAACAAGTGCGCGTACGACTGCCAATACTGCGTGAACCGCCGCAGCAACGACGTGCCGCGCGCCTCCGCCACGCCCGACGAACTCTGCGAGCTCGTCATCGAATTTTACAAACGCAATTACATCGAGGGGCTTTTTCTTTCCTCCGCGGTGGAACATTCCCCCGACCGAACGATGGAACTCCTCCTCGAAACGGCGATAAAACTCAGAAAACAATACTGTTTTAACGGATATATCCATTTAAAAGGCATTCCCAGCGCCGATCCGCTGCTCATCGAGCGGGCGGGCGGCTACGTGGACAGAATGAGCTTCAATATCGAACTCCCCAGCGAAAACAGCTTAAAACTGCTCGCCCCGCAAAAGAACAAGTCCGCCATCATCAAGCCGATGCGGCAGCTTTCTTCCGATATTCTGCGGGAAAAATACCCCAAACGCAGCCGATTTCTGCCGGCGGGGCAAACCACCCAGATGATCGTCGGCGCTTCGCCGGAAACCGACGGGCAGATCCTCCGCTTAAGCGAAAGTTTGTACGACGCGTTTTCCTTGAAACGCGTGTATTTTTCCTCCTACGTGCCCGTCAATTTCAAAAACGCCTTCCTGCCCGCCGTAAACGCCAAACTTCTGCGGGAACACCGCTTGTATCAGGCGGACTGGCTGCTGCGGTTTTACGGCTTTTCCGCCGCGGAAATCGTGGGCGAAAACGGCAACCTTTCGGAGGAATACGACCCGAAATGCGCGTGGGCGATCGGGCACATGGAGCAGTTTCCCGTAGAGGTAAACGCCGCGCCAGTGGAAACGCTGGTGCGCGTGCCGGGCATCGGAATCAAGAGCGCGTACCGCATCCGCGAAGCGCGCCGCTATACCCGTTTGACCTTCGACGATTTAAAAAAAATGCGCGTGGTGATGAAACGCGCGCGGCACTTCATCACGGCGAACGGCAAATTTTACGGCGAGGAAAATTACGGCAGAATGAAAAATCTGCTCGCCCTGCACGAACAGAGCGAAAACGCCGAACAGCTCACCTTTTTGAAGGAAAGCGAAATCGTGCAGAGCGTGATTACGGGGCAGTTATGAAAATTTACCTTTGCGAGGACACGGTGAGCGGGCTGTTCTCCGCCGTTTTCCGCGCGTACGAGGAGAAAAATACGAACGCGAAAATCTCCACGCTCTCCTTTATGCAAAGCGGGTTCGACACCGAGTTTATCGAAACCGCAACCGACGAAAACCATGCCGAACGGGTAAAAATGGCGCTCGCCCGTTACGGCGGCAACAAAACGCTTTACGAAATCGAAAGGGCGATGCGCTCCTGCGAGGCGGAAAAAGCCGACGTGATTTTCGCCTATATCCGTCGGTTTTTAACGGAAAAACGCGATATTTCCCGCTCGTTTGCCTATGCGGAAGTGATGTCCTTTTACACCCTTTGCGACCGCGTACGGCTGGAAATACACCGCTTCAGCGGATTTTTGCGGTTTGAAGAGCGGCACGGCGTGCTTTACGCGCAATTTTCCCCCGATAACGATATCGCAGATCTTTTACTGCCGCACTTTGCGCGGCGGCTGGGCGAGCGGCCCTTTCTCATTCACGACGTCCGCCGCAACCGCTTTGCCGCTTGGAACGGCAAAAAAGCCGCGCACTTTTTCAGCGACGCGCCCGTCGGCGGCGCCTCGGCGGAAGAACGGGAAATTTCCGAGTTGTGGAAAAAGTATTTCCGCGCGGTCAATATCGACTCCCGCCCGCATCCGAAACAACAGGACGGTTATCTGCCGCGCCGCTACCGCAAGCACATGGACGAATTTCGGCTTTAATCGGCGGAAAAGCAAGCCCCGCCGACGGTTTCGCTTTGAATACCGTTCTTTTAAGCGCGATTGCCCGCAGAAAAAGGCGATGATTTCTGTCGGTTTTGCCTTTCGGCGGCGAATGCGTTGAAATGCGCGAAAAATTGTGTTATACTGTAAAGCGACGGCAGAAATCGCGCCGAAAAAATGCAAAAAACATTTTTTCGGCATAAAAACGCGGTTTTTTATATTTTCATGCCAAAAATTTTATATAAATACGTGCATTTTACGGATAAAAGCCATGGAACAAACAGGAAATCGACAGAAAAACGGAATTTTATATTTCAGCTCGACGGGAAACAGCCTTTTTATCGCGAAAAAAGTGCAAAAACGCTTCGGCGGCGACGTTATATATATTCCGGCCTACCGCGGCAACGGCGGCGAGTTTGAAAAAATATTCCTCGTAACGCCGATTTATTCCTTCGGCATGCCCGCACACGTTTACGAATTGCTGCCGAAACTCGATCGAACGGCGGAGTTAATCGTAATACAAAATTACGGCGGCATGGCGGGCGGCGCCGACAGACTGATTTACCGTTACGCGCGGCGTTTCGGACTGAACGTGAAAAGCGTTTATACCCTGAAAATGCCGGAAAACTACACGCTCACCTTTACCGTGCCGAAATTCTACATAAAAAGCACGCTCAAAAAGGCGGAGCGGCGGCTAAACGATATTTTCGCGCGCATCGAAAACAAACAATACGTCCTGCCGACGGGAACAAAGACGAAAGAAAAACTATATTTGAAGAATATGGCGAATTGGCACTTGATCGGCGAACGGTTTTCCGTAACGGAAAATTGCGTGCTGTGCAAAAAATGCCTGACCGTTTGCCCGTCGGGCAATATCGAGTTCAGCGAGGGCAAAATCGTATTCGGCAGCCGCTGCGTCGCGTGCCTCGGCTGCTATCATCGCTGCCCGCAAAAAGCCATCGTTTATAACAAGAAACGAAAAAAAGACCGCTACGTCAACCCCGACGTAACGGAAAGCGAAATCGGAAAAAACCTGTAAATATTTATCTGCCGATTATTTTTCAACGGACATTTTCCCGTTTACGCATATTTTGCCGAAAAAATCGCAAACGCCGCTTAAAACGCGGCGTTTTTCTTTTTACGGCGAATGTTTTACTTTAATTGACTATCGTAAATTATTCGACGATTTTTTATTTTATTCGATTAAATCCGATATTTTATCGTTTTTTTCATCAAAAATCGACTTCTGTCTAATTTTTGGATTTCATTTGAACGCGTTTTAACGCGCGCAGACAAAGTTAAAAAAGCAAAATTATATAATGTAAATATTTTAAAACGGCAACGTATTATTGACAATCCCTACCGATTATATTATACTAATATAGATAAGGAGCGACATGATTAACATTTTAAAATACGACTTCTATAAAATCTTTCATTCCAAAGTATTGCGATGGACCGTTATTATTTCCACAATTCTTTGCTTGCTCGATCCCATTATTTGGTATGCAAACGGCGTCACATCACAATCGGTAACTTCGGCATTAAGAAGCCCGTCAACCATACTTCCGTTAGCGATTATGATTTTTGCCGCTTTATTTTCCGCAAAAGATTTTTCTTCCGGTTATATAAAGAATATTTCCACCCGCAAAGATAAATTGCAATACGTTTTATCTAAAGCCATTTATATTTTTTTATTTACGCTCTTTTTACAAATCGTATTTATAATTTACATCATACTTTTTCACTTGATAGGCGCTGATCGATTTATAATGAAATATCCGCTTCCGCCCGTCAATTCGATTACTTCAACAAACTGGCGTTATGACAACTACACATACGGCGATGTTTTTTTAAATATGTTTTTGCATGTCGGATTATTGAGTTCTTTGGGATTGTGCATCATGTTTCTCTCCCTCCTTTCAAAAAACGAAATTATCCCCATAATTGCCGGAATGACATATCTTATGCTTTTCAGCGGACTGCTGTATTCGCTTTTTAACGACCTCTTTGCTATCGATTTATTTCGAGAAAAATACACACTAATCAGTCAATGCACGGCATATATCGAATATAATTCTACATCTTTAGATTTACTGATTTCCATTGCCGTTATCGTATTTTATAGCGGGATAAGCATAATGCTCAGTTGGCTGTTGATGAAAAGGCGGAGGGCGTAAAAGTGGAAGAAATTCTTTCTATCAAAAACCTTTGCAAAAGCTTCAGAAAGCATAAAGTGCTGACAAGCATAAACCTTTCCGTAAAAAAGGGAGAAATTTACGGCGTCGTGGGCAACAACGGCGCGGGCAAAACCACTCTTTTCAAAATTTTATGCGGCTTACTCCCCGCAAGCGGCGGCACGGTGGAATTTTCCCCCGCACTCACTCAAAACGGCGTGGGCACGCTGATTGAAAACGCGGGACTGTTCAAAGATATGAACGCCTTTGAAAACTTAAAGGCAAAAGCGCTTTGCCTCGGCAAAAAATACACCGACGCGCAGATTGACGAGCTTATTCGGCTCGTCGGATTGGAAAGCGCGGGCAAGAAAAACGTTTTACGCTATTCCATGGGAATGAAACAACGGCTCGGCATCGCGTTAGCGCTTATCGGCGATCCGGAATTATTGATTTTGGACGAACCGCTCAACAATTTAGACCCGCAGGGCATTGCGGAAGTGCGAAATCTCCTCATCCGCCTGAATAAGGAACGGGGCATAACCGTTATTCTTTCCAGCCATATTCTCGAAGAACTCGTAAAGACCGCAACGCAATTTTGCATTTTGAACGACGGCGAATTCGTAAAACAATATTCTACCGAACAACTGCTTGCCGAATGCGGAGACAGACCGATTGACGAATATTATATCGAAATCGTCAGCGGCGCGCACTAAATCTACTACTTAAAAAGACCTTTTCCGCAAAAAAATGCGGAAAAGGTCTTTTTTATTCTACTGTAAAACATCTACGGAAAGCAGGCGGATTTTATCTGCGCCGTAGGTCGCAAGCCCCGTAAAACGCACGCCCGAGATTTGTTCGTTGACGGGCAGTTTTACCAAACGGCGGAAATTATCCCTTTCTTCGCTCAAAATTCTCCATTCGCCGTTTACGCAAATCTCCGCGCGATACGCCTTAACGAGCGAGGGCGGCATCATCTCCTGCCCGTCGGCAAGCGAAATGTTCAGTTTCATCGGATAGGAGCGGCTCCACGGGTTTTTGCAATACTCCCGCGCGACGTCGTTATCGAATACCAACCGCATTTCGCGGACAAACGTTTTATCGAAGGTAAATTCCAGCGGCTCGCCGATCTCCCGCTCGACGGCATACTGCCCGTCGCCCAGCTTTCGCTCTATGCCGCTTGCAAAAATCCGTTTTTCCTCCTCGCTTAAACTGCTCTGTGCCCCCGACATTGCGGCGGAAAGGCGCCGCGGCGTATTCAAAAGATAACAATCGTCGTCGCGGAGCGCCTGCTTTAAGGCGCATATATCGACGTTTTTCGGCAAAGCGCTTTTTTCGGCGACGAGCGCGCACGCCGTGCCCACCGCCTGCCCGAGCAACGAGCAAGTAGCCATCACCCGCGTGGAGGAAAGCGCCAAATGCGAAACGCTGACGTTCCGACCGGCGAAGAACAAATTTTCCACATTCGCGGAATACAAACAGCGATACGGTATGCCGTACGGCCGTTTTACAAAGATGTTTCGGTTGGGCGGCAAGGGCGAATCGAACCCGAGCGGGTTATGATCGTCGATCGACCAGCCGCCGTAAGCGACCTCGTCGTCGAACGCGCGGGCGCTCAGCAAATCGTTTTCGTTCAGCACGTACGCGCCGATATAGCGGCGACTTTCCCGCTTGCCGCCGAGAAAGCTCACCCAGTCGAGCGTCCAACGGTCGCTGTCGAACTTGCCGCTGTTCTTGATATAATCCCACACGCCGTACGCCAGCGCGAGCAGCTCCGCCTTGATCTTCTCGGCGTCCTTCGTGCAGTCGCGCGTGCCGCCGAGCTCCATCCACCAAAAATTATCGGTTTTGAACCAATGCTCGTCGCCGACCATGCGGAAGGCGAACTCCGCGTCCGTCAGTTTTCTCGCAAACGGCGGCGGCGTGAAGGGTACTTTTTCCGCCGTTTCCCGCACTTGAATCAAACAGGAATTGCCCATCGTTTCCCGATCGGCGGTTTCCACGCCGTCGGGCTCGTTATAGCGCGATTTTTCCTCCCGCCCGCTCGTAAACTTTGCCGACGTAAAATAGCTGAGCACCGCGTCGCCCGAACAGTCGGCGAAATAGTCGGCGTAAATGCGCAGTTTTTTATAGGTGGTCAGCTGCCACGCGTCGATGGAAACGACGCGGTGATCCCGTTCCTCCGCGCCCATGCAGGAAGCGTTCAGAAGGAGCGCCAAATTCGGTTCGGAAACCGCCGTATCGTAAAGCAAGCCGTCCCAGATGCCGAAAGAGAGCGTCGGATTATAGCGGATATTTTTCATGGAAAGCTCTTCGACGATGCCGCCCTCGCGGTAAAGCGGAAAATGCTGCCCCGCGCCGCGGATCCACATGCGCACCTCGCCCGAAGCGTTGCCGCCCAGCACCGGACGGTCCTGCACCAGCGCGGTTTTCACGCCACGACGCGCCGCGGCAACCGCCGCGCAAAGCCCCGCCATGCCGCCGCCGACAACGCAGAATTGCACCTTGATTTCTTCCGTTTTCATATTCTACCCCTTTGTTGCAACGACAACGCGCGCTTTCTAAAATACTTAAAGCCCGTCGCCGCGTTTATAATATCATTATATACCGCCGGCGGAAAAAAATCAATTGCGAAAACCGATACAATCCGGCTGAAAACCTATAAAAAACGGCTATTTGTTTTTCATGAATCTAAGTTTAAGCGAAATATTTCCTACGATTAAATCATATCTATAATTTTATTTATTTTTAATATGTATTCCTCTTGCGTTATTATTCCATCCCCATATAATTCTTTCAAATATTTAATATTACGTACTAAATTATAATTATCATTGCTCTCGTATAATAATGTTGTTTAGATTTAATCCGTTCTACGGACTATCAACATTACTTAGGTTATATTGTTTTGGGGAATAACCGCCCCTTGTGATATAATGGCATAGATTCTGTGGTTCGGTTTTGGTCATTTTACCGCTTGTCGGTTGAAAGGAGAGTCCGATCTCAGCGTCTATGCCTTTTTGTTGATTAGTTAGATAACGCTCCGTCGTTTTATTT
>QAKE01000038.1 GCA_003343995.1 Bacillota bacterium
CAAGCAATTTTTGAGTTGTACGAGCGTAACAAACAGCGTTACGGATATAGGCGAATTACTGCGTTATTAAGGCAAAACAACATAATTTTAAACCACAAAACGGTACTAAAGTTAATGAGAAACCTTAATATACGTGGCAAACAGCGCAAAAACGAGCAATATCATTCATACAAGGGTGAAGTCGGAAAAATTGCAGACAATATCCTCAACCGAGACTTTACTGCAAGCAAGCCGTTTGAAAAACTTACCACGGATGTCACTCAGTTTAAAGTGTGTAATGACAAGGTTTATCTCTCTCCCGTGATGGATTTGTACAATAGAGAAATCGTTACTTACTCCGTTTCACTCAGCCCTGATCTTGCGCAGATACGAGAAATGCTACAAGGACTTTCGGACAAGTTACCGAACGGAGCAACACCAATCTTTCACTCGGATCAAGGCTGGCAGTACCAACACGGAGAATACCAAAAATACTTAAAAGAACACAACATAATTCAAAGTATGTCCAGAAAAGGAAACTGCATGGATAACGGAGCAATGGAAAACTTCTTCGGACGGCTGAAAGTTGAAATGTTCTACGGCGAAAAGTTTGAAACGGTGGACGAATTCGTCCACCGTCTGAGGGAATATATTGACTATTGGAACAATGAGAGAATCTCTCTCAAACTAAAAGGAATGAGTCCGATACAGTACCGAACTCATTCACACGTAATTTAATTAAATTTTGTCTAAACTTTGGGGTTCACTTCATTGCAAAAGCAGCTCCTTTTTCCTTTATTTCTTCAGTCGATATCGGTAAACCAGACGGCCTCGCCCGCTTTGAGATCGAGGCTGACTTTGCCGTTTTCGGCGAGCAAAATCATCTCCTCCCCGTCCACGATCACCTTGTAACGATCCTTCTTATGTTTAAATTGCAGCGTTACGCGGTTGATAAATTTTTCGTACGGATCGCGCAGATTCAAAAACATGTACACGTTACCCGTTTCACGGCGCAGTTTGTTGCACAAAACCACCGCGTCGGCGGTATAGCTTTCCACCGCGCCGACGTCCTCGCTGATCAGCTCCTCCGTCGCGGGGTTGTCGTGTTCCCCGCCGAGCAGCTGCGAGCATACGTATTCGCAATCGGCGATATGGCGGAAGGTGCGCTGAATGAGCGAATTGTTGCGCTGCGATTCCCCGTAGATGGTGCGCGTGCCGTCGTCGTCCATGACGGCGGAGGTGTTGCCGAACTTCGTGCGCGTGGTAAATCTCCAATAGGTGAAATAATAGATTTTTTTGCAGGCAAAGCCCATCGCCAAGTTCGCCTGCCAATTCAGATCGCTTTCGTCCACGCGGCGGATCTCGTCGAACTCGCCGGAGGAAAAGGACTGTATCGTCATGTGAAAGGGCACGCCGTTTTCCCTGCACCCGAACGCGACTTCCTGCATGTTGCGGATGAATTTGGGGCAGATTACGTTTTTCCCCTCCCACATGCCGAACGGGTAGGCGTCGTAGCCGAAATAGCCGAGCCCCGTTTGGCTCATTTTATCGATATAATTCCGATACGATTCCCACACCGTGGCGAATCCGTACCCGAAGGCGCCGGCGACCAGCCCCAAATCCTGAATACACGGAAGAAAACAGGTGTGCACGAAGGCGTTCGGCGCGGCGGCTTTGACGGCGGAAACGATTTCCGTAATCACGTTCGCCTTATGTACCTGCGGCTCGTCTACGATACAAATCCCGTAAAAGGCGGGGTGCGATCGGTATACGCCGAGGAACCTTTCGATTTCGGCGTAGAACGCCGCCCGATCGCCGCCGTAGAACTCGTCTATGACGGAATTTTTCCCCTGCACGGAAAGCGACATGATGCGCTCGTCGAAGACGATGGCTTTCAGCTTGGCGGCGTACGCGTTGTCAAGCATGCGCTTTAAATCGCTCGTTTCAAAGTCCTCGCCCTTATATTTATCTTCGCCGGAAAACAAAATTTCCGAAAAGCCGCATTCCCTGTATTCGGCATAGCGTTCTACGGTGCGGAAGTCCTGCCCGACGTTGCTGAAAACATGATCGATTTCCAGCTGTCCGTTGGGCGGCGCGGTAAAGCCCACGATGGGCATTTCACGATTCGACATGGATGGTTTCTCCTCTTAAAATTTTATATTCGTTTCCGTTGAGTTTCAGCGTGCCGCCGAGCTCCGTCGCGCCCACCGAAACGGTTTTGCCGCAAATTTCGATTTGCAGCGTGCCGCGCTTGAGCGGCAAAGTGATTTTACAGTTTTTCAGCAGGGAAAGGTTGGGTTCGACGATAAATTCCTCCCCGAAATTCACGCTCCGCACGCCGAAATAGTAGCGCGGAATGAGATAGAGCGGGCCCGAACCCCAGATATGACAGTGGCTTCTTCCGAACGGTCTGCCGTACATGGCGGCGGACTGCTCCACCGTTTCCCCCACGGTGAAGGTTTCCCAGAACGTGGAAACGCCGAGCTCCACCATGCCGCCCCAATAATCGCGGATTTTCCGATCGGCCTGCGCCCCCTCGCCCGATTCGAACAGACAGGCGTAATTGTACATCTGCATGTAGGGCGTGATGGAAATTTCCGCGTCGCCCGACAAAATCGCCTTTTTGATACGGTCGATTTTTTCCCCTTCCGCAAAGCCATACAACACGGCGAAGGCGTTGGCGTGCACGCTCGCCTTTTGCGGCACCGCGCCGTTCACCCGAGAATAGCGGTAAACGCCGCGTTTCTCGTCCCAGAACACCTCTTCGATCTTATCCTTCAGCGCGGCGGCCTTTCTGCGGAAGGGCGCGCCGTTTTTGCCGAGCAGCTCGTATACGTCCGCCGCGGCGGAAAGCGCGATGTGCAAAAGGATTTGCTCAAAGCTCTGCTCGCCGTCGGTGTCGGCAAGCCCCCAATCCACGAACACCCAATCGTTTTTTTGTTTATACAAAAATCCGTCTTCATTCGTTCGGGAAAGCACGAACCGCATGTGCTCCGTCATCATCGGTTCGATGTATTCGACAAACGCCCTGTCTTTCGTTTTCAGATAATACTCCCACACGGATATAATTGTGTAAAGCGTATAGTCCATGATATGGTTGATATACGTGACGACGGGAGGTTTGCCGAACAGCGCGATGATACAGCGTTTCATTTTTTCGGTATCGAAGCGGAAATAATCCTCGATTTTATGCGCCTGATAGGCGTCCCCGCCCCAAAGCCAGCGGTCGCGCTTGATGCCGTCGAGGTAAAATTCTTTGGAGCAAAGCGTAAAGGTATATTTCGCCACGTCGAAGATTTTTTCCAACAGTTTATCTTCGCTTTGGAATTTTACGGGCACCGGCTCGGGCTCGTACTCCTCTTCAAAGCAAATGCTTTCCGCATCGCCGCAAACGCGCAGATAGCGAAACGCCTTGCTCGTTTCGCTGCGGTGCGCACCGCCTTTTCCCAAGTCGAAAAACTCCACCTGCTCGCAATGGTTTTCGTCCATGATTTCGCCGATCGTTTCGCCGAAAAACAGACGAAATTTGCCTTTGCCCTTCACCGTGGTGAAAACGAACACCATTCTTTGCAGATCGTAAAACTTTACGCCGTTTTCCGCCCGCAGGGTATACCCCGCGACGAGTTTCAGCGGCAAAGCGTAGGTGTTGGGCGTCAAATCGCCGCAGGGGCAGACGAAACATTTTTTCAGCTGAAAATGATTGTTCGCCGCCAGAAACGTTTCGTCGGTGACGAGCTCGTCGCTATCGATTTTCAGGCAGGGCAGACCTTCTTTGTTGTAAACCCATACCTCCATTTCGTAATCGCCCGCGGGAAGGGATACCGTGCCGTCAAATTCATAACAAAACCGATTGATGCCGTAAAAGAACACGCTGATTCTCCCTTCGTAGGAAAAATAAAGCGTCGTCGGACGGGACAGAGTGAATTTTTTGTAAAATTTGACGTTGTGCCAAGGACTGTCCACCCGCCAGAACGGACCGATGGGAAAATCCCGCTGATACCTCCGCGTCATTACCTTTTCCGCGAGCATGATTTCAAAATCGCCCGCATAGCATATCCATTTTCCTGTTTTCATAAAAATATCCAGCCACAAGTTGAGAAAACCGAAAGAAAAAAGGCTTTCCCGCCGTATTCTGCGGGCAAAGCCTTTTTCCCGTACCGACAAACGCCGGTAAATTTGTTATTTTTCCAAGACGACGAAATCGTCGAAGAATGCTTCAAATCCATACCCTACCGCACTGGGATTCACCTGTTCGATAAAGAACACCAACTGTCCCGCGCTCTTTATTTTCGCAATCTTTGCCGCGTCGTCAATCTCATAGCGCACCCAAGAACTCATCTTGATATTATCGATTGCCAGCTCCCATGCCGATTTATCGACGCCTGCTCTGAGATTGAACGCGTCTTGCGAACCGATTTTATTGACTCTGAAATAAAATGCGAGCTTACTGTTTTCACCGAGCTGTTCGAGCATTTTTGCGTCGAGCTTCACCGTTACATACGCCGCGCCTTCCCACGTCGCGTTGGTCAGTTTCAGGCTTTGCGCGCCGGAATGGGCCGCCGTCACAAAGGAAAGCGTCGTATCCGCCTGCGACTTTTCCAAAACATACTTTTCGGCGTCGAAGGTTTCCCCTTCAAAACCTTGATGCGCCAACGCGCTTTCGCATTTGATCGAGGCGATCTCCACGCTGCCGTAAGCGTAACCGTACGTCAGATAATAGCCATCCGCCCACGGGTATTCGAGCAAAATCGTAAGTGTGCCGTATTGATCGGCAAACGCTTTATCGTATACGAAGGAAACGTTCTTCCATACGCCGATTTCGATACCGTTGAGGTAACCGTCCTCGATATATTTTGTTCCGCCGTAAGACATGCGCAGATTAAAGTCGCTGGCGGCTCCGCTCGTAACGCCGTCCAGTCCCGCGGCGGGTCCGGTGAGGTTCATCTTGTAGCGCACGGTAACGATGTCGCCCGTCTTTACGTTTTTCAATAATTCTTTGTTCAGCGCAAGACCGAACGAGCAATCGCCCGTGGTTTTCGCCACGATACGGTTGGGCTCCGTGCCGTCGCCGGCGACGTAAACGGGTTCGAACTGCTGACCGACGGTATGTTTGCCCTCATAAAGGTACGCGGTGTAAGGCTTGCTCATATCGTCGATATAGCCTTCCGGCATGGTGAGATCGCCGTAAACGATCACGCTCTGCGCGGCGGTAAAGCCTTCCGCGCCGTCGATATAAGAATAGCAAACGGTATATTTGCCCATTGTAAACGCGTGCTTGATTTCGCCGTTGACGACGGAAAGCTCCGTTTTGCCGCCTTTATCGTCGAGGAGCACGGCTTTGAGCAAAGCGGTATCCAACCCCTCGCAGTCCGCCGCGGAAAGCACCGTCGTTTCCTCCGCCGATTCCTGACACAGAATATCCTGCGGCGCAAACTCGACGGTCGGCGCGGCTTCCTCGAAACGGATGCAGTCGATATACATATCGAATTCCCAGAAATTATCTCTGTAATCGTCGCCGTTGAAGGAAAATCCCAGCTTGTGCTCCGCCGGTTTATAGACCTTGTCGATGTCCGCCTTCTCAACGACCACCTTCGTCCATCTGTTCGGCTGAATGAGGTTTCTGGAAATTATTCCGGCGGACTCTGTCCCCTTACAAGCGCATAAATCCAGATTGTAAGCGCGCGGGCTATTGTTATATACCCAGTAGCTTAAACCGTAAACGTCGGAAAAGTCCATGTTGCCCGTTTCGTCGAAATGCAGGGAAATCCATTTGCCGTCTTTCGTGGTGTAGAAATGAACGGAACCTTCCCCTTCGATGACGTACTTTTTATCGTTATTGAAGGCCATCTGACCGCCGCCCGCGGTAGAAACCGCCGATTCCACATAGCTGCCCACGTTAAAATACTCGATTTCGTTTTCCGCAAACACGTTCACGGGAATTTCGTTTTTGGTTTCGTTGCCGCTCTTGTCCTTCGCCGTCACCACAATCGTGTAGCCTTCGTACCCGTCTACGGTAAACTTGTTATCCGTTACCGTCACGAGGTTTGCTTCCTTAATTTCGCCGCAGTACACCTTAACGTCCGCGGTGAGCGTGCCGTCCACAAGGTCGCTCGCCGTAAAGGTCGGCAGCGTAACTTCGTCGTTAAAACGGTATTTGCCGCCAAGCTCCCCGTTCTGCATGACGGAAGGTCCTTTCGTATCGACGCAGGTGATCTTCTGATTGTAGGTTTTCACCTCTCTGTTCGGCAGGGTGAAGGTATACGTCACCTTGTATTCGCCGAGCTTATTGAGCATGATTTTCTGCTGAAGCACCTGCACCGCGGTTTCACCGAGCATGACGGTGACGACGGGATCGATCACCTCCGTACCGTTGTAAAGCCCCGCCACCACGTCGAAGGAATAGGTGCTGCCGTATTCCAGCGTAGCGTCGGCGGGAATGTCCGCCACAAACGTCGTCTGCGGCGTATCTCCTCCGCCGGGATTATCGGGATTTTCCGGCTCTTCGGGCTTGCATGCCGCAAAGAACGCCGAGCAAAGCGCCGTAACCAAACAGAGCGCAAACAGCGCAAGCAATTTGCCGTTTATTTTTTTTCTCATCTATTTACTCCTTATCTGAATTTAATCTTTTTCAAAGCGGAAATTATCGAAATAGAACACCTTTTCCGACGTGGAGAATTTTCCGTAAGAGAACCAGAAATCATTGAAATTTTCGGTCAGCTTCTGCGGATATTCTTCCGAAACGTTGTCCCAATCGGCCAGCTTGAAGGAAAACTCGTTCCAGCCCTTTACGCAGGTGACCGCCACGGAGTATCCCTTTGCCTTTATAGTATCCCCTTTCTTCGCGTGCGCTTCGAGCCCGAAATTGAACGCGGCGCCGGTGTTGTACACGTCGAACTTCAAGGAATATCCCTCCCGAGCGTAGCGCGCGAAATCGACTTTTTCAAAGAGCGCGTCGATGAAGGAGAAATACGGCCAGCCGTCGTTGAGCGGGGGCAGTCCCGTGGGCATAACGACCTTTAAGGATTTACCCGTACCGCCGGAAACGTAGTTCAAATCCTCGTTGATGGACAGCGTCGGCTGGCTGCCGATGGTCGGTCCTACGCCGCTGACGATCGTCATATACTTCTGATAATCTTTATCGAAGGAACAAAATTCGTTTTCGTCCAGATCGATGGTAAGGGGCGTGGGTTCCTTCAAGGTCATCGTAAGCCCCATGTTGTCGATATAGAACACGTTGGCATCGGGCGTTTCAAAACTTTCCGCTTGGGGCAGTTCGATCAACACGCCCTCCCCCTTCGTAAGGTCCGCCGCGAGGGCGATGCCCACGGTGTCGAAAGTCGCCGACACCTTGTTTTTGCCCTGCTTTACGGAAAAGGACTGATATTCGGTGGTAAAGCCGTCCACTTTGAGCGCGACTTTGATTTCCGCATCCCTGCCCGACTGGTTGAACAAATCGAACTCCACCGCCTTTAACCGCTTCAAGTTTTTCTGACTTTCGCTGAGCAGCGGCACCATCATGACGGGGTTTGCGCCGTTGGCGTTGAAATAGCCCCAGACTTCGAGCTTCGCGGAGGCGTCGCCCTCGCTGACGAACTCCTTGTTTTTATTAACGCGCACCTCTCCGAAACGGTTGCCGAACCGCAGGGTGAATAAATCGTCCACGGTTTCGAAACCGGAAACCTTTTCGTACATGGAAACGCTTTCCGCCGGCACCGCGGTCGCGGTGCGGTGCGCGGGCAGCGCGCCGCAAACGAGCACCGCCGCCAGCAACGAACTGATCATAACTTTACTTTTCATAACCGTTTTCCCCCTTAATTCACCGTTAAAACGCCGCAAATATCCAGCGTTACGGGCTTGCCGCCGTCATGGGTAAACACCAAAGCGTTGGCTTTTCTGATGTCCTTCCAGTCCAAATCCCCTATTCTGTCGAAGCGGATGACGTTCGCGCCCTTATGCAAGTACACCGAATCGAGCGCGCGCAGCGTCGTTCCGTAAAGGGATATATTCAATTTTACTTTTTCTTCGCCGTCGTAATCGATATACAGAATGACGGATTTGGTTTTCGCGGTGACGTTGTTCTGATCCAACCGATAGTCGAAACGGATATTATCCGCCTTCAATTCGATGCGAACGGCCTTTTCGCCCTCTTCGCCGATTTCCGTAACGACGGCGGATTCGTCCAAATTCTGATTCCGATCGTAAACGCTGACGCGCGCCGCCGCGGGTGCGGAAACGGACATCGCCGCGCTGCCCACCGCAAAGGTTACGCCCTCCGCCGTTAAGACGAACTGCTCGGCGGACTGCTCGATCGCATAGACCTTGCCGCCGCTCGTGCTCGTGCCCTGTACGCTCTTGCCGTTCACTTTGATATCCGTGCCGACGGGCGCGTAGACGTTCGCGCGCACCTTTCCGTCCTTGCCGACGGCGTAATCGCTGATTGCAACGCCTTTTTCCGCCAGCACCGCGAGCGAGGAGAGAAGCTCTCTCGCCTGATCCACGTCGGAACTTTCACAGTACACGCGGTTATCGTTGTAGAGCATGGCGTATAATTCCGTCATGATCCCGTCCGAGGAAAGGTCCGCGCCGTGGGTTTTGCCCAATTCCGCATAGGTATTTTCCATGTCGTGAACGATTTCGTAGTCCTCCAGCCCGTCGCGCATGGTGAACAGTCTCAACGCGGGCACGGGACCTTCGATGCCGAAGGGCGCGCCGGGATAGAAGAACCAGCCGTCGCCGTAAGCGTCTCCCCAGCGGTGAACGTCGTCGTAATTGTCCTTGCCGTAAACGATATTATCGGGGCTGGGTCTGTTGAAATCGATATAATACGCCGCCTCCCAAGTGAGGTAACCCGCGATATCATACTCCTTCATCATCCAGAACATCACGCGGGAAGAAACACCGTTATCGTCGATATGGTAGGAAGGATAGGGAATTTTGGGCACGGTGCAGGTATACCACCAGTAATCCTGCCCGTTTTCGCGCAGACCGCGGTAATCTTCCACCACCGCGGAAGAGGAAAGCGTATCCGCCGTGGGGCAGTAGGTCTGCACTTCCGCCAGCTTGTCGGAATACGCGCCCGTCACGACGTTGGGCAGATTGCTCACGCCGTCGATGACCTCCTGACTCGCGCCCACGCTCCGCGCGTACTGCGCCGCTTCCTTGAGCACGTCCTTATACTGACGGCAGACGTAGTTCGCGCGGTTCTGCGTGAACGTGCCGCCGAGGTCCGGCTCGTCGATAATATTGCCCAGATAAACGTAGGCTTTTTCAAAGAGGTTGATGCCCTCTTCCACGCTCCTGTCGATATAGGCTTGCAGGGAAGTGAGGAACAAATTCTGATTGAGCACGTAGTTGTAGGTCGGGTCGGCGAGCTCGTAGCACTTGATGGCATAGGAAGGCACGGTAACGTCCTTCGCCGCCTCCACCGATTTATCGACGGCGACCTGCAGGCAGAAATCGATATAAGCGGTGTCCTGCGCGCTGCCGATATAATAGGAATCGAGATACTGCACGGCGAGGCGGTATTCGTTGAGCGCGTCGCTGTACATATCGTACATATCCTGAGAATCGGAAAGCTCGCCCTGCATCAGATAGCCCACCTGCAAGGGCACGCAGCTCGGCAGGCTGACGGTATCGGGAAGCTCGTAATCGAGCACGGTAACGCTCGCCTTCACCTTGCTGACGGAACCGTCGAGCGTTACGGTGATTTCGCCGTTATACACGCCCGCCGCCTGCCCTTTGGGCACCTTCACCGTGATATACACGCCCTGATTTTCGCCCGCCTTGATCTTATTCAAGCCGTATGCTTTCGCCGTGGCGAGCGGCAGGAGCGCGTCGGGATACATGCCCGGCTGCATGGTGGAAAGCGTATCGTAAATCGTTTCCACCAAATGATAGTATTGGTGTCTTACGTCGAAATGATTCGCCGCAAGGGTATTTGCCCCGCTTTTGAAATCGCCGACGGTCACGTCGTAGCTGTTCACGTCCTTATCGGGCGTGATGATGATCTGCTTGCTTTCGTATTCGTTCTGCACGGCGGTGAGGTGAAATTCGTCCGCAAGCGAACCCATAAACCGTTCTTTCGCTTCTACCATGCCCGCCGAACTGCCGGCATAGGACTGCAGAATTTTGTCGCTCGAACGCCCCACTTTCACCGCGGCGTTCACGGGCGCGTTTTCCGGCGTTTTATCGCCGCACGCCACCCCCGTGAGCATGCAGACGGACAGCAATATCGCCGCCCCGCTTTTGGCTGCTTTTTTTAATCTCATCTTTTTTTCTCCTTATCCGAACTTAAATCAGTCCCGCGTTCTTTAAGAGTACGTCCATTCTGTTGCGGAACGCGTCCTTCCCCGACTGAACGATCTGATCGGCGGTTTTCAGCACGGCGTCGTCCTGCGAGCCGAAGGTAACGCCGAGCAGTCCCGAACCGTATCTCGGCGAAAAGCTGCCGAGGTAATGCGTGGGGAACACCTGATAGGGCGGCACAAAATCCGACGTCGTTAAAATTTCCCATTTTTGCTTGGCGAAGGGAGAAAGCGAGTCGTATCCGTCATATTCCGCAAGATCGAAGTCGTAAGGCAGCGCCGAGCCCGACGTTTTATTCAAGAACAGCGCGATGCCCTCGTCGGACGCCATGAACTTCAAAAACTCCTTCGCGCCCTCTTTCGCCGTCGAATAAACGGGAATGACCATGGTGTGCGACTGCGCCACGTTGGTGTTTACCTTGCGGGCGGTGCGCACGATTTCCACGTCCTTATCGTTTGCAAAACTCGGTTTTTCCGTCGTAACGCCGTCCACGTAATCGACGACGGCGCACAGTTTGTCGTCATACTCTTTGCGCTTTGCCTCGCTCATCGTTTTGGAAGCCTCGGTAAAGTTTCCGCTTTCCGCCCAATAGGAAAGTTTATCGGAAAGCGCGCTGATGATGGGCGTTTTCATCGGCACGATATTGCCGATTTTCAGCGAGGAGCTGGATTTTTTCATTTCGTTTTCCAGCCAGTCGCCCGTGGGCAGCATGGCGGCGTTTCCGTTCAGAAATTTCGCCTGCGCCGTGGTGTATTCGTACGATTCGGACAGCGGATCCACGTATCCTTTGGATTTATGCAGCATTTCCTCGAACACCTTCAGCGTTTCGCGGATGCCTTCCTGATCGAATACGCCCAAAGACGTCGTGGGATCGGGAATGGCGATGTCGCTGACTTTTCCGTTAAAGAAATTCTCCACGCCTTTGATCGTTTCGTACTGCGCCCACCAGATATTGAAGGTATAGGAAAAATAATCGTCGCCCGCGGAATAGATGAAGGGCGTGACGCTTTTATTTTTCAGCGTTTCGCAATAACGCATCAGCTCGTCGGTCGTGCGCGGCTCGTGCGTGAGCTCCGCGGCGGCGTAAATGTCTTTATTGTAAAAGATGCCGGCGATTCCCGCCGCCCAAGGCATGGCGTAATGATGGTTTACGTATTCCCCGTTTTCGTAGACCTCCATCTCGTAGGATTGATTCACCGTTTCCCACATTTTTTCGCCGATGGTTTGCTCCTCGCCCTCTAACGTGGTGTTATACACGTCGTCGAGCGGCTCCAGACAGTAGTCGTATCCGGCGACGGCTTTCGAGCCGAGATTGATATATCTCTCCCAAAATTCCCCCACGATGAACAAATCGGTGGTCGTTTTCGGACCGGCTTTGATTTTCGGTTCGAGCGCGTCGCTCCCCTGTTCTTTGATTTCCATTTTGTAGTTGGTTCTTTCCTCGAAAATTTTTTCCGCGGCATAGAGCCAATCCAGACCGTAGCCCGCGTTATACGCGAAAACCTCCACCGTTTCCGACGAGTTATCCACCTTCGGTTTGCAACCGACGGCGGGAATCGCGCACGCCGCGCACATTGTGAGCGCCAAAACCTGTTTCCATAATTTTCTCATCAATAATATCCTCCTTGATGATATATCGCAGAGAAAGGCGGAAAAAATTTGCCTTCCCCTTTATTTCGTTTTGCTTTCAGCCCTTCAGTCCGCCGATATTCATCGCCGTCATGATTTTATCTTGGAAAATCGCATAAAGCGTGATGCTGGGGATCGCCGTCAGCACCAACCCCGCAAAGTATACGGGATAGTTCATATTTCTCTTCGTGGACAATTCGTACTCGAAAAGCCCGTACGCCACGGTGGGATATTCGGGCAGATACAGCATGGACGTGTTCGCGTCCGTCCAGCCGCCCATGAACCCGAGCAGGAACATGATGCCGATGAGCGGCAGCGCCTGCGGGATCATAATTTTGAAAAACACCGTTACGTCGTTCGCGCCGTCCACGAAAGCCGCCTCGCCGTATTCCCAGCTGACGCTGTTCCAGAACCCGCACATGACGATGAAGTTCGCGCCGAGCCCCGCCGTCGCGCCGAGATAGAACAAGGGCGAGTTCATCAACCCCAAATCGCTGTACAGCTTATACGTTGCGGGGAGCGAACCGGGTAAGGAAATGGTGAGCAGCACGATCGCCACTGTATAGATCGCCCTTCTGCCGATAAATTTGTAACGCGCATAGGCGTAGGACGACATGACCGTGGCGACGATGGGTATCGTCGTTCCGAGGAGGGTTTCCCAAATGCTGTTGAAAAACATTCCGACGTAGCCCGTACCGTTCACGACGAGTAAATCGAAAACCTGAATGTAATTATCCCAATGCCATTGCCCTTGCGGCAGCCCGAAGGTATTGCCGAGCGCGTATTCGAGAGGGTCTTTTAACGTATTGATAAAAGTAATCGCATAAGCATATAAAAACGTAGCGGTATAGATGACGAGAAACGCAAACATGATGCCGAACACGATCGCCTCGCCCCGCGTGCGCTTGATTTTGGAATGAAATTTCATCAGTAAGCCACCTCCGCGGAAACTTTTTTGGCAAGCCATTTTACAAAGAAAATGAGCGGTATCGTGACGAGCGTCATCAAAATGCCGAGCGCGGAGCTCGTGCCGTTGCCGCCGCCGGTGTATACCTGCTTGAATATCCAGAAAGCCAGCGTGGTCGTTTCGTATTCGCCGAAGGTCAGATACAGCGTAGCGCCGCCCGAACCGAGAATACCCGCGATGCCGATGATGTACAGCGTGGACAGCGTGCCGCTGATCATGGGAAGAACGATGTGGATAAATTCCTTCCACGGCGTGATGCCGTCCAACGACGCCGCCTCGAACAAATCTTTCGGGATACGCGCCATCGCGCCGGAACACCAAAGGAACACGCCGCCGACGCACGGCCACAGGCTGTATGCCAAGCTCGCCCAAATGGCGTATTTCGTGGTATTCAAAAACATGATCGGCTGATCGATTAGCCCCATGTTGAGGAGCGCCGTAACGATGGGCCCCTCCGGTCCGATGAGGTTTTTATAGATGCTGACCAGAATGATACCCGCCAGCATATTCGGCATATATAAGATGAAACGGAAAAACTTCCCTAAAAATATCTTTTTATAGATAAAATACGCCAGCACCACGTTGAAGGTCTGCGTGATAAAATACCCTTCCGTAAAGAACAACAGCGTATTTCTCAGCGCGATGACGAACACGCCGTCCCTCGTGGCGAAAAGCTCTTGCAGCACCCATTCGTAATTGCCGAACGTCCACTCGCCCGTGGAGGTTTCCTGAAAAGACAGGAGGATCGAATTGAAGTTCGGGTACATCCAGAACAGAAAAAAGTTAAAAAGTGCGGGGATTAAAAGCAGCAGCGGAAACCAAGACGTTCCGCACTTCAACCCGTTTTCTATTCTCAAGGCGTAGGCTTTTTTTCTTTGAAATCGTTTCATTTTATATATTCCCCTTTCGGTCATACATAAATTTTAACATAGCGAAAACGGCTATTCTATCTAAATTTAATCGAAAAATATCGATTTTTAATTTTTTTAGCGGATTTGCTTGACGATATAAAACGAAAAAACTATACTTTAACTATACGGATAATTTTTCGGCAAATCCCGACATTTTTACCGCGTTCACCGCAGAAAAACAAGGCGTTTTCAAATTCAAAAAAGGTATATATTTCCTGATGAAAACGCATATTATCGTCATTATAAAAAAGGAAATGTTATGCGCGAATCGAAATTATATGTTCCCCGCACGGTTTATACCGTGGAATACGACGTCGGCGCCATGCCTCACCAACACGCACAATGGGAATTTGCTTTATTTCCTTCGGGAAATTTCGTCAATCACGTCAACAAAGCCGTAATCGAAACCAAGGCGAACACCATCATCGTGCTCGGACCGATGCATAAACATTCCATCGCGCAGCTGCAGGCGGGCAGCAAGCATCGGGATATTTACATCGGCGACGAAGAATTGCGCGAAATTCTGAATCTTTTCGACAAAAAGCTGTATTCCCGCATTTCGCAGAAGGAAGAACCGCTGTTTTTTTCCGTTTCGGTGCAGGTGATGCAAAACATAATCGAAGAGCTGAAGACGGTGGAATCCCTGCAGACCATCGAAAAATATTCGCCCGTTTTGAAGGAAATCACCCATTCGCTCATCGCCTATATCCTCGGCCTTGCCATCAAGGAGGAATATTTTTCGGAAAACTTTATCCCGCAGGCGATCGTGGATTTTTTGGACCTTTTGCAAATCCCCGAAAATCTGCAAAAAAAGCTGACGGACCTCGTCGCGTATTCGGGATACTCCTACTCCTATTTTTCGGTATTGTTTCAAAAATATACGGGGCAGACGCTGCGCGATTATTTTTTGCAGGCGCGTTTCCGGCGGGCGGTGTATCTCCTGACCTCCGGCCACCTGTCGATTTTGGAAATCGCTTACGACGTGGGCTACGACTCCGTGAGCGCATTCATCGCAAAATTCAAAGAAATTTACAACTGCACGCCCTTTGCGTACCGCGCAAATCACACCTCCGCATCGAAGAAATAACAAAAAGGCGGCGGTAAATCTTAAACGATTTACCGCCGCCTTTCGCTATACAAAAATCATTACGATAAAAAACCCCTCGTAAATCACGACGATTTACGAGGGGTTTGGCGCGCCAAGTACAACCTTATTCGAATACTATCGGATAAGGTTGTTTTTATATGTAAAAAATCAGATAAAAAGTCCGATTATTGAAAGAGCTAATATAGCTATCATTCCCCCAAGACCTATAAAGAAAGCAATTTTTTGTTTTCTTTTGCTTGCTTTAATTTCTTTTTTCAATTCTTCTATTGCTGTAATAGATTTCTCTTGCGTAGTATCAATATAATTCACAAGCTCTGTTTTTACAGTATCCAACACAGAATTTGTCTTTTTTAATTCAATTTCTAAATATTCAAATGCGGAGTGTAATTTTTGATAATCTTGCATAACATTATCAATTTTATTTGAAATATCAAAATGCGCTTTTTCTAATATTGCAACAGAATTAGTATATTCTTGAATGTTGTTTGAGTTTTGTTTTAATTCAGATATTGTGGATTCTACTTTATTTGATAATGTTTCAAGTGTTTTTTGAGTATCGACAATAGAGCTTAAACTTTCGGCGCAAGAATCAAGATTATCTAAAACACTGTTCATTTTATCGTAATTTAGCATTTATTTTCTCCTTTATCGTATTTAGTCTATCGGCAAAGTCTGCTATCATATATGTTTCAGCAACAGCATTTTGAGTTTCTTTGCTTATGTACAAAGCATCTTCCGACATAAAAGACAGCCATTTATCAATAAAAATATCTTTTAATTCTTCGTTATCAATATCATTTCCCCGTTAGGGACATACAAAAGGGCGTGAAAATGCAAACGCCCCGTTTCGGGTGCGCGTTCGAATACGCCCATATAACGCCATTTACGGCGCGTAGCAAGGTTGCAAAGGCAACGGCGCAATTTATTACGGAAACTTTCTTCCGTGTGTTTCTTATCGTCATAGGTGAACGTTACAAAATGCGTCCAACGGTTTAGATTTGCTTTACGGCGAAAGCGTAATTTTCGCATATGGAAACGCCGTAATTTTCGGCTAATTTCGTAGTTAATAAATTCGTCCAATGCGTTGGCATTGTCGAATAGGTGGCAAAGGTTATCGCGGAGAAAATCAAGCGTTTTTGCACTGCTCATTTTTTCCGTTATGGTATGGGCGTAAAGACTTTCGAACATTTCCCGCAATTCTTGCAATTCGTATTGTGTGCGTTCTGCTCGGCGGTGTCCGTTGGAAAAATACGGCGTAGCGATATAATGCCCGCCGTCGTGATACACCTTGCAAAGCATTTTTTCGGGGAATATCGGGTTATCGTCAAAAAACGGAAACGGGCATTCGCCCGCCGGTATTTCGGTTAATAAAATATTACTCATAGTCTTTTACGTCCTTTCGCCGTTCTCTTGCGCCTTGTCAATAGGCTTTCGCGACATAAAGATTTATTTCACGTTCCTATTGACAAAGCGAATTTTCCGCCGTCCTTTCGCCTTGCCGAAGCAACTCAAAAGGATAAACCTTTTAAGTTGCCTTTCGTCAATTCGATTGTACAACGGAAAACCGTTCACTGCTTTTGTGGGTATCGTGGCTTTTGTTTTGCCTTGCTATCTAAAAGGATAGACCTTGCGGGGGGGGCGTTCTAATTTGAAAGTGCACTTTCAAAAATAACGGCTTTTTTACGGGCGCGGCGTTCACGTGCTTTTTGCGCCCAATATGCGCGAGTTTCGGCAGATAGTTTATATGTGCGTTCGGTTTTCGGGTCATACGGTGTTTTACCCTTGTATTTGTCTACGTTGATACCCAAAGCGGAAAGACGGGAAAGAATTTCCGCAGAATGAGAACGCAAGCGCTTTCGGACTAAATCGGAATTGCCCGCAACTGTCTTGTAACCCAACTTTTCGGCAATAACGCTATTTGTGTACCCGTCCGCGAATAAGTCAAAATATTCACGTTGACGGGGCGTAAGGAAATCCGAAACAAGCGTTTTTAATTTGTCCGTATAATCCGTTGTATCGAGCATATCGGGCGCGGGTATAGTTTCGGCAAGGGTGCGGGCGTTGTCTTCGTCCTGATGTCGGTTATCGCCCACCCCGAAAGGCTTATCCAATGAAAAAGTATCAACGGAATACGTTTCCAAATCGCAAAGCAATTTTGCATTGTTTTTCGAACAATACAGCAAACCGCCGTAAGGTGCATAGATAAAGGAAGAATACACAAACCCCGAAAGGCTTTTGCCGTTTATAACGGGACGCCCGTTACTTTGCTTGAAATATGCTAAATCAACGAATAACCCTTGTATCATATCTTCCGCTAACCCGTTACAACGCGGGTGATTTCTTGCGTAAGTGTATGCCATTTTGCGGATACGTTCCAAATTGTCCATATAAAAGGCATTGCGTGCGGTTATATCGCCGTTTTTAATTGCTTGCGCTTGCTCGTCTGTTATCTTCCAACCATTCCAATTTGTCATTATCTTGCCCCCGCGTTATTCTTCGTCTTCGCTGTCGTCTTCGTCGTAATCGTCCGCGCCGTCAATGTCTGCCCCGAAACCGATTGCAAACGTCTTTTCGTCCCGTCTGCCACGCGTTGCCATTACGCTGCAATGCTTATTTTCAAACGTAATCGTTTCAATGCTTTTATCGCTCAATATGTCCCGTATCAATGCGAATATGCCTTCCGTTTGCCGTCTTTCTCTTTCTGCTCTTGTCATTCCTTCTACCGTCCTTTTGTAGTCATTACGACTATTCGAAATTTAAAAAATTATGTAGCCGTTCTGACTACATTTAATATTATAGTGGTCATATTGACTACTGTCAAGTCATTTTGACTATATTTTGATAGAATATTTTTACGAGGTGATTTTATGAAAACTTTATCGCAACTAATGGCAGAAGAATACCAAAACAGAACCGAACTTTTCAAAGATATATTTAGCGAAAAATTACGGAATATAAGAGCGGAAAAAAACTATTCCCAAAAAACAGTTGCTAAAAAATTAGGCGTTCCTGTTAGCACATATGCAAATTGGGAACAAGGACGCAGAGAACCGAGCATATACGATATTTTCAATTTAATGTGGGTATATGAAATTGATGCAAACGAACTTTTTAACATTGACGATATTTTTTAACGAAAAAGGGCGGTAGCGTTTTGCTATCGTCCTTATATTTACTCATTCGCTTTGTGCCTTGCGCCAAGGCGTTCACTACGTTCCGCATCGGCGCGGTGGCAGTCGCTACCGTCTATATTTTTGGATTAAACTTTGCAATTTCCGTCCGTTCAAATTCGGTCAGTAAATGGCTGTAAATCTCGTCCGTTGTGCTTGTGTGTTTATGTCCTAACCACTTTGAAACCGTTTTTGTTGTTATCCCGCTTTCTAAACACCTTGTAGCGAACGTGTGCCGTAAATCGTGTATGCGGAATTGTAACCCGCTTTTCTTCCGTATGCGGTAAAACGCACATTGTACCGCCCTATATGTGTACGGAAATACTTTTGCACCCGTTCGGGGTATCTCTTGTAATATTTCGGATATTTGCGGGAATAGCGGGATATATCTTTCGCTTGTTTCCGTTTTCGTTCCACGTATAAATATGCGGTTGTGTTCGCTGTCTATATCTTCCCATAATATCGTTAACGCTTCTTGACACCGAACACCGCTTAACAGATAAAACAGCCACAGCGGGCGCGTTGGCTCGTCTTGTATTGCTTGCAGAAATGCGGTTTGTTCGTCACGGGTTAGGGCGTGCCCTTTTTTGCGCTTGTGATATACGAAATCTAATTTTTCGGCGGGGTTTTCTTCGATAAGGTCATATTGATATGCCCGCTTAAAAACCGCCCGCAATACGTTATATACTACTTGGCGCATATAACTATACGGGCAATTTTCAATCGCTTTCAGCATTTCGGGCGTGCGGACTTTGTTTAACGGCTTATCTTTGATAACGGGTTTAATGTACAGCGTAAATGCACTTTTCAATACGTTCAAACTTTTTCGCTTAATTTTCGGTGCTTTTACTGTGTTTAACCAAGTTTCAACGTATTCGTATAACAGCGGGCAACCGGTGATGAACAAGGAATAATTATAAAGTCTTAATGTTTTACAAGCGTCTTGCCACCCGTCAAGCGTTTGAATTTCATCAAAAAACAAATAGCATTTTCCGTCTTTTTTATTTTCTTCAACATAGGAAATCAATTTGTCGGCGTTTGTTATATTGGCGGATACCTTTTTATCCTCAAAGTTAAGATAAATAACCGCACTGGAAGAAAGGCTGAAAGAATACGGCTACAACTCCGTAGATGAACTTTTATCTTATCTATCTCAAAACCAAGGTATAATGAAAACCCGCTAGCCGTTTATCATTATCGTCAGACCTTAAAAAGACTCGGCAGTTTTTGTCCGAGTCTTTTGTCTTGTTCCTTAAAAATATTGATTGAATTTTATCGATACTTACACTTCGATTTTGCACAAATCGGTACAAAAATTTGGCATTATTTTAAATTCACGATATTTTGCTGAATAAATAAACTTTTAATCGTCTTGACCTTTGGGTTCTTAATCGTTACAATCGCTTTTCTTTTATCACATCTTCCATACTCCGCTAAAACAAAAATTCGTTACATAAAACGCAATTTATCGTTACAGCTTTTTAAAATTGAAAAAGCCCGAAATCGTTAATGATTTACAGGCTTTTTCTGGCGCGTCATAAGAGATTCGAACTCCTGGCCTTCGGTTCCGTAGACCGACGCTCTATCCAGCTGAGCTAATGACGCAGATGAAAATATTCAGTTAAAAGTGCAAAGGTCGATGACCTTCGGTTCTTAATGTGCAACGCTCCGTAGCCTTCGGTTCCGTAGACCGACGCTCTATCCAGCTGAGCTAATGACGCAGATCGCGCCGCGCAAACGCAAAATAAAAAACGCGCTTTTTCGATAGCTTTATTATTTTACTATGATTATCGGCGTTTGTCAAATGCTTTTCGGCATTTTTAAATTTTTTCCGCGGCAAAAAGGCAAAAACCTTTCCGCCGCGGAAATCCGTTTTTCAAAAAACACTATTAAACGCGCAGTTTTTTAATCTCGTCGATATAATACTGCACGAGCTCCCACTTCGTCCCCGGCATCAGGCGGTGGTCAGGACAGGGGATAAACCCGCCCATTTCCGCCATGCGCTTCATGCGTTCGATTTCCGCGTCCACCGCCGCCTTATCCTTGCGCAGCGCCGTTTTATCCATGCCGCCCACGCCCAGCAGTCCTTTGCCGTATTTTTCGCGTGCGGGCACGAACTGATCGCCCCACGTACCCACTTCGATGGGGAACATGGTGTTCACGCCGTTTTCAAACCAAATGGGCAATAATTTTTCGGTAACGCCGTCGCAATCGAGCGATATAATGTCGATGCCGTATTTTTTGCAAAGATCGTTGCGCTTTTTATAATGCTTGGCGCAAAGCTCTTCAAAAATCGCGGGGGAAATCAGCGGTCCGTTCTTAAAACAGATGTCCTCCCAATAATGCGCAAAGTCGAACTGCACGCCGGTTTTCAGCATGCCCTCCGCGCATTTGTACTGCAAATCGGCGTAGGTATCGATAATTTCCGCAAACAGCTCGTAATCGTCGCACATCATGTAGGACATGCCCACCACCGAAAGCATGTTACGGATATTGCCGAGCACGCTGCCGAGGTGCAGCGCCATGGGCATATCGGTATGGTCGGCGTCTGCCTTTTTCAAAAATTCGTAGGGAATTCTGTCGTCGCTGTACTGCATTTTCGGCTTGTACAACGTTTCGAACGCCTCCCTGTCCTTCAGCAGGTAGTCGTCCTCCGCGGGAATGGATTCGATCCCTTCGCGGATGCGTTCGATCAGCCCGTCGCCGTTCTGCACGCGCAAAAAACCGTCGGGCAGTTTTTCCAGCACCTTGCGTTCAAAAGGCGGATAAAGATGATTGGTCGGTCCGATGGCGCAGCAATAGTTGAAATCCCAGCCGAGAATTTTATCGATTTCCTTATCGGCCTCGTTGCCGTCCGTCCACGCTTTGGCGAGCTCGCGGCTGATATGCCCCTGCTCCGCCCATTCTTCCACGAGTTCGGTCCAATAGCCGAAGTGCACGGCGGGCAGTCTGTCCACGCTTTTATAATGCAGTAAATTGTAAAATCTTTCTCTGTTGGTCATGATAACCTCCGTTTAGTATTATAAGTATATCACATAACAAAATTCTTGCAACGGGCTTGTTTGCGCAAAAATAGCATTATTTTGCCAATCAGCTTTCTATCTCGATTTCAAGCACGGCGGCGTGCACCTTATCGAAGCGCACCGTAAGTTCGCCGTCGGAAAGTTTGCACGCGGGGGCATAGCTTTGCGGATAGCCCGTTTTGACGGATTTTGCATTGAGCCCCGCGAGGGGAATTTTCACGCTGCCCGCGGCGGCGGTATCCCATACCGCCAGAACGAGCCTGCCTTCCCCCTTCAGCCCCGCCGCGACGAGGGGCGCGCCGAAACGGGTGAACCCCAACGGCAGATAGGGCACGGCGGTCTTTTTGAAGGGCGCAAGGCTCTTTCCGTACGCCACCCCCTCGCGCACCAGCCCGAAAAGCTCGTCGTCGAGTTTTTCCAGATCGGAGGCGAGATGCAGTCTGCCGAGCATGCCGTTGACCATGTTTGCGGCAACGGAATCGGCGTTTATGGCGTCCGCGCCGGCGGGGAGAAAATCGGGCACGTACGGATAGGACCACACCCCCGCCTGTTCCGGCAGAACGGCGGAAAGGATATTCGCCGCGATAAAGGGATACTTCCGATAATCGATCTGATCGGAGGTGGACACCAGCGAGCTTTCCGAAAGGGAGCGCCAATCGAGCCTCTGTCCGCCGCTAGCGCAGTTTTCAAAGATGACGTCGGGATATTTTTCCCGCTCGCCTTTCAGCCACTCGAAAAACGCGCCGCTCGTCTGTTCCAGCCCGTCGCCCGCGGAAAGGGAATCGACTTCCGTGCCGACGCCGCTGTCCTGATTGCAGTCGATCTTGATATAATCCGCGCCGTAATCCTTCACCATGCGGCGAATCGCCGCGCTCATCGCCTCCTTGACGGCGGGGCGGCGGTAATCGAGGAAATAACGGTTGGACGCGCACACCCGTTCGCCGTTGCGGCGGATATACGCCTCCTCGGGATAATCGACGCCGCTCAGCGCGCCCGCCACCTCCGGCTCGATCCAAAGCCCCGCCTTCATGCCGCAGGAACGGATGTAATCGGTGATATGCCTTACGCCGTGCGGAAAGCGTCTTTTGCTTTCCACCCACTTACCCACGTAGGGATAAATGCGGCAGCCGTCCTCCTCGTCGTGCCAGCCGCAGTCGATGACGTATGCGTCCGCGCCCGCTTTCTTCGCCACGGGGGCGAGCCGAAGGGTGCGTTCTTCTTCCGGAGAATCCCAAGAAAGGTGCATATACTCGTTGAACACCGCGGGCAGCGCCGCATCGGCGGGAAAGGAGCCGACGACGGCTCGGCGATAGTTCGTAACGTTGGCGAGCAGGTCGTTGAGGGAGTTCCCCAGACACACGCCCACGCGGGGAGTGCGGTAGCTTTCCCCCTTTTTCAGCTTTTTCATCCACGCCGTGTGCTGAAAATTGCCGCCGCCGAGCGTAAGGTAGAGCGCGGCGTTTTTATCTTCGGAAAATTCCCAGTACCACGCCCCGCACGATTCGATCTGCAAGAGCGCGAAGCGGGAATTTTCCCCGTCCTCGACGATGAACTGCGGCAATTCTTCCTTGCTCGTCCAACTGCCGGCGTTTACGCCGATTACGCGGCGGTAAGTGCGGTGATTCGCCTGAAACAGCCCCAAGTCGTCGAAACTCAGCTTTCTGGGCTGACATTCCACGTGATGGCTGTTGTGAAAGCGATACAAATAGAGTTTTTCGCGCGGGCAGAGCGCGTCGATCACGGAAAAGGTGACGGCGGCGACGTTTTCCAGCAAAATTTCTCGTTCCGAAAGGTTAACGACCTCGGTATACACGCCGACGCCCCCGCCTTTTTTCTCGAATACCGTGCAAACGCGCAGACCGCCGCCCGACTGCACGATCTCCAGCCGATCGCCGCTTCGGCGCACCTCGTCTACGGTAAGCGCCTCCCCCGCGCCCGACTGCACCTGCTTGACCACCGTCTGCTCGGAGATATTCGCCCCCGCCGTCCGCACGTCGGTTACGCCCAACTCCGCGTCCGCCGCGCATCCGAACAGTCCGACATGCGCTTTCGCGTTTTCCACGGAAACGTTCAATCCGCAAAATTCGTAATTCATCTCTTTTCTCCCGAAAAATTCGTTTCTTTCACTATACTGTTTTTTGCAAAAAATGTCAAGAAAACAAAAACGCGGGCGCGCGGCAATTTGCCGCGCGCCCGCATTTTTTCAATAAAATTTTACGAATTTATCCATTTCTTTCCGTTTCTTTTCGCGCAGGACGTCGTCCTCCGCGGCATACCCCGCGGCGAGCACCAGACGCACGCGCTTTTTCTCGTCGATCCCGAGCAGCTCCTTGATGCGCTTTTCGTCGAACCAGCCGATGATGCAGGTGGAAAGTCCGCAATCGGCGGCGGCGAGCGCGATGTGCGCGCACAACAGCCCGATGTCCACCGAAGCGAAATCCTGATCCTTCAGCCGCCCGCCCGTTTTGGCGAGCAAACCGGCAAATTCCTCGTTGATCACGATGAACGCGCGCGCTTTGGAGCAATGCTTGTTCATGCCCATGCCCTGCGTGGACTTTGCGATATCCTTGACGAGGTTTTCCTCCGTGACGACGGAAACCGCGTACGGCTGAGAGTTGCACGCCGACGGCGCATAACGGGCAAGGGAGGCGATATATTCCAGCTTCTCCCGCTCCACCGCCTTCGTTTCGTCGAAATTGCGGCAGCTTTGCCGCTGTTTTACCAAAGTTTCAAATTGCATTCGATACCCCTTTTTTCTTTGTATTATACCCTATTCTGCGGAAAATGACAACTGCTTTTACACCACGTCGGAAAGTTTGTCGTAAATGGAATGACTTTGGCAAATTTCGGTAATTTCCTCCTGCGTAAGCGTCTTTACCTTTTGCCCGTCTTTAAAAAGCACGATTTCGTTCAAAGCGTCCACGTCCAGCATGCTGATGAGCTTCTTTACGTCCGCGTCGACGGAAAGCGCCTGTTTTTTATAGGGCAAACCGCGTTGGAGCGACGCGGCGGACGCGCCGGCAAAGAGCCGCACGTACACGTTCTCCCCCTTTTTGCTCAACGCGCCGAACACGATGAACGCCGCGAAAAACAGTATGGAAAAATTGGGAGCGGAAAAGAGCGAAACGATGAACAGCCCCAAAACGGCGGCGGCGATCGCCACGCTTACGATTTTGCAGATCTTCAGCGCCTTATCCCGCGCGACACGCTGCGAGAGCGCGGCGAGCAGCACCCGCCCCCCGTCCAGCGGGAACGCGGGCAGCAGGTTGATCGCCGCGATGGAAAAGCTGGAAAACGCCGCGGAATCGGTAAAGGCGTACGTTTCGGGAAAGAGCCACCACGCCGCCACGAACACCGTGCCGATCGCAAGGTTCGTCAGCGGACCGGCGAGCGCAATGCGGATTTCGTCCTTTGCCTTGAGCCCGCTGTCCTCCCCGCTGACCACCGCGCCGTACGGCATCAGCGTAATGGACTTGAGGCGGTAGCCAAGCCTTTCCGCGGAAAACGAATGCCCTAACTCATGGAGCAGGGCAACCGTTGTGCAGATAATGAACATCATCACCTTGCCCGTCAGCGCGTAATACACGCCGAACAGCCAAAATAACGGATGTATTTTTAATTTCAGACTTCCCATACGATTTGGTCGGTTTCGTTATCTACCGTGTAAGAGGTGATCATTTCGCCGTCCGCGCCGTAGAAACAAAGCTCGATGTTGTCTCCGAGGCTATACCCCAAAGGAATTTTGCCGTACACCTGCGAGCCGAGTTCCTGATAAGCGTAGTCGATGCCGCTGATGACCGTTTTGAATTTCGTGGAATGCGTGATTTCAAAGGTGTATTTGCCGTTTTCGTCCGTCGTGAGCGCGGTGATTTCGCCGTCGCACGGGGAATAAACGCTGCCCTTCGCCGCAAAGCTCATCACGCCGCCGTTGACCGCCACGTCGCCGTCCATGGTGGGCAGCGCAGGGGTAAAGCTGTTGAATTCGCGGGTATCCACCTGCTCCGCCTGCGGCGTAAAGATAGAATTTAAGAATACCGCAAGCCCGCTGTTCGGCATAAAGAAGTTGGAAAGCACGATCACGCCGAGCAGTGCCACGACGACGGCGAGCTGCACGCCGATCACGGAAACCTTAAACTTGCGTTTTTTCGCGGGCGCGGCGGGCATTTCTTCCGCCGCCTCCTCCGCGGCGACGGCCTCCGGCGTCTGTTCCGCCGCCGTTTCGGGCGCGGGTTCGACGCGTTCCTCCGCCAAATCGCGGTTCACCTTTTCGATGGCGAGCTCTTTTACGTCTTCCTTCGGGGTTTCCCGCTTCTTTCTTTTCCGCTTGGGCGCGGTATAGGTAATACTGCACGTATTTACGGGAATTTCCAGCATTTCAGAGTAAATTGTTTCTTCGTTCATAATTTTTCTCCTTGTCCTTTCGCTATATTAAAAAATATGCTTGCATTCGGGCAACTATTCATATAAATTCATAAAAATTGCCGTCGGGTTTTGTCGAATACGTCCGATTTCGGCGTTTTGCCGCAAATTTTTACCGTACGCGCCGTTTGCAAAGGATTATATATAAGGATATATATGCCGAACGCCGTACAAATATTAAAAAAATTTTAAAAACGCGCGGATTATTGTTGACAAAACTCCTTATTTTATGTATAATAACGTAGCAATTGAATGGCGGCGTAGCTTAGTTGGTTATAGCGGCCGGTTCATACCCGGCAGGTCGTTGGTTCGAGTCCGACCGCCGCTACCAAAAACACATCATAACCGGCCCCTTGGTCAAGCGGTTAAGACACCACCCTTTCACGGTGGTATCATGGGTTCGAGTCCCGTAGGGGTCACCAAACAAAGTAAAGACGAACCCGTTTCCTTTAGGAGACGGGTTCGCCTTTGTTTTTAGACTGAAAAAGTAGTTAAAACCAATCAAAATAGGCACCTTCTTCGTTTGAGAGTGTCTATTTTTCGTTTATATATGGATGAAATTGATTTTATTGGAAAAATATGGTAAAATTAAATCAAGTTTTTACTAAGGAGACTTTTATGGCATATTTAGATAATTTTCATTTAATTGTTGGCGAAACCATTATGGAATGTCAAAGAATAGAACATGACATAAAATTAATTTATGCAGGCATGTTAAAAGGTGATTTTAATGAAAATTTGGACATTGTAAAAGATAAAGCGTTAGGACCTGTTTTGGTAGAGTTAGAAAAGCTTGATAATAGCGATGGGAAGCCCTATCTTAAACAAGGAGATTACAAACTATTAAAAGAGATAAAAGATGTAAGGAATTGGCTTGTGCATAAAGCTTATATGGATTTTATGTACGATAAAGACACTAATTGGGAACGCAACTTAAACAGAAGTTACAGTAAACTATTAGATTTCAATAAAAGAATGAAAACTCTTGGTAACCAAGTAGAAAATGTAAGATTTGATATCTTAAAACACTTTGGAAGAATTTGAACATGAACACTAGATATTACTTAAAAAATGGAACTATATCCGTAGAGCCAATAAATGAAGATAATGCAGATTTTTTTATAGTGAACTATGAAATAAATGGGGAAAGAAAGTTTTTTTACAAAAACGATGAAATATTATTAAATATTGACTGTGAATTAGTGTCGCTATATGATAAATTTAGAGATATTTATTTTCCTGACACGGAAGGTTATTATAAACAATTAAATTCCATACCGATATTCGTTCAAGAGGCGGGGCAAAATTCGGACTGCGCAATAGACACAAATTTATTTAATAAACTAATTGGCAAATTTTTTAATATTTTTGGCAACGATTTATATCGACATTTGTATCTTGTAGATTGTCAATACATAATTGGAACGATTCAAAACCATTTGTGTGAGATGAATGATTTATTTATTAGATTTTATGTAGATATATGCGAAACGACAATCTTATGTAATGATAGGTTTACAGATAAAACATTTCATTTAACCTCTTTAGAGTCTAGATTATTATCTGCGACTGTAGAATCATATTTTATTAAGGCATATTCTATTTTAGACCTCCTAACAAAAATAATTTATGAAATCGAAAACCCTATAAAAAAATTTAATAAATATGAAAAATTAATATCTAACGAAAAAATTTGGGGAGATAGAAAAAAGACGAAGTTTAATAATGAACCTGAAACACTATTTGAAGAATGCGAACTAGTAAAGATTATAGAATCATTAAGAAACGAAACTGTTCATAATGGTTCATGGGAATTAAATCCTAAGCTTTTTGTAGTAAATAAGGAAAATAATATTACTGAAAAATTTATGTTGTTCCCAGATTTTGACCAAGGTCGTCTTTCTTGTGTAAAAAACAGGAAGCATTTCTTTTCAAAAAGCACAAAAATAAATGATATTTTCGTAAAATTACATTTTGAATTTATGAACAGATTATTAAAAACTGTAAAAAAGATATTAGCTTATACTACTTAAAATACCAAAAAGCGGTGAGGAAATTAATCCCCACCGCTTTTCTACCGCCTCTTGCGGTCTAAAACTTCATATACAATGCTCCTATGATTACAACGGAGCTACATTTTTTTGATTTTTAATATTAAGTTGCCTTTGTTTTTGCCAACACGGTAAGTGCTATCGAAGTTTTTACCTTGTGTTCTTTCAACTCTTTGTTCTCCTTGTCAAGTTCTAAAACTTCGCCCATTGACGTATCTAACCGCTTTTTTAGGTTTGCGTTTTCTGCCGTAAGCGCAACAATTTGTTTTTTGAGCCCGCCTTTCGACCAAGAAAATTCGCCATTTTCGGCTTGAGTTAGTGCTTCGGCATAATCATCCGTTTCTGCCTTTTTACTTTCGGCTTCTTCTAAAATCTTTTTCGCCTTGTATTCAGCGGTAGATAAATGTTCAATGCTGTTGCCCGACTTACCTCGTTCCAATCCGTACTTTTGACCGACCTCTTTCCATATCTCCGTTTGAAGTTTTACGAGTTGTCCGTCAAACAGTTCCTTTGCACACAACTTACCGTCAACGATAGGGATAAGGTTTAAGTGCATATGCGGATTTGTTTCGTCTAAATGGACGATAGCAGAAAGTACGTTTTCTTCCCCGTATTTATCTTTGAAGAAGTTGGTAAAGTCACGAAAGAAGCGCTGTTGTTTATCGGGCGTTGACACCTTGAAAAATTCAGGGCTTGCCGTCAACACGAAAGAACACATATACACGGCATCCGAGCGAACTTTGCGTTTTAGGTTTAAGCCCGAAATTCTATCTTCGATAACGTCAAGATATTTCCCTTGTGGACATACCGTATGATAGTTTTGATACGTCCTTGAACTGTCGATACAAGTGTTAGAGCCTTGATAAGTTTCGTCGCGTTCGTTCTCTTCTTCAACGGGTGAAACGTCCGATTTTTTGAGTTTGTCTAAATTGCAAATAATGTAAATAAATTTGTCCTCCTTGAATAAAAATTTTGAGATTTTGCAAAAGTGTAGCTCACTGCGTCGCAACTCGTCTTTTTGTCAGCCGTTTTTATAAACGGCAAGACCTTTAAAACGGTTGCTCCTTTTCCCAAAAAATTTTTGCTTCGCAAATCTTCTTCGGGAACCCTGTTTATGCAATAAGTGTAGCTCACTACACTTATTGCGCTTGTGCTACATAAGTTTCGTTCGTCCTGCGGAGCTTTTTTGTCCACTGAACAGTAAAAATCCGATTATTTAACGGCTATCGGCAAAGCCAAAAGCAAATCATTTTAACCACCTCCAAAAGTTTTAAGGCAAAAGAAAATCCCACAGTAGAAACTGTGAGACTTCAATTAAGTATTTAGTTGAGAGTTTTGCCCTCTCACTTATATAAGGACACACCTTGCCGTAAATTATGCAAGGATTTTTAAAAGGTTAAAAATTTTTATTTTTTTAGGTTTTCTAATCTTTCTCGCTCTTTCTTGGGTAATCGCATGATTATGCTTTTAAGTTGGTCGGATATAGGGGTTGAATTATCTTCTTTAACCACGATGACCCCCAACTCTTTTTTAGCAAAGGCTAAAGTTTGTTTTGAGCATTTGCTTTCCAAGTAAGGTAAAAAGGTGCTATTAAAGTATTCCATAGGCGTAGTATTTGCCTTCTTTGCGATTGCTTTAAGGACTTTAATAAAGCGGCTGTGTTTACGTGCTTTCGGCTTTTTAAATAATTCTTGTCGTCTTTCTATTTCTTTTTGTAGGTGTAAATATAACCATTGATATTCCAATGGCAAGTCCGTCATAAACTGTATAAAATATCCACGCGCAGTTAGGTCTTGCAAAGAAAACATTTCCGTATAGATATTTCGGTTTGAATAATCATCTAACTTATATCGCATCAAAAACTTTATGCCGTAGCGATAAAGTTCACTCTCACTGTAAAACCACAAACGGATTCTTTCATCTTCTTCGGGTAATAAGTTAGAAAGGAAATCTTGCATAGCAACGCTGACGTTCCCACTATTTTTGAATACGTACTTGCTATTGCTTGGTATAAAATATCGGGCAGACAAGGCAAAGTGTTGGAATATATGAATTTGTCGTTGGATGCAGATTTGCTTCCCATAACTCACGCAGCAGGTGGTCACGAAGATATTACATACAAATACGAAGCGAATGAAAACTATCCTGCACATACGCTTTTAATTGAGGCAACGCTTGCGGGTGGAATCAATCAACGCCGTATGGAAATGGAGCCTGTTTCGAGACATTTGGGCGATTATTTACTTAATCATACCGAAGAAGCATATTGCGTTTTTGCAACCACTTTCCTTCACGTAAACGTTGTGGCTGATTTTAGAGGAAGAAAGTTTATGCCTTACTACTCTTCGGATGGAACAAGAAGTGTAAACGGGATGAAGATAATTCCTTGTAATACCGAAGAAATCAAAACGATTATTCAACGTGGTATTACTTATGCTCAACTTTATAGAATATTTGAAGAGGCTCATCAAGCAAATACTGCACCTAATTTATGGCACGACCAAGAGATAAAAAATAAATTATAAGAGGAAATCTATGGGGACAAGATTAGATATTGAAAACCCTTTTTACGATAACGATGCTTCGGGTTCTGCTTTTGGGTGGGATTTTCAAGTTAATGCTGCTATATTTTTATTCTTGAAATATCTTGATGAAATTGAGACTATTAAGGTCGAAGGCAAACATCAAGATATTGAAATTAAAAAAACGGATAACAGCTTTATTTTTGCTCAAGCAAAATCAATACAAGATGGTTCGTTGACTAATAGAATGCCGAAGTTAGAAGATGCGATTATTTCATTAGCAAAAACTCCGGCAACAAAAGATGATTCTCTTCTATATATCTCAAATTACAGTGCGCCAATAAAGGACTCAGATGTGTTTAAAAATCAAGTTCTCGCATTGCAAAATGCAAAACAAGAACAAGGGGTTTTTATTGAGCAAAAGAAAAAAATAGAAGATAAATTAACTATTCAGATTTCTCAATGTGAAAACGAAACAAAGAAAAAGAAATTAATAGAGCTAAAAAAGAGAATTGAAAATATAGATGTGGACCGGTTCTTGGTTGCTTCTATATATCCCTATCTCAATACCGAGCAGAAAAATGATAAATATCAAGTAATCATTGGGTTAATTCAAGATTTATTAACAAGAAAATTTGAAATTAATTCTCCAAATATTTTTAACTTTATTTATAATCTATTATATCAATGGCACGAAACCTTTTTGTGTAATGCTACAATACCCGAACGAGACAGGGACAAAAGCAAGACTAAGATTGAGTTATTGTGGCAAATAGTTGTTATAATTTCTAATATGGAAGTTGACATGTCTCAACTTTTTGAAGAAGAATTAGAACAAGACCAATTAGATGAGTTTGAAATGTATTACACTCAAAAATTATTTATTCATGAAAGATTTAGTTTCTTCAATAACCTTCAATCTGATTTAGTATCTTTTTTAAAAAACAACAATGGAAAGAAAGATATAGATTTTATAAAAGAAAGATGGGTGCAGTATAAGGACGAATTTAGAGAATTTCAAAATTATGAGAGTTTAGCTCAAGAATATTTAATTAAGAAAGCAATCTTTGGTATTCTTTCATTTGGTATTGCCAGCCTTGGTCTGAATGGAAGATAGGCGCAGCCTCTTTGGGAAGTTTCTCAAATAAACCGTTAAGCATTTCTCTCGTCTGCCAAAAACTTGGGCTTGTAGATATGGAGTAGCTTATTATTTCCCGGTTATATAAATCCATTACCGGTGAAAGATAAACTTTCTCATTGCATACGGCAAACTCGGTTACGTCTGTTGTTAATTTCTCATAAGGTTTACTTGCCGTAAAATCTCTTTTTAGTATATTAGGCGCAACTTTACCAACCTCACCTTTGTATGATTTATATTTGCTTTTACGCTGTTTACCTTGCAAATCAAGGCTTTTCATTAGCTTTAATACCGTTTTATGGTTAATTAGTATGCTCTTTTGCCGTAACAAAATAGCAATTCGTCTATATCCGTACCTTTGCTTGTTCTGCTCAAATAACTTTTTTATCTCTGTTTTCTCAATGGCATATTTATCCGTTTTATTTCGTTTGAGATGATAGTAAAAAGTACTGCGCGGCAACTTGGATATTTGCAATAATATAGATAGCGGAAATCTGTGCCTTAGCTCTGAGATTATTTCGGCTTTTTGCCGTTCTTTTGCTCTTCCGCTTGAACTAAGGCGTTTAGTTTTTTTATGTATTCAAGCTCCGCTTCTAAATATTGGTTGCGTTCTTTTAACCGTTGGTTTTCAGCGATAAGGTCATCCTCTATTGCCTCATCTAACGGTTTCTTTCTCGGTCTGCCTTTTGAATTCCGTCCGCGTCGCTCTACCATAAAACCACCCGCTCCTTCTTCCAAGTATTTGCGTTCCCACCTATGGAGCGTCCACACTGCTCCGCCCATAGATTGCGTTACCAAACCGTACTTTCGTGCCGTCTCTCGATAACCCAATCCGTGTTCACGCATATCCATTATAACACGTAACTTGAATTCTGCGCTATACTTTTTCTGCTTTTGTCCTTTCTTTGCCATAAAAAATGCACCTCCAAAAGCGTCTAACTTTTGGGGTGCATATCAAAAAGCGGCTTTTTAATATGAAAATTTTTCACCCTCCCGTATCAAATACTCATCTGAAAGGTCTGTATATGCATTCCCTAATTCTCCCAGCGAGTGCCCGACATACGCTTTTATTGCATTATCCGCTACCCCGCATTCCTTTAATCTCGAATAAAAAGTCGTCCGTAAATCATATAAAATGTGATTCGGTAAAATTGCATTAAATTTTTCACGCAGTGTATAGGGCTTATAAAATTCAAAGAATTCTATGTTTTCCATATACGGACGCAACATTGGCGTCAAAGGTATCTTTTTGGTTTCTTCTTTTCCGTTTTTTCTCTTGCTATTCCTGCATACAATGAAGCGCCCTACTTTCTTTGCCGTTTCATATTCATTCGGACGCATTCCTGTATATAAGGCAATAGCAAACATTAAATGCTCTTTTGTTCCTTTTGTTGAGTCAAGTAAAAGTTTTTCTTCTTCCTTTGTCAATGCCGTTCCGTGCGTTCTTTGATGTTTTTGATGAAACACTATATCTAAAGGATTTTTAGCAATAATGCTGTGATGAATTGCCGCCTTAAATATTACGCTCAATAAAGAATATATTTCATCGGCGGTTTTTCCTTTGCCTTCACTTTTAATTTGTTCAAGTAAATCCTGACATTCCTCTGCTGTAATTTTTTTGATTTCCTTTTCATTAAAATACGGCAAGATATATTTATTATACCTGCCTATATCTGAAACATAAGTGCTTTTTGCAACTTTCTTCATTCGGAATTTTTCAAAATAGTATAATGAAAAAGCATTAAACGTTATTGGAATATTCCCTTTTTTCACTACTTTTTCTGCGGTTTTTAACTTTTCAATAAAAAGGGTTTTCGCCGTTTCCAAATTTTTGTTGGTAACTTCTATATTATACCCATTTCTGCGATACCTGATTGTATAAGTATAATAATTCTGTCCGCATAAACGTCTTCTTATATGTGCGGTGCACCCTTCTGTTCTAAATTCTTTTCTGAATGCAGTCGGCATTTTATCAATCTCGTATAATAATGTTGTTTAGATTTAATCCGTTCTACGGACTATCAACATTACTTAGGTTATATTGTTTTGGGGAATAACCGCCCCTTGTGATATAATGGCATAGATTCTGTGGTTCGGTTTTGGTCATTTTACCGCTTGTCGGTTGAAAGGAGAGTCCGATCTCAGCGTCTATGCCTTTTTGTTGATTAGTTAGATAACGCTCCGTCGTTTTATTT
>QAKE01000043.1 GCA_003343995.1 Bacillota bacterium
CTCCACTTTAAAGCGCCCGTACCGTTTGCCGACTGAATATGGATCGTGTTCGTCGCAGTACTTATAAAGGCGCTGGCCCCGTCCGTATTATTGTTATAGGAACCCGTCGCAAACATAGCGCGTGCCAGCGCGTAATAAAAACCGCTCCGTGGCGTAAAGGGCAGCCCTTGTATTCGCGCGTAATTCGTCCCGGCAGCCGTTACATTGACCTTCATATACAGCGTAATATATACAAGATCTCCGATCCGGTAATAATACGCATAGCTATAGCTTGTCGTATACGTCATGCCGCCGCCCGACGCGATTAACTTCGGCGTCCACGTGCCGTACGTCACGGGCAGTCCCAAACTGCTGAGAACTGATGCAGCATTTTCAAATGATGTATTTTTATAAAAATGTACGTTAAGAGCAACCTCTAATGTATCTGTTTCTTCGGCAACCTTGCCTATGCCCATGCTCTTTCCGTCATTGCCCCAGTTCATTAGTGTAAAAGCCGTGGATGCGCTTGTATTGCGGACATCCGTGTTGTGATTGTCCTGTGCAACAACCCCCACATCAAAAGAGCTATTACCGTCAGCCAAGAATACATGCGTGTAATTTTCGACTGTGTACACATTGTCCAGTGCTGTGAGCTGTATTTCGGTATACGAGGACTCGCCAGAAGGCCTATACCGCAACGTATAATTGGCTATATTTTGGTTGTCAAGGGGGGTAATGGACGCCGAAAATACAGCTTGGATATAATCGCCTTGATCGTTTGCGGTGCCGTCGGAATTGCATCTACGCACGGCTAAACTGGATATATGCGGAGGAGAGTATCCGCGTACGGTGATTGTATCGCTGTATGTACCCTTGCGGCCACGCTTGTCCGTCACCGTTGCAGTGATCGTCATAGAGCCAGAGTTGCGCAATACTCCCGTAGTTGCTTCGGCCGTCGTATAGCTCGCACCATTTGCGGAAATAAGATAAGATGCAATAGCTGACCCGTAAGAGATGGTTGCGCTCACGTTGATTTTAATTTTTGACAAGCCCTGCACCGGATACCCATATGTATTGTCCATCCCGGTTACATCATCCCATACAAATGTACATGACGGCTTAATGCTCGATGGCATATTGCAAGTGATAGACGTAGTATTTGATCCTATATCCGTATTCCCGCTGTATGTTGTGATCGTAAATGTGATAGCAACAGACGTACCTGTGGTGTTCTGCTTGGCGAGCGATAACGGCGGCGTCCAATTTATGCTTGTATTACTACTCTTTGTGCAGACAGTCCCCGTAGCGCTCCCGCATTTGTATGTAATCGTGTGCGTAAGGCTATTGGCCTGCCTAGTAACAGTCAAAGCCTGCGCCGTACCCAGTGTGCCGTTATTGGCTGATAGTGTGGACTTCCGGGCAATGGTATCCAGCGTAAATGTACCCGATCCGCTACAGTTAACTGCAACAGTATAGATACCAGCTTGCGCCGAAGCCGTAAAAGATTTTGTTCCGTCGCTGTTGTGTGTAAGCGTAAATGTGCCGCTCGCAACCGTGGTCCCGTTAAATAACTCAATTCTGGACGACGATGAATATACAGTTGTCCCTGCTATCACTACCCGGAAATTACCGGATATATAATAGTTTGTGGTTGACCCTCCAGCTCCTTTCAGGGTCCAGGAGATCGTAGTCTTATTGTCCGCAATGCTCTGACTCTGTTCCGTCCAGGCGAAGGTTAGATATCTCCCGTTATATGCGCTTGTATTAAAACTGCCACTCGACGCCATTTAGCCACCTACTTTCAGGAAGGACAGAGAGCCGTTAGAGCGAGGGATAAATGCAAAGTTTCCAAATTGCGCCCTCTCGTTAACTTCTACTACAATATTACCAGTGTGGAAGTCCACCCCATCCCACCAGCCGAATTGTTGTCCATTTTTTTTGAATACAATTATGTCATTTTCAATGGTGAGCGTGATTGCGCTGTCGCTACCTCCGAGCTTAATGCTCCCATTTTCGAAACTAATATAGCTATATATTTTCTCGAATTGCTCCCTCGCCTCTGCGTCATATTGATCCACCGTTGTTTGCAACGCCTCAAATTCGAAAACAAAACGATCCGCGAGCTGCGTCATCTGCGTTGAAATTGCCTCCGTGACTTGGTCGTCTGTGAGGTATGTTTGCGAAACCTCAAGCATAATAGATTCGCTAGTTTGCTCTATCAGGGATGACAAGACATTCTCCGTTGTCTGGACGGCGGCGGCAATATCCCTTGTATAATCAGATCTAATCTGGTTGGTGGTTTTGTGCAGTTCGTTTCTGCTCTCATTATCGCCTGCTACATCCGCATCTGTCAAAGATTTAATCTCTTTGCCCAACATTATAGTACTATTCGCGGGATGCAACAAATCCTCCGAGCGCTCGACCAAGAGGAAATCTTCGTCCACCTCGTGCGGCTTGGAATGGACCCTAATGGCATCTCCTACTTGATAGTCATCGATACTCTTGTTGATACTAGACAAGTCTAGAGCAGATAATGTTAACGTAGTGGTAATGTGCCGACTATCCAATAGATATTGCTGTGCCTTGCTTAGTAGGTTGGCAGGCTCAGTAACGTCATCCCATGTGACGGATTTGGCAATGCGTCCCCTAAGGGCAACGGCATCGTCATCCTGTATGTAGTCGTTGCCGTTATTTACGCTTTCGATCGTAATACGCAGTCCCGTGTTCTCATCTTTTGCTCCGTACGGAATAATTACTGTTGCTAAGTCCGTGTTGGCTCCGCTACGGGAGAGGTCCAGCAAGTTCTCCCCAAATGCTATCGCCTGTGCACTTTGATAACCCAGCGTAGCATACCAGTTAATAACCCGTACTCCATCATCCGGATCCGTTGTAAAAATAAAGTATCCTCCACAACGGTCCAGTAGCTTATTCAGCGTATCCATTACCGGTTCAGCGTTTTCGCTTTCCAGCCGGATATAATTGTTAGGATCTGTCACTGTCACTGTGCCGACACGGAATTGTTTAGGCACTTCCACCTGCGCATTATAGTCCTGCACTACAGCCGCGAATATTGTTGCAGGGTCATCCTGATACAGATATGGCCGAGATACAGCGTCCCGGAAGAAACACAGCTCTCCCTCACAAGTAACTACACGCCTGTTTAAAAAATCATCGTTAGGATATAAGGCGCGGCCACGAAATAACAACTTGTTATCTCTGTATATCTCTACAATGGTCTTGTAACTGATGTAACTGCTATAGGCGGGGTGCCCAGGCGGCATAGTAATTTCAGCCGTACCGCCCTTGTTTAGGGAAGTAGTAGCTGTTAACCCCAACAGAGTATAGTCGGCGCCAGAATCTCGTAAGCGGCTGTCATACGCTAATACACTATCGGCATAAACCTGTATCACGCAGCAAGCACCGCCTCTCTATATGTGAGGGATACCGTCCCCGTACCGCTGTAAACAAGCTCATGTGTTCCCGGCGTTAAGTACAAATCCGGAAGAATATGCTCGCCCTCGGCAAGAGTCCAAGTACTGGCCCCATACTGCAGCGTAACTTCGCCCGCGGCTGAAATAACAACGACCGGTACTACAGGCTTACCGCCGCTAACTACAATCTGCGCGGTCTGTTCAGTGGCCGATGCAGTTAACTGCACCGTCGTCTCATCGGCGGCATAGTACCACGGTTCACAGACGGCGTTGAGCCGTACAGCGCAATGCGCTAAATCATTATACTGTGGGTATATCTGCACCCGTCCGATCAAATAGGCCGATGCATGATCCGGGTGGACAATACTCCATCTTTTACCATCAAGAGCGTTGACCATATCATCTATGCGTACTTGCCTTGACTGCCGGGTCCCCGCAGAACTTTCCAGCGTGGCCTCCAGTATCGCGGTCCCATAATAGGGCTGTCCATCAGTCAGATAAGTAGACAAATCCAAAGGAGCATATCGGCCCGGAACATCTACTATACTTTGCATCTGCTCACCCTTGGTGAGCACGCAGGATGCGAGTGTCCACATTTCTGTCGCAGTATCATATCCACCAATTACCAACTTACGGTTTCCCATCACCTGGCCCCCCTCGACGCCAATACGCGTCTCATCCCGAGTACGCTATCCATTTCTCCGGCAGTCCCACCTACCAGCGCCCCGCTATCCAACACTAGGACCTGTCCTGCCCTTATTGCGGCAAGAATGCTATCCAACTTCCCGCTTTGCATATCAGCAACCGCGGCATACCCGGCAGCCTGTCGGATAGCCTGATTATTCGCAATATTACGCAATGCATTTTGTCCTGCAACTTCTTGTGAGCTATAAGCGTCCAAAAGAGCGGCCGCCTGGCGTTGTCCAGCTCTGGCAACGTCTTTTGTTTTGTTCTCAATGCCGATCTCCGCGCCTGCGCCTACGTCCTCCCCAAAGGCAATCGTCTTTTTTGAGGGAGAATTTGATTCCGCTTCGCTCCGGAACGCATACATGATACTTGTTACCATGCTCCTGGCTTTGGACATAAGGCTCGATCGTTTGCTTTCCATACCTACGCCTAACCCTTCCCCAAGATCCTCCCCTACACCCTCTGCGTCGGCATACGCGTTCGCAAATGCATCCAATGTGTCCGCATAACTTTGTTCAGCTTCTTCGACCATTTCCTTGGTATATCCGCTTACGCCTGCCTCAAAATTGCGTCTGGTGTTTCTTGCCTCGATACCCGCGTCGATAGCCTGCTTTTTCAGGGTATCTAGCACGTCAGCAGTTTCCTGGTCTACCTTGTCGGAGTACTCTCCATACGCTTCCCCCTTTTCGACAAGCAGGTCAATAGCGGCCTGCGTATTGCCCTCCAAAACAGCCTGCTGCGCCGCCTCATAGTCGTTAATTGTATTTTTGTAATTTTCATAATTATACAGTGATTGCTCATACGCAATGTCTTTTTCATTGGCAAGATTTTGCTCTTCTTGCCAGCGCTTCTCCAATTCCTCAACGCGTTGCTGATCATAGAGCATAAGTTCTTGGTTATACTCATAGTAACCACTCTCTATCTTTTTGCGCCATTCTTCGTTAGCGGCCACGTAGTCCGCTTCCGCTTGCTTTGTTATTTCCAGCTGAGCATCGCGATCTTTTTGTTTGAGCATAACATTTTCATAGGCTTCGCCTTCCTGCTGGATGGCTTGTATATACGCTTCATTCTCTGCCTCTAACAATGCATTAGCTGTCTTTGTTGCAATCACTTCATTGATACTATTCTTTAGCTCGTCATACTGCGAAATAGTATCACCGACCATCTGGTACTCGGTACCCAAAGCGTTATTTAATTCGTTCAAAATAAATTGTGCACGGGCTTGATCAGCTTCTGCAACCTCTCCGTTGGCGTCGGCCAATCCCTGTAGTTCAGCGGCAAGGTCCTGTATATACCCCATTTGGTTCGTAATACCCTGCTGGTTTGCTTCTATTGCAGCCTGCTGATCACGGAATGATTGCGCCGCTTCGTCCGCAGCTGCCATAAACTCGCGCTCTTCTTCCGTCAGTGCATCTACACGCTCTGCGGATTCTTCAGTCGCCGCATTATATGCAAGCATTGTAGCGACAAACCCGCCGACCAACGTTGCAAGCAGCCCCCAAGGCGTAGCCGCCATAGCAACATTCAACGCTTTCTGTGCGACCGTCTGCGCTATAGTCGCGACGGTAACTCCTTTTGTTGCGGCCTCAGACGCAAGTGTGGCGACCTTGTATAACACAAGCGTAGCCGTGATGCCAGCCACGCCAGCCTTTATCACCGGCGTATTTTTCTTGACCCAATCCCCGATCGCCTTTATGGCCGGGAGCAGCTTGCTGCGCACAAAGTCCGCAACATCCTTCATCGGTTCTTCCGCTTCTTCGAGCAGGGCCGCGCCCATTTCTTTGATATCAGTAATAACAGGTTCCATATATCCACCGATCTTAGACATGGACCTGTTCCACTTTTCCGTGGCCTTGTTGGCGCGGATGACTTCCTCGTTTGTATCTCGATAACGGACAGCCGCCGTTTTGTATAGGCTGTTAAGTGTGTTTGTAATAAGTTTTTGCCGCTCCTGCTCATCAGTACACTTGTCAAGCGACGCCTGGAAACTATCCTCAGATTCTCCTGCCCAGTTCAAGGCGTCGGCAAGGCCGCCTGTAATTTGTCCGGTCTTTGCCGTCTCATTTGCAGCCTCGGTAAGATTCTCGATTGGGAGGCTGTCGCCAAATGTAGCATATACGCCCGTGGCAATATCTGTCCAGGTGGCTAAATCTTCTTCCGTATCGCAAAGCTTGGCCAAATGATTCGCCGCCTCTACAGCCTGGTCCGTCTCTCCCAAAATCCCCTGTAACTCGCTGTATGTTTTATACGCACTCTGCGCGTTATAGCCGCTGTCCGTAAATGCAACATCCAATTTACCGAGAGCGGTCCGGTACTCTCGTGATGCCTCCACTGCTGCGGCTAATGCGGTGACAGCTGCCGCAGCAGCAGTCGCCAAGGCAGTAACGCCTTTTTTCGCGGCGCCGTCCGAACTCTGATCCAACTGCTGTATTTCCGTGTTTGCCTCATGCGCCTCGTCGGCTACTTTATCCAGTTCTTCTGCCGCACCAGAGGTGCCATCAGCCAAGCCTTTCGACGCGTCAACTGTTTCTTGCAACGCCTTTTTGTAGCTATCCAGTTTGCCCTCTGTGGCGATGATCTCTCGCTGCAACTCGCGATACTGTGCCTCGGATACCTCGCCGCGCTCAAACTGGGCTTGCACCTGCTTCTCAGCCTCGCGCAATGTGCCCAGCTTCTCCTCAGTGTTGCTAATCGCGTCGGCCAAAACCTGTTGCTTTTGTGCTAACAGCTCGGTATTACCCGGATCAAGCTTGAGGAGTTTGTTAATGCTCCCCAGCTCACTGGACAGGTCGCGAGATTTTTTATTAACATCCTCCAGAGCGTTGCCGAGTTTCGTCGCGTCGCCGCCGATCTCAACAGTAATGCCTTTTATGGTTTTACCGGCCATGCGCCGTACCTCCCCCGAATTTGCGACGGAGCGCTGCCCTGTCAGGCTCTGTCTGCTCCATCCTCCAAGCGTTGTCCAGATAGTCGCGCCCCTCTGCCGTGCGGTTCAGCGCATGGATATAGGCGTCCCGGAGCCATAATAGATATACACCATAATCCATTGCGCCGATTTGGTAGAAATTAAGGCCTGAGTATTCAGCGACCAGATGCCGCCCCCAAGTGGTTGTTATATACTTATGTCCTCCCGCCGCATTTGCAGCTGGATACGACGGGAGTGTCAGTTTTTTGATCGCTCAATTTCCGTTATATATTCTGCGTACGCCCGATAAAATACAACCAAGTCCTCTACGTCCATTTTATAGGTTGTGCGCAACTCATGCGCTGTAAATTTTATCAGATTACGATTGCAACTCATGAGGCGCGCGGCAAGGTCGTAGAGCACGTCCACCATTTCCTCGTCCTCTTTAGACAGCAGCACTCGCAGCTGGCCCTGTCGAGCCCGCAGCTCCTCTTGCAAGTCAACTGTCGGCGGGGATACGTTAATCACTGTGTGCTGCTCATCCATTAGAATCAACGGTAGGACAGGCGGTCGATATTGATTAAAGTCTAGCGTCTCTGCCATTCCACTGCTCCTATACGTTTTAAAATAGGGATTAGGCGGGGACATGGATGCCCCCGCCTAGAACCTAGCTCTGCAATGCGGTGCCGGTTTCCTCGATCAGAGTAATCAGGGTGCCATCATCATCCTGCGGCATGGCCTTAAATTCCGGCTCAATCACTGTACCAGCATCTGCGGCCAACGTCAACGTAAGGCCGGCGGTGTTTCGGCCACGAATCAAAACATATAGATCCCCGTCCTGTTTATCTTCATGCTTAAAACAAACGACCCAGTCCTTACCTTGCGTGTTGCCCGCGCCGCCGATATGAATCGTACGCGTACCTTCCGACGCATTGTCTGTGACCTTACAACGATCCGCGAGATACTTTAGGGTAGTACCGTTCCAGGTTAGCAGGCCTAACTTGAGTAACGCCTCCTCCGAGGTGGTAATAATCTTTGACACATATCCAAGATCATCCTTTTCCTCATATGTCTCCTCGGTGTACGACAACTCCGCGCCGCCCTTGCAATAACCCAAGCGGTTGGTATCCGTACAAATAGTATCTACATCCGGCATTGACCCGGAAAACTCCATAATATATGGAATCCCTGATCCAAGCGTAATAGTATCTTTCCCTCTTGTGGTTGTGGACATCTTTAGCCTCCTTAATTTTTAGTCATGTAAGTAAACTCGTAAATCACTTGATACCGCTGTATATTTTGCAGCCAATACCTGGACTGCTTTGTCCAGTGCAAACCCCGGTTGTCAAGCGCGCCCTCAAGAGAGTATTCCGCAACGGCATCCTGTTTCGGTTCGTATAGCTCGATCATTGCATCATGCGTAAAAATGCGATTGGCATTGTCCGGCCCATCCGCGCTCACCGTATCAAAATATATTGCATAGGTGCCATCCGGGGGGTCTGGGCACCTGGATGGCCACCCTGGAATTGTAGCAGCGGCTAACACTTCCTCGATCATTTAACCGCCTCCTCGATAGCTCTCTCGTATGCCGGGATTACCTCATCCACAGCATTAGCAAGAAATGGGTCCGCTTTTGTCCTGCCGCCGTTCGCGGTCGCGTGTCCGTGGACAAGCAGATGCGTCAATCGATACTCCGGAGCCTTTACGTACCAGACATAGGTACTGCCGTTCGAGCTGCGGTGCAGCAACTTACTTGTAATGTTTGCCTTATATTTCCCGCGACGTCGGCCTATGGGAGCGGTTGCCTTGGTCTTATTGACAAGCTCCTTTATCGCCGCTGCACTAAGGCTGTCTATACGACGGATGATATCCTCGCTATAGATAGTCAATTCCTGTTCAATAGCTTTACCTAGGTTGCCTGGGCTTATCATCTTGCTCATATGTCACCATCCTCAACCGGTGCACGCTCTACTGTCAGCTCCAGAGCCTGCCCTAGACAATACGTTCGCATAACACGATACCTTTGGCCATTGTACGCAACAAGCGTTTCTCCGTCATAATCCAGATAGTCCGCGAGTACGAGCTTAAGCTCGGGATGGAAGTCATTTGCGTTGGCCTCATAATACTCGCGATACCCAATGCTGCCTTTCTCCGCGAGCACATTACGCGAACTCTCCAGCAACTCCCCACCAATGTACGTCCGCTTTATAAGGGTTATAAGTTCAGCCACCGCCATCACCTTGATTGTATTTACCTGCTATCTGCAGACAACCTTTGAGCGCATCATAACGACGCAGATATTCCGCGCCCGTGGTCGGGTCGTCAGTATACAGCGAGCGACAGAAGAGCTTAATCGCATTGTATATCAGCGGATCCTCGGCATCCAGCGCAACAATACCGCAAACAGCCAAATCAGCCAAGCAAGCGTCAATATCGGCTTGGATATCTGCGTCTAACGCCGAATGGCTGATGCGTAGCGCCTTTTTTATTTTTTCAAGCGTCGTGTCTGCCATGCTGCGCCTCCTCTCTTAAAAACGGGACGAATCAAATGCTACGCCGACGCACGCTTAAAACGGACAAATGCATCAGAAACGGCGAGCTTGCCATCGGCGAGTGCCATCGCGCGATAAACGCGAGAGCCGGTGCGAAAAGCAACGGAGTCATCGCTTGTTACCTGCGGGGCCTTCGCAATGTTCAGCTTATATGCTTTAAAATCGCCGAAGAATATATTATCAGCCGGTACGTTATCGTCCAGAACCACATGATACCCCAGGATATTATATTTTGCGGGGCTTTCCACGTCCATGTGACACACGGGCTGCCCGGTTGTATCTTCGATCCCGATCACGTCCGTAAAAAACAACTTTCGCGGCATTGCAAAAATGGCGTTTTTCGCGTATGCGGACGGCAGTGCAGCGATAATCGTAATAAGATCGCTGTACTTTGCCTTGGCCTTGGTAAACGTCCCTGTTTCCGTCGAAATGGTCGTGGCAAGGCCGGTCGCCTGATTGGTGCCGGTGCCATTAAACACCGCCGCATCCAATGCTTTTTCAAGTTTCGCGGCCAGCGAATTGACAAGCCATGCCTCAAAAGCGTCAATGGCCATAGCCTCAATATCTGCTGTAATTTCGACTGTTTTGATCAGCTTATACGCAGCGAGCGTAATCGTGGTGATCGTGTCTGCACTGTCAGTTGCGGCGGTGCCCATTGCAACCCATGCGGCGTCAGCATTCGTGCCTTCCACTGGATAAGTCACATTACCAGGGATATAGGTCATGTCAACGCGGGACAGAATTGGATTATCTTCCAGGTAGGATATAATCTGGTTCATCGTCTGCGTCGGAATAACACCCGACGCAGAGAGCGCCGTGCGTTGTTCAGCGGTCAAGTCCCTGCCCTGCAGATTGAGCAAATAAGCCTCCCGATACTCGACTGAATCGGGAGCAAAGGTTCTGTTTTCCACGGTGCTTTCCTCCTCAAATCTTTCGATTGTTTTGCCAACCTTTAGCCCAGCCGCGATACTCGACCGGAGCTGCTGACGAGCGTTAATTTCATCCATTATCCTTGTACGCTCTTGTGTCAGTTCTGCAACTTCTGCCTCCAGCGCGGTTAGAGTGTCGCCAGTGGAAGCATCAATCTCGCATTCGATCGCCGCGAGACGATTGTTGATCTCATCTATGCGCATTACTTGTTACCTCCTGTAGTACAATTTTAAGCCGTAGTTTTCTACGCCTATACTCAAGCTCAGCCTCTCTCCGGGCCACCCGGGCGATCTCTCCGTCTACCCAGGCACGAGCGTTGATAACTGTATTGTCGTTTGCGGGGATACTCACCGCCGAAACGTCATATATCTTAGGCACGCTCTTATGCACTATGGTTCGCGTGGGCGCATCATAGTAATAATCGCCCAAGCGGAACCGCCAAGACATTTTTGTTACCATTCCGGCGCGCACATCATCATACATGCTCTGTGCAGCTACTGTCCTACCTAGATCTGCCGCAAAAAACAATCCTACATCATCCGGCTCCACAATCAAACTACCGTTAGTGGTGCGTGCGAAAACCTTGCCCACATGATCAAACTGCATTATAATGTCAGACATATCCGTACCGGTAAAACAACCGGGGTCAAACCTCTCATAGACCGGATTGTCGCCATCATAATAGAGAACATACGGCTCATACTTGGCGGCATAACCCTCAACATAATAATCGGTGTCTATACGCCTACTTATCGCCGTCGCAGAAAAAAACGTCAGTGCGCGCGTCTGTGCTGTATCTTTTAACTTTGTTTTATCAGTCGGTGTCATTGCCCATATCCTCCTTTTGCTCGACGGATTGATCATTTAAGAGCGGGCCATCTGGGGCCTTACCCAGTTGGCTGATCTCCGTATACTCTTTGCGTATATATCTTTTATCTCCGTCAGGCACATGCGGTAGGTTCCAAATATCCATAATATCATTTAAACTAAAAACGCCTCGATCAAACATCTGGCTAGACACCTGCAGTTTATCCGCGTTGGTCATATATTGTAGCCTGTTCGCGCTCCACACAATAGCGTTTTTCCGCGAAAGCTCTTTGCTGCTGTAAGACATACATGTCATCGCTTGTGATAGCTGAATCGCGAACGGTTCTACTTTACCTTCGTAGTAGGCGGCCCAGCCATCACCAACAGTCTTATTCTGCAATACGTCTTCGTTGCTGCCAAAGTAATTCAATACCCTGGTATTGATCAGCTTCATTTGTTCCGGGTCGACCGTCTGTGCGCTGGATTTAATTTGCTGCACATTGGTGTACGTATTCGGAAACAATGCCAGCCCGCCTGAATCGCTACCTAGATTTTTTTCCACCCAGTTTTTTCGATCTCTTGCCAGATCATCGCCCTTTGCGAAGTTGGAGGCGGTCGCCATAAACCTAAAACTTGCGCTGTTTTTGATACCCTCGGCAATCCCTTGGTTCTGCATTGAGATCAGTTGCAATGTAGGATTAAGCGCGCTGTTGCTCTCGCCGCGAAGATCACTCTTGTATAGATACTTGCTCACCACGCCGCATCGGGAAAGTTCCATCGCGGCATAATCACCTGTACGGAACTTATACCGGAGCCAGGGCTCGCCATCCACGTCTATAACCTCAGTCTGTTGTGGGTTAACCGGATAATATCCGGTAAGCCTGTCAAAATTGTCGAGTATCGGGACGATAAAACACGTGTTTTGCGCTTCGTAAATTGTAGCAACCTTGTAAAGGAACTGAGAGCTGCTCATAAATAGGTTTGGCTTCCCCTCCAGCATGGGCTTGATACCGTGGAGATCGGGTCCCACCACCTCGGGCTGTAGCTTGCTACAATGCGTTGCAAAGGTATGTATACAAGCGCGGGTCAACTCCATTTCGTAGACGCCGCCGTCATAGCTTGTAAAAATCGGCGTATATCCGTCCAGCATTTGGAAATACCCGGCCACCTGTTTACGGACTTTGGGACGCCGGAATATCTTTTCAAATGCCCCCATTCAACCGCCTCCTAAAGATGTATACGTTTTAGTCTGCATTTTTTAGCTGCTCTCCGATCGCATCATACCATTTCTGCCGCACGGTCAACGCGTCGATCACAGCAACAAAACCGTCAATATGGCACCGAGCATCGATCTTAACCGGTCTGATCTTTCTGCTCTCTTCATTTTGCTTAACAGCAACATTCAAAAAATGAGACTTAAGCAGGTTGTTAACACCAAGCTGCAGGGTTCCGTCACGCAGAAGGCCATCGCATTCATGGATCACTGGCGTAAGATTCTCTCCCTGGAAAACATCGTCCATATGAAACCCGTATTGCTCCATCTGCTGCACTAGGTATTGCGCAGAGTAGCGGTCATACCCTACCTGTAACGGCAGTATCTCGTAATCCTCCACGAGCGTCCTGAACCACTGATAACAGTCGTTGTAATCGACGAAGTTTTCGCCGCTTGGAGTTATTAACCCCTGATTTACATAAATCCTATACGGGACGCCTTCGCGCTCCTGCAGCTCATCAATCTTGTTTTCCGGCATGAAAAACTGCGCGAAAGCGTACAGCTTTTTTTCTTTTTCAATCACCACACAGCAGGCGGTCAAGTCTGTCGTTTGCGAAAGGTCAATGCCGCCCACACAGTATGAGCTGCGGAAGTCCTCTAAACGTGGGATCTCTTTTGTTACTGCCTCTATCACTTCAAACGGGATCCACGCTGTAGTACTGCTTTGTTTAATATTACAGTACTTTGTCAGAAATTCTGCCCGTTTGCTCATGCTGTTACGGGCAATGGCGATTTCCTCAACAAAAAAATCCTCTGAAACACTTACGCCCATATTGGGATTTGCTTTCTTCAATTCCTCGATGTCATCCCATTTATTTACATCGTCAATTATATATAATATCGGCAGGAGTCGCCGTTCTTCGCTATTCCCCAAGAGGTACGCGGTAGATCGGGTCATAAGCTCATCGTAGGGGCCGTCATTTACGTAACCCGCTGTGCTGATCGAGAGGATAATTGGTTGTTTCCGTGCGCCAAGCGCTGACTTCATAACCTCATATTGTTTGAGCCCCTGCGCAGCCGGCCAGCTCGCAATTTCGTCGCATATGGTCATATGAGGGTTAAAGCCATCGCTCTTTTTTGCGTTAAATGCCAACGGGCGTATTGAGGTATTAGTACTTTCAATATACACATCAGATCGTCGTTTCTTGGCAAGATCATCAAGTTCCGGCTCGCGCTGTACCATCTTGTAAAAATTCTCGTACACGATTGCTGCCTGCTCTAATTTTGGAGCCAAACAATAAATCCGTGCTCCATATTCGCCATCAAGATAACTAGCGTATGCGATACACGCCGAGGCAAACAAGCTCTTACCATTCTTTCGACCCATTACCAGAAAAATTTCTCGATACACGCGCAACCCAGCGTCATCAACAATGCCAAAGATGAGACATACTGTCGCTTTCTGCCAAAGCTCCAACTTAATTAGATCATCCCGCCCCTCGCAATGGTGGCAAAACTGCTCAATAAAATCAATAGCCCGGTTTGCCAGTTTGCTGTCGAACCGGAACAGACCGTCGCGAAGTCCCGCCGTGACTTTTCCATACAGCAACCGGATCCACTTGCCCACAATGACCTCACCTGACTGGATTTTCAGATAATATTCTTGGATGTGGTTTGCATAAGGCGTCATCGTGTCATCATCGCCGTCAGGCGGCTCTCTTTTTTGGACGCGGGTACTAATTCAAGGAGACACTTCACGATTGCGTTCAGGTTTTTTGTTAGGCTGATATGTGCGTCAGCTGCAGCCGATTTTTTTAACCCGTTCTGGTTTTCACCGTTTTTATAGGGCTCCACCCATCCATGTACATTGAGTTGATCCTCCAAATCCTCTAGGCTGACTGTAATAAAAGCGGCCCGATCTATCAGTGCCAGACACGTATTCAGCTTGTTCTCTTCCAAGTCTCCGAAAACATCTAATAATCTATTCTTTTCTCGTTCAATCCTGGTTGTTTTTTTCAGTTTTGCCATATTTACACCCCGTTTCTTGATATTTCAGGGTAAAATTGTAGTCCCCTACCCGTTCCCCGCACACCCCGTTCATTAACAGCAAATGGGGGGAGTAAATCAATAATCCGTGTTGCGCACAATCTCCCCATTTACCCCGTATTTACACCGCCCCGGAATATTTGCAGGGTCTATCTCTCTGTTATGGCAGGCCTGACACTCAAGCCGGAAATTCTTTGGCGATAAACTTACCTCCGGATCATTATAATTATTGTCATCCAGCCATATAACATGATGTACAATCCGTCCCGGCTGTGCCTGGCAGACCTCACACATACCCCCGTCCACGGAATGTCTGTACTCTATGTAGCACTGCCTTGCACGCCTCCATGCTTGAGTCTTATAAAATCCGCGTCGTGTCATCATCATTTCCCCATAAAAAAAAGCCAGGTTACCACCACCCGGCTTTTTACAATAACATTATAATATATATTAGTGTGCCATTCTATGACATTATCCTTCTAGCTGCGCCGCAACCCAAGAAAATCCTATATTGCGCAGGACATCTCCTGCTTCGCCCATATCCATCACCATTATATCCCATCCACTTATGGTATCGTATACTGATCTAGTCCCAGATTCGGACGCAATATTATCCTCCAGTAGCTGGAATTTGTCGTAAAAAGCATCTGCCTCCATATCTGGGAGGTTAAGAGATCTGTAAATATAGGCAGAGAGGACAGCAAAATCCAGCTTTGTTAAATTATCCAAAGGCTGGATAGACATTATAACAGATGTTATTTCGTCGTCCGCATTATAGTTTACCGACAAATGATACCTCTCGTCTGTTACAGGGTCGCCGATGCTATAGCTTGTTACCTCATCAAGATCAGAGTGCTTAGTAATATCATTATACCCAGCTTCTTCCAGCAACTCCATTAGACGGCTCATAAATGCATCTAACAATATCCCGCTCCCAGCATCCTGTGAATCACTGGTCTGCGGCTGATCGGGGCTGCATCCTACAACGCTCAGAATACCAAGTATCAGGACAACAGCTATCACTCTCTTCGCCATTTTTTAGTCCTCCCCTCTTTATATCCTAATGTATATTACAATAAACACAACTTGTCAACATCTAAATAGTTATCATCCCCTCTCCAGGCTGACCAGACAGCATTTGCAACGCCTTGCTGTGGATGCGGTGGACCTGCCTCCAACTATATGACATGGTGACAGCAACCTGCTCCCAAGTCTTGCCCTCTATGTAGTGTAATCTTATCAGAGTACGCTCTCTCGACGGTAATACTTGTATTGCAGACTCGATCGCGTCTAGTTCGCACGTTAGTTCGGTGATTTTCGCCGCATACCGAGTGCGCAGCACATCTCGCCGGTAGATACAGCTAGCAAATCTGTCGTCAGATATATCGTGATGGACGGGCAATCCCGTAAATTTGGACGCTTTGGGCGTTACCATTTGAGACTCTACTTCTTGTAATAACCTATATAGCTGATCCCGTTCGAGCTTTAAATCTCCATATCTACGCAATTGCTCCTTAGTCATGTCGTATCGCCCCTCCCTCCCCTAAACACATAATTTCTTCGCCTTCCATTATTTATTTACCTCCTTAAAAAAATTACCCTAAAACATATTGACAACACGTATTGCACGTGTTATAATATAATCAAAGAAAGGAGATAGCGTATGACATTCCGGGAAATAGAAAAAATAATAAAACAGGATGGATGGGAACTCTCCACAATACGTGGCTCACACTACCATTACCGACACCCACAAAAGCCCGGAAAAGTTACAATACCAAAACACGGTGGAGACATACATCCTAGAGTTATAAAATCCATCTTAAGGCAAGCGGGGCTATCATAAGCCCCTCATTGCCTCGCATTTAAATGGAAAGGAGAATTAGCATTGAAAATCACATATCCTGCTTGTTTTTACCCTGAAGAGAACGGATCGTATTCCGTTGAAATACCTGATTTAGGCTGCGCTACACAAGGGAGAGACTTAACCGACGCGATTGAAATGGCAGCTGACGCAGCGGCTGGATGGATCCTTGATGCACTATCGCATGGAGAGACAATCCCAAAGGCCAGTAAAGTGGGGGATATTATCCCGGGAGATGATGGATTTGTGTCTGTCGTCCTAGTTGATCTTACCAAACTCGAAAAAAGTCACTCGGATAAACCTGTCAAAAAAACTCTTACTATACCATCTTGGATAAATGAAGCAGGCGAGAAGCATCATATCAACTTTTCGGCGACTCTTTCGGAGGCCATTATACGAAAACTGCAACAATAGTGCAGGGATACCGCTCAAAACTTGAGCAGTGAGAGATAGGAGTATAACATGATTTACCGTGATCCAATAGGACGCCCCAGCGCGAAAGCAACAATATCCATATTTGATGGCTTCACAAGCCCCTCGTACTACAGCCTGTCCCATGTGTCCGATTGTCCGTGTCGGGAGTGGCCTGCAGACACTGATCCTGCCATAATTATCGCAGATATGGAGGCAGACGGATGGATATGCGCCCTGAGAAGGGATGGCTATGGTAGGCCTGTTATCGACTGTATCCACAAAGAGACGCAGGCGGCCATAGATGCCGCAAAGGCAGATATGGATGCTCGATTTGCCAACGCAGAGCGTGGCTATATCCGATTCGGGGCACTCCCGGAGGACGGGAAGAGCCGAAACCACCGGGACAACACACTGGAGGCCGGAGTCTCTTGCTTCGACGCTGAGATTGCAACGGATGGCAGTTACCGTCTCCTGCTTACCCCCGTCTTAGAGGTCAGTTATTTGACCGTCGCAGCACGTCCAGCTTATCGCCTATATGGCGATCGCGTCGGCACCGGCGCAGACGGGGAGCCGCTGCTCCGCGTAGACCGCGCTATCAAATTGCAATGATACATGCCCGCTCCT
>QAKE01000012.1 GCA_003343995.1 Bacillota bacterium
GACACGATCTTCCCGGCGGGAAGATATTGTTGTTTCATGGGAACCTCCATAACTGACGCTACCATTAGTATATCGTGTTTCGCCGCAGGAAACAAGAGAAAATCTTTGACGCACGTATGGTTCCGCTGCGGAAAGCCCCCCCCTCTGCGAAGAGGGGGCTTTGGACATCGGGCAGCTATCTGAGGCATGATACATGCGGCCCGCACCAGATGGTGCGGGCCGCATGTTTTGGATATGTATTATCCCTTGACGGTGCCGTCGGCATTGAAGACCGGCAGCTTTTCCAGATAGACAATGTCGCTGCGCTCCTGTGCGTCGCCCTCGGCAAGGACGGCCATGCGGCCCGCGACAGTCGCGCCTGCTTCTTCGACGAGCTTTTCCAGCGCCTTGAGCGATTCGCCGGTGGAGATCACGTCGTCGACAATCAGGATGCGCTTGCCGCGCATCAAAGCGGCGTCTGCGCCGGAGAGATAGAGGTGCTGTTCATGCTGCGTGGTGATGGAGTTGACGTCGACGCAGAGCGGATCGGTCAGATAGACCTTCAGACCCTTGCGGGCGACAAAGTAGGTCTTCGCGCCGGACTGGCGCGCCATCTCGTGGATCAGGGGGATGCTCTTGGCTTCGGCCGTGAGCAGATAATCATAGTCCTTCGGCGCGCGGGCGAGCAGCTCCTTCGCGCAGGCCACGGTGATCTCGGCGTCGCCGAACATGATGAATGCGCCGATGTACAGATCGTCCGTCACCTTGCAGATGGGCAGATCGCGCGTGACGCCCGCGATCGTCATTCGATGTGTCATAGCCTCTTCTCCTTACCAAAACCGGATCGTTTCCGGTAGTTTTCCAACGAATATTATAGTGTCAAACTGCGGAAATGTCAAACCGGAATTGCATTTTCGTGCAAAAGTGTCCGCTGTATAGTGAAATGCGAAAGAGGTCGCAAGACCTCGGACGCATTTCTTTTTTATTTCCGGGCGAAAGGAGGTCGGAGGAATGGGACGGAAATATCGGTACATTGGGCCCGTCGAGCGGGCCGAGATTGAGCGCCTCCACAATGGAGGGGGCTCCCCGGCCTTTATCGCCGAGCGGGTCGGCGTCCATGTATCCGCGATTTACCGGGAGCTCCCCAAGGGGTACACCGGGGCCGTGGACGAGTACGGCCGAAAGATTTACAGCGCCGAGGCGGCGCAACAGGTTTTCGAGCGCAATATCAAGCGCCGGGGCGAGAGGGCCGCGGCTCAATAACAAAGAGGAGGATTGCTATACCATGAAAGCGAGAAACATTACCGAGGCTTGGAAAATTGCCTATGAGATCGCGGACGAGGGGACCTATTCCCTCGACAAAACCAGCGAGGAGCGGGCGGGATACAAGATTTTCCGCGCCGAGGAAAATCCCGAGTCCCGTATCTGCGACCTCGGCGCCCGCCTCGAGGTCGTGACCGCCTCCGGGAAGTCCGTCAATGTCTGGATCGACGACGACTCGGCCGCCGACAATGAGCCGGCCGCCGCCCCCGAGGACACCGCCGACGAGCCGGCCGCCTCCGAGCACTACGGAGACGACCTCGCCCAAAAAATCCGGGCCGAGTATTCCACCGCGGCGGAGCTGACCGATTTCGAGAAATTCGTCCTAAATCACGGATACGAGCACGAGACGAAAGAGAGCTTGCAAGCCGGATATGATCGCTACTGGAAAGCCGGACACGGGATTTTGCTCACGCTCGAGGAGTTCCTCGCCGAGGCCAAAAAGGACGCGACCTCCCCCGCCGTCGACACTTACGAGGTCCTCGTCGGCCTCTACAACGAGAAGAAACTCACGGCCTCCGAGGTCGCGCAATATGCGGCCTATCGTTGGTGCCTTATGACCCCGGAGGCCCTCGTCGCCTACAAGACGGACGGCCCGGAGAGGTGGAGGGTCAACAACTGCGGGGAAAAAATCTCCGTCGACGAGGCCCGCGTCCGCGTGTGCGAGGAGTGGGGCTTTGAGGCGAGCCGGGTAAAAATCATCGGGACGCCCTTCTACGACTCGACCGACTGGCAATTTATCCGCTTTGACTGTGCCGGTATGGCGTGGCTCTGGACGGACGAGGGCCTCTATAAGGTGTTCGTGTGACCCGGAGGACCCGGGGGCGGGAAATCCGCCCCCGGGAGATAGGAGGCATATATGAGCGCGATATTCAAGCCGGAGCCCATCAAGTGGGAGGATATAGAGGGCGGCCTCGGGGCGGACGAGCTCGAGAGGATTTCTAATTTCGTGTGGGAATATTGCTACTCGGACGAACCGAAAACCTACGACGGCGACGAGGAACTATCCACGGATTTAGTCTTTTTCTCCGAGGCGTGGGACAAGATCGACGGGAATTTCGATACCGTGGCGACGATGGAACAGACGACGGCGGTCCTCTCGCTGATCGTCGGGAGCTTTTTCAACAGTTGGGCGCGGGAGAAGATCGTCGAGGCCCTCACGAAGTCGGCGACAAAGCCCCAGCTCGTGGAGATTTTGACCCATGTAACGAGCGCCTATTGTCAATATATCTCTTTGAGGGCCCGGATCGAGATTGACGAAATGAGGGAGAAATACCTCGAAATGATAGCGGGACACGGGGAGGCGAGACCATGAGCGGACGCCGGCCGACCCTCTCCGAGGTCCTCGACCTACTCGGCCACGGCGAGCGGGTGTTTATAATCCACCGCCTCGGCCCGCACGAGTGCGAGGCCGTCGTCGAGGGGACGATTGAGGAGGTCAAAAAGACCGCCGCCGTGGAGGTGTGCGGGGACAACATCGTCGAGCGCATAGCGGGAGAGTTATCCGACGCCTCCGACCCATGGGACGACGCCGTCCCGATCCTGATTATCACCATCGGCGGAAAGGGGGCGAATTTATGAGCCGTTGCCGAGGGTGCGGAGCTCCGATAGAGTGGATCACCACCGCGGCGGGCCGGTCAATGCCCGTCGACCCGGAGCCCGTCTTTATCATCGAGGGCGCCGGCTCGGACCGCTTTGTCACGGACGAGGGCGAGGTCGTGACGGGACGGAGAGCCCTCCCGGCAGAGGAGCGGCCCTCGCTGGCCGTGGCCTTTGTACCGCATTGGAAAACCTGCCCGAACGCCGCCGACTTTCGACGGAAATAGATCAAAGAGGAGGATTGCTATACCATGAAAAGCCTAATTTTGACCGCGCAAGAGGCCCGAGAGCTTTCCAGCCTCGGCGGCCTCACTGTGACGAAACCCATCAAACCCGCGCCGCCCTATATCGAGGGGGCGCAATTCGCCGAACAGCTCCCCGGGTGGGTGCTCGTCGGCCCTGACGCCCGCCGCCTCGGCGCCGGCGACGGCGTCGCGGACCTGTTCGCCCCTCCCGTCACCCCGGGAGACGCCGTCTATATCCGGGAGCCGTGGTATAGGCTCCGGGACCCGAAAGGCGGCGGCCCCTCCGACCGGGTGATCCTCGCCGCCGACGCGGTCGTCGGAGAGGAACAGACGGCCTATAAATGGGCCTCCCCCGTATCCATGCCCGAGGCCGCGGCCCGCCGCTTTGCCCGGGTGCGCCGCGTGTCTCCGCTGTACGCCGAGGGCGTGGCCTCTTGGGAGATCGTCCTCGAGCTCGTGCAAAAGGACGCCGCCCAAGCTATCGACGCCGGCCTCGTGTACTCCGACGCCGAGGACGAGGAGGACGCCTCCGGCCGGTACACCTACACCGGGAATATGAGCCCGGAGGAGTATCAGCACATGAGCGAGCAAATCGACGCCGACCGCGACCGCCTCGAACAGGTACAAAAGCAGATCGTCGAGTATGTCGTCCGGCGAGAGTACATCAAAAACACAATGGCCGGCCTCGAGGGGACCGGGAAAAAGACGATGGACCTTGTCGAGGAGGACTCTCTCCTCGCCGCGGAACTCGAAAAGCTCGCGGACGAGGAGGAGGAGCTCCGGGAGGCTTTGGAGGACGCCCTCGGGCCGGTCCCCGGGGTGGACCGCTACGCTCAAGAGGCCCTCCGCGAGGCGGAAAACCGTCTCTCGCCGGATATGAGCCCGGAGGAGCGGGTAAAGCTCGAGGCCGAAATAAAGGCCCTCCTCGCCTATCTCGGGATTATCGGAGAACCGCCCGCCGCGCCGGCCACGGGAGGCGAGGAGAGGCCCGGAGCGGGAGAACCGTCCACGGATACCACCGCGGCGGAGGCGGCCTCTACGGCCTCGGAAACGGCCGGAAAGGACACCTCCGAGGAGGCCGAGGAGATCGGCTCTTTCACCCTCGGAAAGTGTAAATACTGCGGCCGGGAATGGGGAGTCACGCTCGAGGGCGCGAGGGGCGGCGGCTATCCTACCCAGCGGACGGCGAACGCCGCCGCAACCCGCCTTTGCGACTGTGCGGAGGCCGTCGCAAACCGGGCACCGATTGTGGGCGTCGCCCTCGCCGTGACCCGGGGCGTTTGCCGGTATTGCGGGCAGTTCGCGGAGGTCGGCCCTCACCCCTCCCAAGCGGCGGCGGACGAGACCGCCTCCGAGGTGTGCAGTTGCGCCGCCGCCCGCATGGCGCGGCGGGAGCGGGAGCAAATCGAGGACGCCCAAGAGCGAGTGAGGCGACTCTTTGGAGAGGGGGCCGAGGACCTCGGCTTTAAGGCGGTCCACGACGACGCGGTCGGCCTCCTCGAGCGGGTCGTCGAGCTGATCGCAAAGGGCCCGATCTCCTCGGCGAGTATCAATGTCCGGGGACGCTGTAAAGCGAAATTCTCCATCACGAGCAAAGGGAAAATCAAGGTCTCCCGGAGCGAAACCCGCTCTTGCGACCTCGAGGCCGGAGAGTGAGGGGAGAATATGGCGAAATATGCAGAAAAGACGGAGGTCTCCTCCTCTCGCTCCCGCGACGAAATCGAGCGGACCCTCACCCGGTACGGGGCGACTCAATTCGCCTACGCATGGCAAGAGGGCCGCGCCGTGATCGGCTTTGTCCTCGGCGGGAAACAAGTCCGCCTCATGCTCCCCCTCCCGGACAGAGGGGCCCGGGAATTTGTCTACACCCCGGAGCGGGGCCTCAAGAGGTCGCCGGAGCAACAGGCGCAAGCCTACGAGCAAGCGGTAAGGCAAAAGTGGAGGGCCCTCGCCCTCGTCGTCAAGGCGAAATTGGAGGCCGTCGAGGCCGGTATCTCCGTATTCGAGCGAGAATTTTTCTATGATATTGTCCTCCCTGACGGCCGGACGGTCGGAGAGTATGTCCTCCCGCAAGTGGAGGAGAGCTATCGCTCCGGGATCATGCCTCCCATGATCCCGGCCCTCGGAGAGGGGGTGCCGACGCTGTGAGGCCGCTCTTGATCGTAAAGGTCGACGCTATGCTCCGCCCGCAAACCGAGGCGGAGCTCATTAAAAAGGTGAAAGAGGGCGTCGAGGACGGGGCGCTCGTCCTCGGCCCGGAGTGCGAAATAATCGCCTTTGACTCCGAGGGTCGGCTCGCCTATCCGACAGAGAGGGGGGCGGAGCTGTGATTGAGGTGGTAGTCCGGGAGTATTGTCAAGACTGTATGGAATTTGAGCCCCGGGCGGATATAAGCGCCTTATACGCGAACAACACGCCGGAGACGGTTCATATTGCCGTGAAGTGCGTACACGCCCACAAGTGCGAGCTCATAAAACGACACCTCGAGGCGAGGGCCGGCCGGAGCGAGGCGGAGGAGATAGAGCCGTGAAAATCGGGCTCGTTGATGTGGACGGCCATAACTGGCCCTCTCTCCCTCTCATGAAAATATCGGCATACCACAAAAAGAGAGGCGACGCCGTCGAGCGGTGGTTTCCTATGTCGCACTATGACAAGGTCTATATGAGCAAGGTCTTTACATTCACCCCGGATATTGAGACTGTGATATATGCGGACGAGATCGAGCGCGGCGGGACGGGATATTTCTATCCAGATGGAGGACCGACCCTCCCGGAGGAAATCGAGCATATTTACCCGGATTATTCTCTATACGAGGAGACAACAAAGGGGACGGCCTACGGATTTTTAACCCGGGGGTGTCCGAGAAATTGCGGATTTTGCATAGTGAGCAAAAAAGAGGGACAAGCCTCCCGGCAGGTCGCGGACCTCGGGGAATTTTGGAGAGGACAGAGGGAAATAAAGCTCCTCGACCCAAATATTCTCGCGTGTCGTGACCGCGAGCGGCTACTAAAACAACTCATTGACTCGGGCGCTCGTGTAGATTTCACCCAAGGGCTCGATATTCGATTGATAGAGGGCGTCGAGGACCTCGTCGCGGCGGTCAAGGTTAAGAGGCTCCATTTCGCATGGGACAACCCGGAGCAAAACTTGAGGCCGTATTTTGAGAGCTACAAGAAAAAGACGACCCTCCCATATTGGAAACTCGGAGTTTATGTCCTCGTCAACTACAATTCGACACACGAGCAAGACCTCGAGCGGGTCTATTTCTTGCGAGAGCTCGGCTTTGACCCCTACATAATGATTTTTGAAAAAGAGACCGCTCCGCGGGAGGCGCGGCTCCTCCAAAGGTGGGTAAATAATCGCCTGATTTTCAGATCGTGCCCGCGCTTTGAGGACTACGACCCGCGGCGGGGATAGGAGGAGATTACTTGAAAATCATCATTAAAACGCTCGACGACGGCCGGATCGTCTCGGAGGTCACGGGCAAGGGCGAGGAGCTCCTCGCCGGTATTTCGACCCTGTGCGCCCACGCCGCGGAGCTGATGTCGGAAAGAGGACTCTCCGCCGCCGCGGCGGAGGAGTTGATCTCGGCCGCCGCCACCTCGGGCGTCCGCTATGCAGAGGAGAGCGGGAGGGCGAGGCCGTGAAAATCAGAATAACGGACCATATCCCCGTGAGGGAGGAAATCCGCCCGAAAGAGGGCGAGGTCTACGAGGTGACGGACTACGACGACGGCCTCATACTCGGCCGGCGCGTCTATTTCGTCGAAGTGAACGGAAAGCGGGTCGGAGTGCTCCCGCGGGAGTGCGTAATCGTCCCGGAGGTGGAGGCATGAGGCCCCGCTCCTATTGGTGGAGGATCACCCCTCCGCCCGAGGTCGAGGGCGGGCCGGTCATAGTCTCCGGCCCGACGAAATACGAGGCGATTATCGCCGCCGCGAAAATTTGGGGCGCTCCATGGTCGAAGATCGTCAAGATGTGCGCCTTTGAGCGGCTCGGGGAGGCGGCGGAGGAATGACGGACAAGCCGGCCGCGGCGGAGCGGGAGCTCCCGGAGGCTTGCCGGACCTGCGAAAGCCTCCATAAAAAATACGCCTCCCCTCTGTGTGAGGGGCGGCGGAGACGCCTCCGGGCCGCGGAGCTTTGGAGGAGGTTTCTCCCGATATGGCAACCTCCGCGCTCTTGGGAGTGCGACCTCCGCAAATATAGGACCGTGGAGGATATAGAACGAGAGGAGGAGAAAAATTGAAACTCTATAAAACGAGATACCCGGCCGAAAGGCTGAATGTCCGATTTGTCCCAGCGCGGAGGGCCCTCCGTGTGGGAGCCAGGGGCGCGGCGGCATATTTCCGCCTCCCGTCCCTCTCCGCGGTCGTGGAGGCCGTCCTCGTGGTCGGCCTGACCGTGTGCCTTTTCCGCGTCGGCGTGGCCTACGCCTACGCGGAGCGGGGCTATTTCGCCCGCGGCGGGGAGTATATCCTCCTTACCATTCCGGGCCTCTATTACGCCGGGAAAAAGACGCTCATCGACTGGATCGCGGACCTCCGAGAATGGAGGGGCGGAAAGTGAACAAAAAGGACCCGTGTAAAGGGTGCATTTTCCGCGGGGGGGGGCCTCTCAATACCTGTGATTATATCCTCATAACAGGCCACCGCCGCCCTTGCCATCCGGGCGAGAACTGTACCATAAAAACGACGCGAAAGGAGAGCAAGAAATGAGGACCTATTACAAAGTGTGCCCCTTTTGCGGGGACCACCTCGACCCGGGCGAGCGGTGCGAGTGCCATAAAGGCGCGGACCACGCCACCGGCGCCGGCGCGGTGGAGCTCGGGAGGCTCGTCCCCGGCGAGCGGGCGATCCTCCGCCCGGACACCCCGGAGGCGGCTTTACACCGGGAGCGGCGGCCGGCCGTCCTCATGGCCGGGGTGGACCTTGCGAGCGGGAGGGATTTCACCGCATGGGGCCGCCCCGCGAAATGAACAAAAAAAGAGCCCCCGACGCTTGACGAGAGCGCCGGGGGCGCAACCGCCCGGAGGCTGATTGCTATACCGCTATCATAATACCACCCTCCGGGCCAAAATGCAAGGGCAAAAGCCCGAAAAAGGCGGTTTTTACTATGCAGAGAGTAAAAAGGCGCACATTCTCGGGGGTGGTATGCGAGCAAGAGGTTTTCACGATCTCCGACCGCGCCGCGAGGGACCTCAAAAAGGCGGAGCCCCGCCCACGCTTTAAGAGCGAGTCGGAGCGGGCCGCCCATCGGCTCGGGATTTCGCGGCGGAAACACGCCCGCCTCATAAATGAGAACTACGGACCGACCTCCCTATATTCGACCCTCACCTTTGACAATGAGAACGAGGTCCACACATTCCGAGAGGCCCGCCGCCTCCGGGACAATTTCGTCCGCCGTTTGCAGTACCACGCCCCGGGGGCGAAAATCAATATTTACATGGGTCGCGGGAAACACACGAGCCGGATACATCTCCACATGATTTCGGAGGGCGTCCCGGAGGAGCTGATCCGGGAGCTTTGGGGCATGGGCGAGATCGTGCGGATCGAGCACCTCCGAGAACACAATTATTATAACGGCGTCGATTATGGCCGGGATTATACCGGCCTCGCAAATTACCTTTTCGACCATTGGACGCCGGAACAGGGCGGCCACCGCTGGAAAGCTACGCGGAACCTCCGCAAGCCGGAGCGGGAGACGCCGACCGTCGTCAAACGGAATTATACAGAGTCCCGCCCTCCGAGGGCGCCGAAAGGCTATATCCTCGTCGAGGCCCGGGCCACGAAATGGGGCTACCTATATTATAAATATGTGCTGGAACCGCCGAAACGCGAACGCCGCCGAAAACGGGCCGCGGAGTGATCGGCAATATATAGCCTTGTAAATGCGTAAAGTTTGGGGACGAAACCCTCCCCCTCGAAAGGAGTCGGCAGAAATGAACATTAACGAGCTCGCAAAAGAGGCCCACGCGAACGCGGTCTATCTCGGGAAGTGGGACAAGCCGCCCACGCTCCCGGAGGTCCTTTGTCTGATCCATGCGGAGCTGTCCGAGGCGCTCCGGGAATACGAGGAGGGAAATCCGCTCGTTTATGGGACCTGCGCCCTCGCCGCGGAGGACTGTCAATATTCCGGCGTGTGTGACCGTGTGGGCCGGCCGGGAGCGGACGGCATAGAGGGCCCTTGCAAGCCGGAGGGCGTGGCCGTGGAGCTGGCCGATGTGATACTCCAAACGCTGGACCTCATGGCCGCCCTCGGCGTCGATGTGGACGCGGTCGTCATGGCAAAGCACCGATACAACCTCGACCGGCGCGACCGGGGCGAGGACGGCGGAGAATAACGAGAGGGGAGGAAACCGGCCCATGATAAACTATTTCAAGGCCGCGGAGAGGACACTCTCCAACCGGGGGACCCTCGAGAGGGCCCTCGAGAACTTGAAACGGCGGCGGGAGCAGGTCATACGGAGAGGGGCCCCGCGGGGATTACAGTCGACGGACTACTCCCGCCCCTATGTGTCCGGGGGCGGAGCAAACGACGCCCTCTCGGATTGCCTCGAGCTGGCAGAGATAGAGCGGGAGATCGCCACCACCCGGGAGACCGTGGAGGAGATCGACCGCGTCCTCGCCCAGCTCGACAAGGCGGACGCGACCATCCTCCGGGCGTGGTATATCGAGGGCCGGCCGAAAGAGGAGATCGCGGCCTCTCTCGCCTACTCCTCCCGCGCCTCGGTGTACGACCTCCGAAACAAGGCCGTCTCTGCCTTTGCGCTCTTGTACTTTGGGGCCGGAGCCCTGTCCTCCACCTGACCCGCCCCGGCCGATTGAAAAAAGTCTATACAGACAAAACCGTTTTCCCGTGGTATTCTGATAGCGTGAAAGAGGGCGGAGATAATCCGTCGCCGAGCGTCCTACACGGTCGAGGGCTTGCGTTCCTGCGTGGGCTCGTTCGGGATCGTGCGGGGCGCCTCTTTCGCGCCCGGTCGGAGGTGGAGCTATGAGGGACTTTGCCCGGGCGTTCTATCTCTCGGCAGAGTGGCGGAGAGTTAGGGCGTACATCGTGGAGCGGGACGCCGGCCTCTGCGTCAAGTGCGGGAGGCCCGGGGAAATCGTCCACCACAAAACACACTTGACGCCGGAGAATATCAACGATCCGTTGGTCGCATTGGGCGAGGACAATCTCGAGTTACTTTGTCGAGAGTGTCACGGCCTCGAGCACACGACGGACGCGGCCACGGCGGAGGGGCTCGTGTTCGACGAGGAGGGAAACCTTGTCGAGCGCGAGCTCTTGTCATAGATTGCAAGGCTTGAGGCTTTGGGCTTTAGCTTTGCGGGAGCGAGGCGAAAGGCTCGAGCGTGACCGGGCCGGCCTCGATATTTTTTATCTCGTGAGAGAAATCGCGGCGCGAAATGATTTCTCGCGGCGGCGGTCGCCGGCTTTGCGGCGCCAAACCCTCCCCCCCACCTCGAGGGGGCGGGGGGACCTGTTCCGAACCGTTTTCCACCCAAGTTTAGAACCCCCCGGGCGCGTATATGAGGGGGGGTAAAGCCCCGCGGAGAGGAGGTTTATACATCTAATGGCAAAAGCGAAAAAAACATATGAAAGCCTCTCAACCCCCGACAAAATCGAGGTAAAAAAGCGAAAGATTAAAAAACTTTTCAAGGATTTGTCCTCCGAAAAAATGCAGTTTGCCGAGGGCCTGATCTATCAATTCGCCGTTGCGAGTGTCACTCTCGAGCGCCTCGTCGACGAGATCAACAGCGGCGAGGTGATCGAGGATTTCCGGCAAGGGGCCCAAACCCTCCGCCGCGAAAATCCAGCCCTCAAGAGCTACAACACGACGATAAAGTCCTTTACCGCCTTGTCGAAATCCCTCCTCGACCTCCTCCCGGAGAAAACCCAAAAACAGGCCGGCGAGGAGCTTATGAATTTTGCGACAAAGCCCCCGGGAGTTGGTGGGTCGTGAACTATGTCCTCGAGTATTGGGAGGCCATAGAGAGCGGCCGCGTCGTGGCCCCGCGGCGGGTGCGGGCCGTTTACGAGCGCCTCGCCCGCGAAATCCGGGAGCCGGACCCGGCCTCCCCGTACTATTTCGACGAGGCGGCCGGAGAGCGGCCGATCCTGTTCGCCGAGAGGTTTTGCAAACAGTCTCAAGGGCTGATCGGAGCGCCCCTCCGGCTCGAGCTTTTCCAAAAGGCATTTATTCAAGCCCTTTTCGGCTTTTTGGAGCGGGAGACAGGTTTCCGGCGATACCGGGAGACGATGTTTCTCGTCGGCCGAAAGAACGGAAAGACAACCCTCCTCGCGGCAATCGCGCTCTATATGCTGATCGCCGACTATGAGGGCGCGGCGGAGGTCTACTCGGTCGCCACCAAGCGCGACCAAGCGAAAAAGATATTGACCGAGGCCGTCAACATGGTAAAACAGTCGCCGGAGCTCCGAGCCGTACTGAAAAAGCGGCGGAATGACCTCTATTTCCCGGCGACCGCCTCGATCTTTGAGGCCCTCGCCTCCGACTCGAACACCCTCGACGGCCTCAACTCTCACGCCGTCATAATCGACGAGCTCCACGCGATAAAGGACCGGGCCCTCTACGAGGTTATGAAACAATCGACCTCCTCGCGCCGGCAACCCCTCGTTGTTATGATTACCACCGCGGGGACCGTCCGAGAGAGCGTTTTCGACTCGCTCTATGAGATCGCCTCCGAGATCGCGGACGGCGTCCGGGAGGAGCCGACTTTCCTCCCGGTCCTCTACGAGCTGGACGCCCGCGAGGAGTGGACGGACCCGACGAAGTGGGAAAAGGCAAACCCCGGCCTCGGGACGATAAAGCAATACAAGACCCTCTCGTCGTTTGTCGAGCGGGCCAAGACCTCCCCCGACGACCTCCCCGGCGTCCTGTGTAAGGACTTCAATATTCGAGAGGTCGCCGCGACCGTGTGGCTATCCTACGAGGCCATAAAGAGCGATCTCCGCTTTGAGCTCAAAGATGTTTATAACACATACGCGGTCGGCGGGTGCGACCTCTCGGCCACGACGGACCTCACCGCGGCGACGCTCCTCATACGCAAGCCGAACGACCCGGTCGTCTATGTGGTGCAACAGTATTTCCTCCCGGAAAAGCGAGTCGAGCACCTCGAGGAGAAGAACACCAACGAGGCCCCATATAGGATATGGGCCGAGCGGGGCCTCCTCACGATATGCCCGGGGAACCGCGTCAATTATTCCATGGTGACGGAATGGTTTTGCGAAATGCGGGACAAGTGGAAAATCGACGCGATAAAGGTCGGCTATGACCGGGCCCTCGCTGGATATTGGGTCGACGAGATGAAATCAAACGGCTTTGACATGGAGGCCGTGGCACAAGGCCCCTACACATGGAGTCAACCCATGCGGGAAATGGGGGCCGCCCTCGAGGCGAAAACGGTCAACTACAACGGGAACCCCGTCCTCGTGTGGTGTCTCACGAATACGGGAGTCAAGAAATCCGGGATAAACAATATCCAGCCGATAAAGATCACCGACAAGCGCCGGATCGACGGGACCGTCTCGCTCCTCAATGCGTGGGTGATCTATGTCAAATATTACGAAACTTTCATGTATTCTGTGGGGTGATAGACTGTGAAATTCAGCTTGCGCGGACTATTTCAAAGCATTTTCGGCCCGCGCCCGACGAGCGCGGGGAACAACGCCCCGCCTTATCGCCTCCTCTCGTCTTGGGACTCGAGCTTTACACCGTTCGCGGGGACCGCGTGGGATATTGCGACCGTCCGGGCGGCCGTGGACGCATGGGCGAGGAACGCCGCGAAAATCCAGCCGCGGCATATCAGACGGACGGGCGGGCAGAGGGTCGAGGTGCAAGACAGAATAAACCGAATTTTGCAAATCTCGCCAAATCCGTATATGACCGCGTTCGCTATGTGGTACAAGGTCGCGGCGCAATTCGTGACCTACAACAACGCCTTTTTGCTCCCGGTCTTTGACGGCCTCGGACAGCTCGAGGCGATATATCCCATCAACGCCGACCGGGTGGAGCTCGTCGAGTGTATGGGCGTCATGTTCGCCCGAATGACATTCGCCACGGGCTCCGTGTACTCTTGCCCATACGACCAAATTATCCACCTGCGCCGGCATTTCCTCGACAACGATATTTTCGGGGACGATAACCGGCCCCTCACCCCGACGCTCGAGACGGCGGACGCCTTTAATCAGTCTATGAGCAAGTTCGCCTCTCTCGTCTCCGTGATCCGCGGTATCCTCAAGGCGAACAGCGTCACAAAGGGCGAGGACCTCAACAAGCGCCGCGAGGACTTTATCCGGGACAACCTCCGCATGGAGAACAACGGCGCCGGCGTGATCGTGGTCGACTCGAAATATGAGTACACGCCCATAAACGAAAAGGCGACTCCCCTCCCGACCGGACAACTCGAGTTTGTGCGGCGGGAGATTTACGACTATTTCGGGGTAAACGAGGAGATCGTCCAGAACAAGGCCGACGCCGAGGGAATGGACGCCTTTTATCGGGGGCAGTTGACGCCGTTTTATATGCAACTCTCCCAAGCCCTCGCAAATGCCATTTTCACGGAGCGGGAGCGGGCCCACGGAAACGAGATCGTTTGCGAGCTGGATCGTATCCAGTTTGAGACGCTCGACAAGCGGGTCGCCGCCGCGCAATTCCTGACCAACATCGGAGCCGTCACCCTCGATCAAGTTCTCGATATTTTCGGTTTCCCGCCCATCGGCGGCGAGGAGGGCTCGCGGCGGGTGCAGACTCTGAACATGGTAAACGCCCAAATCATCGACAACTATCAGCTCACGAGCGCCGGGAACGCCGGGGGGAATACGCCGCCCGCGAACACGGACCCGCCCGCCGAGCCGATAAAGGACCCGGAGCCGGACCCAGCGCCGGCAGAGGACCCGGAAACCGACCCGGAGGACAATCCCGAGGGCGATAAAAAGAACAGCGGAAAGGAGGGGCAATAATGCCAATCAAAAAGGGGCGCGAATATCGCGCTATGCAAGGTTTCTCCCTCGTCCCGCGAGAGGGGGAAAATGACGCCTACCGGGTGCGGGGGACGGCGGTCGTGTTCAATTCCCCGACCTGCCTCTATGAGTATGACGGCGTCAAATATTACGAGGTGATCGACCGTCACGCTTTCGACGAGTGCGATATGTCCGATGTGATTTTTAATTATAATCACTGCGGAAAGGTCGTCGCCCGCCTCCGCAACAAGACCTTGACCCTCACGATCACCGACCGGGGCCTCGATATGGAGGCCGACCTCTCCGGGACCGTGGCCGGCCGCGAGCTCTACGAGGAGATCGACGGCGGCTATATCGACAAAATGAGTTTTTCGTTTGTGGTGCGCGAGTCCAAGTATGACAGCGTCACGCACACACGGACGATAACTAAAATCCGCAAGCTATACGATGTTTCGGCGGTGGATATTCCCGCCTATGAGGAAACATCAATCTCCGCGAGGGCCTTTTTCGAGGTGGAGCACGAGAAAGAGGTCGCGGCCTTGGAGCAGGTCGCCCGCCGGAGACGCCTTTTAGCTCGCGTCCGTACCTATCCACACACAGACGAAATTTGACAGGAGGAAAAAATCATGTTCAAAAAGCGTAGAAACGAAATCGCAAAGCGGAGGGCGGAAATCCGGGCCCTCCTCGAGGGGACCGATCCCGTCGATATTGACGCCCTCGAGCGGGAGCTCGACGACCTCGACAAAGAGGAGCGGGAGCTCAACCGGCGCGAGGCCGCCACCCGCCGCCTCAACGGCGCCGGCGACCCCAGCCACGGCGAGCGCGGCGGCCACGGTGACCGCGGATCCGGCGACGACCCCGACGACCCGGGCGACGATTCCAAGGAGCGCGGCGGCCCCGTGAACCCCATCACCGGCCGCGGCGGCGTCGGCGGCGAGCACACGGGCGGCGGACTCCCCTCCGGCGCGAACAGTCGGGCCGCGGTGCTGGCTGACTTGCAGGGCGTCGAGCTCCGCGAGGTGGAGGCCCGCGCCGCCACCTTTGCCCGCGATCACCGTATGAGTATCACCACCGACGCCCTCCGGCGCTCCCTGACCCTGTCCGGGGGCAATATCGCCCAGCCGACCCGCGTCTCCGGGATCAACCCCGCGCCGGCCGAGGTCGCTCAGATCGTCGATATGGTGAATGTCGTCGACGCCGAGGGCATGGGCGAGGACTCCGTCGCCTACGAAGTGCCCGACGCTCTGACCGCGGGCGTAATCAAGGACGACGGGACCGCCACCACCGACACCGTCAAGGCGCCCGGGATCGCCAAGATTTCCCCCGTCCTCGTGACGACTCTCGGCTATGTGTCCCGCCGTATCCAGCGGACGACCCCGCTCAACTATCAGAGTCGGACCGCTGACGCCGCCCTCCGCGCTCTGCGGAAAAAGGTCGGCCGTCTGATCGTCGCCGGCGACCCTGCCGCGGACACTCCCGAGATCACGGGTATTCTCAAGGCCGCGGCGATCCAGACCGGGAGCGACCTCGAAATCGAGGCTATCGACGCGACCACCCTCCGCAAGATCGCCCTCACCTACGGCGGCGACGACGCTATCGAGGGCGGCGGCGTGCTCCTCCTCAACAAGGCCGACCTGATCGCTTTCGGAGATGTCCGGGGCGAAAAGGAAAAGCGGGCCGTCTACGAGATCGAGTTTGACGAGGGCTCCACCACCACCGGCACGATCAAGGACGGCGGTCTCGCGGTGCGTTTCTGCATTGATAACGCCCTCAAGGACACCGCCTCCGCGAGTAATGACGACTATGTCATGTGCTACGGTAAGCCTCTCGCCTACCAGCTCGACCTGTTCGGCCCCTACACTGTGGAGGTGTCCCGCGATTACAAGTTCGCCGAGGGCCTCCTCGCCGTCATGGGCGAGGTCATGGTCGGCGGTAATGTGATCGCGTACAACGGTTTCCTGCGCGTCAAGTCAAAAAAAGCGTAGCCCCGTTGGAAAAAGCAGAAACCCCGACCGCGAACCCTCCGGCCGGGGAAGTAACCAGCGGGACGGAGGTTGAACTCACCTCCGGGACCGGCGGGGCTAAGATTTATTACACGCTGGACAGCGGAGAACCGTCCGACTCCTCAAATCTGTATAGCTCGAAAATCAGTATCACGGGCCCGACGACCATCAAGGCGATTGCATACGCGGACGGGCACGATCCCTCCGAGGTGCTGACGGCGGCCTATACGATCAAAGCAGACGGCTAAGGAGGGCCCGGAATGAGCAAGAGAAAAGCGGCCACCGCCGCCGCGCCGGCTATCTCGGAAAGCTATCTCGACGACTTCCGCCGCCTCTTGCGCCTCACCGCGACCGAACTCGACGGGGAGATTAAAGACCTCATAAGCGCCGCCCGGGACGACCTCGTCCTCGGCGGCGTTCTCCCCGAGCGGGCCCAAGACGAGGGGGACGCCCTTGTCAAGAGGGCGATCTCGACCTATGTCAAGGCCGAGTTTGGCCTCGACAATGACGACGCCGAGAAATACCGCGCCTCTTATCAGCGGCAGAAAATCGCCCTTGCCCTCTCGACGGGCTACATCGGCGAGAGCGGGGAGGGGTGATCCTCTGTGTACTGGCGAGCTATGGCGACCCTCGTCAAGGTCGAAAAGACCGTGAACGAGAACGCCTATAAAACCAAGACGGAGATGCGCCGGACGGTTTTCGTCAACACGAAATCGGCCACCCGTTCCGAGTTCTACCAAGCGAAACAGGCCGGGGACAAGATAGACCTCGTCCTCGAGGTGCGCGGCGTGGACTACAAGGGGGAGACCCTCGTCGAGTACGCCGGCCGGCCTTATGAGGTCGTAAGAGCATACTCGCGCTCCGGGGAGATTATCGAGCTTAATTGCAAACAGGCCCCGGAGCCCGCCACGGAGGCCGGAGACGGCCGCGGAGAGGAGGGGCCGGATTGAGTGTCAACGCGACTCTAAAGGCCGCCCTCGAGGCCGTGGCGCCCGTGGAGGCGGACACCTACGAGGGAGAGCTCGAGAAGTATATCACAATCGCCTATAACACGATCCCCGTCGACTTTGCAGACGACGAGCCCGGACACGAGCGATTTCTCCTCACCGTGACCCTGTTCGCCCCGACCGGGGCCGACACGGTCGCGGACCGGGCGGCGATAAAGAGGGCCCTCGTCGGAGTGGGTACAACATGGCCGACCCTGACGAACGCCTCCGACAAAAACGGGCAACAGCTCGTTTTTGAGTGCGAGCTCGTCCTCGCGGCGGGGGTGGAGTAATGGCGCGATTTGAGGTAAACGGGCTCGACGCCCTCTCCGAGGATTTCGCCGCACTGGCCGCCCTCCCCTCCTCCGTGGTCGACGAAATGCTCAACGCCGAGGCGGATATTATCGCCGAGGCGCAACAGCAGACCGCCCGCCGAATGGGCGTATATGACACGGGCCGGACGGCGGCCTCCATCAAAAAGGGCAAGCCCAAGAAAACCGCGGAGGGGAGGGCGATTTTCGTCACCCCCAGCGGGACCAACGCGAGAGGCGACAGGAACGCGGAGGTCGCCTTTATCAACGAATACGGAAAGAGGGGGCAACCCGCCCGACCCTTTATCCGAACCGCGACAGAACAGGCGGGAGATAGAGCCGTCGAGGCCGGCGAAAAGGTTTTGAACCGATACCTCGACGAGAAAAATCTTTAGGAGGTTACATCATGGCAAGTTTCGGCGCAAAATATCCCAAATTCGCCCCCATCGACGGCGAGGAGCCCGCGGACGCCCTCCCCAAGTATAAGGGCGCCGTCGTCGTGGGCCGCCTCGTCTCCGCGGAGCTGACCGTCAATATCGCCTCCGGCAAGCTGTACGCCGACGACGAGCTCGCCGAGAGCGTGGACGAGTTCTCCTCGGGCTCGCTGGCTATGTCCACCGACGATATGGAGGACAAGGTCGCCTCCGTCGTGTACGGGGCCACCGTGTCGGAGAAAAAGGTCTCCTATAAGACCGGGGACGCCGCGCCCATGGGCGGCCTTGCGTATTACAAGGTCCTCATGAGAAAGGGCGTCAAGCTCTACAAGGGGTATTTCTATCCCCGGGTTAAGGCCGTCCTCGGGAACGACTCCGCGAACACTAAGGCCGACTCGATCACTTTCGGCACCAACTCGACCACATTCACCGTCTTTGCGGCGGCTACGGGCGAGTGGCGTATTACGGAGGAGTTCGACAACGAGGCCGCCGCGAAAGCGTGGGTCGACGAACAGCTCGCGGACTCCGAGGCGGTCTAAACCGCCCGCGCCCGGGCGCACAAAAAAACAGGAGGCGGGGGGGACGATCCCCCGCCTCCTAATTTCCGATTTTGGAGGGCAATATGAACGCTGTAAAAATCACCCTCGCCGGCCGCGAGAGATACCTCGCTTTCACCGGGGCGGCTATGTTCGACCTCCGGGAGAAATACGGCGGAGCGGTGCAAAACCTCGTTGACGCTATCAAGCCGGACACCCGGGAGGCCCTCGCCGCCGCGGCAGAGGCCGCCGCGATCCTCGCGGAGCAAGGGGAGCTCGTCCGCCGATACATGGGCCACACGCCGGCCGACACCGTCACGCCGGAGGCAATCGCCGCCACGGTCGCCCCTCTCGAGATCGCGCCCTTGAAAATGGCGGTCGTCTCGGCGATAGAGCTCGGATACGGGCGGGCGATCCGGCCCGAGAACGACGAGGTCGACCTCGGCCTCGCGGAGCTCCAAGCGCAAAAAAAAACGAGCTGACCCGCCCGCATTATTTGAGAATGGCCCTTTTGTCCGGCATGAGCACGAAAGAGGCGCTCCTCTCACCTCCGGGGGAGGTGTTCGACCTGTTCGAGCTTTACCTCCGGGCACACGGCCAAAAGAAAAGGCCGGGGCCGGAGGACGAATAAAAACGCCGCTCCCGTGGCGTGGGAGCGGCGGAGAGGGGCCTCTCTACTCGTGATATACATACACCCCGGCCGGAGCGCCGAGGGCCTCGGAAAAGCCTTGATACACGAAAAACACCGTCACGGAGTCGCCCTCGGCGATCTCCTCCGGGAGCGGGACCGAGACGCCGGAGATATAAACCTCCCCGGCCTCCGCCGTGACTTGGATCGTATCATAGCCGCCGAACTCCGAGCGGGAGGAGACCACGCCCTCCACGAAAAAGGCAGAGTCCGCGAGGCCGTTCTCGGCGGCCGTGGTGGTGAAGATCGCGCCGTCGACCGGGGAAAAGAGATTGTCCGGGACGAGGGCCTCTTGCTGGATAGAGGGGCTCGGAATACTCCGGGCGGCGTCCAGACGGCCGGCCTCCTCGGCGGCCTTTTCCCTTAACGCCTCGATCTCCTCTATGTCGAACAAACACGGGGTAAACTCCGGGGCCGCGCCCGGAGCCGTCTCCTCCAGTAGTCCAACCGTATAGAAACCAATGGTATCTGCGTCGGAGGGCAGACCGTAAAACCAAACCGTATGGAGGTAATACGAGTCGCCGGAGCATAGGTCGGAGAATACGGCCCTCATATCCTCCTCCGTGGCCTCGTCGCCGACCGCCACCCGATACCCGGCGCACTCTTTGCCGTTTCTGTAATACTTAGTACGGCCAATAAAGGAATACTCGGGGACGGGCCCCTCCGGGGCCGTGGAGGGGGCCGAGGACGACGCGGGAGGCGTCGGGGGTACATCGACACCACCCCCGGGAGAACAGGCGCACAAGCCCGCGAGGAGCGCGAGGGACAGGAAAAGAGAGAGCGTCTTTTTCGTCATGGTATAGCACCTCCAAAGAGTTTTGTAATCCGAGTATATCTCAAGCCTATATCAATATCAAGTAAAATATCGAATATTCGCATATCTGAAAGGGGCCGCGTCCTATGGGAGTTAGAAAAATCTCGACAAAGCTCGCAGTCGAGGGCGAGGTGGAATATAAACAGTCTATCGCAAGTTGCAACTCCGAATTGCGGACGCTGAAATCCGCCCTCGCCCTTGTCGAGAGCGAATTTCGCGGGAACGCAAACAGCATGGAGGCCCTCACGGCAAAGGGAAACGCCCTCTCCTCCATGCAAGAGGCCCAAAAGAAAAAGGTCGACGAACTGCAAAGGGCCCTCGAGAACTGTCAACGGGCCCAAGAAACATACGCCGAGAGGGTATCCACCGCCCGGGAGAATGTGGAGCGGTGCGAGCGGGCCCTCGAGGGGCTGAAAAACTCCACCGGGGACACCTCGAAAGAGCAAGCCGCCCTCACCGAGGAGCTCGACAAGTGGCAAAAAGAGCTTTCGGAGGCGGAGGCCGGCGAGGCCGCCGCGGGCCGCGGCGCCCAAGAGTGGCAGAGACAGCTAAACAGCGCAAAGGTTGAATTGAACGGCCTCGACGACGAGGTCGAGAAAAATAAAAAATACCTCGCCGAGGCGGAGGTGTCCGCGGACGGGTGCGCCTCCTCCATCGACAAATACGGCCGGGAGGTCAAAGAGGCGGCGGAGGACTCCGAGGATTTCGGGAAAAAGTCCGTCGCCGGCGTGGACGCCCTCGCCTCCGCCCTCGCGGCGGCCGGCGTGGCGGCGACGCTGAAAGAGATCGCCGGCGCCCTCATGGATTGCGCGAGCGCCGCCTCGAGCTTTGAGACGGCAATCGCCAAAGTGTCCACCCTTGCGGACACCTCCGCCGTCCCGCTGGATCAACTCCGGGCGGGCTTGCTCGAGTTGTCCTCGGAGACCGGGGCCTCGGCCGAGAGCCTCGCGGAGGCCACATATCAAGCCCTATCCGCGGGCGTGGACACCGCGGGCGTCGTGGATTTCGTGGCGACGGCGACCAAACTCTCCGCCGCGGGCTTTACGGAGAGCGCGACGGCCGTCGATGTGCTGACGACCGCCCTCAACGCATACGGCCTCGGGACCGAACAGGTGGAGCGGGTCGCCTCTATGCTCGTCAAGACGCAAGACCTCGGCAAAACTTCCGTTGACGAGCTGGCCGGCAGTATGGGCCGCGTGATCCCGACCGCGGCGGCCTATAATGTGGGCCTCGACCAACTGGCCGCCTCCTATGCCCTTATCACCGCGAGCGGGACGAACACGGCAATAGCGACGACAAACCTCGCCGCTATGCTGAACGAGCTCGCCTCAAACTCGAGCAAGGTCTCGGGCGTCCTCGAGGAACAGACCGGGAAATCCTTTGCGGACCTCATGGACGAGGGGAAATCCCTCGGAGATGTGATCTCCCTCCTCTCCGAGTATGTGGGCGGGAACGCGACCGAGTTTGCGAACCTGTGGAGCTCCTCCACGGCGGGACAATCCGCCCTCACCCTGTTAAATCAGGGGGCGGACGCCTTTAACGAGACGCTCGTAAAAATGCAAAACTCCTCCGGGGCCGTGGAGCGGAATTTTAATATCATGGCCGACACCACGGAGCGGGCCCAGCAGAGAATGACGACCGCGGCGGATAACTTTAAGATCGCAGTCGGCGAACAGCTCACGCCGGCGCTTGAAAAGCTCTACACGGACGGCGCGGCCGGCTTTGAGTGGGCGACGGATTTCGTCAATGAAAACCCGTGGCTCGTGCAAGCCCTGACCGCCGTCACGACCGGGATCACCGTCCTAACGGTCGGGATCGTGGGATATGAGGCGGCGACAAAGCTCGCCGCCGTGGCTCAAGGCGTCCTCAATGCGGTAATGGACGCGAACCCGGTCTTTTTGCTCGTGACCGGGATAACGGCCCTCGTCGCGGCCGTGGGTGCGTTTATCCTCACCATGGGGCAAGCGGACGAGGAGACGCGGGCCTTTACGGAGTCCCTCAAAGAGTCGAAACAGGCATACGACGACCTCTCCTCCTCCATGGTGGAGGAACAGGAAAACACCGCGGCCACCGCCGCCGCGCTGAAAGAGCTCCTCGAGGTGGAGGAGAAATCCGAGGCGCAAAAGGCCGCAATCGCCGAAATGGTCGACAATTTGAACGAGGCCGTCCCGGAGCTCGGCCTTGCCTATGACTCCGTCTCCGACTCTATCAATATGACGACGGAGTCCCTCGACGCCCTCGTCGAACACGCGGCCGCCCAAGAGGAATACGAGGCGCAAGTCGGCCGCCTCTCCGAGCTCTACACCGAGCAAGAGGAAATAAGCGCCCGTCTCGCCGAGGCCCAAGAGGCATATAACGAGGCCGTCGAGTCCGGGTCGTGGAACACCGGGACGCTGAAAAACAATGTGGACGAGCTGACGACCGCCCTCGAGGAAAATCAAAGCGAGATCGCCGCCCTCGAGGAGGAGTCCGCCGCGTATGGCGAATGGCAAGCCGCGAGCCAACAGGCGACCCAAGAAATGACGACCACCGTCGCCGGCCTCGTCTCCGAGATGGAGTCCCTACAAGAGGAATACACCGCCGCCCACGCGAAAGCGAAAGAGTCCATCGAGGGGCAACTCGGGCTTTTTAACGAGCTGGACGGGTCGGCGAAAACCTCTATCGGGAGCCTGATCGAAACCCTCTCGGGGCAGGTGGACTATATGAACACCTACGCCGAGAACATCAACAAGGCGATGGAGCTCGGCGTCGACGAGGGCCTCGTTCAAAAATTGTCGGACGGCTCCGAGGAGTCGGCCCAAATCCTCGCGGCCATTGTGGAGGGCGGCGAGGAGGAGATCGCCGCCTTGAACGAAAAGCTCGCCGAGGTCGAGGAGGGAAAGGAAAATTTCTCGACCACCGTCGCCGAAATGGAGACGGATTTCTCCGACAAAATGACCGACCTCGAGACCCGCCTCCAACAGACCGTTGACGAGCTGGATATTTCCGTCGAGGCCGGCGCGGCCGGCTCCGCCTCCATTCAAGGCTATATCGACGGCGCCGAGAGTATGCGCTCCCAGCTTGTCGCCACATATAAGAGCCTCGCCCAAGCGGCGAACAATGCCTATAAATCGACCCTCTCTATCGCCTCCCCGAGTAAGGTTTTCGAGGAACACGGCAAAAACACCGTAAAGGGCGCCGTCGTGGGCGTGGAGAGGAACGAGGACGAGCTTGTCCGGGCAATCGAGCACATGGGCGAGCGGGCATCCGAGGCCGCGGAGACCTCTCTCCCGTCCTCTATCGAGGAGCCCTCCTCCGCGGCGGCGACCGAGAGACAGACGGCCGCAATCGTCCGGGCGCTGGACAAGAGGAGCGGGAGCGGCGGGAATACCTATGTCAATATCACCTCCCCGGAGGCCCTCGACGAAAAGACGGCCGCCCGGGAATTTAAGAAAGTGCAGAGGGATATTTCCCTCGGCGTGAAGTGAGGAGGCGGCCCATGCTGTACGCAATCAAAAACGACGACGGGATTATCCGTTTCGACCGGCAAAATTATATTTTGACCTCCGTCGACTATGGCTCCATAGGGGCGAGTCATTCCACCGCAAAGGGCGTCGATCAAGTGGGCGAGCGGGTGGTCAATACCACGCTGGACACTCGAGATGTGGAAATCGTGGGCTTTATCAAGGCGGCGACGCCGGAGGAAATGGAGGCGAAAAAGGCGGCCCTCTATCAGATGTGCGACCCGCGGACGCCGTGGCTCGCTATGCCCGACGAGGAGACGGCCCTCGAGTGCAGGTCCACGGCGACGGTCAAGTTCACCCCCTCGCGGCTCACGAATAACGAGCGGGTCGCCTCTTTCGTGATCGACGCGATCTCATTCGACCCGCTTTTCCGGGACGCCGTCCTCCGCTACCGCAAAATAGCCGAGTGGACCTCTAATTTTATTTGGCCCCTCATAATCCCGCACACGGGCTTTACTTTCGCCGACCGGACGGAGGGCCTCATTACGACCCTCGAGAACGGCGGGAGCGCGGAGACCGGCCTCGTGATCCATTTCTCCGCCACCGCCACCGTCCAGAACCCGACCCTCACCAACATAGAGACGGGGGAGTTTATCAAGCTCAATCGGACGCTCGTCGCCGGCGAGACTGTGATCGTAAATACCAACTACGGGCAGGAGAGCGCAATCAGTCAAAACGGGGACGAGATCGAAGATGTGATAAACTCCGTCGACCTCGACTCGACTTTCCTACAAGCCCGGGTCGGCTCGACCCGTTTCCGCTATACGGCAGAGAGTAATGTAAACTCTATGACCGTGACGATCTATTTCTATCAGCGTTATTTGGGGGTGTAAGGGTGCAGATTTTCGTTTTCGACCCCTCCCTCGAGGTCTTGGGCGTCGTGAGTGCGTTCGAGTCCCTCACCCATACGAGGCAATTCGCCGGGAGCGGGAGTTTCAAGCTAAAGGCCCCTTTTACGGCGGACCTCTTTCGCCTCCTTGTGGAGGAAAATATCCTCTATTGGGAGGACGGGGGCCCCCGGGCGGTCTATATCGACTCCGTCGTCTGCGAGACGGAAAAGGACGGGGACTATATCACCGCGAGCGGGAAGAACCTCCGGGCATACCTCGGCCGGCGTGTCGTGTGGAAAAATCTCTCGTTCTCGGGGACGGTCGAGGATTTCGGCCGCCGCCTCGTCACGGAGAACGCCGTCAATCCATCGGACGCCGGCCGGAAAATCCCTCTCCTATCCCTCGCCGAGCGGGCCGGGGCCACCCCGACGATCACCACCGCCACCGAGAACGAGAACCTCGAGAGCCTCCTCGACGACCTCACGGCCGCCTCCGGGGTGGGCTTTGATATTCTCCTCGACAAGGCGGAGAGGCGGCTCTATTTCGCCGCCTTTGAGGGCGTGGACCGCCGCACGACGCAACGGGCGACGCCGTGGGTCGTGGTGTCCAGAGACCGAAACAATGTCGTCTCCGAGGTCTACACGCGATCCTCGTCCTCTGCCCGGAATACGGCCCTCATATCCGGCTATACGGACGAGGAGACGGGCGTCCGATACGAGGACTCTATCGTCGCCGGGAGCGGCCTCACGCGGCGGGAGGTGTATGTAAAGGGCTCCACCTCAAAGCCCAAGGCGGACGAGGACGAGGGTATCAGTGAGGAACAGGCACAAGAAACATACGCCGAGGAACAGCGGCAAAAGGCCCGGGAAAAGCTGGCCGATCAAGTGGCCGTGTCCTCTCTCGAGGTGGAGCTTGACCCCGGCGTCGTCCGCGGGCTCGGCCTCGGGGATAAGGTGACGGCCATAGAGCGCAAGTATAACCTCACGGCCCAAACCTTTGTGACCGAGATAACGGCCTATTACGAGCGCGGCGGGACGAGTTACGATGTGACACTCGGGGAGACGGTCCCCAGCATATACAAAAAATTGAAAAAGGAGATTGTTTGACATGGCAGAAAAGTTTTTTCCGTTTGACTCTGTGAGCGGAGACCGGGAATATTACGCGGCGGATTTCGCCTCCTATTTCGCGGATATTATCTCCTCCGGCGTCTCTGCGAACGGGGACAACCTCCCCGTAACGGCCGCCTCCGGCTTGACCGTCAATGTGGGCGCCGGCTTTGCGTGGATCAAGGGCCACCTCTACGAGAACACCGCCACAAAGCCCCTCACCCTCGACGCGGGGGACTCGAGCCCCCGGATCGACCGCGTCGTCGCCCGCCTCGATGTGGCCGAGCGGAAAATCTCCGCCCTCGTCGTCAAGGGCTCGCCGGCCACCGCGCCCACGGCCCCAGCCCTCGTGCGGGGCGCGGACTATTGGGATATTTCCCTCGCCGAGATCACCGTCCCCGCCTCCGCCGTCTCCGTGACGAGCACGAATATCAAAGACACCCGGACGGACGAGGCCGTTTGCGGCGTCGTCCGTTGCCTCGTGGAGACGATCCCCCTCGCCGCATTTATGGAGGATTGCCGCGGGCGGTTCGAGGAATGGTTTGCAAATCTGAAATATGTCCTCGACGGAGATGTCGCCGGCCACCTGCAAGACGAGATCGACAGTATACGGGACGACCTCGACGGCGGGAAATACTCCACGACCGCGATCCTACACCTCCACACCGTCCCCGGGGCCTCCGTGGAGCTCACCCTCGGCGGGGACAAGCTGACCGCCACCGCGAGCGGGAGCGGCCTCGCCGACCTCTACCCGAACAAGCTCGGCACATGGACGGCAAAGATCACGACCTCGAACGGAACATACTCCGGGAGCGTCGTCGTGGAGAATATCGGCATTTTCGAGGCCACACTCCCGACCCTCCAAGATATGAAATGGGAGGATATTGACGCCGTGGGCGCCGCGAACGCCGCCGCGACCCTGTTCAAAAAGGGCGACGAGAAGAAAATCCAGCTCGACGGCGGCGAGAATATCACTCTCCGGGTGGAGGACTTCGATCACGACGACCTCGTCTCGGGCGGAAAGGCGAAGATCACTTTCGGCTTTAAGAACCTCATGAAAGACACCGCGAAAATGAACACCCAAAACACCAACGCGGGAGGATATGAGTCCTCGGAAATGAGGTCGATCACCGTCCCGGCGATCCTCGCAAAGCTCCCGGCCGATATGAGGGCCGTAATGAAACCCGTAAACAAAAAGGGGACGACCGGCAATCAAAGCACCGCCACAAAGACCACGCAAGAAACCCTCTGGCCGTTCTCGGCGGTGGAGGTTGGCCTCCTCACCACGGGCGCCGGCTATAAGGACGAGGGCACGACCTACCCGCTTTTCGTCGACAACGCCTCCCGGATCAAGTATCTTTCGGACGGGACCGGGGCCGCGTCCAACTGGTGGACTCGTTCGCCCTACACGAGCAGCGCGACCCACTTTATCTGTGTCTACACCTCGGGGAGCGACTACGGCGGCGTCGCGGGCTACTCCTACGGCGTGTGCCTCGGCCTCTGCGTTTAATCGGGCGGCCCGCGGGCCGCAAATCGGAAAATCCCGCCCCCTGTGTGGGGCGGGATTGAGAGGAGGAGAAAAATGTCCGTACCTGTGAGGGACCGGTCGGAGAGCCCGGTCGAATTTCTGGCCGTGGGCGCTCAAATCCGAGTGGAGGTCCTCTCCTACTGTATGAAACTCCCGAAACGCCTCACATTCTTTATCGGGACCGACACAATGGCCCACGCGAACGCCGTCGCCGGCGAGACGCGGGCGGCGAATAGTATCTATGTCACCAACCGGGCGGAGGCCCGGGAGCGCCGCCTCTGCCTCGTCCGGGCGAACAACGCCCTCCAGCGGCTCGACGGGAACCTCGGGACGATCCGGGATTATCTCATGAAGAACCCGGAAATATTCGCCGAGGGCATGAGAGCCGAGACGGACGAGCAAAAGCGGGAGCGGGAGAAGAAAATCCAAAAGGCGAAAAAGCGGGTCGACAACGCGACCCGGAAAATCTCCTCCCTTATCAATCGAGAGGCCGACCTCATAAAGGGAGTAAAGGACTCCGACCACAAGCGATATAAAAACCTCCCGGAATAACCCTCCGGGAGTGGGTCAAGCTCTGTTAAACCGCGCCGAGGGGCCGCGTCCAACTGGTGGACTCGTTCGCCCAACACGAGCAACGCGACCAACTTTATCTATGTCAACACCTCGGGGAGCAACAACAACAACAACGCGAGCAACTCCTACGGCGTGTGCCTCGGACTCTGCGAGCGGTCGGCGGGAAACACCCGCCGCGGATATGTGAGACAGAGTAACCCCCCGGAGAGGGGGGCGAAATCGGTACATTTGCAGAGGGAGAGTTTGTGCCCCGACCCGGTCCTCCGGGTCCAAAATACCCGGCCGCCGTTCGATAATAGGCGGCGGCCTCGCCCGATACGCCGGCCCGGACGCTCCTTGCATGGCCGGGGCTGTGCGCCCCCGGTTTCATGAGCCGGCCGTTACGGAGCTATAATCGCACTCTATAAAATCCGCTCTACGGGAGGGAATGTTATCGCACTATGACGAGTTTAGAGAGACACGAGGCCCGTTATCAGAGACGGCGGGCCGCCCGACTTGAACGGGAGCGGGAGCGGGCCGCGCTGTGCGGCGGATACGAGGAGATTTTCTCTTATGGGAACCTCTACGACGGCGGGGAAAAGTGCTGTAATGGGACCCGCTGGAAACCCTCGACGCAACGCTACGAGGCAACCCTCCCGACCTCCACGGAGAAAACTCACGCGGAGCTCATGGCCGGGAAATACCGCGGCCGGGGCTTTGTGGAGTTCGGGCTCATGGAAAGGGGGCATTACAGATGGATTAAAAGCGTCCATATCACCGAGAGGGCCGTCCAAAAGGTCATGAACGACAAGGTCCTCCGGCCCCTGTTCGGGCCCTCGCTGATCTACGATAACGGGGCCTGTCAAAAGGGCAAGGGGACCGACTTCCAGCTCGACCGGCTCGAGGCGAAATTACACCGTCACTTTCGCCTCCATGGGCGAAAGGGCGGTATTTTGCTATGGGATTTTAGCGGATATTTCGACTCGATCCCTCATGCCGTCCTCGTCCCGGCCGCCCGGAGGAAAATCATAGAGGCGCGGACCTGCGCCCTCTATGAGCAGTTTATAAACGCTTTCGGGGAGGTCGGCCTCGGGTTGGGCTCGGAGGTGTCGCAAATCTCCGCCGTCTTTGTGGCAAACCCTATCGACCATTATTTCAAAGACGGCCTCGGGGTGGAGGGGTACGGCCGATATATGGACGACGGGCATATTATCTCGGAGAGCATGGATTTTTTGAAAAAATGCCTCGTCAAGCTCCGGGAGATTGCCGGGAAAATCGGCCTCAAGATCAACGAGAAAAAGACGAAGATTGTCCCCCTGACCCATCAATTCAAGTTCTTAAAAATGCGCTTTCGCCTCACGGAGACGGGAGCCGTCGTCCGCCGCCTCGCCCGGGAGAACATCAACAAGCGCCGCCGCATTTTGCGGAAATTCCGGGCCTTGCTGGACGCCGGGAAAATGACCCTCGCCTCCGTCGTCGAGTCGTATACCGCATGGAAAGGACACGCCGCGAGGGCCCGGTCTTATAGGACCGTGGAGGCTATGGACGAGCTATTTTGTAACCTATTCGGAAAGGAGGCGTTGCCGCTGTGCGCTTGAATTGGCCGAGGGCCGACCCCGGACGCCACCGGGAGAGGCTCTATCATACGGAAAGGAGATTTTGAGTTATGTATGTGATCGTAAACCGGGAAAACCTCGTCGTCTCCGTGACCCCCGCCGTGAGATATGTCTCGGCGGGACAGGGCGGCGGCTTTGTGGCCGGCGTGGAGCCGGGGGAGGCCGAGGCGGTATATTCCGCCGCGGACGACGCCTTTTATCTCCTCGCGGCCGCGCCGTGGGCCGGAGGCGGCCACCGCGTCGAGGAGGTGGACACCGTCCCGGACAATGTCGTCCCCGGCTATTGGTATCACGCCGGGGGCGAGTTCTACACCACGCCGGAGCGGGAGGCCGCCCTCTCCGCCGAGCGGGCGAGAGAGGCCGCGCCGGCCGCCGCCTCGATTGCCTTTGTCACCCTCGCGGAGGCGGGGCAGATCGACGACACCACCGCCACCGAGAACGCCGGACAGTTCGCCGAGTGGGCATATCCCGTCGAGTACAAAGAGGGACAGCTCCGCCGCGATCCGCTGGACGGGAACCTCTACCGGGTGAACAAAGGGCAGAGTCACACCTCACAAGAGGGCTGGAACCCGTCCCTCACGCCGGCGCTCTGGACAAAGACCGGCGACCCGGCCGAGGAGTGGCCGGAGTGGGCCCGTCCTATCGGGGCCCACGACGCATACGACGAGGGCGCGAAAGTGACCCACAACGGGAAAAAGTGGATTTCGACCGTCGCCGCGAATGTGTGGGAGCCCGGAGTCTACGGGTGGGACGAGTACACCGACGAGCCCGAGAGGGCGTAAACAAGAGGAGGTTATATCCAGATGAAAGATGAAGTTTTCAAAGGCATTATCGCGGCGGCGCTGGCCGCCGTGGGCGCCTATTGCCGGGCGCTGATCTTCCCCGTCGCGATCCTCGTCCTCGTCATGGTCGCGGACTATGTCTCCGGTATGGCGCGGTCGTGGGTGAAAAACGAACTCTCCTCCCGGGTGGGGATCGTGGGGATCGTCAAAAAGGTTTGCTATGCGTTCGCCGTCGCCGTTGCCATCGTCGCCGACTGGATCATACAGTCCGCGGCGGCTCAAATGGGCCTTGACCTCGGGACAATGTACTTTTTCGCCCTGATCGTGACCGTCTGGCTTATCATCAACGAATGTATTTCCATCCTGGAGAATATCTCGGAGATCGGGGTCCCGTTGCCTCCGTTCCTCCTGGCTCTTATGGAAAAGCTCAAAAAGACGGCGGAGGACCGCGGAGAGGAGGGGTCTAAATGACGGCGGCGGAGCTGGCCGACAAGGCCCTTGATATTGCGGAGCATTATAAAACCCTCTATGTCATGGGGTGTTTTGGGGCCCCTATGACGCCGGCGAATAAAACCCGGTATTGCGCGAATAACGCATACAATCGGGCCGCCGCCCGGGTGAAGATGATCGAGGCGGCCACCGACGACACTTTCGGTTTTGACTGTGTTTGTTTGCTCAAGGCGATCCTTTGGGGTTGGTGCGGGGATAAAACCCGGACCTATGGCGGCGCGGGGTACGCTGTGAACGGCGTCCCCGATATTGGAGCCGACTCCATGATCCGCGTTTGCTCCGGGGTGTCGACGGATTTCTCGGGGATCGTAAAGGGGGCGGCCGTGTGGCTCCCGGGTCATATCGGAGTTTACATCGGAAACGGCCTCGCGGTGGAGTGCTCCCCCAAGTGGAAAAACTGTGTGCAAGTGACGGCCGTCGCAAACATCGGCACGAAACCGGGGTACAATGCCCGCCGCTGGACCAAATGGGGGCGGCTCCCTTATGTGACATACGAGGAGACCCCGGCCCCCTCGCCGACCCCCGCGCCGGACCCTGTGGCCGTCAACTACCGGGGCGAGGTGACGGCCGAAATCGGCTTGCGGTGCAGAGAGGAGCCCGTCGACGGCGTGGTCCTGTCCGTCTACAAGTACGGGGCAATCGTGACGATCACAAAAGAGCTCAACGGGTGGGGGTACACCGGGGCCGGGTGGGTGTCCCTCGAATATATCCGCAAGCTCGAGGACGAAACGCCGGCCGGAGAGGAGGAAATCAGCTTGTCAATGACGAAAGCCGAGCTCGAGGAAATGATCCGCAAGATCGCGGCGGAGGTCGTGGAGTCGAAAAACCCGGTCTATAAGGACTTGAAAGATGTCCCGGCCTACTGGCGGGACGCCGCGGCGGCCTTGCTGGACGCCGGAGTCGTCAACGGCGGGACGGAGGCGGCCGTCAATGCGACGGACCTCAACCTCCGGGAGGAGACCTTAAAGGCGGCCGTGATCGCCGTCCTCTACTGCGACAAAAAGACCGAGGGCAACGAGTGAGGCAACGGGCCGGGGGCGATCCCCGGCCCGTTTTTTCTGCCCTTATACGATATTGATATAGGACCCCCGCGAAATTATGCTAAAGTGGGATAAACTATATCATATTCGCATGAGAGGAGGGCGGGCGCCGGTGAAAAAGCTCCTCGCCGGGAACATATCGGGCGAACGAATACGAGAGCAACGCCTCCGCCTCCGGCTATCACAATCCACCCTTGCCGCGAGGGTGCAGACCGAGGGCGTCATATTGGAGCAAGGCATGATAAGCCGGATCGAGAGCGGGGACCGCATTGTCACGGACTACGAGCTCCGGGCCCTCGCAAAGGTCCTCGGCGTCCCCGTCGACTATCTCATAGAGAACACCGACCGCCGCGAGAAATGACTCTCGCGGCGTGTTTTTTCGTCTTGACAATACGAGCAAAAGAGCGTAATATATAGGGCACAAGGGAGGCGGTCAACATGAGAAAAGGGACAACGGGCGGAGAGAGCAAGCTCGCGGCCCTCCGAGCGGCGCGGGGACTCGGGCAACGGGAGCTTGCCGAAAAATCGGGCGTCAATATCCGACAAATCCAGTCTTTCGAGTCGGGGGAGCGGGATATGAGAAACGCCTCCCTAAAGAACGCCCTCGCCCTTGCGGACGCCCTCGGGGTACACCCCCGGGAGCTCATATAGAACACCACCCCCGCCCGGTCAAATGGCCGAGCGGGGGATTTTTTGTCGGGAGGTCTTGGAAATATGGGAGCGGTTTTCAGTCACCTATCATGGAGAGAGCGCCTCAAAATAGAGGCGTGGTTAAAAGCCGGTTGGTCGAAACGGCGGATCGCCGACGAGCTCGGCCGGCATATCAGCACGATTTACCGGGAAATCAAAAGGGGTTGGGGGCAACAGCGGACGAGCGAGCTCGTCGATTACGAGTGTTATCTCGCCGATATTGCCCAAGACAAATACGAGGACCATTTCGAGATGAAAGGCCCTGCTCTGAAAATCGGGAAAGACCACGCCCTCGCAAACTACCTCGGAGAGGTCCTCCGCGGCGGGAACAGGTCGCCGGAGGCCGCCCTCGGGGAGATCAAGGCAAAGGGCCTCGTCTTTGAGACCGAAATATCCACGAAAACCCTCTATCGGTATATCGGCCTCGGGATCATTCCGGGGGTGACGAATAGGGACCTCCCGGCAAAGAGGAACGAAAAGCGGGACTATAAGAGAGTCCGCCGCGCCGCCCGGCCTTGCCCCGGCCGGAGCATAGAGGAACGGCCGAAAGAGGTCGGGACCCGGGAGGAGTTCGGGCATTGGGAGATGGACACCGTCCAAGGCAAGCAGAAAACCCGCCCCCGCCTCCTCGTCCTCACGGAGCGCCTCTCGAGGAACGAGATCGTCGTCAAAATCAAATCGAACGAGGCGGCGAATGTGGTAAAGGCCCTCGACCGGCTCGAGAGGAAACTCGGGGCCGCCTTTTATTCCGTCTTTCGCTCGATCACCGTCGACAACGGCTCCGAGTTCTCCGACTGTGAGGGAATGGAGCGGTCTTGTCGCCGGCGCGGGAAAAGGACGACGGTCTATTACTGCCACCCGTACAGCTCTTTCGAGCGCGGCTCAAACGAACGGCAAAACGGCATGATCCGCCGCCTGTTCCCCAAGGGGACCGACTTTTCCGGCGTTTCGTTGCAAAAGGTGAGGCAATCCGAGGAATGGGTCAACAATTACCCTCGGAGAATGTTCAATTTTAGATCGTCGGCGGAGGTGTTCGCCGACTGTCTCGCCGCCCTAAAATCGCCCTAAAATAAAAAAATAAAAAAATTTTCGCTTTTCACTTGACAAAGGGGCATTTTCGTGCAAAAGCGAAAAAATCTAAAAAAAATTTAGCTGCAAACAGTCGCCCTGACAGCTTGTTTTTTCGGTCAATATTCACTATAATAGGCTCATAAATGGTTCGCCCTCTGCCGGGCGAGCCGAGAGAAATGAATGGAGGAATTTGAATGGAAAAAAGATTCAAGCTGAAGGAGCACGGTACGACCGTCCGGACTGAGGTCATGGCCGGTATTACCACCTTCATGGCGATGGCCTACATTCTGATGGTCAACGCCGGCATGTTCGCTGACCTTGGCACCGTGAGCTACGGCGCGATCTACATCGCGACCGCCATCTCCGCCGTCATCGGCACCGTCCTCATCGGTCTGCTGTCCAACCTGCCGCTCGCACAGGCGTCCGGCATGGGCCTGAACGCGTACTTCGTGTACACCGTCTGCTTCGGCATGGGCATGAGCTATGCCAACGCGCTGGTTCTGGTTCTCGTCGACGGCATCGTCTTCGTCCTGCTGACCGTCACCGGCCTCCGCAAGATCATCTTCGACGCCATCCCGCAGGCCGTCAAGGTCGCCATCTCCGCCGGTATCGGCCTGTTCATCGCCTTCATCGGCATGCAGAACGCCGGTATCGTTGTGGACGACGGTGCGACGCTGGTCAACCTCACTTCGTTCAACCTTCGCTCTGAGAGCGTGACGTGGGCCACCGTTTTCCCGCTGCTGCTCACGATCATCACGGTCTTCGCCATCGGCGCGATGTCCAAGAAGAAGGTCAGAGGCGCGGTTCTGTGGGGCATCCTTGGCTCCGCTGTCCTGTACTACGTTGTTGGCCTGATCACCATCCCCGACTTCTATGCCAACGCGGTCGCCCCCAACCTGACGAGCGACTTCTTCGGCGCCTTTAAGGACTTCGGTTCTATGGCGTTCGGCAAGGTCTTCACCGAAGGCTTTGACTTCTCCGCCTACATCGCGGCCAACGGCACGAGCGATTTCGTCATCATCTTCATCACCTCGATGCTCGCGTTCTGCATGGTCGATATGTTTGATACCCTCGGCACGCTGTACGGCGCCTGCGCCTGCGGCAACCTGCTGACCAAGGAAGGCAACGTCCCCAACATGGACAAGGCCATGCTGGCTGATGCCATCGCGACCTGCTGCGGCGCGATCTGCGGCACGTCCACCGTCACCACGTTCGTCGAGTCCTCCGCCGGCGTCGCCGAAGGCGGCCGCACCGGTCTGTCCTCGATGGTCACCGCGGCCCTGTTCTTCATCGCGATGTTCCTCGCGCCGGTCGCGCAGCTCATCCCGACCTATGCCTGCGCCGCAGCTCTGATCTACGTCGGCGTGCTCATGATGAGCAACGTCCGCAGCATCAACTGGGACGATCCCGCGGAAGCGGTCGTCGGCTTCCTGACTGTGGCCATCATGCCGCTGACCTACAATATCTCCTACGGTATTGCGTTCGGCCTGATCTCCTACGTGTTCATCAAGATCTTCACCGGCAAGATCAAGGAAGTCAATGTCGGCACCTGGGTCATCACGATCCTCTTCGCCCTGATGTTCTTCCTGACCCACTAAGCTTTTCAAAAAGTGCCCCGTCCATCGGACGGGGCACTTTTTATGGAACCGAGCGCCCGGTCTGCGCAAACCGGGCGCTTTTGCTTTACTTCTTGACGAAGGACATGCAGTCGGTACACTGGTCGATCGTCGGGTTGGCCTCATGGGTGCCGACGCAGATGCGGTCGAGGGAGCAGTAATCCTCGCAGCCGCAGTGGTGGCCGCACTGAGTAACGTGACATTCGATGCAGTGGTTCGCTTTTTCAGTAAGATGACTCATCATTGATTTCCTCCTTTTCGAAAGTACGCTTAGTGTTCCACGCGGGCGGCGCGATATGCAAGAAATTTTTTCAAAAAATGGCCGGTGGACAAGCGGTTTTTTATCTGGTATCATGGAGAAAATGCGAAAAAGGAGAAGGAACATGAAGGTCTTACTGCTCAGCTGCTCCACCGGCGAGGGGCACAACCACTGCGCCGGAGCGGTGCGCGAGGCGCTCGCCGCGCGCGGCCACGAGACGGAGTTTCTCGATCTGCTGCAAATGTTTGGTGAGCCCGGGCCGCTCAGCTTTGATAAAATTTTGAACCGCATCTCGACAAAAGCGCCGGAGCTGTTCGGCATGATGTACCACGCGGGCGCGATGTACAGCGCCACGGGCGTCACGTCGCCGGTCTATCTGGCGAACATCCGGCATGCAAGGCAGCTGCGCGAGTTCATTCTCGCGCGCGGGTACGATGCGGTCGTCTGCTCGCACCTGTTCCCGATGGAGACGCTGACGTTCCTGCGCCGTCACGAGGATCTGCCGGTGCGCTGCTACGGCGTCCTGTCGGACTATACGTGCATCCCGTTCCTGGCCGAGACGGAGCTGGACGGCTATTTTCTACCGCATGAGGCCGTCCGCGCGGACTGCATCGCTGCCGGGATGCCGGCGGAAAAGCTGATCGTCAGCGGTATGCCCGTCGCCGCAAAGTTCACCGCGCCAATGACCAAGCAGGCCGCGCGGGAGCTGCTTGGGCTGCCGCAGGACAAGCGGATCTACCTCATCATGACCGGCGGCATCGGCTGCGGCGACGCCGTGACGCTCTGCGAGGCGATCCGCCGCGTACCGGATGAGGATGCGCTGCTCTGTGTGCTGCCGGGGCGGAACGAAGAGCTTCGCACAACGTTGGAGGAAAAATACGCTGGGCACGGCGTGCTGACCGTGCCGTTCACGGATCAGGTGCCCGCCTACATGCACGCGGCGGATGTCCTGCTCAGCAAGGCGGGCGGCATCTCCAGCGCGGAGGCCGCCGTGCTCGGTGTGCCGCTGGTGCATACGATGGCCATTCCGGGCGTCGAGACGCAGAACGCCGCTTTCTTCGACGCGCACGGGATGTCCTTCTTCGCGCAGAACCCGGATGAGGCGGCGCGCTTCGCCGACCG
>QAKE01000009.1 GCA_003343995.1 Bacillota bacterium
AGATTTGATGTATATATTGGTATCACAAAAGACTATTTGATAGTATCTGAATGTGAAAAACGCAAGTATTTAAATGAGTTCTATCACGTGCCAGACTTAAGAAGGACCGTGGCAGAAGATATTGGCGTTTGTTTTCCGCTGGCAGATATTCAAAGCTGTGAGATAAAAAACGCTATTATGGGAGCCGTCAACTGTTCGATCACGTTGAAGAACGGCGGTTTTCTCAAGCTCCAGTTTCCAAAACGAGGCGGTTTAGGCAAAGGAATGCCGCGCCATACAGAATATCGGGAAAAGATTATCGAGAAGTTGATTGCTTTAAACGGCAGCCGTTAGACAGTTATCAGACATCGTATTATCAACCGCTTTATAAATCAAAACCACGCGTTCTACGCGTGGTTTGCACAAGCCTTAGAAGGGCATATTGCTGGTATGCCTCCCAAGAAGCACCGAATAGGTTTGTCAATCGCATTACTTTTACAGGGCGCCGCTAAAGCGGCCTGTTTTTAGGCTTTCGCATTCTTGCAGCAACATTACTTACTTTGACCAAAAAGTATAACGGCAACAGAACAAGAAATAATTCGTATGATCGGACAGTATTAAATCATTTGTTAAAAATGAATATATCAGTTTAGAGCAGTTGTTTCTAACCAAGAAAATAGCTGCTCTTTTCTTTTGCCGACAGGCAGAAATGAGCGGCCAGCCATGACGAAGCCGAGAGGGAAAATCCGCGAGGAATTGACCGCCGAGATTGAGGGTGGGAAAAAGGAAATCCGGCGACTTGAAAACCGACACCCTGACCGTTTCCCGGAAGTTTCCCATAGGATGGCCTTTTTTATCCATATTTAACGCAAAAGAGGGCCACCGACATGAGCAAAAATTAGGAGCGGCGTCGGCGGGAGTACGCCGAGAACGAGGCCAAACTGCGGCAGTACCGGCACCGGGCCAAGCGGCTGGAACAGCGCAAGCAGTATTATGAAAAAGGAGAGCAGCAAAAACGCGCTCACCGTCTGATTACCAGAGGGGCCGCCATAGAGCGTGTGGTACCGGAAGTGAAAGCCATGACCGAGCAGGAGTTTTATTCCCTTGCCGGGCAAATCTTTTCCATGAGACGCTACAGCGTCTGCCCGTAACCAATCCATAATTTCCTTTCGGTATTCCGGATCTTCTTTCATCTATTATATTTCTTTGCCTCGAAGATTACAAGGCGGAAGATGTGTCCGGGTGTGTCATAAAAGCGAACAGAGGAGGCACAAGCAGCTCCTACCTGTAAACTAGGCGTCCTGCTCTTTGGCATACTATGCGTCAAGGGCTGCATAGCGGGCGTCTGGCAGCTTCCCCAGCACATTGTCCTCATAAATCAGTTTTTCCAGTTCTCCGGCCCGCTTCTGCGCGGTGGCAAGTCGTTTACGCTTTTGGGATATATCGGCGGTCTGCTGGGCGGCCCGTGTTTCCTGTACGGTACGGATAAATGTGGAATACGCTTGCCGTTATAGGTGCGGCCGACGTATATCCTGCCGCCGTAATCGGCGCAATACATCAAGCCGGTCAGCAGATGGGCCTCTCCGAAGCCGTCTGGGTAGCGTCTGGCGTTGTCCTGGATACGCTGTGCATTATATACAACACCAGATAGGGCTGTTTTGCCGAAGTTTTGAGAAAAATTTTAAAAAAGTTTCTATTTCATTTACCATATTATTCCGATCGCCTTTCGCCGCGAGATTATTTTTCCGCCTGCTTAATCATCTTTTTTGCTAACTTCTGAAACAGGTCGGCGGCTTCCTCGTCCATCGGCGCAAGTTGTCCGATCTGTCCGGCAACCATCGCCGTTACATCGTCAATGGAAAGCGGAACTTTTTTCTACTCTGCCAGCGTGTCCCGCATAGTCTGGAACGTGGCGGCGGTTACAGCTTCCCCTCTGCTATTCTCCGTTATCCATATCTTTCTTAAGATCCCGCAGGATAGCAAGGAACACAATCTTGATTTTTTCAATTTCTGCTTCGTGTGTTCCCCCATCTTCTGGGCGCTCAAAAGCTGTAAATCCTGCCTTGCTTCCACCTTGTGTTCCAGGTGTTCTTTCATCAAATCGGACAGGGAAGTCTTTGCCATCTCGATAGTCTGGTTTCTTGCTGTTATTTCTTTTGTCGCTGAATGGAACGCTGGAAGCGGAGATTTTCCGGGATAAGGACTTGAAACGCTGTGCGGTCTGCGACGGTGTGTTCGTTCCAAAGTCCAACCGGGGGAAATACTGCCCGGACTGTGACGCCAACATTCACAGGCGGCAGAAAGTGAACGGAAAAGGAGGTCGAGCGTGGACAATTAGACAGGAAAAAAGCCTTGATTTACAAGGCTTCCAGAGAGCAGAACACGAGGGAAGTGCTGAATGACTATCTTTTCTCCAATGTATATTGTATTTTTCTTCTATGCAGAGAATAAGCGTCCATGTCCCTGTATGGTTTTCCAAAAACTATTATCGGCTTATCTTTCTCTTGTTACCTCCGCGTAATTGTAACGGTTATGTTGATAAAAAAGAAATGTGTTCCATTAAAAAAATCCCCTCCCAAACGCGTCTGCGCCTCATTTGGGAGGGGATTATCGCATTATTTAAAACGCCTGTTCCATCAGCCTTTCTACTTCAGAAAGCGGGCAAACACTCGAGATCCCCCCACTTTTTTCGGTGGATAGGTTAGCGGCCGCACAGCCGAAACGCGCCGCGCGGCATAACTCGGAATCGGTCAGCCGGTCGAGCGGCTTGCCTGCTTTCAGCACCTGGCTGAGAGCGGCACCGCCAAAGATATCCCCCGCGCCGGTGGTGTCGATCGTGTGGATCCCCTGTGGATTTGCGATCCACCCCGCATTGCCGTTGCCGCTGTAATAGCAGCCGTTCTGACCGAGTGTAATGAATACGATGACCACACCTAACTTCTCATGCAGCCGCATAGCCGCTTCGGCCGGGGCGCAATCCTGCCACAGAAAATCGATTTCCTCATCGCTGATCTTTACAATATCAGCCTGCTCCAACCCCCAGAGGATTTGCTGCCGCGCCTGCTCCAGATCGGCCCAAAGCGGCCTGCGCAGATTAGGGTCAAAGCTGATAAGCTTGCCTTTTTCCTTGGCGTAGACTACCGCCCGGCGGGTAGCGGTGCGGGCGGGTTCATCGGTCAGGCTCAAGCTGCCGAAATGAAAGTCCCGGCAGTCGTCGATCAGTTCCAGCTTCAATTCCTCAAAGCGCAGGCGAGTATCCGCGCCTGGCTTGCGGGCAAAGCTGAAATCCCGGTTTCCCTGCGCATCAATGGTGACAAAGGCCAACGTAGTAAATACCTCCGGGTCGAATATCACACCCGAAGTTTCGATACCGACCGTCTTTAGAGTGCCGGCCAGCAGCTGTCCGAAGCTGTCCGCTCCCACCTTGCCGAGAAAAGCGGTTTTGCAGCCATAGGCGCTCAGGGAGGCCAGCAGATTGCAGGGCGCGCCGCCCGGATTTGCCGCCAGAATGGGGTAACCTGCCGCATCATCACTCCTGTGTGCAAAGTCGATAAGCAGCTCCCCTATCGCAGTAACATCATACATGATGAATCCCTCCGTGCTGCCTCATCCGAAGCCATCGCAAAGATGCTTCTTTATCAGTGACATCAAGCGCGAGATGATCCCAATCGCCCGCTTTCTGTGTTGTTTTTTTGTTCTCATAGGCTTCGGCCGTCAGCCCATCCCGCCGCAAAAAGGCAATCCATTCTCTCGCCTGCTCGTTCATCATCGCAAATTCGGTTTCAAAGCCTCCCCCTTCATAAAAAGCAGCTGTTTCATCGAGATCGCTGACCGGCAGACCCAAATGCTGCAGCCCGGTAATCAGTTTGCTGATCTTCTGTTCCATCTCTCATTCCTCCAGGGGATCCACATCAATCAATACCTTCATGGTCGTTTCACGATTGTTTTCAATATACAGGTAAGCGTCTTTGTAATCCTCGAATGCGAAGTGCCGGCTCATCAGCGGCTTGAGCTGAATTTTGCCCTCGCTCACAAGGTTGATCGCGTCCAGATAATCCTCGTGGCGGTACATCATAGTTGTGTCCAGATCCAGCTCGTGGTCATTCAGAGTGAACAGATCGACCTGCGCCATACCTGCAAATACCGCCACTAACACCAGCTTGCTGCCTTTACGTGCATAACGGATCGCCTGGCCGATGGTGGCGTTGTTTCCGGCACAGTCGTAGATCACATCCGCTTTATCCGGACCAAAGGCTTCTATCATCGCTTCTCCAAAATCCTTTTGCGCAGTATTGACTGCAAAATCCGCCCCCACCTGTTTTGCAAGGCTCAGACGGTAATCGGATACATCGGTCACCATCACCCGCGCCGCGCCGCATGCTTTGCAGGTTTGCGCCAGCAGGATACCAATGGGACCGCAGCCGAGGATCGCCGCCTTCGCGCCCGCAAGCTTTTCAAACCGTTTTGCCGCGTGCACTGTGACCGCCAGCGGTTCGATCATCGCCCCTTCGTCATAGCTCATCTCATCGGGCAAAGGAGTGACCTTTGAGGCATCCACTGCAAAATATTCGCTGGCTGTGCCGGTCGTCTGGAACCCCATAACCTTCAGGTTTTCGCACAAATTGTATTTGCCATGGGTGCAGGGATGACATTTTCCACAGCAGACTTGCGGCTCGATAGTGACCTTCTGGCCGAGGCGAAGCCCTGTAACGCCCGAGCCAACCTGCACGACCTGCGCGGAAACCTCGTGCCCCTGGGTCACAGGATAACTGGTACCCGAATGTTCACCGTAATAGACATGAATATCGCTGCCGCAGATCCCAATCCGCTTGATTTTTACCAACACCTCGTTTTTAGCCGGCTTCGGTACGGGTACGCGGCAAAAGGCGATCTGTCCCGGCGCGGTCATAACCTGTTGGAGCATCGTTTTCTCCACAATAAAACCCTCTCGTATAATAATTTGCAGACAGTTTTGAGTGAGTCTGCTTAGTTCACTTTTGAATATCAGCAAGCTTTGGGCGACTGTGATACAAAACTGCAGGACAGCAGATTCAAATTCTAATTCCTCCGATTGAGCCGCAAGGTTGTTTCAAGGAAACTCTGTTCTTCTGGGCCAGAAGTTAGCCGCAAGCTTTTTGGCGTTTGCCGGAGGTAAGGACGTCCTTTCAGCAGATGAGGTTGTCGCATTGGCCTGTTCTGGTATGATTCTAATATGCGAGGGTGCAGATACTCCGGTTATCATGGGTATCTCAAAGCCTGCGAGCCTGAATATCCATGTAAGGAGATAAAAATTTTGAATCCATTATTCGTTTGCATTGATGTGAGCCGTATAAGCAACTCAGCCTGCCTGATGAACTCCCGACGGAAACAAGTCCTCCGGTTTTTCCGTGCAGAACCACTTCGACGGTACGAAACTATTGTCAGAGAGAATTGTGACGGCGCCCGGCTCCATGCGATTCAGCGATGCGACGGCTGGCCTGGATGCCGCCTCTATAGCTTCTGTTGCCAAGCTTACCGGTCTTGTCTGGATGCAGCGCCAGTCTGGTGAATTTGAGACGAAAAATTATCCGGATGGTTAAATCCGGCGTCCGCTATCTTCGCTGCTTCCTGCCGGAAACCGCCAGCTCCGTGAGAAGATGCGGCTTCGAGTTCCGGTGTCCCTATGGTCTCTCATTACACAAGCCTCCCCTTGAGGGGGAGCCAGTTTAGGACACGCCGTATATACGGATCCCAAAAGTCAAAGTTATGCATGCCCGGGCCTTCCTCCCACACAATGTCCGTCCCCAGCGCGAGCGCATGATCGCGAAAGCGAAGATTGCCGTCATAGAGGAAATCCTCGGTACCGCAGCATTGATACAGCCTAGGCAGATCCGCGCCCGCCCTGTGCTGGTTTTCAAGGATCACTTCAAGGTCGTGCTGTTCAGGCGCAAAATATTCTTCATTAACTCCGTAAGCATTTCTGCGCCAAGCGGCAACCTGCGCCGCAATCCCCTCCACGGCCGCTGCCTCGCGGGTCAGGCCGCCCGAAAGGCTGGCGGCCGCGGCGTAACACTCCGGCTTGAGCAGAGCGGCGCGGAACGCGCCATAGCCTCCCATCGACAACCCTGCAATAAAATTGTCCTCCCGCTTTGGGGAAAGCGGCAGTAACGAGCGCAGGATCGCCGGCAGTTCCTCGGTAAGATAGGTGAAGTAATTGCCGCCCCACGGATTATCCACGTACAGACTGTTGTAGCCGTCGGGCATGACCACTGCAACATTTTTCCCCTGGGCATACCGCTCAACGGAGGAAAAACGCTGCCAGTCAGATTCGTCGGCCGAAATCCCATGCAGCAACCATAGGGTCTGAAATTTCTCCCCCGGCTGCGGGAAACGGTTAGCACTGTCAAAAAAGTCGTTGTTCGAGTCGGGTGTGGGCAGGCAGACATTGACATTTACACTCCGGAACAGCGCCTTAGAAAACAATTTACACTGTAATAAAGCCATTCTGTCCCCTCCTCACTGCTCCTGCGGATGTACCATAACCTTGATCGATTCCGTCCCCATCTGCATTCTGACCGCCTCCTCCAGCCGGCTCAGGCCATAGGTGTGGGTGATCAGCTTTTTAATCTCCAGCCGGCCTGTGTTAATGAGGTTCACCGCGCGCTGATGAGTATCAGGGTTAATCATCGAACCGACGATCATCAGCTCCTTTTTATAAATGTCGAACAATGGCAGCGGCACGATGGAGTCCGCCTCCGGTACACTGAACAGCAGGATATGGCATCCAAAGCCAGCGGCGCTGAACGCCTGGGTCACAGCAGACGGCTTGCCGACGCACTCGATCACCACATCCACCCCCTCGCGCCCGGTCAGTTCCCTAATGCGGGCAGGGATCTCCTCGCCTGCCGGATTGATGGCGGCATCCGCTCCCATCTCCAGCCCGAGCCGGCAGCGCATCTCCACCGGCTCGCTGAGAAGGACAAAACCCGCGCCAGCCAGCCGGGCCAGTTGTACCATCAGCAGACCTATCGTGCCGCCGCCAACCACCAGCACACTTTGCCCGGATTTGATATCCGCCCGGTCGATCCCATGGATGGCACAAGCCAGCGGCTCCGCCATAGCCGCTGCATCAAAATCAATCCCATCCGCCACCCGAAAGCACTGTGTGTCCGGGCAGATGGAATACTGGGCAAAACCGCCGTTGGTATTGACGCCCAAGGCGTACAGATGTTCGCAGTTTTGCTTTTTTCCCATCCGGCAGGGCAGACATTTCCCGCAATAGATATTCGGGTCGAGCGCGACATGGTCGCCGGGTTTCACCCTCTCCACTTTGTTGCCAACAGCGGTCACAATACCTGAAAACTCATGTCCGAGCACTACCGGAGGAGTCGCATCCGCCGAACCCTTCTCCCCATGGTAGATATGTACATCGGTGCCACAGATGCCGCAGGCCATATTTTTCACCAACACCTCGTTGGGACCGAGTGCGGGAAGATGCATCTCGCGCAGTTCAAACGCCGGGGAACTGCCCGCCCCTAAAAAAAACTTCCGATACTCATCCCTTCAGACCTCCTTATTCTTTTTCAGAGGCGGCATGGCGGCGATTACATCCTCCATCGCCTCAAAAGTTTTCTGCTGCGGGCGGTTCAAGAACGCATGGACCATGCCCTTATAAATCCTATACTCCACCTCGTTGCCTTGATCCTCCAGTTTCGCCGCATACATCAAGCCCTGATCCAGCAAAGGGTCGCACTCAGCTGAAAGGAACATCGCCGGAGGCAGCCCATGCAGGTCCTCCGCCAAAAGCGGGGAAACGTAGGGATGTTTCGCGTCGTCCGGGTTTTCAAGATAAGCGGGCACCAAGCTGCCTTGGCTGCTGTCCATCCTAAGGAAATAGTCTCCGCCGCCATAGCGCAGCTCCGATCTGGTACGGTAGCCTGGCGCTATGACAGTGGCCGGGAAAAAGAGGAACTGCTTATGTACGGCCGGCCCCCCCCGGTCACGCGCCATCAGGCTGACTGCCGCAGCTAGGTTCCCACCCGCAGAATCCCCACAGAGGCTCACGCTGGAGACGTCGCCGCCATACGCGGCCAGATTCTTGTGTGTCCAGACTAGGGCGTCGTAGCAGTCCTCAAGCCCTTTGGGAAACCGGTGCTCAGGCGCAAGACGGTATTCGGGCGCGATCACCAACAGCCCGCCGTAACTGGCAAAATAGCGTGGGATAAAGTCGTAAACATCGAGACTATTCATCATCCACCCTCCGCCATGGTAAAACACCATCACCTTATGCGGCCCTTCCCCCGCCGGCAGATAGACACGCACCGGGATTGTGTGAGCCGGCTTTTGGATAAAGGTGTTCACTGTGCGCACAGTCATGATCCGCTTAAAGCAGCTGCAATTCTTCCAGAGCGCGGTCAGTCCCGCGATCGTTTCGAAATTTTGCCGGATGCGAAACTCGGTCGGATGCTCAAGGTCAAACTCCTGGGATGGGTCGATCACCGCATCCGGAGCAGCCTCGCCATATTCTGGTTCAAGATATTTTCGGTACAGTCCAATCATTGCAAAAGCCTCCCTTATGCCCTTTTCACAGCGGAAAAACGGATCAGTTTAAGGTGATTATGCTGGATACTGTCGAGGATGACTGCCAGCAGGAACACACCGCCGGTAATAATCATCTGGACATACTCGGTCACACCCGACAGCGTCAGCCCGTTGGTCAGCATTGTGATAAGCAGGATACCACCCACTGCCTTTGTGACCTTACCCTCGCCGCCCAGAAAACTGACGCCGCCGATCACCAGCGCTGAAAGCACGTCCATGTCCAGCGTCGCGCCGGAGGTTGGATTGCCCGAGCCAACGCGCCCGGCCATCAGCAGCCCCGCTACGCCGCAAAGCGTGCCGCAGATGGTGTACGCTGCAATAAACATGCGGTCTGCATTAATGCCCGACAACCTTGCCGCCTCGCGATTGCTGCCAATAGCGAACAGGCTGCGTCCAAAGTAGGTATATTTGAAGATAACACCCATAACGATAATGATTGCCGCCGCAAGGAGGATCGGCGCCGGAATAACGCCGACGCTGCCCTGATAAAATACCTTTATGCTTTCCGGGACGCCGGAAATCGGAAGCCCGCCGCAGGCCAGATAAGCGATGCCGCTGATAATGGTTGAAAGGGCCATCGTGCCGATCATAGGAACAATTTTAGTGCGGTTGATAATAAAGCCGGTCACAAACCCGATCAAGGTATCCACAATGAGTGTGATGGCGATTACGACAGGCCACGCAAGTCCTACTTTCACCGACAGGATCGCAATCAACACAGACGAGAGCGCCACACAGGCTCCCATCGACAGGTTCAGGCCGCCGACTACGATCAGGCTCATTTCTCCCATGCCGAGAATGCCCATAATGCAGGACTGGCGCAGGATGGTAAGGAGGTTGGTGATCTTTAAAAAGGCGGGGTTTTTGGTTGCAAACACAATCGCTAAGACAATCAGGATAATAAAAATGGTGTATTCTTTTATAATATCCATCACTTTTCTCATAATAAAGTACCTTTCCTCTTTACTCGCCGGACGCCAGCGTCAAAATCCGCTCCTGCGTATATTCCTCTCGCTCCAAACCGCCCATCAGCCTGCCCTCATACAGAACAAGCATCCGGTCGGTCACGCCGATCAGTTCCTCCATATCGGATGAGATCACGATGATGCCGCAGCCCTGTGCTGCAAGCTCATGGATCAGGTTGTATATCTCCTGTTTTGCAGCTACATCGATGCCTCGGGTCGGCTCGTCGAGGATCAGCACCCGGCAGTCGTTGGCCAACCATTTGGCGAGAGCCACCTTTTGTTGATTGCCACCCGAGAGATTGCCTACCTTCTGTTCAATAGAAGGAGCCTTGATGCGAAGCGCACGGGACTGTTCCCGCGTAATCGCGCGTTCCCGCCCGCTGCTTACAAACCCAAACCGGTTAGATATCTTTTTTAAGATTGGAAGGACTGTGTTCTCCCGGATATTCATCCGCAGCAGCACACCGTGATCCTTGCGATCCTCCGGTACCATGCCGATCCCAAGAGCCACTGCGTCCTGTGGGGAGCGCACCCTCACCGGCTTTCCCTCCAGATAGATTTCACCACACTCCTTTTGCGCCGCGCCGAAGATCATCTGCGCATATTCTGTGCGCCCCGCGCCCACCAGTCCGCCCAAGCCGAGCACCTCGCCTTTATGCAGGGTCAACGATAGCGGCTGCACGCCGTTTCCGCCAAGCGATTTTGTCTCAAGCAGTATCTCATTTGTACAGGTATTGCGCTCCCCAAAATCCTTTTTCAATTCCCGCCCGACCATATAGGCGATCAACTGCTCCTTGGTAACATTTTTAGTTTCTTCGGTGGTGATATAGCGGCCGTCCCGCATGATCGCCACCCGGTCGGAGATTTCATACAGCTCGTCAAGGCGATGGGAGATATAGATGACGGTGATGCCCTTTTCCTTCAGGCCGCGGATAATCCGAAACAGCACGCCCACCTCCCGCTCGGTCAGCGGCGCGGTCGGTTCGTCCATAATCACCAGTTTGGCGTTTTTCGCAATCGTCTTTGCGATCTCCACCAACTGCTGGTAGGCGGTCGGCAGATTTCGGATCAGCGAGGTGGCCTTAAGCCCCTCTACCTTGAATTGGTCCAAAATCTCCTGCGCCTTTTTGTTCATCAGCGGTTCATTTTGAAAAAAACCGGGAACCAGCCGATCACCAAGATAGATGTTTTCTGCCACGCTCATGGAGGGGCAGAGGTTAAATTCCTGGTAGATTACGCCGATACCAATCTCCTTGGAGATGGAAGGGGTCAGAAAATCGTACTCCCTGCCTTCAAAAATGATCTTCCCTTCCTCCGGCACAATGGCCCCTGCGATCGATTTTATCAGGGTGGATTTTCCCGCGCCGTTTTCGCCCACAAGAGCGATACATTCGCCGCGGCGCACCTCGAGAGAAAAATCATCCAACGCGACCACGCCTGGATATCTTTTGGTGAGATGCCGGATCTCAAGGATGTTCTCCATAGCTCTCTTCTCCCTTCGTTTTATAAAAAGGCTGTTGACAAAGCCGCCCTGAAAAACAGTTCTGCGCTTTGCCGCTCAATAAGCTAATAAAGGCGCGGGCGCCTGTCAGTACCGTCTGACAGCGCCCGCATGGCTCGCTATTATTGGGACGCTTACATCCAATCCGCTACATTTTCTTTAGTAATCAGCGTGAAGTCGCCCCAGTGATCCCCCTTCGCACTCTCATCGCCCTGCGCCAAGCCCACGGCAATATCAATAAAGTCATCGGCCAGGCTCACAAGTCCGGTGTTGATTGTTCCCTTATAGATCCCCCCCTCGGCGATGGCCGAAAGCGCCTCGGGGTCGGAATCGCAACCAAACAGAGCCAACGTCTTTCCTTCCCCGTAGCCGGAGGCCTGGAACGCCTGATAAACCCCACAGAGACCAGAATCGTTGATCGCACAGACAAGGTTCAGATCATAACCGCACTGGGTAAAGTTTTCGCCGGCAGTCACGCCATCGTCAGTGGTTCCTCCCTGGGCCTCGATCACCCATTCGATCTTTGCCTCACACAGCTCGTCAAGCGCATCTTTATAACCCTGCTCGCGGGTGACAAGAAAATCTGCCATAGGATAGTTGTTGCTGGCAGCATAAACAGTGTCGCCGGCGCCGAAGTTTTCATTGACCCATGCAGCTGCATTCTCGCCGATCGCCCAGCCAAGCTCGTAATTGTCCCATCCATAGTAGGCGTCGTCGCCCTCCAGCTTGGTATCGTAGGAGAACCACGGGATACCGGCCGCTTGGCAGGACTTCATGCTCTCAACAAAAACGTCGCCGGTCGTGTGGACAATCAGGCAGTCGACGCCCATGGCGATATAGTTGTCGCACGCCTCAAGCTGCTTGCCTTCATCCGCGTTGGCGGTGTACACAAAATTTACGCCGATCTCTTTGCAATAAGCTTTCATCGCCTCAACTTGGTCGCGAAAGATCTGGGTCGTCAGCTCGCCGGTCACATATGCAATTGTCAGGTCGCTCAGATCCTTGGTCCCGGCCCCGTCAGCGGCCCCCTGCACAGAGGAGGAAGGGGTGGCAACACCGGAGTCACAGGCCGTTAGAGTCAACGCCGCCGCGAGGGCAAGTATGAACGCCAAGATTTTTCTCATATTTCTTCCTCATTTCTTTTTTAGTATCCGGTTTTTGACAATCGATCTATTGTTTAATCGATTAACCTTGGGGTCATTATAGAATAGAAATTCCTATCAGTCAAGTAGTATAAAATTTTTCTATTTTTATAATAATTTTTCGGTATTATTTTTGTAGAAAGTGTGAAAACGCCATTTTTTCCTATATTATTCTTGAAAAACATCCCGTATTTTTTTATAATTGATTCATTAGGTTAATCGTTAAAATACTATGAATCTATTGATCGGGGTGTTTTTTTGGGTGTTCGTATGGCTGAAGTGGCTAAGGAAGCCGGCGTGTCCACCGCCACAGTTTCATATGTAATCAACGGTACAAAGCCGGTCAGCCGGGAAATTGCCGAGCGGGTATACCAAGCGATCTCCAAACTGAATTATGTGCCCAACGCCAGCGCGCGCAGCCTGCGCACCGGCAACAGCCGCATTATTGCATTTTTGATTCCGGATATTGCCAACCTTTTCTTTGCAGTTTTAAACAGTGCAATCGAGGCAGTTCTCTCCCACGAAGGATACCAACTTTTGGTAGTCAATACTCATGAAGATCCGCAGAAGGAGCGAGAGGTCCTCAATTCGTTGACCAGCGGCAAAATCGACGGACTGATTATCGCGACCACGATGAGCGATTACAGGGAGATCATGCAGGCCGCGCCAAAGAGCGTACCGATCGTCCTTGTCGACCGCCGCCCTTTAAACAACAACACCGACCTGGTTTTGTCCGATTCGAGCGCGGCCAGTTACGAAAGCGTACGCTATCTGCTGCGCAGAGGGCACCGCAAGATCGGCTTTATCGGCGGCCACCGGGCGTTAAGCACAACGGCGGAGCGTTTTCGCGCCTATCGAGATGCACTGTTGGATGGCGGCGTTTGTGTGGACGAGCGCCTGGTCTATTTTATCTCGGATGAAAATACCGACGTCGAAGCCCTTTTCTGCCGGCTGCTCGCACAGGGCTGTACCGCCCTTTTTGTGGGAAACTCTCATATTTGTATGCAGGGGGTTGCTGTCCTCGCCGATGCTATGGGGCGCTGTGAGATCGTCACCTTTCTCGACTCCCCGGAATACAAGCCGTTATTTGACTATATGCAGGTCCATGTGATCGAACAGCCAGTCGAGCAGATTGGGACCGCAGCGGGCAGACAGCTTCTCCAAAGGCTCTCCAATGCCGAGGGGCATATCAAGGAAATCTCCATCAACAGCATTTTTCAGCCGCGGGGGGGGGCTAACATTCTTGGGTAAAGCTCCCATCGTAGTGAACATTCCCTTTTGCAATCCGAATGTTATGGACAATCTGCAAATAAAAAGTCAATCGGGAATTGAGGAAAGTTCCGTCTGGTCTTCGGATATCGGCGGCGAACTAAAAGCGCATGAGGCGGGCGTCAAAGCCCCTAAGCAAACGGGGGCATTTGATCCCGCCGTAAACGGCAGGATTTACATCTTGCCCGCCCTGCCCAACGCAAGAGAGGGACTATCAGCGGAAGGCCGATAGTCCCTCTCAAAGAGGGGAGCGAATGCTGTCTTACATACTAAACGAATTTGCGTCATCATATTCCGCTGTCTCAACATCCCCTCCGAGGCGGAATCGTTTAAGTTCGGAATAAATCCCTCTGGCGTCTCCTAACATCTGTTGTGTGACAGCGGCGGTTTGTTCACTGGAGGCAGCGTTCGCAGTTACAGCCGCGGAGATATGGGAAATTTCCTCATTTATTTTGTTCATATGGTTCTGTTGACTTTGGGAAGCCTCTACAATTTCCCGCATAGTATTGATAATCTGCTCTGACTTGGATACGATCTCGTCAAAAAATTGGAGCAGCGTCGTTCGCAAGCTGATTTCCCTGGATTGTCTTATCTACCATACTCTCAATAATCAATCGGCTTTGTTCTGCCGCCTTTGAGAATTTTTCCGACAAATTTCTTATTTCATTGGCGACTACGGCAAATCCCTTGCCTGCCACACCCGCCCGGGCCGCCTCCACTGCCGCATTCAGAGCCAGGATGTTGGTCCGGAAAGCAATATCGTCGATCGACTTCATAACCGCAGACACTTTTTCCGAAGAAGTATCGTCTTCTATTTTGACAATTTCTTGTTTTTCTTCATTAGAGCTAAGGGAATCATTTTCTATTTGATTTTCCAGATGTCCTGCTGTACTAAACCAAAGCGATTCATTTTCACCAGTCGATGCAGATTGTGCCGCATCCAAACTTTGGTGCGTACCGAAAGGCGCTTTTGCCCACAAGCATTAAGCAGCAGCATTCCCGCCAAACAAATATATCGCCATTTCAGTTTCATGATGGGTATTCCTCATAAACAATCGGCATCGCTTCATCCCAGAGAATGCTCTCAATGGGCTGAAAGCCCGCATATTCGCCCCAATAAAACGTATCATAACCATTTTGATAGGTTTTAAAGTTTACACTTCCCCATGTCCCATACGCTCCATTTATTTCAATAACTTCCTTTTGACATCTGGATTCATCTATATGGATGACAGGATAACCGTCCTTTTTCAATTCTAACTTTTCTGCAAAAGAGGCATCTTTTGATTTGAAAATATACGGGCATTGATAGACCGCCTCCCCATCCCGGTTTATCACAGAGTATTGGAAAAGATAGAAGTCCGGAATGGAGGGCTGAAAATCAGATTTTGCATTTTTGCAAATTCCCTTATAATGGTTAAATGCTATTGCATAGCCATTTTTTCCGAACTCCAGAATCCTATCAT
>QAKE01000053.1 GCA_003343995.1 Bacillota bacterium
TCGCCTCCATGCAGGCTGTCATCGACGGCACCTTCGGCGGCGCGACGCTCTACGGCACGCTGCAGAACAACACCCTCTCCGCCGGCGCGCTGAGCGATCTTGTTCCCGCCGACGTGCAGGAGAAGTACCTCGCCTACATCGACCAGATGATCGCGGGCACGTTTATGCAGTAATCTCTTGCGGAACTCCCAAAGCGCCTGGCGGACCCTGTGTCCGCCGGGCACTTTCCCCGTTTTCGGGCATTCTCGCCGGGAAATGCGGCTGCCGACCGGGGAAAACTGTCGACAAAAGTCAAGAATAAATTGCAAAAAGTTATAAAAAATATTTGACAGGATAAAACCGGGGCGGGTGCAGGGGCGCAAACGCTCCGGTTTTGCCTGCCTCCCTTTACAGAATGGCGCAGAAACTCCGCCGGGGCCTTTGGGAGGCTCCGGCCCGTTCGGTGGTGTGCAATTCAGGCGGCCACATACTCCCGGAATAGGTCGCTTGCAGTTTTCCAGCCCAGGACCCGGCGCGGGTAGTTGTTCATCCACCTGGCCGCCTCCGCCACCTCCGCCGGTGTTACGTCGTCAAAATTGGTCCCTTTCGGGAACCAACGGCGCAAGATCCGGTTCATGTTCTCGTTGCTCCCGCGCTCATGTGGGGAATACGGGTGACAGTAATAAACCTTTGTGCGTGGGCTTTTCAGACGGTAGGACTTTTCTATGCCCTCGCAGTCCATAAACTCGCACCCATTGTCCACGGTAATGGAGCGGAAGATCCGGCGGAAGTCCTTTCCCATTTTCCGCTCCAGGCGGTTTAATGCCCGTACAACGCTTTGCGCGGTGTGGTCCGGCACCCGGATCACAATTCCCATCCGCGTCAGGCGTTCGGTCAGGACCAGCAGGGCGGCGCTGGATCCCACCGGCCCCATGACGCTATCCATTTCCCAATGGCCAAACGTCTGCCGGCGCCGCACTTCCGGCGGGCGGTTCTCTATCGTTTCGCCCTTGGGCCGGTTTGCCCAGTCATAACTCTGGCGTTCTGGCCGGCGCTCTCCTTTGTAAAGCAGGTGATCGGCAGACAGTTCCAGGAACACGTCGCCCCGATAGATGTAGGAATATAGCGTGGTTTCGCATATTTGTGTATCGAACTGCAGGCCCTCGGCTTTGATATAGGCCAGGGCGGCGCCAGGACTGAAATGCTCCTCGATGATCTTTTGCTCCAGGAAGTTGGCCAGGGCAAAGTCCTTTCCCAGCTTAATGTCCGACCCTTTGGCCCGGAGGTGTTCCTGGTATTTCTGCTCCGCCACGTCCGCGCAGTATTCCTCTTTGAACACATAACCCTCATGTTGCTGGACGCACAGGCCCCGCTTGATCTCATAATAGATTGTTCTTTCACAACAGCCGATCATGGCGGCGATCTCTTTCGGCTTGGCCCCGGTACGCAGCGCCCCCTCGATTTTCAAGCGGTCCGCCGCCTGCAGGTGTTTATATCCCTTATGGTTCATAGGTCCCCCTTTCCTGGGGACGCAAAAGGACGGCGTGGTGTCATTCCCACGCCGTCCTATTCTCTCCCCAGCAGCCACAACACGGGGACCTCCAGCACCTCCGCGATCACCACCGCCTCAAAGTCGGCCACAAATCTGGACCCGCTTTCCATGCGGCTGATCGTGTCCCGCTCCACCATGACGCCCCGCAGTTGCAGCAGCTTGCAGAGGTCGCTTTGTGAAAGTCGGCGCTTTAGGCGGGCCTCCCGGATCCGGTCCCCGCATATATTCCTTTTTCCGTGGTATTCGTAAAACTTCATTGGTTCCCCTCCCGGGCGTGGGAATAGCCAGTATTTTTCTTGATATTAACACGGCCTCGGCGTCAAACCCGTGTTAATATTCAGCACCATAAAATATTGGCCACCCAGAGGGGATTTATCCGTGTTGTCAAAAATGCCCCGGCGCCGTATATGACACCGGGGCCTCCTTTTATTCTCCCAGGATTTGCTCCGCCAGCGTGTCCATGGCTTTTTCCATGAACTCGTTTAGACTATACCCGGCAGCCTCCGCCGCCGCCCTGTATCTGTCCTTTTTGCCCTTTTTGACGAAAGGGGAAAGTCTGTCGTAATTTGCGGCGTTATACTTGTTTTTCGCTTTTGTCGCCGCCGTGCCCGTTTTCTTTTCCATGGGATCGCCTCCTTTGGCTATATTATAACCGCGTCGCTGTACTTGTGCAAGTATATATATTGCACAATCTTACACAAGTATATTTGTTCATTATTCCGTCTTGAAAATATACTCACACAAGTATATAATGATAATCAGAAAGGGGGTGGTTGACATGGCAAAGCAAAAGAAAAAGCGCCGACGGCGTAAACCGACGGCGCAGGCCAGATACCAGGTTGCAGCTGATATTCTGGCGGGCACAATATCCGGCCTCATAGTCCTGGCAATCCAAAAATTGCTTGACTGGTAAAGGCCAGGGGTGCGGGGCCTGAACCCCGCACCCCAAATATAAAACAAATCGCATGGTTTTGTCAATAGGAGGGCATACAATGAAGTTTCTAATTTCACTCGCTGTTTTCGTGGCGCTGTTCGTCCCGCTCCGGCGGCTGTTTCGGAAAATCTTTTGCAGGGGAGGAAAATAAAATGCTGGTCAAGATCAACGGAAAGTATGGTGCCAGGGTCGGCAATATCCAGGTGTTTACCATGGAACGGGCAGTGGAGGTGTTCCAAATGTTCGTGGCCCGGTGCTATGAAAATCTCACAATGGAAAGCAGTTGCGTCCTCTCCGACGTTTCGGACGATATGCACCGCCTGGGGTTCAGCTGGGCGGAGATCGAGGACATGGAACTGGCGGCAATCCCGCAGTAATAAACCCCCGGCGCCAGGACGGTGCCGGGGGTCCTCTTTATCTATTCCAGTTTGTGATCTGCTCCAGGGCCTCCCGGAGTTTATCAAACCCGAACATAGCCGCGTAACACACGAACACGCCCAGGGCCACGGCCCCGGCCACCATGTACCAGGTGACGGCCCAGCCCATGATCTGGCACACGGCGAAAAACGCCAGCAGGGTCACCACCATGGCCACGATAAAGGCCAGGACGTTGGTGGGGATCTTCTCCCAGGTCAATTTTTTAAGCACCTGCACAATGATGTTGGTGGCCACGGTCAGGATCAGGGCCGCCAGCAGGATGGCAGAGATCGCCATGGGGATATACTGCATAATGGTTTCCATGTCTTTGTCCTCCTATGATTTTATTTCACAGCCCCACCCAGGGCGCACAGGAGCGCCCCCAGGCTGGGGAATGTGCCGTAATTGGCCAGCCAGTAGTCCGGCGTATTGATCACGCCAGCGGCCACCAGGGCCGCCACGCCCTCCTCCGGTGTGGCCGTCCGTGTCCCGGCCTTGGTGATCTTCTCCGCCGCCTTAGTCAGCAGAATGTCCAGGTATTTGACCTTGCCGGAGGCTGCGGCCTGCGCCCAGTAGTCCGGGGAGTTGATCACGCCCAGGCGGGCCAGCTTGGCCGTGGCGGCTGCCGCCGCCGTCAAATAGATAACCTGCCCCACATGGATCAGGTTGGGGTTTTTGATCCCGTTGATCTCCGCCAGGGCCTCCACCGTGGCGCCGTATTTCTTGGCAATCTTGCCCAGGGTGTCACCGGCCACGACGGTGTGGGAGGTGACGGCCTGGGGCGTTGCCTGGGGTGTTGCCGGGGCCTCCGCCGCGCTGATCTTCTTTGCAATCGCGGCAAAGTCAGGGCAGATAAACCCACGAATATATTTCCCGTTCACGGCCATGGTGCGCTTGCCCACCTTGCCGCCGGACATATTGCCCTCGGTGACGGTGAACTTTCCGCCGCCGGTGGCGGTGACAATACCGATATGGTCCCCGGCTCCGGTGCAGTCCCCCACGCCATTGTCGTCCCAGTCGTACACGCAGGCGTCCCCGATCTTGGGGGTGTGGGCGTCGTCCTCCACCCAAATGCCCAGGCTCTTGGCCACCAGGGTGTATTTTTCCACCCCGCACTCGGTCCCGGTGTACTCTGCGATCCCGGCCTTGATGTATGCCGCGCTGGCGGTGGTGGCGCAATAGGCGTCCGTCACTTTCACGGTGTAACCCCTGGCCAGCGGGCGGTGGGTGTTGTAAATCTCCAGGATCTCCAGGTGCTTGGCGCTGCCTTTGGTGGCGCCCACCCATGCGTTGATAATGTCGGCAACTTTCTGCCGCAGTTCGTTTTCTGTCATTGGTATAACCTCCGATCACACGCCAACGTCCGGCGGTTCTTCTCGCTCCACGGGCGCCTCCGGGGCGCCCCGGGCGCTCCCGCTCGGTGCGCCGGCCTTTTCCTTGCTGGTCTTGATCCAGCCCATCACGCCGTTTTCCAGGCCGCAGACGCCAAACACACAGGCCGTCAGGGTGGTGGGTTCCGCGCCGGTGTGCCAAAATACCGCCAGATCGGCCACGGTGTAGGCGATCAGCACCACGGCCTCCAGGATCAGCACCTTGTCCATGACGCCCATTTTCCCCTTTTCCCCGCGCAGTTGGCGGCGCAGGTCCCGAACCTTATGCCGGAGGCGACGCAGGGCGGCGCGGGCCAGGAGAACCCCCAGCGCCGCGCCGATGGCCCAGGCCACGGCGGCCACAATAATGGTTTTCATCATGCTGCCACCGTCAGCAGGTAAATGATCCCTGCGCCCAGGGCCGTGACAAGCGCCCCCACAATGCCGTAAATGATCTTTTCCACCATGCCGTCCCACCGCTTCGCGGGTTTCTGCTCGATGGTTTCCACCTTGGCGTCCAGTTTGGCCACGTCGGCCTTGATCTCCGCCATGGCGGTGGTCTGGTGCTTTTGCTCGGTGGCCATGACCTCCACGGCGGTGGCCAGCCGGTTCACGGCGTCAATTTGCCCGGCCAGTTCATTGATCCGGTGGGTGTTGGATTTGCTCCGGGCGTCAACCTCTGTCATCTTCACGGCCATTTCTTCCTGGTTCACCGGACCACCTCCCCAATGGCGTCCGCGTAGTCCTTGCGGACCGCCGCGATCTCCTCCTCATGGCGGAGGGCGCCCAGCTGGGCCAATTCCATGGCCTGGGCCTGTATAATTACATTCATGCGGTCAATGATCCCGCACAGATCCGCGATCACCTTTGTGCTGTTCATTTCCGCGCCCCTTTCTTTGCTCCCACCAGGTCGGCAATATGTCGCAGATCCTCCACCGGGGCCTCGAAAAACGCATGGCCCCACAGCCAAAAGTCCGGGCTGTCCTGCCGGCGGTATTTCTCGCACCGGGGATCCTCCCACACTTTATTCCAACGGGCTTGGTGGTCCTTATCCCGCGTAGACAGGCGGGCAATAATGGAGGCGGTCAGCTGGCCGCGCTCCATGCCGTTGCCGTCGTCGTTCCGGGCAAAATAGTCATGGGCATTTTGGGAGGTGACGGCACACAGGGGCGTGTCGTTCAGGACCAGGAAACCGTCCACGGCCTGCACAGGCGTCCCCCATGGGACGTTTGCCGGGCCGCTGACGCCCATAAACCGCGCCCGCCGCGTGGTGATGTACTCGATCCGATCCACGGCTTACACCTCCGCCGCAATCTCGGTCCAGCCATACACACCAGGCTCCCACACGTTTGCGTCCACGTCGCTGGTCCAGCGTTTCCCGTTGTGGGAAACCTTGGCGTCCTTTGCATAGGCGTCCGTGCTGCCCACGGGCTGGGACCATTCGGGCCACTCCTCCGCCGGATCGGAAATGGCCACCCACAGGCTGGGGGCCGCGTCCGGCGTCCAGTCGGATTGTGACGTGTGGGCGGTCAGACACTTATACAGTTTCCCGTCCGTGTGCTTTCTGATCTGCCCCTCGGTGTATGCCACCGGGTAGGCCCACATGGCGAACAGGTCCGCGTGTTCCATGGCGGTGGTGGCGTCGATGTTTCCGGCCTCCGCCAGGGTGACGAACACGATCCCGCCAGCGTCCGCCGCCTTGGTGATTTCCACCCCGGCGTCGGTTTCCTCCAGCATGACCGTTTCCACGCCCTCCATGGCCGTGCGGCCCAAAAGGTGATACGGGACGCCGCCCAGGGCGATCCCCGCCGCCTCCTCCTCCTGGCACAGGACAAAGCACCCGTTTTCCGCCTGCTTGATGTAGGTGGGGGCCTCGGTCATGGCCAGGGTGGCCCCGTCCTTTGTGATCTTATACATGGTTTGCACCTCCAATAAAAATTGCATGGAATAGCCGGCGCAACCGCAGCACCCGGCCATGGTCGTCAAAGTTTTCATAATAGGCGATCTGGCCCTGCAGCCATTGTTCCACCTGCTGGACCGTCATTTTTCCGGCGTCTACCTGGGTTTTGAAATACCGCATTTTCCGCCGTGCCCGCTTCATGCCGTCCCGGCAGCCGTGGGTTATCACCCGCCCGGTGTCGGTCAACTGAAATTTGGCCTTGCAAAAGCGGAACGGTTTGGAAATGTCCACGATCTTGCTTTTGTTCCGGTTGACGATCAGGCCCATGGCCTCCGCCCTCTGGATCACGTCGTCCCGGACTTCCTCCGCCCGCTTCATGCTTTCCAGTATGGCGTCGTAGTCGTCCATATAGTGACCGGCGCCATGGATCCGCAGTTGGGCCTTGATGTAGTTATCCAGGGCAGAGGGCAAAGACACCATTTCCTGCTGGGACGGCTCCACGCCCAACATCATGCCCCGGTCCCCAGGCACCGCCGTTACAACGGCGTCCGCCACGGCGCGGATCCGTGGGTCCAGGATCAGTTTTTGGTGGCGCTCATAAATCAGGGCGTGGGGTGCCGCCGGGAAAAAGTGGTGAAAATCCATCAGGAACACGGCGCCCTGGAGGCCGTACTGCTTGTAATGGTCCCGCAGGTGCTTTTTCAGGCGTTTGTAATGGAAGTGCAGGCCCTTTCCCTTTTGGCTGGCCCCGTTGTCGTAGATCATGCCCGGCCCATACAGCGGCGCCAGCACTTTTTTGGTCAGGACCTTGTGGATCTGGCGGTCATTGATGTGGGGCGCGTCTATGGGCCGGACCTTTCCCCGCTCCCGTAGGGTGAACTTGGCCGTTTTCCCTGGTTTCCATTTTCCGTCCAGGACCCGCCGCCGGCGCTTGGCCGTGCCTGAAAACAGGTGCCGTTCAAAGTTTTGGGTGGACTGTTTCCAGCGGACGCCGTTGCAGCACTTTTTCCCATAGAAGTACATGGAACGGTAACTGAAAACTTTTTCAATCGGCCCCAGGGTGGCGCTGCGGGCCTCTCGCTTTGCCTGCCGGCGTTTCCGGCGGCGTTGGTATCGCGCCTCCCGGCGCTCCTCGCTGGTCATAATAAGGTTTTTCGCACTCCGTACAGTTGTGGTGTTGGTGTGCGTCTAAACTGCGTAGGCCCGGCGCATGAAATGGGGGTAGCACAATACCCCACCATGCAAGCAGCGTCCGCGCAAGGCCCACGGCTGGCAGTTTTAGGCTTTCGCCTGGGAAGTATTTCTCCTTTTACTTTGGGTCCGGTTCACCTGTCCGGTTACTGCATTTGACCCAGCCCATTTTCAGGGCGTGTAAAATCCGGGGGCCACGCCGTAGGAATTATACGCGTTGTTGTTGTTGGCGCTGCCGTCGGTGTTGACAAGGCAGAAATTGTTGGAGTTGTCGGAATTGACGGACCGGCACCACGCATTGGCCGCCGTCGAGAGTGCCGCCCTGCCACCACGGCACGTTTTCAGAAATACACCCATAACCAGCTTTTACTTTCTCTTTTTGTCGCTCTCCATGACGTTCCGCAGTAGGGTTTCCTCTTGGTCGATCAACTCGCCCAGGCTTTGGGACATATTGTCCAGGCGGTCCATGGCCTGCTGCGGGGTAATGGTCTTTTTCCGGCCTTTCCGCTTTTGGCCCTCCGCTCCGGTGCCGTCACCCTCCGGGTCGTCCATGTTCTTGCAGTCCTCGCTATCCCGGAAACAGCCTTGGGGATTTTGGTACATGACCTCATAACAATGGGCCAGGCGCACGTCCAGGGCGGAAAGGGAGGCCAGGGCCTCCAGCAGGTGGGCCTTTCGCAGATCCTTGCGCTGCTGATCGGACGGGAAAATTTTATTTGCCTTTTCGGCGTTGTCGATCACTTCCCCGGCCAGCTTGGCCACCGGCTCCGCCACCAGGCGGGAATACCTGGCGGACAGCCGGGTGAGAAACGACACCGTTTCAACGTAAATCTGATTGGCCACGTTGACGTATTCCGCCGCGCTTTGGGTTCGTTTTTCTTTCAGGACGGACATGGTGACCGCCTCCTTTTTGTTGGTCTGTTCGTCCGGGTTCTCCCGCCCACTTCCGTGGGCGGGATATGGTCGGATATGCTGCGGCGATTAGGCGGCAAAGCCGGGGGCCACGCCGTAGGAATGATACGCGTAGCCGGTGGAGGCGCCGCCGCCGGTGGAGACAAGGCAGAAAATGTTGGAGAAGTCGGAATTGACGGACCGGCACCACGCATAGGCCGCCGTGCCCGTGGCGTTGTGCTTGTAATGGATCTTGCTGTTGCCCGCCTTGTAATAGTCATACTGGGCCTGGTAATTCTGCTCCGCGCTGTTGGCGTAGGTCCTGGCGCCGTGGTATTCAAACTCCGAAAGCAGGAACAGGTAATCGGTGGTACTGGTGACATAACTGGCGGTGTTGGATCCGCCGCCGGTGTTGTCGCTGTACTTGGTCACCGCTTTCATCACAGCCCGCAGGTCAGCCGGCAAGGCTGCCAACAGACTGCCGGAGGGCGGGCTGGTGGGGGTGCCGCTGTTGCCCAGCAGGGTCTTTCTCATACTGGAACCGTTCCACCCGCCGCTGTTTGTGTTGCTGGCGTTCATCTGGAAATAAGACGCGGAGGATCCGCTGCTGCCGTAATTGCTATCGCAGAGGGCAATATGTACGCCGCTGATCTTTCCGATCTTGAAATGGATCCGGTTGGCGCCCTCTCTGCTGCTGTTGTGGTTAAAGCCCAAAATAAAGGCGTCCACGGACAGGTTGGAGAAAGTGGTGTTTCCCACCGCGCCGTTGATGGTGATGGTTTTGGTGTCGCCCACGGCCCAATAACTGGCGCCCTTGCTGGCGTCGGAAACGGCCTTGATGGTGGCCCAACTGTTGGAGTTCAGTGTGGTGGAAATGGTGGTCACCGTGACCGCCTGGGTGGTGGTCTTTGTCACGCCGCCCTCGGTGTAGGAAATGGTCACCGCCGTGGTGTTGGACGCCATGGTGGTGGGGCTGCAGGTATAGCCGGTGACGGCCTTGGTGCTGCCGTCGGCCATGGTGGCGGTCACCACCATGCCGGTGGTGTCGAACGTGTCCCCGGTGAAATACGCGGTTTTGCTGGGGGCGGTGGTCACCGCGATACTGGACAGGGTATTGCTGACGGTGATGGCCTGGGTGGTGGTCTTGGTCACGCCGCCCTCGGTGTAGGAAACGGTGATCGACGTGTTGGAAAGTGCCAGGGCGCCGGTGGGGGAATAGGTCCAGCCGGACACCACCCTGGTGCTGTTGTCGTTGTAGGTGGCGGTCACGGCCATGCCTGCACTGCTGAACTTCTCGCCGTACTGGTATGCGGTTTTCGTGGGGGGCGTGGTGATCGCAATACTTACCAGGGCGCGGATCGTGATGGCCTGGGTGGTGGTCTTGGTCACGCCGTTTTCGGTGTAGGAAATGGTCACCGCCGTGTCGGTTGCCGTCAGGGCGCCGGTGGGGGAATAGATCCAGCCGGTGACTGCCTTGGTGCTGCCGTCGGACATGGTGGCCTTGATCGCCATTCCGCTGGCGTCAAAGGTTTCCCCGATGTAATAGGCCGTTTTGGTGGGGGCCGTGGCCACGGAAATGCCGGACAGTTGGCGCACGGTGACGGCCTGGGTGGCGGTCAGGGTGCGGCCCGCTCTCTGATATGTGATCGTCACCTCCGTGGTGCTGGAGGCCATTGTGGCCGGCGAAAAAGTGCAGTCCGCTGTCACGTCCTCGGTGGTGTTGTCGGCATAGGTAACGATGACTGCCAGGCCGGTGGGGTCGAAAGCCTCCCCCACGTCATAGGCGGTTTTTGTGGGTGCGCCGGTGACGGCCAGGCCGGTGGCGATCATCAGATCCACGTTGTACTGCAGGGCGCCGGTCGCCTCCACCTCTTTGGTCACGGTGACGCCCGCCAGGGTGGCGGTGACGGTCCATGTGCCGGTGTTGTCCGGCAGGGAGAATTTGGTGGACCCCACGCCGTTCAGGGTGGTTTCTCCGTCCGTACAGGTCACGGAGGCCCCGGCGCAGGTGGTCACGTTGATACTGGCGCTTTGTACGCCCAGGGCAGCCTTTAAGGCCCGCAGGGTCACCTTTTTGTTTTGGCCCACCGTATTGGAGAAATAGGGCACCGTGTCGTCCAGGCCCATTTCGTCGTTGGCGGCCAGTTCTTGGGTGGGTGGCTGGTAGTCGGTGCCCGCCACGGCCTGGACCACAGTGGGGTTTCCCTCTCCGTCCTTTGCGCCTTTCAGGATCCCGGTGGTGGTGATCTTGTCCTGCTTGTTTTTCAGGTTTTCGTTGATCTTATCCAGGAGCGCCTTGTGGGCGTTGGGGTCCTTGTCGTGGTCCTCCAGGTCCTGGAGGCTGGCATAAATCAGAGAGCGGGCAAGGGTGCAGGTTACGGTGGCAGCGTCGCCCACGATCACCGGTACAGTGATATTTTTTTCAACCGTCTGCACACTGGCCACAGGGATAAAGTCCGCCGTGTCATAGGCGTTTTGGTAGCAGTAAAGAATATCCTTGCTCCGGTCGTCGGGGTAATCGGGATCCGCCGCGAACACGCCGATCTCCCGCCAGTAAAATCCCTCTGCCAGGGAGGCGTTGGAGAACTTGCCGGACACGTCGCAGTATTGGTTCTGGTTATTGGTCACCGCCGCGTCCATGGTGACCACGGGATCCACCAGGGCAGTCAAAGGGGCGATACTGCCGGACAGGGTGCCCTTGCCCATCTGGATCGTGGTGAATGTGATCCCGGCGCCGCCCATGTTTTCGTAATACAGGGCTTTGCCGGCGTCGGTCAATTTAGGGGCCGCAAACATTGGTTTTTACCTCCTTACAAAGTCGCCCGTTGGAGCGTGATAAAGTCGCCGGTGTGGACCCAGTGGGCCACATATACCTCCGCCGCGTCGGTGGATAGGTCCAAAATGATTTCATCCAGCCAGGCGGAAAGGCGCTTGACGGACCCCAGCACCCGTTTGAACTCCTCCACGTCGTCGGAGGTGATCGCCGGGTTGGTGGTGTACGCCTTGAAGTGGTACGGGCTGCCGTTGTATTCCCACCACTCCGAAATGTAGCCGGACCCGAAAATGGTTTCTATGATCTTTTCCACCGCCGCCGGGGTGCCCATCTGCGTATAAAACAGCAGGGATCCCTCGATCAGCGCCCGTTTGACCTTGATGGAATAATTTTCGTCATAGGCCGGTGTGCGGAGTTCCACGGCCAGCAGATCCAGGACCCGCTCCGGCATAGACTGGATCGCCGCGTATGTCCGGGCGCCGTCGGCGTAGGCGCACAGCTTTTCGATCTGCCGTCCCACGGCGTAGGCAATCGCCTGGACCTCCGGCTGTTCTTTCAGGTTCTCCGGCATGGCTACCGTGAACCGGCTGCCGTTTAATTTAATCATCCTCCAGCCCTCCATAGCTGATCGTGGGGCTGCCGGACAAGGCGGAAACCTTGATGGCGTCCACCGCGGTGTATGTGGGGGCGGTCACGGTCACCCGCTTGGCCCCCGCCGCCATGACCAGGGCCACCAGCTTGGAGGGGTTAATGTCCCGGCCAATGGTGCGCTGCCAGGTCAGATAATCGGCCACCGCCGTCTGGACGGCCTCCTGGATGGCCACGGCCCTGGCGCTGTCGCTCCGGTTGATGTAATAGGTCAGATCCACGGTATAGGTGACCTCTGCGGGGGCGGATACGTTCACCAGGTCGGTCATGGGCCGCCGGGTCTTGCCGTTCAGGTATTCCTTTAGGCCGTTGATCATTTCCGTGCCCGGCGTCTTGCCGTCTGACATAATGAAAACAATATCAACCGTGCCCGCCGCCTGGTTGCTGGTGGCTACCACGTCGCCAATGGAGGGGTTGAACTGCTTGGCGTGGAACAGGTAACCGTCCTCCGGGCCTGCGGTGGAGTACGCGCCGGGGGCCAGATAGATCCGCTCCGCCAGGTCGTCGTCGCTCTCCACGTCGGTGCCGCCCTCGGTGGCGGTGGTGTTGACCACGCTGGCCACATAGGGCAGCGGATCCACCATGATGGTCAGATCACCCGCCGCCAGGTCGTTGCCCTCGGTCCCGGCGTCCGTGCAGGTGGCCGGCACGTCCACCGTGCTGCCGCCCGCTGGGATCTCCGCGTATTCGTCGGTGGCGAAATAAACGGACCCGCCAGCGGACACCCTGGTGCCTTTCGGGATAGCCGTGGCCACCTGGCGCACCGCCGAAACAGTAAAGCGCAAGGTGGTAACCGCCGCCGTGGCCGGGGACCTGGTAACGCCTTTCAGCAGTCCCAGGTTGTCCAGAAAGTCGGAATAGCTGTATTTCAGCAGGCTTTGTTTGCCCGCTCGGTCAATGTACTGGAACGCTTGATAGATTTGCAGGGCCGCCGCGTACAGGACGCCCCGGTGGGGACTGGATCGCGGCAGGGTCACGGTCTGGCCGGTGGCCTTGGTCATGTATTCCTCATAATCGGCCACCATTCCGTCCCGCACGTCCTCAATGGTCTTATTGTCAATAAAAGAAATGTCCGGGGCGTTTTTGACTGCGGAAAAATCAGGCACTTGTGATCACCACTTTCAGGGATAATTTCCCCTCCGCCGCGCTCCATGTGATTTCCTGGACCCGCACGGTGGGGATATACTTGGCCACCTTTTTGGTAACCTCCGCCGTGTAAAGGCTTTTGGCCACTTCCGGCGGCTTGTCCACAAAGTCCATATTCAGCCCAAACTCCCGATCCAGGGGCACGGTGCCCTCCCGCGTGGACAGCAGGAAAGCCAGCTGCCGGTCCAGATCCGCCAGCCAGTCAGCGGCGAACGTATAGGCCAGTTTGAAGTCGTACAAAACGGTTTCGTTCATGTGTATTCCTCCAGCGTAATGGTTACGGTGGCCTTGCTCAACTCGCCCCGGCTGAAAACACGGTCCCATGTTTCACTGGAGGCCGTCAGGCGAAAGGGATTTTTCCCGACGGTCCGGTGTCCGATCACCAAATACTCCGCCGTGCCAGCCTCCACCATGCCCTCTATGGCCTCCAGCACGTTCCTGGGCCTCACGCCCAGGGAGGAGGAAAGGGTGATAGTCAGGCTCACAGACTGGTTTGCAGGCCCCAAAAACTCCGGCTTGGGTTTGCAGCCCAGCACCTCATGTTCCGCCCACCGGCTGGAAATATCGCGGGTCATGTCGTGAAACGTCATGGCTTTGTCGTCGCTTACCTCGAAAATAATTTTTCTCCCCAGTGTTCCGATCATGGGGTCACCTCCTTACTTTGGCGCGGACGTACTGCCGCCCAGGCTGTCGGCGTGGGTGTGGCTGATCAGGGACTTGCCAGCCGCTACCACGTCGCCGCTGGTGGTCACGCTTTGCGCGGTAATGGTGCCGGTTACGGTTAGGTTTCCCTTTACGGCCAGATCTCCGGTCACCTCCACGTTGCCGTCCTCCACCACTTTGGCGGCCTTGATGGTCAGGACGCCGCCCTGGTAGCGGATCATGGCCTCGCCGGGGGTGCGGGCCAGGTCCTTGCGATAAAGGCCCGCCGCGCCCTCCGGCGGCTTGTGTTTCCCGCTCCAGGGGCGGCCCAGGACCACCCCGGCCTCGGTGCCATTGGAAAGGTGGAGGACCAGCACCATGTCCCCAGGCGCGGGCATATTGTATTCATCGGATAGCATGGGGATCTCGCGGGTCACGCTGTCGTCCTTTTCGTGATACACCACCCGGACCATGCCGGCAGCGTAGTTGACAGAGGACACCTTTCCCAGTCTGATCTCGTTTCCCATTGGCGCCTCCTTACGGTGTCAGGGCATTGGCCGCGCTGATCAGCAGCACGTCCAGCCATGCCACAGCGGTGTATTTCTTGGCCCAGTAGTCGGGGGAGTTGATCACGCCCGTATTGGTCAGGACCTCCAGGGCCTCCGGCACCGTCTTGACGCTGGTGCCGTGCTGGTTGACCTTGATCCGTGTGGCCATGTTCAGGATCAGGCCGCCCAGGCTGCCCACGTCTTTGTAATGGGCCACCCAATAACTGGGGGTGTTCATAACGCCAACAGCGGCCAGCCGCTCGGTTGCGTCTTTGATCACTTCCTCGGTCATGGCCTCCACCAGGGAAAGTTCCAGGTCCGTGGTGTAGCCGCTGGATCCGGTGATGTGGTGGGTGGCGCTGTCAATGTAGTATTTGCCGGACAGTTTACCCAGGCCCACCACGGTGACGCACTGGGAGGCCACCAGATCCGGGCGGCCCATGACGGTCAGGGACAGTTTGGTGGCGCCATGGTTGCCCTTGGCCACCGCCGCGTTGATCTTTCGCTCTGCGTCGGCCTGGCTGTCGGCCTTGCCTGACTGTTTCAGGATCCGGGTGCCGGTGCCCACGGTGACCTTTATTTCCTCCTCGGTGTTGGGGTCCGTGTAGGTGTACTCCCCGCCGGTATAAGTTCCGGTCAGGTTTTTGGACCAACTCCAGGAGGTGATCTCCTCCTCGGTGATCTTGGCCACGGGATCCTTTTTCTTGTACGCCTCCCGGTCATAGACCACGATCTTTTGGGAATAGACTTTCATGGCCAGCCCGTAGGTGTCGCATAGGTCCATGTAAAATTCACAATCAGTCTGCGCCGATTGCTCCACACTTTTGATCGTGAACGGTTCGCCCTCCACGTCCCAGGCCAGAGAAATGCCGGCCCGCTTTGCGATCTCTTTCCCGATCTCCTGGATCGTCACGTCCTCCCAGGTCTTGGTCCGCTCGGTTGCCCGGAAACTGCCCTCTGCGGGCACGGACACGGCGGAAATATTCGCCGCAAGCGGCCAGCCGGAATATTCGTAATTGTCCAGGATAAAGAAACCGCAGGGCAGGATCTTGGTGTCGCCCTCGCGGCTCCAGTCCTTGGCCTTTATAGTGGCGGTCATGGTGTCCCCCATAAGGGGGACCCATGCCGTGGTCCATTGGCGATCCCTGTCGTGCATGGTAATGTCCAGGGTGTCGGCCTCGCCGCTGGCCGGGTCCGTGTAGGTGACCTCTGTTTCATACTTGGCCAGTTTTGTGGTTACCGCCGCGCCGTTGTAGGTGATCTCCACCTCTGCCTTTCGGGTTCTCATGTTTCAGCCCTCCAGAACGGCGCCGCGCTTTCCTCCGCGTCCTCCGGCAGGGCCGGGGTCTGGAGGACCACACCAGCGTCAAAAACGAACGTGTCCAGGTGCTTGAAATTGGCCTGCATAAGGAACCCGGCGTATTTCTCGGACCCGTAGACCCGAAAGGCGATCACGTCCCAGGCGTCCCCCTGCTGCGTTGTATAGGTGTTTGCCATGGTGGTGTCCTCCTTTATGCCGGGCTGAACTGCTTGCGCCGCTCCTCGGCTTTCATCTGCTTATACAGGCGTTTGAACTCTGCGAAACTCACCCGGCCAGCCTCCACGGCCTCCTCCTTGGTGGTTGGGCCGTAGAAATTGAACACGGGGGAGAATTGGATCGGCGTGTCTCCGCCGCCCTGGGTTCCGCCGCCGGGCTTGGGTTTTTTGCTCCATTCATCCAGCAGGGCCGCCAGCTTGGACAACGGCAGCACCGCCTCCGGCTCTCCGCCCTCTCCGATCATGGCCAGGGTGGGGGCCGTAGCCACGCCGCCAGCAGCTAACGCCGGAATGGTCGGAATATTAAAGCCCAGGGTTTTGCCGCCCACGCCAGGCACCCAGTCCGGGATTGTCACGGAAATGCTGTTGATTTTGGAAAGCACCCAGTTAATTGCAGAGATAACGCCGTTAATAGGCGCTTTTGCAAGATTGACGATCATGCCAAACAGATTTCCGAAAATGGCCACGATATTTTCCCAGGCCGCGCTCCAGTTTCCAGAAAATACGTTTTTCACAAAGTCAATGATGTTTGTAAAAATCGCTTTGATATTCTCCCAGGCTGCGGAAATGCTTTCCCACCATCCGCTTATGTACGCGGACAGCAGGGGGAAATTGGTCTGGAACGCCGAAACAAGATTGGAAACCGCGCCGGAAACCCACGCTTTAATATTTCCCCATACCTCGGAGATCTTCGCGCCCAGTTCCACGGCCTTGGCCTTGATCTTGTCCCAATTTTTATAAATCAGTATGCCCGCCGCAACAGCCAGGCCGATGGCCGCCACAACGGCCAGGACGGGGAGGTTTAGCGCGGTCATGGCTCCGGCCAGGGTAAAGGTCCCGGTGGCGCTGGCCGCCGTGACCACTTTGTAAATGGCCATAACGGCGTTGTATGCGGTGATCGCCGTTTTATAGATTTTATAGGCTGCCACCGCCGCGCCCACGCCGGCAGCTATGGCCAGCAGCAGGTCCTTATGCTCTGCAATCCATTTAACTGCTGTCTTTGCCGCCGGAATAATGGTCCCGGTCATGTATGCCCCGATTTTGCCCAGGGCCTCCTGGACGACGGGCAGGGCCGCCTCCGCCAGTTCCCGGACATAGGGCAAAATGTTGGTGCCCAACTGCGTCAGGAAGTTGGCGCCCAGGTTCTTGATCATTTGAATGTCATAGGCCAGGGTGTCGGTCTGCTTTTCAAATGCCGCGTTTGCCGCTCCGGTGGCTTCGTACATTTCGGCGGTTTTGCTGGCCAGGTTTTCGGACTGGTTCCCAGCCATGGCCAGGACTGCGGTTTGTGCCTCCACAGAGGAGAACAGGCCCGCAAACGCCAGTTCGTCGTTGTTTACGGCGCCTTTCAGCGCCTCCAACGCGCCCTGCAGGCCCTCGCTTTCAAGCAACGCCTGGCCGCTCTCATAGCCCATGCTTTCCAGGGCTGCCGTCATATTCTTGGACGGGGACAAAAAGCCCTGCATGGTTGCCTTTAGCTGGGTGACCACTTCCGCCGTAGATCCTGTAACGCCGGTCAGCGTGGCCATGGCGCCGAAAAGCTGTTCCTGTTCCACGCCCAGGGTGCTGGCCAGCGGGATCACCTTGCCCATGCTGGCGGCCAACTCCGGGAAAGAGGTCTGGCCCAGCCGGACCGTGGCAAAGGATAGATCCGCCGCTTTTTGTACGGCCTCCGCCGATGTGTCGCCGTAGCCCTTGGTTACCGCAGAAAGCAGGTTCACGCTGTCGGTGGTGGTGGCATTTCCCGCCGCCGCCGATTTTGCCGCAGTTTCCAGGATCTTGGCGGCGTCGGCGCTGTCGCCAAACGCAGAAATGACCTGATACATTCCGTCGGTCAGGTTCTCGGTGGCCACGCCGGTCCGGTTGGAAACGTCCAGGATCTCGTTGCCGATCTCCGCCGTTCTGGCGGCGATCTCTGCCTCGGTTCCCGTCAGCAGGGTGGACACGTTGGCCAGCTGGGTTTCGTACTCCGCTGCTGCCTTTACGGCGGCCACGCCCAGGGTGCCCACAGCGGTGGCAGCAGCTACCGCCGCGCCCGCTACAACTTTCCCGGCGCTCTTGGCGGTATTGCCCAGCGCGGCCAGGTTTTTGTCCGCCGTCATACAGGCGTTTTTCAAAGAACTGTCCGTTTTGCCGGCGATCTTCACCATGAGTTCATAGGTTTTACTTTTGGCCACGCTTTTCCACCTCCTCCATGATGTTTACAACGTCGGTTGCAATATCGTTTAATTCGTCAACGGACAGGGCCATGAGATAGTCAAGCCCTGTCCGCAGCGTAAACGACATACTGACGCAGGCTTTCCGTATAACGGCGGGTGTCAGTTGTCCCCATCCCCGCCGTAGAGAAAACCCACGATCATGCTTTTAAGCGCCACCGCGTCCTTGGCGGGCAGGCGCTCGAAAAACTCCAGCTTTTTGCTGGTCACCCTTGCGGCCAGCAGGTTGCAGAAACTCATTTCCATTTCCAGCGTGGCCGGGTTCAGGCCGGGGGAACGCTTGGCCAGGATCTTGCCCACGTTCTCCAGGGTGCCCGCCGTCACGTCCTCCAGGCCGGACAGGTCGATCTCCGTATAGGTCACGCCGTCGAACACATAGGGCTTTTTGAGTTTAAGCAGCAGTTCGTTTTTCTCCTCTGCCACGGTATCGGTGGCCAGGGTTTCCGGGGTCATGCCCTCGGTGATCTTGTCGTTGGTGTCCATATCAGCACAGCTCCTTTACTTTGGCCAGAATGTCGTTGCCGTTGATCTTGAAAACCTCGTTCATCTTGTCCAGTTCCAGGACGGGTTCGCCCTCCAACTCGATCAGGATATAGAGAATGGAAAGGGTGATCGAGGTGTCCATGGGGTTCCCGGCTTTCATCTTGCCGGGCGTAAACTTATTGGAACGGCCACGGACCACCACGCGAACGCCCCGGAACTCAATATCCCCCTCGCTGTTGGTGGTCTGCTCCGCACCCCGGATCTCCAGCTGGACGGCCTTGGTAATGTCCAGCATATCGGTGGCCTCTTTGTCCAGGATACGGAAAGGGATCTCAATTTCCTGGTTGGTGAAATATCCGGGGGTGGGGTCGTCGATCTCTCCCAGGATCCCGGCGCCGCTCACGGTTTCGGTGGACGCCTCAAAGTCGGGCAGGGTGAGTTCGTCACCCATGCCCAGCAGGCGGTTTCCGCTGTTATACACGTTGTAGCGGTTGATCTTGGTGGGAATGGTTTTCATAGTTAGTTACCTCCAAATGCCGCCTGCAGTGCGGTCACGTCGTACTCGCGGATATTCTCGATGTACTCCGCCGGAATATACGGGGCCAGGAACGTGTGGACAGTCAAATGGCCGTTCAGCAGGTTGGTCACCGGGTTTTCGTCGCTGCGGAACTCCACCCGGTAGCCGGCGCAGTAATCGCGGGCAACGTAACCGTTGCCGATAATGTTCTGGCTGTCCACAATGGACTGGATCAGGCGCTTGTTTCCGGGCTTGTCAACTTTCTGGAAATAGGTGCGGATGAAGTTGTTTCCATCCCAGTCAAAGAAACGCCGAACGGCCAGCCAACGGTCCTTGGGATCCGTGGTGGAGGGATAGGCCGCCGTGTTGTTGCCCCACAGCTTGAACCCGTTGGCGTTGATCGCGGTGATCACGCCGTTGGCGTTCAGTACGTCGCTGGCCTGCTGCTGGTCCAGCACCACCTCGGTGCCGTCGTCCAGCACGGTGCCGGTGATCCGCAGGTCCTTATTGGACGGGCTTTCGTAGGGCACGTCTGCGTTGCTGGCGTCGTTGTAGGCCGTCAGGGCCGCCGCCATGGCAGACATACAGTAAACCTTGTCGCCAATGGCCGCCTTGGGCCAGAAAGCCGCCGTATGGGTGCCGCTGGCCCCCATGGCCTCCTTGGCTCCCTTTACGTCGGTGTAGACCTTGGCGCCGTCGGCTCCGCTGGAAATGTCCACATAGGTGCAGCAATCGAAACAGCCGTTGATCGCCTCGGTCTTGGCCTGCAGGGCTGCACACACCACGGCGTTTTTGCTCCAGCCGGGGGCCAGCAGAATACCGGGGGTCATGCCCAGTTTGGGATAAATCTGGCGCACCAGTTCCAGGCCCGTTTCCTTGCCGGTGGAGGCGTCCACGCCGCCCACAATGTCGGCATAGGTCACGCCGTCGGGCTTAATGCTGGTGCTGGACACGGACAGCGTGGCGGCCTCTTTGGCTGCCGCAGACAGCAGGGTGATCACCACGGTGCCGTCCTCCGCGTGGGCTGCGGTGTAATCGCTGCCCGCCACCAGTTCGGCAGAGTTGTTTTTCACCACCAGGGTGTCCAGCATGACATACTGCTTTTCATAGAAAACCGTGCCGTCCGCCACGTCGCAGTCCTCCGCCGCGTTGACGGTAGTGTGTGTGGACTTGGTGGGGTCCAGCACATTGACCAGGATCACCGGCGCCACGTTGAAAACACGGAAACAGGCGTCAATGGACTGGCACAGGCTGAATGTCTTGAAGTCGTCAGAATAGCCCATGGCCTCCTGGCACTCCTTGAAGCTGTAACACAGCTTGGGGGTGTTGGCCGCCTTTTTGGGATCCTTGGACAGGTGGATCGGTGCCACGCCGAAAATGACCTGCAGGCCCGCACTCCCCTGGATCGGGGTGGTCAGGCTGGTGTCCTGTTCGGAGTTGTAAACTCCATGGAAATAAGACATGGTTTATACCTCCTGTTAGAGTTTTGCCTGTACCAGTCGATACAGGCGGTAAATATGACCGTAGCCGCCGCGCAGTTTCTTCATGGCGTCCGGCAGCTGGTCCAGCGGGATCACCAGTCCGCCCATGGACGGGTTTTTGGTGATAGCCTCCGCCAGGGGCGTGGGGATCCCGTTGGTGTAAAACGTGTTCTGGTTGGCCACTCCCGGAACGGTGGGGCCAACATAGACCACCGTGCCGGCGGTCTGTTCGCTGTTTTTGGCTTTTGCCATTATGTTTCTGGCACCTCCTTGAAGATTGCCGGCGCCTCAAACGTCAGCGCCACGGCGGCGAAATAATACGGGTGACTTTCCTCCTCTTGGGTGGCCCATTTGATCGGGTATTGCACCTCATACCTCCGCCCCACGATGTTGTTTTCTCCGTAGTGGGTCAAAATGCTGTTGACGATGTGGAGGGCGTCCCGGTAACCTTGGCGGTTTGGGTCCTGATCCACAACGCAGATTGTCAGCACCACGTCCACCTTTTGCCTGGTGTCCGGTGCCGGTAACTCGCCCTGATAGAGGCGCACCAACACATACGGCTCCGGCGGTTCCTCCGCTTCGGGTTCTTCGTCGGTGCCCTCCCGGATCGGGAGATTTTGCCGGTACACCTGCACGGTCCGCTCGACGCCCTGGGAGTTGGTCAGGGTGTCGTGAGTAAATACGCCTTTCAGGTCGTCCACCACGGCGTCCAGCAAATTTTCTTGTGTCACATGAAAGCGCCCCCTTGCAAAGTCGTGTTTTGTAACTTATAATCACTTATGTGGAAATAATCAGAAAAACGTGGCAATAATCAGAAACGGAGGGTACAAAATGAAAGATGAAAAGTCCACGACATTTGAACAGGGCGGGGCCATATACACCCGCTCGGTTTCAAAGTCATTCCGGCTTTTGTGCCATGTGCTTGGCGCTGTCCTGGTCGTCCTGGGTGTTCTGCTCGCACTTGCTTTTCCTCCCGTCGGGATCGTCTTGGTGATCCTGGGGCTTTTGGTGTTTTTCAAACTGTCAAAGCGGGAGGAAATAAAGTTCGTGTCTTTTGCCCGCCCAACACTTGCAGGCTGCCGCACTTTTGGGAGTTGGAATGAACAGGTACACCGTGGTGCGGCACAGTCTGATCGGTTTGAACGGGCTTTGCATGACGGTATTGCAATTATTGGGTATAACGCAAAAACCGGGGTTGCTACGATCAGCGGATCCACCGGGAACAAATACACCACAACGCTGGACTATTGCTCATGTGAGGATTTTTCAAAGCGGAGTAAACCATGCAAGCACATATACCTCCTTGCCTCTCAAATGGGATTTTCCGGCGACGATTTTTATAATTGACCATTTCGCGGCCCCAAAAGGGGCCGTTTTTTATGCCCTCTGCGCCAGGACTTTTTCCACCTGCTGCTGGATGTGCTTTTGCAATATGCCGTAGTAATCCAGTTCCGCCTCCTCGTAGCTTTTGCCGTACAGGTGCGGCACAGCCGGGGCCAGCAGTTTTTTGATCGGCAGACGGTCCTCTGTCCGGCGCTGCACGATTGCGGTATGTCCGCTCCTGAAAGTAGTTTCAAAGGCTTTCCGCCCCTCCACCTCCAACGCGGTCAACTTGCTTTCGTTCAGCACTTTCAACATGGCCGCCGTGGCGCTGTCGTTCTTCCGGGTGGTGTAGGCCATAACCTCCATCATTCCGCCCTTAGAGATCAGCACAGCGGCGGGGTCGGCGCCCGTGGCCTTTTCCAGGTACATGGCGCCCTTGCTCTTGTCTTTTAGGATCCTGTCGTCGGTGATGGCATATTTTTTCCTGGCCTGCTTTCCGATCTTCCGCTTGATTTCGTTGGCGGTCAGGTTCATGGCTCTGGCCAGCACCGTGGGGGCCTTTAATTGGGTCGGCAGATCGTTCAGCTGTCGGACGATCTTCTGGATCTCTCCGTCAACGTCGATTTGCAGGATCGCCCCGTTTTCGCTCACGATCTCACCGCCTCCAATTCAATGGCCAGCACTCCGGCCTCCTCGGTGCTGTCTTTGACCTTGTATTGCCGCCCGTCCAGGGCCAGCATGGTGCCAATGGCCGGGCGGGGTCCAAACTCCGCCCGCGCCACATAGATCAGGCGCCTTGCCTTATAGGTCCCATTCAGCGGCGCCCCCAGCAGTTTGGATTTATCCCGCTCCAAAAGTTCGTTGTCGTCCACCACCACCGTCATTTCCTTGCCGTTGACGGTGTGGGCGTCCGCAAACTCTTGGGCGTTCAGGAACGTGCCGAAAATATCCGCCGCGATCTGGTCCTTAAAGCTGGGGGCGCCCATCACTGGGCACCCCCGTCAGGGGCCGGCGCCTCAACGGTCACCGCCGCCAGCCGCTCAATGATCAGCGCCTTGGTGGCACCCCTGGGGATCTCCACGCCCATGTCCTTGGCCAGCTTTTCCAGGTTGGCCTTGGTCATGGTTTCCAGGCCCTCGCGGGTCAGGTGGCCGTCTACAACGTCCATGGTGCCCTCTGCGGCTCCCTGGTTCTCCTGGCCCTCCTGGGCCTCCTGGGCGCCCCCTGCGGCTCCCTGGTCCTCCTGGCCCTCCTGGGTGTCGTTGTCGGTTCCCGGCTCACCCTGGGCCTCCTGGGCGGGTTCCTGGTCCTCTCCGGTCCACTCCGCGCTTTCAGCCTCCAGCCACGCCTCCACCATTTTGCTGTCACCAGCGGGGAGGGTGTCGCCAGGTTCATACATACGGCCCTGGTACAGGACCGCCCGTTTTGCGGTCAATGCTTTCATGTGTGGTTCCTCCATTCAGATATTTTTCAGGACAGAAACTTTTTCATGGCGTCCTCCGATCAGCCCAGCAGCTTGACCAGCACAGTGGCGTCGTTGGCGTCCGCCGCTGCGGCGGCATAACCCGCCGGCACGTTGCTGGCGCTGGTGGTGGTGATCGCACCGGCTCCGGCGTCGTAGTAGACGGCGGCGCCCATGGTGATGGACACAGACGCGGCCTTGGGCATTTCAAAGACGCCCACCACATGGAGGTGGCCCAGTTCGCCGGCCTTAATATCGCCGCCGGCCACACCAATCCGGGTGCCCAGGCTCACAACTTCGCCGTTTTCAACGGCCTTTTCGGGGATGTAGTCCAGGGTTTCACCCCGCTGCCAATAGGTAGCTTTCATTTTTCTTTACCTCCCTTATTCGATGGTCACGCCGGGGTTTTTCGCAATACCACGGAAGTCCACGGCGGTAATGCCCCAATCCAGCCAAATGTCCCAAACATAGCCCAGCTGGCCGGGGACCTCGCTGCGGCGAATGGTGGGGGTTTCCTGGCCGTTCAGGTAATCAACCTGGATGGACTTGGCGTAGCTGGGATCGCCCACCATGAACCAGGGCACCGCGTCGTCACCGGCCAGGACGTTCAGGGTGCCCTCCTCAATGACCTGCAGCTGGTTGCGGTAGTTATACAGGGGGTTCATGGTCTTGCTGCCAATGCCGGAAACCTCGATCTGCTGGGTTTCCAACAGCTGGGACAGCAGGAAACCATAGCCCACGGGCACGATGATGTAACGGGGCTGGATGGTGATGGCCTCGCCAAACGGGTCAGTCTGGCGCAGCAGTTTCAGCATGATGGCCTGCATGGTGTCAATGGAAGGCTTGGCGCCTGCGGTGATCAGGTTGTTGTGTGCAGCATTGAACAGGGGCACACCGTCAAAAACGGCGGGGTTCTGCACCAGGATGGAATACACCTGCTTGTTGATCGTGCGCTTGGCGCTGGCCGCATACAGGCCGGGGACCTCGGTAATAAAACCAATGTCGTCATTGATAAACGCCTGACGGCTCATGGAGAACTGACGGCCATAGGTGTCAACCTTGCGCTGGGGCAGCAGTTCGGTCTTGGGGGTGTCGTGCTTCAGTTCGCCGTTTTCACCCACGCGCAGGAACTCGCCGGCGCCGCCCGCCAGATAGGAATGATCCTTGGTGGGCTTGAAGTCGGCCACGCTGCCCTTGCTGGTCCACAGCTGGAACGTGGTGGGCACAGTCTGGTATCTGTTCTCAATGGTCTTGCGGATCGTGTTGTCCAGGATCGCAGGAAACGCGGAAGTGGGGTTGAAGAACTGGCGGCAGGCCATGGACCACAGATCGTCCTTGCCCATCCGCAGCAGTTCGGTGGTGCTGCCCTGGCCGTCGCGGGCCATGCACTCAATGGCCAGATCCCGCAGGCTCATGCCCCGGAACTGTTCCACGCCCTGGGCGGGGTTCTCCACGTTCACGCCGGTACGCATAAGCAGGGCGTCAGTGGCAGCGGCCCGGAAGTTGTCGCCGGGATCGTTGTTCATGCGGGAGGACAGGGGGGCACCGTGCTTGATCAGGTGATCCACGGCAGCGGTCCGCACGGTGTCCATGGTGGCGCCGCTGCGGATATACTGATCCGGTTCCATGCCGGTCTGGCGGCACAGGGCCACAATGTCGCTGATCCGCTGACGCTCTGCAGTCACGGCCTGGCCGGCGTCAGGGGCGGCAGGGGCAGCGGCAGGAGCGCCGGCACCGCGCTGGCCGTCAGAGGGGGCAGGATCGCCGCCCTGGGCGGGATCTTCTGCGCTGCGCTGTCCGCCGGCAGGGGCACCGCCGGCAGGCTCACCGCCCTGGCCGTCGTCCGCTTCGTCGATCTGGCGCTGCAGCTTGTCAAATTCGGCCTGCTCCTCCGCCGTCAGGTCACGGCCAGCGGTGCGGGCGCCGTTGACAATTTCCTGCTGGCGGGCAATCCACTTTTTCTTGTTCTTCATGGTTTTTCTTACCTCCAATGTCTGTTTTTGTTGATCTGGATCTGTCGCTCATAAAGGGAAAGGGTGGTGCCGCCGGCGTTCTGTTCGCCGTCAGCCCTCCCAACGCCCACGGTGGCGTCTGCCGGTACGGACACAATGGAAACCTCCATGGGTGTCCATTTCCGGGCGATCTGACACGGGCCGGTGAAACGTCCGTCTGCGGAGGTCTTGCCCGGTGCCACTTCCTCCCAGCTGTCCACCGCATAGCGGACAGACGTGGTTTTCAGGGTTCCGGCCTTGACCTTTCCGAAAATCTTTTCGGCGTCGTCGTCGGTGTCGAACTCAATTTCTGCCATGCCCCGGCGGTTCTCCACCCAGGCCCGCAGAACTCGGCCCAGCACCTTGTCCGTGTTGTGGTTGAACAGGACCACGCCCACCTCATTCAGGCGGGAAAGGTCCATGGCTCCGTCCGAATGGTCCAGGATCTCCATACCGAACCAACGCTGGTATGGTTCCTCGCTGGAAAAGCTGATCGTCCGCCGCCGGCTGTTCTGATCCTCCGCTGCGCGGAAAACGATCTGCCCCTGGCTCCGGGTGCCCTGGTTTTTATCCCTGGCCCGGATCGGATCCGGTGTTTTGCTGGGCTGCTGTCGTACCATTTCCAAATATCACACCTCCCATCTCAACGCCCTTTTCGCGGGCATATTTCAGGACCTCCGCCGTTTCGTCCACGGCGTCTTTCCAGTCCTTGCCCTGCTCCGCACAAATATCCTGGTAGGTTTTTTGACCGGATTGCAGGGCGGTTTTGTTGGCGGTGCTTTCCTTGGAGGGGTCGATCCACTTTTTGGGGGCCTTTACCCATGTATGATCCAGGTAGTCCGCCTTTTTATCCCAAAAGCCGGGCATATTGAACAGCCCGGAGAGATAACCGGAGATCACAAAGTTTTCGTAAACCTCGCTCATAAAGTCCGTGAGCATTTCCACGTCCTCGGCGTAGGTGCTTTCGTCCTCGATGGCGTTTTGACGGGCGGAGGAGTAGGTGGCGCCCGCCATGTCGCGGCTGACAGCCTCATAACTCAACCCCTGGCCGGCGCCAATCAATGCCTGCTGCGTTTTGACCATGGCCGTGGCGTCAGAGGCGGCCCCCTTGGGATCCACCACCTGGATTTCGTCGCCGGCGCCCAGGCTTTGGATCATGCCCGGCGTCAGCTTCTTGCCCTCATAGTCCACGGTGCCGTTTTCCGTTCTGACGCCGCCGCGCCCGAACCCGCCCGCCGGGACTGCCTTTTTGATGAATACGGCCAGGCAGGCCGCGATCCGCTCCTTGACGGACACAGCGGTTATAAACTCGTTTGTGTCCCTGATCCGCGTGATCGTGTGGGTCATGTCGGAGATTTCACGCAACTGGCTGGGCCGCCGCTTTGATTTGTAAAAATAAACGTCCTTGGCCTCGATATACACCGGCTGCGTCAGTTGCCAGCCCTCAATGTCATATTGTCGGAACCAGTAGCCCACCGGGCGCCTGTACTGGTTGTACTCGATACCTCCCACAACGCGGTTTCCCCGCTTGTGCGGTGTGGTCTGGCTGGTGTCCAGTTCGTCCACTTCCATGATCTGCAGTTTGAACGGGACCACGCCGCCCTCGGTGTAGCGGTAGACGAACAGCAGGCCGCCGTCCACCTTTTTGCGGTCCACGGCCATGCGTAGGATCTGGTTAAAAGATTGTTCCCCGGTCACGTCGCAGTTGCGGGCCTTGCACCAGCGTTTCCACGCTTTTTCGATCTCTTTGTTCAGGGTTTCGTCCCCGGTCTTTGCCCGCAGGGTGTAACCCTTGCCCACCACGTTGCGCTCAAAGGCGTGGAGGACCGCCTGGGCAATATCGCTATTGCGCTCCAGGTCGCGGGCGCGGGCGCGGATCACGTCACGGGTCATTCTGTCCGTGTTCTCCGCGCTGTCGTTGTGGACCCTCCAGCCGGAGTTCAGGCGCCCATAACTGGCGGCGTCGTAGCCTCTGGCCGCCTCCAATGCTTGGCGCCACATTTCGCGCTCATAGGCTTTTTGGGGAGATACCACGCCTATGATCTTGTCAATGGCTCCCATGCCGATCACCTCCCGTCAAAGAACGCCACATAGGTGCGATCCAGCAGGGGGGAGGCTTGGCCTGCGGTGATCTGCGCCTCCAGTTCTGCCCGCATGGCCTGGAGCGTGGAAAGGTCCGCACGGGTCAGGCTCCGGCTGCCGATCTTGTAGGACTGGCCGCCGGAAAGCACCGCCGTGATCGCGGTGTTGATCTGTTCCAGCATTTCCGCCGGGTTGTTGGTGTTGCTCATGTTCATGGCCTCCGTTAAATCCAGTTATCGTTATCTTTGATCCAGTTTTCCTCCTGGGGGCGGGTGTCCGGTTTCGGCTCCGCCCGCTTTTTGACCTCCTGGGCGTTCTCCTCCACTCGGTTTTGCAGGTAGAGGTTGCGGACGCCCAGCACGTCGGCAGCCGCCGCCGCGTACACTTCGCAGTCCAGGTAATGGTTGTCCGCGTGGGAGGTTTTCAGGACCCACCGCTGGACCTCCTTGCCCCCGCTCCGCTCGGTGATCTTGTGTTCTGCGGTGACCTGTTCGGCGTAATCAAGATCGCAGCCTTGATATACCATCCAGGCGCCGGTCCCGTTTTCTTTCCTCATGCGGGCGGCGATCTGGTCCTTGTACTTGCCGCCGTCCACCAGCACCAGGGTCATGCCATTGGCCCGGCTCCCGGCCTTGTTCACGGTGGAAAGGCGGTAATGGGACAGCATGGTGGTGGTGCCTTTGCAGGGCAGCGCCCAGTCGGAGTTCAGGGCGCAGAACTCATAAACGTCCTCTGTCTGGTCGCCGCTGTCCATCAGGGCCAGGTTGACCATGACCTTTTCGCCGTTCGGCATGGTCAACTCGGTATTCATAATCCGTTCAACCTCACCCATGGAAAGGGCCTGCCCGTGGGAAATATTTTGGCTGGTCATGTAATCGCCCCAGGCCCGGATTGTCCAGTACAGGCAATTCTCCTGTACGTCGATCCCGCCGGTCACCAGCTTGGTCCATGGCGGCAGCGTCCATTCCGGCGTTTCCGTCTGGCGCTCCATCACCATTTCGGCGTTGGTTTTCAGCTTGGTGTCCTCCCAGGGTTCGGCCAGCCAGCTATTGGCGAAATTGTGCAGCAGTTCCGGGTCGTCTTTGGATCGCATGAACTCCCGCGCAATATCAGAAAAGCGGGTAAAGGGGGAATATAGGGTGTTCATCCAAAAGGCCACGCTTTTGGGGTGTTGGGTCTTTTGCCGCACAGGTTTCCAGCGCCCGGCGGCCAGCATTTTGCCCTTGTCCTGGTCGGTAATCACGCACCCACATTCCTGGCAGACGTAGGTGGCCATTTCCGCCCGGTCCGCGTTCTCCGGTACGTCCTCTTTGGATGGCCACTTGATTTGTGCGAATTTCAATTCGATAAATGCCCCACAATGGGGGCAGGGGACAAAATAATGCTTTTCAACGTCCGCCGCCTCTTTGGCTTTCCAAATATGGCCCGTTTTCAGGGTCGGCGTGGAGGCCATGAAGATCTTGCGGTTGAAAAACGTCTTTGTGCGTTCCTTGGCCAGGGAAACGGGGTCCGCCTCTTTCTTGGAGGCTCCGGGGAATTTGTCCACTTCATCCATGAAAAGATAGCGTATATTTGTGCTGGCCAGGTCTGCCGGGCTGTTGGCGCCCGTCAGGTACACCACCATGTCCGTGAACTTTAAGGCCAGTTTTTTGCTGTCGTTGATCCGGTATTTTGCGGCCAGGGTCTTGCAGCTTTTGATCATCGGGTCCAGTTTGCTTTCCACCGTGCGCTCCGCCAGATCGTCGGAGGGGTAGACACACATGGCCGGCGCCGGGTCCTGGGCTATCGCGCTTGCCAGCATATTCTCCATGGCAGAGGTTCCGCCCACCTGGGTGGGCTTCACAAAAATAATTTCCTCCACCATTTCGTCGGAAAAGGCGTCCATGATTTCCACCAGGTACGGGGTCACGCTGTTACGCCACGGGCCTGGTATGGAATTGCTGTCTGGCAGGACGCGGTTGGCCTCTGCCCATTTTGACACGGTGACCCGCTCGACGGGGCGTAATACCTGCACGGCCTTGTGGATCCACGGCGGCACTGTATAGGGCTTTTGGCGGTATTTTTTCATGGTTCCCCGTCCTCCGCTTGCTCTGCCACGGCTCCGTCCGAAAATGCGGCCAGCAGGGCCTCCAATTCCTTACGCATGGTTTTTTCCATGGCCCGGACCGTCACCGCGTCGGCATAGCTGGACATGGTGCCGGCCATGCGGGGCGGGATATTCAGGGCAAACTTTTTGAACGTGGCCAGGAACTCCGCCAGTTCCTCGGTGGCCTGGTCTGCCGAAATATATTTGCCCTCTGCAATCGCCGTTTTCAGGCGGTGGAGTTGGCCCTGGCTTTCTTTCAGGTCAACCTCCGCCTGCAGTTTTTTCAGGTTCAGTTCCGCCGCCCGGCTGTTTTCCCCGGTTTCCTGGGCCTTTTGCTCAACATGGGCGATATACCGCTGGACTGTTTCACAGGTCCGATACTTCCGGGCGCCGCCGCCGGGCGGCACCTCGGTTTCCAGGACGCCCTCCTGGGTCAGCTGCTGGATCCGCCGGACGGTTTTTCCCAGCAGTTTGGAGATCGCCGTGGTGCTGGACCACTCCGGGACCGCCCCTGACATGACCACCGGCTTTTCAGCCTTTCCCGTGGTCGTCTTTTTGGCCTTTCCCGCCACCAGCAGCACCTCCTTTTCCGCCGCCGGCAGGTCGCCGCCGGTGCCCAGGCCGTGCCCTACATAACCCCCCGCGAATGATCGCAGGACTTCGGGCACAGCAGGCACCGCAGGCCGCCCGCCGGTTTCGCTTTTCTGGTTTTGGGCGGTTTCGCGTTTTGACCCTCTCTTTCTCCCAGGCTTATACCCCCTAAAGGGGGGTATAAATCCGGGGGGTGTTTTGAAAATCCGTAACGTAACAGCCCGGAAATTTTCCTCCCTCATGGACAAAAATTCCGGGCTTTCCTTGCCCCGCACCGCTCAAAGTCCCAGGGAGGACCCAAACAGGGGGGTGGGAGGCCCTGGGCAGCCCCTCGGCAAAGGCCGCCCAGGGCGCAGGGTTGGGGCCGGGCCGCCGCTCTCGTGTACGGTGCGGCGGCGCAGGGTGAAAGGAGGAAAGCCCCTGCGGTACGCTCCCCGGCCCATGGTATGGAAAAAGAAAGGGCCGCCAGTTCTTCACGCCCTGGCGGCCTCTCGTTTTCTCTTTTTCCACGGTACAATCTTAGCACAGGCAAATGTCCGATAGTGTCCGAACTTTTCAAAAGCGGGAAAATTATTCACGGGCAGGATTATCCCGCATATATTTGCCCACTAATTTCCGTGCCCGTTTATTGGCCATGATGATCTCCAGGCCGGCGTTGTAATAGTCGTTCACCCTGGACCTGCTCATGTGGACCTCTTTGCAGATCCGCTCCCACTTCTTGCAGTCTATGTGCCGCATTTCCACAACGGTGCGTTCCGTGGACCCCATGGGCAGCAGGTCGATCATGTCCATAACATTCAGCACAGCCTTTCCCATGGCCTCCCGCTGGTCGTCTATGCGCTGTTCAACCTCCGCCAGGCGAAAGACAACGGACACGGAACCCTCGGTATTCGCCGGGGGTTTTGAAGTCGGCATAGTTCTGTATGTCGATCCCATGGGTGGGGTCTTTAATTCGCGCACCAAATCGTCGTGGCGACGTTCCAGCAGCCGTTTGGCCTCGCGGGCCGCATGGTATTGCTGCAGATATTCTTTCACGGCCTCGCGGGTGATCCCGCCCGTTGTCTGTTCGCTCATTCTTACACCTCGGTTATGTCCAGTCCGAACCGCTCTTTTAGCAGTTTCTTTTTGATTGCGTATTTTTGGGTTTTAGTCGCCCGGCTTTTCACGTCCTCCACCACCAGCACCCACGGGGTCCCTGTCTGATCGGCCCAATATGCCGCGTGGCTCCCGTTTTCTGGCGGACGGTAGTATGTAAAATCCGCCTTGTACCGGATGGCCCGCACCCTGCAGCCCTCGGTGTCCGTGTATGCCTCTTGCAGGGTGAACTCCACCTGCAGGCGCAGGTCGCGGATCTGCCCGGCCTGGAGGCGGGCGGTTAAAACGTCATACCGGCGGGCCTCTTTTTGGCTGTCAAAGTGGAGAACAGCGCCGGAGGCCGTGACCCGCTCGGTGGGGGTGTTGTGGTATTTATTCGCCTTTGCCTTATCCTGCGGCACGGCGGCGGAGGGCATAAGCCCCCGCCGCGCTTGCTGTTCCATGTACTTTTCCATGGCTTGCCGCTGGTATTTCGGCGGCAGGTCGTTGACGTTTATGGCCATTCCTCATTCCTCCGCCGCGTCCGGGATCTCTATGTACTGCCATGACATGGGTGGACGGTCCAGTCCGAACTCCGCCAACGGGCTGGGTGTGTCGAACTTTTCCGCCGATTTTATGACCCAGCCGCAGAGTTTTTTCCCGGGGCCTCCGGCGTATTTCTCCAGATCTTCAAGCGGGACGCAGGACAGCCTTTCCAGGAATTGCAGATAGTTGGTTTTCACCCACCCCTCACATGAGAACTGGCCCTGCACCGCTCCGGTGCCGCTGACATAGACCAGGACCAGCAGCGGCCACAGCTCCGGCTCTCCCGCTCCGCCTTTGGGGGCGCTTTTTCTGATCTCCAGCAACTTTTCCCCGGCCAGGATTTTCTCCCACCATTGGGGTTTCATACTCATAAGCACAGCCCGCATATTATCCTCCATTCTGCCCGGTAACCGGAATGATCCGGCACTTGTCAACGGCAAACTCCGCCACATGGTTCAATGCCAGGCAGGCCAGTACAATGTCCGCCATAAGCGCGTCCGCGTCCTCCTGCCCTCTCCCGTCGCCATTTATGGCCAGGAGATTGCCAGCCAGCACATTCCCCAGGTCCTCCAGGTTTTTGGCTGCCTCGATCCACCGCTCTTTCGGTACGGTGTAGCCAATCTCCACTTTTTCGGTGTTGTCCATGGCTCACTCCTGCCTCTCAAAGCGGCCCATATAGTGGGCTTTCCAAATATGGCCCGGTTCCTCCTGGCTGTTCCAGGGGAAAGCAGAGGCCGGGAGATCCGGGAAGTATGCCCGCAGGTTGTCCTTGTAGAACACGGGGACCTCGTTTACCTCGCAAAACTCCGTAATCTGGCCCACCCACTCCCGGCGGGGGATCACCTTGTCCGCCCGGTTCCCGGTTTCGGCGCCCAGGATCACCCACTGGGGCAGGCCCTCCGCTTTGCTCATGTCCACCGGTCCCAGCAGGGGTTCCATGCTCCAAAACGTGTTGATATTGGCCCACGGCATTGGGTACATGGCCATGGCCTCCTCATTTGCCACCGTGCTGCCATACCAGAAATTGTTTTCGTGGGGGAGGAGGGCCACCTGGTCCAGTTCCAGGTATCGGGCCGGGTTTTTGGTCAGAAACAGGTAACGGTGCTGCGGTGCCTGCTGGCAGGCGTCCAGCACGTCCCTGATCCAGCCCGTGGGAACCCAGCGCCCGAACAGGTCCGCCATGCTGCACACGAATACGGTCTGCGGCTCTCCCTGGCGCTCCGGCTGGTTCAGGCGGTAGCGGTGCAGGGTCGGTTCAAACCCATAGGGGTACGGCGTGGCCTTGATCTTGTTCTCCAGAACGTGGAGGCCGCCGGGGAGGGCAGCGGGGTCCTCCAGGTTAGCGTCAAACCGGCGGGCGGTCCTCCTGGCGTAGCAATAGGGGCAGCCGTGGCGGCACCCGGTTACGGGGTTCCAGGACATGGTGGCCCAGTCAATTTTCGTTTTATTCATTTTCGGGATCTCCTTTCCACTCGTTCACAATGCAGTCCCGGCAATTAAAATCCGGGCAATAGTCGCAGATGTTGAAACCGTCTTTTGTGGCCTGCCGGATCATGGCCTCCAGGTTCGGGACGTTGATCTGGCGGCTGGGGTGGATCATTTCCAACGCTCTGGCCAGGTATTCGGCGGCCTGCCAATCCCCGAAAACCTCCGCCGGGCCGTCCTGCTCCATTGTTTCGGGGTTCAGCGGCCAAATGGCCACACTTCCGCCCTTGCTATCCGGTTTCCATACCGCAGGCGTTACGCTCACAACGTCGCCGTTTGGCGCCGTCCTCATGCCGCCCAGGTGGGTGGTGCCCACTCCAATGACGATCATGCCCATGTTTATCTCCTCCGTTCGTAGTAGAAAATCATTTGCTGGACCAGGCCGCAGAAACCGGCATAGCGTTCCATGGGGAAACCGTCCGGGAACTCCCGATCCAGCACCCGGCGGATCCATGTGTCCACCGGGAACGCCTCCAGGTGCCCCATTCCGTAAAGCAAAATACAGTTGGCCACCTTTTCGCCAATACCGGGGATCGCTTTCAGGATCGCCTTGGTTCTGGTGTAGTCCATGGCCGACACCACGGGCACGTCCAGCCCGCCGCCGGTGATGGCTCTGGCCATAGCCGCCATATATTTGTCCCGATACCCCAGGCCCAGGCCCGCAAGTTCCGCCGCGTCGGTCAGGGCCTCCGGCTGCGGGAATGTGTAATACTCCTCGCCGTCCACGGTGGTGATCTTCTTTCCGAACCGGCGGCACAGCGCGGACACGCTGGCCCGGATCCTGGGAATGTTGTTGTTTTGGCTGATCATAAAACTGGCCATGGTTTCCCATGCGGGTTGATGTAGGACCACCATGCCGTTGGCCTCCGTCGCCGCTCTGGACAGGTAGGCGTCCGGGCCGTCCCGCTCCACCCAGCTGTTGATTGTCTGCCAATACTCCGGGTATGGATCACCCAGGCCGAAATAATACCGCCAAAACGCTGCACGGTTTTCCCGGCACCTGACTGCCAGCTTGTCCGGCGCCGTCATGTAGGCCACGCACACCTGATCCCCCGCCGGGATCAGGTAGTTGCACGGGCCGCGCCGCTCCCAGCGGAAAACCTGGCCGCTTTCCGCGATCTGATCCAGGTCGAAATGGGACACGGGCCACTCAAACGTGGTCGTTTTTCCATTCATGGCCTTTCCTCCTCCGTTGTCCGTTCAAATCTGATTTTCATTTGTGCCGGGTACAGGTCCACCTCCGGGCGGCGTTTCCCCGTCCACCGCAGGCCGCCAGCTTGCCCCACGCATTTCCACCCGGAGGCTCGCAGGCTTGCGCCGTTTTCGCTCTCCAGTATGTAGGTCACCAGGCGTTTATACCCCATGGCCCTGGCTGCCCGCCACGCTGCTGCATATAGCATTGAACAGGCGTTGCGGGTCCCATCGGTGCAAAGGCGGTTTACTTCCAACGTCCACCCGTCGTCAAGGTGTCTGGAAACCGGGCGCCCAACAATGGCCACTCCCACAATTTCCTCGCCGTTTGAACAGCCTATGGAGAACTTATGCCCCACCACAGGGCCATGGTGGCGGTGGTGCTGTTCAACGTATGCGTTGGCCTCTTTCAGGGTCATGGGTACAACTTCCAGCATTAGACCGCCACCGCCTTTTCAAATTCCGCCATTGTTGTGATCGTCTGGCCGCACCACTCCGGGAAGTTTGCACGGACCAGGGCCGTGGCAAAGGGCGGCGGGACCGCGTTGCCGCAGCGGGCCACCTGTTTGCTTTTCCCGTAAACGTGGCCCATATAATCCCGCTCGATCTTGTAATCGTCCGGGAAACCGTTGGCCCGGTACAACTCGCGGGGCGTCAGCATACGCAGGCCAATGTCGGCCATGAAATACCAGGCGCCGCCGATCAGGAACAGGATCACGTCGTCCTCCGCCAGCTGATAGCCGCAAAACTCGTTCAGGGCCTCCCGGATCTTCGGCCAGTTCTGGAGCGGCGCCCCTGGCTCCGCTTTGGTGATCCTGGTAGTGACCACGCCATGGTGGCCTCCGCCGGCTGTAATCGTCTGCACCGGCTCCGTTGCCGGGCCGCCCAGGTTGGTGCCTTTCAGCTTGACCATGTGGGCAGTCTGCACGGCCTGGTGGTCTTTGCTCAATACCGTGCCCAGTGGATTTTTGGGGGACGCCCCAATGCTTGTTCCGTGGAACTCGGAAAGGCTGGCCACCGTTACGCCCTCCCGGTCCTTTGCCGTGATCGTGTGGAGCGGGTCCCGGATCTCTTGGCCGTGCTGATCGCTGCCGTAATACTTGGTTAGCGTCGCCGCCGCCAGTCCGTAGCGGTTGGAGGCGTCAATGGTCATAATCGGGTCGGTGACTGCCTGGCCTCGCACCATTTCGGACTGCTCCGTGTGATACTGGATCATGGCAGGGCACACCACGCACTCCTCCGCCTTTGACACTTGGGTGTGGGTCGGTTCCTCCACGCTCCGGCAGCGGTCACCGCCTCCAGTCTGTCCAATGGCGGCCAGGGTGGGGGCAATCAGCATTTGATGGCCGCCCGCTCCGCTGCTGGTGATCGTGTTTACTGGCTCGGTGATCGCCGTCCCGGCGGCGTTTTCGTTGTTGTGCATGGTCAGCGGCGCCATGATCGGGGAGGCCACGCCATAACCGTGCTTTGCGGTGATAGTCTGGAGCGGTTCTCCCAGTTCTTGCCCCCGGAACTCTCCGGCATGGTTCACAATCACCAGGAACGGGTCCGCCGATTTGATCACGAACTTGTCCACGCCACGGGCCACACGGCGCATGGTGTTCTTGGCCAGCGGGCGAACAGCGGCCACGCCAAACCGTTCCCGGATTTCCTCCTTGCTGGCAAAAATGGAGGGGGCGGGCAGGCTCCAGTCGATGATCTCCGCCGCGCTCCTCCACGGCTTTTTCAGGCCCGCCTTTACCTCCGGGCTGTCCGCCGGCGCGTGTGTGGGTTCTGGCCACGCAATGGGCCGCCCGTCGCACCTGGCGATCAGGAAAAACCGCTTTCGTGTGGTGGGCGCTCCGTAGTCCGCCGCCACCAGTTCCCGCCATTCCACGGTGTAGCCCAGGGCCTCCAACTGGCCCAGCCACTTGTGGAACGTCTGGCCGGATAGCTTTTTGACGGGCTTGCCTTTGCGGACCGGCCCCCAGGTCTGGAACTCCTCCACGTTCTCCAGGATGATCACGCGGGGGCGGACCGTTCCGGCCCAGCGCAGGACGATCCAGGCCAGGCCCGGATCTTCTTTTCCACAGGCTTGCCGCCTTTTGCCTTGCTGAAATGCTTACAGTCAGGGGAGGCCCATAACAGGCCCACAGGGCTGCCGTGGGTGACCTCCAGCGGGTCCACGTCCCACACGCTTGCCTGGTAATGTGTCGTGTGTGGGTGGTTCGTTTTGTGCATGAGTATGGCGTCAGGGTCGTGGTTGATCGCAATATCCACCACCCGGCCCGTGGCCAGTTCAATCCCCGTACTGGCTCCGCCGCCGCCGGCGAAACTGTCCACGATCTTTTCCTCCCATAGGCTGATCTGCGCTTTACTCACCGCCTGCCGCCTCCCGTCAATTCCAGGTACAGGGCGCAGTCTTTCCCGATCCGCTGGCAGTAACCCCACTCTACCATGGCGCCCTTGCTTTCCTGGTAGTCGGGGAGAAACACGGCCAGGTCCGCCGTGTCCAACATGGCCAGGCAGATCCGCATATAGTCCGCCTGTTCCAGGCCGTCCGGCAGGGTGGCCGGGTTCAGGACTACATGGCCCGCCGCCTCCAGCGTCTTGGCGGCCTCCCGAAACTTGGCGCGGTATCGTTTATCGCCGGCGATCTTTCCGGCTATGTAAATCTTCATTGTGCTGCCTCCTATTCGTTGAAAACCTCGAAATACTCTTGGTATGGGTAACCGCTGATTTCATGCCACCCGCTCCGGCAGGTGGATCCGTCGTCGAACTTATACAGGACTGCGCCCTTTCGGGCTTTTGGCTCTTTCCTCCAGCTGGAGGCGGACACGACGGTGTATGTAATTTCCGGCTTGTCCATGTTCTGCGTTTTGCTGTACCGCTTGCCCCTCTTGCCGATCTCCCGGTATCGCTCCATGGTGGATCGGCTTTCTTTCATCAGGTAGGCGGCCAGCTTGTAGTGGTTGCCGCGCCTGTCCATGGGCTTGAAGCTGATACCACCGCCGCCCCTGGGGACGTTCTCCCATGCCTCGGTGATGATCTCCGGGTCCATGCGGGAAATGATAACGTGCAGGTGTGGGTTGGTCATGCGTTTGGTTTCTATGACCACCACGGCCTTGTATGTGATCCCCCGCTTTTTGCAAATCGTCCGCAGGTTTCGCAGAAAGGCCGCCTTGTCTGCCAGGATCTCCTCAAACGTGCTATCTTTGACGTAGTAATGGAGAACAGCGTGGAGATCCCTATGGCCAAAATTGGCGTTTATGTCCCAGCGCAGGCGTTCCTCCGCCGCCCGCTCATTGATCCGCGCTTGGCGTTCAGAGGTGTGGCCGCTATTGGGGGATCTGGTGGCGCCTTTGGTATGTACCCGGTAGGACTGCATTTTCTTGTGTTCGACACACGGACCAGCCTTTACCACCCTATGAACGTAGGCCATGGGTGCCTCCTTTTCCTATGCTGGTCACTTTACTAATCGCTCTTACCGACGCTATACGGGGCCGTGGCCCCGTCCTTTTTTCGGTTGCGTTCCGCCCGGGATAGTGTTATAATATGTATATCCCAGGCGGGTTTCCCGTCGCTTATATCTCCACCTGCGCCGTGTTGTCAGCACCAGGCGCAGGTGGTTTTCTTTTATGCCAGGTAGCCCTTGGCCATTTCCAGCAGTTCCGCCGCGTGTTCCTGATCGGTGATCTTTATCTTTCCGGGGCGCTTCGGGTCCTCCTCCAGCGCCCACGTTGCTTTATTTGCCAATAGAAGCCATTTTTTCTTAATCTTGCTCACTTCGGCGTCGTAAAGTTCCCGGTCTTTCTTCCATGCCATAAATTCCTGGAAGTCCTCCGGCGTCATGGTCACGGTCACGGTCATGTCTGCCATGTGTGCCTCCTCTCCGGTTCCGCCGCTATTCTGTCGGCGGCCATTTTTGCATAATCAGGGTTGATCTCGCAGCCCACAAAATTGCGGCCCAGGCGCTTGGCCACCACTCCGGTGGTCCCGCTCCCCGTGAACGGATCCAGGACGGTGCCGCCCTCCGGGCAGCCTGCCAATACGCAAGGTTCGATCAGTTTTTCAGGGAACACGGCAAAATGTGCGCCGCGAAACCCGCTTGTTCCGACGGTCCACACGTCGCGCTTATTTCTGCGTGGCGTGGGCACATAGGTTTTCCGCTCTTGGTCCTGGTTTCTTTCGTCTGATCGGTGCCGTACTTCTCTCCGCCGAAACGGGGTAACGCCGCTTTCATTGGTCTGCCGTCCCTGTCCGGCTGCTTAAAGGAACCGGATTGCTTTTCGATATTCTGCATATATCGCTTGGTGCTGGCGCCCGCTATGGGTTCGCTGATCGCCTCCGCGTCGAAATAATAGCGTTCCGATTTTGACAGCAAAAATATGTATTCGTGGGACTTGGTGCAACGGTCCCGGACGCTCTCCGGCATACAGTTGGATTTGTTCCATATAATGTCCTGGCGCAAATACCACCCATCAGCCCGCAAAGCAAAGGCCAAAAGCCACGGTATTCCGATCAGGTCCTTATATTTGTACCCGCTCGGTTGCCGCTTCGTCGTGTGCCCGCAGGAATTGCGGGTATTCGTCGGGGGTTGATTGCCGGATCTGGTGGCGTAGCTGTCCCCGATGTTTACCCACAAGGTCCCATCCGGGCGCAGGATCCGCCACACCTCCCGGAACACTTCCACCAGTTTTCCCACAAATGCCTCCGGCGTGTCCTCATTGCCGATTTGCCCCGCCACGCCGTAGTCGCGCAGATTGAAGTATGGCGGGGAGGTCACGCAGGTGTGGACGCTTTCAGGCTCCAGCGTCCGCAGGCCCTCCAGGGCGTCAGCCAGTAGAACGATCTCCACCGTCCACCACCTCCTGTTTGATCCACCAGGTTGGGTTATTCCGCTCTGCCTGGTGCGGGCACCCCTCTGCGTCGCAGTCCTCCACCTGGCAGGTGTCACAGAACGCCCGGTGGAAAGCGTCGTCCCATGGGCCTTGCAGGACGGGGAGGGAGGCCAGGAAAGCCCCCAGGGCCTCCGGGGAGGCCGTGATCCTTTCAAAGTTATTCACGCTCCGGCCTCCTCTTTGTGGAGGTCCACGCCCTCCAGGGCGTTCCACACGGCCCGCTCCCATTCCTT
>QAKE01000056.1 GCA_003343995.1 Bacillota bacterium
TGAATATAATAAATAGTAGAGCGTTTGCCGCCGAAAGGTATTGCACCGAGTTGCACTAAGGCAGAGGGCGTACACGCCCGAAATACGCAAACTTATAATGCTATCCGTGTACGGAAGAAGCGACCGACCTACGGGGTTTCCCGTAGGTCATTTTTTTGTAAATTTACCTACAAACCACTTATGCCGTGTCCTTATTTTCTTTCGCCCGATATACCGTATATCGGCTATTTTTATACCGTTTATATTACCGTCTAAATTGATAGCCGACCATTCTGTAAAATTGCCGTCTTTTTTGGGAATAGGGTATAAATAACCTTTTTTCACCTTTTCAATCTTCGGTAACGCGTAGTCTGCAATCGGTTCACCAAAACGGTCTTTTACGATACTTCCGTCCCGATACTTCCTCGTTCTTTCCAACGAAGTAATGACGTTCACGTTGCAACGTGTACCGTCCGTTTCGCGGATATACACGTAATGCCCGCCTTTCAAGGGCTTGCCGTCTTTCCCGACAAGCCCCAACACCTTGTTATCGACATAGCCGATTTTACCGACCAATGATTTTTTCGTCCTGCTCATTTTGTTTGTCCTTTCCTTTTAAGTCGTTAAAGAAATAACTGTTCTGCAAGTCCATTTCTGCGAACGTGGCTTTTTCCGTAGCGTATTCGGGCAAATCGTCCAACCCCACGGGGGAGCGCAACGCCTTTTGCGTGAAGAAGTCGGAAAAGCAGTCCGTAGAAAAACGCTTGCTGTATATCTTTTTATTTGCAAGATAATAAGTGTTTTCGTCCAGCTGTCCGTCCTGCGTTCCGCTTTCCACCTGTACGCGAAGCGGGCAATACCCGAACGTGTTATACACGCCCGAATAGTAGTGCTGTGCTTTTGCCGCAATCGCTTTCAATAAGTGCATAGAAAGCGTGTTGTCCCCGCGCGTAAAACGGTAACGGTAATACAGATTGACAAACCGACCGAGAATGAGCGAGTACAGCAATTCCCCGACGAAGAAGAACGGCATTGCAAGCCGCGTTTCGCCGCTTTCGCGTATGTGGACGATCTCGCACAAATCCCGCGCGTCCGCGCCCCAACTTTCGGGGCGTTGCTCGTCGGTGATCACCTTGACGAACGGGAAGTTATCGACCGTTGCCGAATGGCGTATCATTTTCAGCCAATCGTTGAACCCGTCGTTCTTTTGGTTCGTCATATCTTCCCGCTTTTTCAACTCTTTGAGTTCAAGCATATTTTTGCGTTCTTTCCCGACTTCGGTAATATCGATCACGCCGAACTCAAAACTATCCGCAAGCGGGTTGTTTTCGATCACCTTTCTGCCGAGCCGCAAGCAATCGAAATCGAGTATATGCGAATGACGGGAAAAACTGTCTATCAATCGACTGTCGCGCTTGAAAAAATCCGTGTTCCACATAGGGAAGTTGCCCATATCCGAAATAAGGCTGTCCGTGCGTACCGAATAATTCGAGATAATCAACGACGATTGTATGATATAGATAAAATACAACTGCGCATACGTTTTCACTACTTCCCACACGTTCACGACCTTTAATTTATCGTCGTGCGTAAAACCGTACCGCTCGAAATCGTACCCGAAACACAGATTGTCATACGGCAAACCGTACCGCTTGCGCAAATGCCGCCGTAGCGACTTTGCGTATTCGGGGTACGTATATGCCGCAAAAAAGCAAGCCGAAAGGTGATTGACGAACTTTCGGCACGTCGCAAGGTTATACACCTCGTGCCGAGCCATAGCGCGCTTTACGGCATTTTCAAGGATAAGCCACGGGAAGTGCGGGAACTTCAAATCGTTTTCGAGTATCTTTTCAAACGCTTTGTCTTTGAACATTACCGCTTGCGAAAGGGCAATATCCGTTATCATTGTCGTTTTCTTTTTGCCCATTGTGCCGCAAACCATAAGAACGATCGGGCGGGCGTTGATAAAGCCCCTGTTTTTCATTTCGTTGTGGTGCAACACCGAATACCCGATACTTTTGCGCCAACGGTCGATAAGGAACAACGCGAGCAAAGCCCACCCCCAAAGGGGAATAAATGTCAGCGCCGCCCACAGGTCAAGCACCAATTTATAGACTTGCCGATAAATGTTGATAAAATCGAACGACACTGCAAAGTAAAGGTAAAAGGCGATAAATTCCAACACGATCGTAAACACGTTGAAATAGAACAGCCACAGGCAAAGCCACACTTTCCAATAAACACCGCTGTCGCGGATAAAGCCGATAAAGGAAGAAAGCCACGCTTTTACGGGGCGGTATGTAACGGCAACTACACGTTTGAATATTCGTAACGGTTTGGTATCGCGGTCATAATCGTTGTTTTCCCTGCGCAACAGCCGCCGCATAAGAAAATACACCACGACCAAAGCGGGAACGATTACGACCACAAACAGAGCCGCATAGTACAATGCGTTCGAGAGCCAAGCGAGATACGCAAAAAAGTTGTCTTTTGTTGCCCAAGTCTGCCAATACGTTGTCCATTTTTCTTTGAAGCCGTCAAAGGTTTCGGGCAAAGGGATAGAGGGCGAACCCTGCGAGGGAACGGACGGCACGGACGGTTCGGACGGAGCAGAGCCGCCCAAAAAGTCGAAAAAGGGTATCTGCGGGAAGTTGTTCACCGTGGGTGTGATATTGTGCGGTACACCGAACAACTCGCAAAAGTAATACGCGACCGATAACCCGAAGTTCCGAACGCTTTCGATTATGCGCCCGACCGAGCCGAAGAACAGGAACACGCCGAGCGCAACAAAGCCGAGCGTAATCGCTATGCAAATGATATGCCGATAATCAAACCTTTTCCGTATCTTCCGTTTCATTTTCGCCACCGTACAATTCCGTTATATCGTCTTTCAGCCGTTTAATTCCGCTTTCGGTAATTTTCCTTTCTTCCGTTCCGTAATACCCGAGTTCGCGCACAATCGTATGTAAATCAATCAGTTTCAAAATTACTTTCAGTTCCGTTTTTGTCATACCCGACACCCCGTATAGACAAAATACCCGACCACCGCCGCGATCAGCAACAGCAAAAGCAATTTCAACACACCTTTGAATACTTTCATTTTCTTTTCCGTCCTTTTGAATATACACTTTCAATTTTAATTTATACGTGATTTTATTTGACAATTATAATGACTTTGCCTTATAATAACAATCGAAAGGTTACGTTCGCCGCAAGGCTTGAACGGGCGTAAAAACGATTTTATCGGTTCGCAACCTTTCTTTTTTTGTCATTTTTTCTTATTGTGCGTATCTATAATAGTACGCACTTTCTTTTTATCGCTTTCCGAAAATTTCCAACCTTTCAAACGATCACCAAAAGCACCTTTATTTTCGCTATCGGGTTTCGGTCGAACGTATGCTGTTTTCGGATTGTTCGGTTCGGGATTATGTTCAAGGCGCACATTCAGTACACCGTTTGTTTTAGGTGAAGAGGTAATACCCAAAACTTTATATTCCCGCCCTTGTTCGTCATAAACATATTGCGGGTGTCCTGTGAATTTACCGTTATACGCTTTTCTAAAATGCGGTTGAAATCTTTTATTTTCCGCCGCGCTTTTCGTCGCCGTTTTCTTTTTCTTTGCCAAAATTGCACCTCGTTAATTTTTTAATGCCGAAAGGGGTTTTTCCACCCCGATCGGCATTTTCAACACCCTACGGGAACAACACCCCTGCGGGGAATTTGCAGATAAAGAGAAAATTTACCTTTTACCTTTATTCGTTTTGCGTTGCTTCGGTACGGGCGGGGAATACTTGTTTTTGTATTCCTTTTGCGGGTTCGTCTGTACCGCTTGCGGGGTTTGCACTTTGTCTTTCGGTTTCTTCTTCGCCGCCTTTTTAATACCGTTTATCATAGCCGCAATCGCCTCAAACGGGAGCATAATCACCCACACGATTGCCTTTGCGATATACGGAAGTATCGGACCGAGAATAACAAACAAAAGAATAAGCCCGATAATCAAAAATATCAGTTTTCCCGTATCGCTCAAACCGACCTCGTAACGCTCTTCGTTTATCGGATCGCGGCTACCTGTCTGTTTATTGTCTATCGTGCCGAGGTTATAAACAATGCCGTCCGTTTCAAATTTTAAGCGTAAGATCATTACGTCGCCCACAAGCGTTGAAAACGTACCGCTTGCACCCGTTCCAGACCATATTTGATAATTAGTTTCAGCAAAACGCAACACCCATTGCTTACCTTTCAAGGCTTGTTTGCCAGCTTCTGTAATGTTGCCTGCAACATTCACGTCAATTATCGCGCCCGAATATACGTTTTGAAAAGTCTCGTTTTCCGCAATGAACTGTTCAACGGTTTCTATTCTATCCCACTTATAAGTAGGAGCAAACCAACCACCGCCCGTATGTTCTACTTTCTGCGTATAATCAAGATAAGCGTAACGATCTTCCTTTTCGTAGAACGTTTCATTTTCACCCTCAAAAGCAACAGCAGAAGAAGAATAGCCTTGCGACGTATAATAAACGTCCGCTTCCAATAGCCTATCAATAGGACGGTCGGTATTAAAAGCTACAAAGTGGCTGTCGCAACTTGTAGGCCACAACTCGAAACCGTTCTTATATCGAACAAACCCGACAAATTTATCCGTTATCTCGATTGTCTCAATGTCCAAAACACGGGAGAACGGCTCGCCGTTTACCGTCGCAAAACAATATTCTTTCGCTACCTTGTAATCGACTTCGGATATTTCGTTGCCGTGATCTGCGCCCTCGTCTATCGTTTTATCGAACGGGCGAAGTATTGTCGTTATCGTGTAATAGCGAGTATCTGCCGTGCTTACAGTCAAACCGTCCACAAGGTATTTATAAAATACTCCGCTCGAATTAAGCAATGTCAATTTATAATTCCGCACGTCGGCTATATCCTGCCGAGGTTTCAGCGAAATATTGATTGACGACGCTTTTAAGCCTTTTACCTGTCCGCTCGGCTGATAAACATACACAAACAATTCCTTATCCGTACTTTCGGCTATCTGCATAACCTGCAAAGAATAATCGTCCGATTTTGTCGGGTACAGAGAGGGGGTAAAATTCTCGTCCTTGCGCAAATCGTCCAAAATGTTCGTGTACGAGTTGCTTTCCGCATAAGCTATCGGGGCAGTCGCTTGACCGCCCCAAATCATTACGATACAAAACACAGCCAAAAGGAGCAGAACGGCGCAACGCTTTATTTTTAATTGTTTTTCTTTTCGCATTGCTCACCTCTTAAAATATAATCAACGGAATATCCAATTCAATGCCCGTAACTTCACCGCATAAAGATACATAAAAACGCAAAGAATTTTCGCCCGAGACGACGGTTATCGTAAAATAAGGGAGCGCGTCATTTAATTCCTTTTGCAACTGAATTTCACCGCCGAATTTTGCTTCGATTATCCGTTCAACGGATATTTTTTCGGGCAAAGTTATTGAAAAACCGTCTGCATTTTTCCGCAAACCGAACGCTTCGGAATAATCATTGTTTTCGGTATCGTCCTTAACGTAAAAATCATAAAATTTGCCGTCATAAACAAACGCAAAATTATGTTCACCGTTCGACGATACCGAAACGGAATAATCAATGTTTTCACCCGTCAAAGATTTTACGGGAAAAGAATACATTTGCTTTGGGTATACCGAAATGTTCGCTTCGTCTACGCCCGACAAATATCGCTTTTTGCCAAATTCAACGTAAAAAGAAATGCCCTCGTCCTTTGCGACAAAATAGGCGGCAACGCCTGCAATACCGAGTACAAGCAATACAACAAGAATATACGTAACAATTTTTCCGATTGCACTTGACACGCCGTTTGCCTTACTCATAAATCAACACCTATTAAAACTGCACCGACGGGGTAACTGTTACATCTGTCACACCCAAAATAAAGCTTACACGAAATACAGCGGAAAGCGAACCCAACTCGCTGTGTTTAACCACTATATCGGCATAACCATTCCAATCGCCGCGAAAATAATCATAATAAATATCCTGATTGCCCTGCGTAGCTGGTTTATATGAAGAATAAACGTTTGAAAGTGACGGAGCAGAAACGGTTAATGTTCCATTCAAAATTTCAATATTAAAATGTTCTGTCAATGCAGAAGTTCCTTTATATTTTAAATCGTTAACGGAAACATTTGTCTTTTCGTCGGAATAAGTTACAGCGCCTTCGTTACGCCCAGCAACAGTAACCCATTTTTGGGCTGTTGTGCAAGTGCCGCCATAGGTAACACCACCTATATACAATCCGTCATAAAATTCACTACCGACATCATTAAACACATTTGATAACGCAACATTAAAGGACGCCGAAGCACCTAAACTACAATTACCTGCTGAACCGCCATTTATCGTTATAGAAGTAGGTTCACCCACATATGAAATATAACAAGAGGCAGTAAAACCGCCATCACGAGTAGTTACCGTTGCAATAGCTCTTTTATCTCTAAAAGACTTCAAGCATAAAACCGTTGCGGTTAAAGCGCCGTCACTTGCCGGTGTTATAGTCAAATAATCAGAAATATTTTCAGTTATTTCACTATCAGTCCAAGCAATAGACCAATCAACCTTTTTATTTACGGCATCAGCAGGTTCAATCTTAGCTGTAATTGTTTTACTTACGCCTTGTTCGGCCGCATAATCCGATATATTTGCATTCATATATACTGCCTGTACCGTTCTTAACTCGCCGCTATCTGCGGTTTCGCCGCCTTGATCAGGCAGGGGCTGTTCTTCCTGTTTATCGGGCTTGAACCAATCTGCGGGTTTTTTGCCGTCGGGCATAAACAGTTGCATAAATACGCCCGCAAGCAGGACGAACACGAGCACAAACGTGATACCCGTAAACACCCACTTAACCTTGTCGCTCTTTTTGTGTTTGTTCAAATCATAACTCATTGTTTTTACCTCTCAAAATTTTTTTTACCTTGCATTTTTGCGTTTATTCCACGCCGCTTTTGCCGCGTAACTGCGCCGTGCCGCTTTTACATAGTTTTCGTGTCCCTGTGCAAAATCGACATACCACGTTGATTTTTGCCGTCCGTCGGGGGAAATGGACGAAAACGTGTCGTAAGGCTCGCTGTGGCGATATTTATCGCGTTTTTCCAAGCGGTGAGATTGCTCAAAGGGTAAGCCGTGTTTATCGAGAACATACCCCGCTTGCTTGCGCGAAATAAATTCGCTTTCCTTGCTTACGGGTATCCACTTCGAGCCGCTTTTGATATATTCCGTTTTCGTCATAGGGTACAACTTGCGATCATTGCTGTAATAGGGAACTTGTTTCGCCATAATTCACCTCTTAAAACTTTGACGTATAGCCGTCTTTGCAAATCTTTTTGCTACCGCTACCGTACACCGTACCCGTGCGGCATTGATTTGTGCGCCGACAATAGTCAGCACTACCGTAAGCAATACAGTA
>QAKE01000093.1 GCA_003343995.1 Bacillota bacterium
TATTCCATATCCTCATTTATTTTTATAACTGATGCATATATTTCTTAGTAACATCATATAAATCAAAATATATTTTCTTTAATGATTGATATTTTTCATAATTTTTTATATTCGGCTTTATAATTTTATCCACCTCAATATAATTTTCCAACTCTTGATAACTCTGAAAGTGTCCAGTACCAACAGCCGCAATCATGGCATCTCCGTACGAAGCGCCTATTGTAACTTCTGCGGTTTTGATTTCACGACCTGTTACATCTGCAATAATCTGAAGCCATTCTTTATTTTTTGTTCCTCCCCCTACACACATAAACTGAGCAATCTCAAGACCATTTTCTTCTAAAATATCAATATGTTGTGCAATGGAATATGCAACACCTTCCAAAACAGCCCGATACAAATGAGCCCTTGTATGATGCAATAACAATCCAAAAATCACCCCTTTTGCATTCGCATCATTAATCGGTGTTCTCTCCCCAGCAAAATACGGAAGGACAATTAAACCTTCACTTCCAGCCGGTATTTCTTCTGCAAGTTTTGCCATTTTTGAAAACGCATTTTCTCCCCTAGCTTTTTCATCTTCCGCAAAATCTATAAACATTACATCTCTTATCCACTTCGTAAGAGCCCCTGCTGTATTTGTACCACCATCTATGCAATAAGTATTCGGAACTAGATAATCCCCAACCCATATACGATCATCTTCTACTAACCGGTCAGAACAATACATAATATAGCTAGTAGAACCTAACTGTACCATTAAATTTCCAGGCTTAAAAATGCCTGTACTAATCGCCTCTGCTCCCGAATCATCGGTTCCAGTAACAACCGGAGTTCCTTCCTTAAGCCCTGTTTCCTCTGCCGCTTTTGCTGTTACATACCCTACAACTTCTGCAGTCTCCTTTCCCTCTGCCAATTGATCCGCCCTACAATAAAGCTCTTCTGCATATTCTTTTTGTATAGACAAATCGGAGGCATAACATGGTGCAAAAGATGAAATAGCCAAATAACGATCAATTACATACTTGCCAGTTAATTTTGCCGTCAAGTAGGACGATGCAGTTAAAAACTTATACGTTTTTTCATGTATTTCCGGCTCATTATTTTTAATCCATAAAATTTTAGGCATACAATCAGAAGAACATAACGGATCATTAAAAAGCTCTTCTAATCTTTCCTCTCCATAATATTTCTGAAGAAACTCAATTTCTTTTTCTGCCCTTGCATCAATTCCATATAAAATAGCTTTTCGCAATGGCTTACAGTTCTTATCTACCGGAACAACATCCGCACTTAAAGCACTGGCCCCCACCCCCTTTATCTTCGAGGCATCTATCTTCGATTCTTTTATCAATTGTTTCGATAACTTACAAAAGTCTCCCCACCAAATTGCTTCTGCGTCATGCTCAAAATAATTAGGTTTTGGATTTTCTACGCCATGTTTAGCTATTGCAGTTTGAATAATCTTACAATTTTCATCCATTAGAACGCCTTTACTTTCATTCGTTCCAATATCAATTCCCATAAAATAGGACTTCATCGCAACTCATCTCCCTTATTCATGACATGCCCGGTATTCTCTTACTTGATCCATAAATTCTTTTACTCGTTCTGGATCAATGTGATTTTCAAATTTCCCGTCTTTTTTAAATGTTGTCCCTACCGTTACGCCATCCGAAATATCTAATTTTTCCTTAATATTACGCGCATTACAGCCTGTTCCACATAATACTGGCACATCGATGGATTCTCGAATTTGTGTAATAGAACCAGAATCTGCATCTTGACCTGCATACTGCCCCATAATTAGAAAAGCATCTGGATGTGCATCAAAAATAGTAGATTTCGCAATATCTATAAGTTCTCTTTCTACTATGTACTCATCTGATTCATTATTGATAAAATATAGCATTTTTAAATCATCTAATCCCAATGCTTTTTTTCTTCTAAGAATCGCTCCAATATCAGGCATTGTAATCCCGTCGTCTCCAGCATAAACTCCAGTAAATAATCCTCGTATAAAATCCGCATCTACAGCAGCTGCCAAATCAATTGCTGCCATCGGGTCAGCTTCACAATCTATACCAAATGGTATTTTTATATCACTCATCAATTCTCCAATAACTCTTGCCATTGCTGCTGGTCCAATATAATCTATTTTCTGCTGATATGGAAGACTAAATTCGTTCGAAATCAATACGCCGTCTACTCCTCCATCCTGAAGTGCTTTTAAATCTTTTCTTGCATCTTCTACTGTTTTTTTCATGGAATCTCCTTTTTTAAACAAAGGATCTCCTGGAAACGCATTTAAATGTAATAATGCGATAATTGGTTTATCTGTACCAAACATTTCTTTTAACCACCCCATTGCTCAACTCTCCTTTTCTACTCTTTTTCTGGATTTATACAAAATCGCTCCACTACTTCCTCTATTGCATTTTCATTGTTTGTTCGCTCTGTTACATAGTCTGCCACCTTTTTTACATCCTCTGGAGCATTTGCTACCGCAATCCCTATTGCTGCATTTTTTATCATATCCATGTCATTATAAAAATTACCTACCGCAATAATATTTTCTTTTTCGATTTTTTCTACATCTGCTATTATCCCGATTCCTTTCCACTTGGATATTCCATCAGCCATAATATCAATACATTCTGGCTCTGATAATGTATAAATAATTCCAGATAAATAGGTATCAATGTAATTTCCAATTTTTTCAAAATCCCGCAAGGCCATAAACCCCTCCAGTCCTTCGCGCAGATCAATATCTTGCGTATTATGATACCTTTTGGGAAACATTTTTATATCATCAGCATATTCCCTCGTTTCATCCGTCATAATATTAACTGTCCAAAAACATCCATCACATATATGCAGTTCTAACTGTTCTTTCAAACAATACTCGATTAGTGTTCTGCACTCTGTTTCTGGAATCCGCTGGTTATATATTACTTTTTTATCACTACACCTTATTATTTTTCCACCATTATTTAAAACAAGATATTCTACACAATAATCTTCCGTATCAAGACTCCGCATATCCATATCTCTTCTTCCAGTAACAAAAGCTGTCACAAACCCCTTTTCTTTTGCTTTTTGTATTGCTATTCGGTCAAGATTCTTTAAGCGATAGTCGTCTCCAACCGCCGTCCCATCCAAATCCATTGCTAGAAGCCCTTTTATATCTGTCATTTTGATTCCCCCTGCCAGCGTAATTTTTTATACTTCCACGACGGGACAATTTCTTAACCATTCCGCCGTATGTTTTGTTGCTGTATTCGGATCTCCAAAATATATCTGATTATTAATCTCCATAGTAATAGATTCCTTATAGTCATAATCTGCTAGTGTTTGTAAATAATCACTTATTGGGTTCGTTCCCTCTCCCGGAACCAGATGCCCCGCCGGATTCCCATCTGCCAAATGTACATGAGAAATTCCCCCAAACGTATGATAATAATCTTCTACAGATTCTTCGCCAACCGCTGCGGCAACACAATCCACACATGCTGTCAGATACGGAGAATTCACTGCATCAATTAAATCTTTCAGCGTTTCTTTGTTGTAGCAAAGATTGGATTCATATCTTTGAAGCTGTTCCATAACCATCTTAACTCCTATTTTTTCTGCATATTCTGCCATTTCCTGAAGCGCTTCTACAGAGCGTTTATAGGCAGCATCCCAATCTTCATCAAACAGTGCATACCCCATTTGAGCAAAATAATAATCCGCCCCAAATTCTTTCGTATCTTCGATATAATCTTTTACAATATCAATACTTTTTCTTCTTACATATGGATTAGATGATGCCACATTAATCGGATACAGACAGATTTGCTCCGCTGTAAAGACTGACATTTTAAGTTCCCTCTCATCCAGCATTTTCCGAATATTCTGCACTCGTTTCTGCCTTTTTCCAATCGGTGTATCAAAAGTACAATAATGTGGTGCCCCACCCCAAAAATCTACCCTTTTAAACCCATTTTCAGCAATTGAATCAAAACAGTATTCCAAACTATACTGTTGATAATTTACAGTCATAATTCCAAATTGATCAAAATGAATTTTATGCAAATCTGTCACCTCCGTTCAAAATATTTTGAAACGTATTTAGCGATTGAGCATAATATTTTTCCGCGCCATCTGCGTATTCTTCCATTGTAATCTCCAGAGCTATGGGCCCTTTATTCCATGTCGATGATTGCATGTCGGGCATACTAGCTCATGATATACAAACCTTAGAAATCGTTACTGCCTCTCCTCCACAGTCTACTTTACTAAATATTCCAGAAAATGAAGCAGTTTTCATGACTACCGAAACAATCTTTGATACCAAAGGTCGTGTGGTAGAATACACCAAATCTTATTCCAGCGGTAAAAAATTTATTTTTTCCACAGTTATGGAGTAAAGGAGTATATTATTATGGGAAAATTAATTCAATTATTAAGCGAAGAATTACAAGAAAAAATAGAAGAATATATAGAAACACATGAATTAAAAGCACATGACAAACTTCCTTCTGAACGCTCTTTATGTGAACTATTTTCTGCAAACCGTGCCACTTTGCGTGAAGCATTAAAGCATATGCAAAACGAAGGGATTATCTATACTCAACATGGCAAAGGAACTTTCATCGCCGAATCCAAATATACTGAAGATGTGCAAAGATTTATTTCTTATTCTTCTGGATGGGCTGCAGATGGTTATGAAGTAAAAAGTAAAGTAATTGACTTCGTAATTATTGAGGCACCAAAAAAAATCGCCTCATCATTGCAAATAAAAATTGGCACTTTAACTTACTTACTCCGAAGGATTCGCTATTTAAATAACACACCTCTTTTTCTCGAAACAGCATATATTCCCGTGGAATATTGTCCGAAACTAGATAGTTTTAACTTTGCAAAATGTTCTCTTTATAACATATTAAAAGAATTTTATCATATCAACTTAACACACCAAGAACAAACTATCGCCATTACAAAATTAAGTTCCTATGAAGCACATTTATTAAATGTCGCTAAAGATATTTCAGCCTTTTATATCAAAGGGTTAACGCGAACAGATAAGGGAACTCCTTTTGAATACTGCATCTCCCTTATCCCTTCAACTAAATATAAAATGTACGGAGAACTGAATACCTCCCCCAAAAAATAAAAAATATCAAGGGCTTGCTATAAGTAGCGTAATCCCTTGACATTTTTTATTTATCTTAATCAAATATTCAAGTCTTTCAAACAACAATGGTCTGGCTTCCTCAAAAATTTCGATTATCTAATATTCACTTATCTGCAATAGTATAGTGTGTATTTCGTGCTTTACCATTTTGTTTTAACAAGTTATTTTTTACCATTTTTCGAATAACTCTGGAAGCTGTAGAAGCACTCACTTCAAGCAGTTCCATCGCATTGTTTTTTGTAATTACACCATGAATTCTGGTGTATTCCAATATTTTTTCTTCTTCATCACTTATCTTTTTTTTACTAATCGTGGTGAACGGTGTACCTGATTTTACTTCCAGCATAGGCAACAATCCTCCAATCGAAACAAATTCAATTCGGTCTGCATAAATACTAATAAAGGCACTGGCACTAAAAGAATAATCACGATGAACCAGCAAATTCAGCAATGCTTCTCTAACTGCAATTTCAGGATAATCTCTGACATCAACCCGATACAATTTTTCTAT
>QAKE01000002.1 GCA_003343995.1 Bacillota bacterium
GAAAATACGGATAAGAAACCTAAATCGCCTAAGTTAAGCTTGGGAAATCCGGATAAACGTTCTCTTGCAGACGAATTTTATGAATTTGATAGCAAAACGGGCGCCAAGAAGCTGAGTACCAAAGGCAGCGCAGGGGTACGCACACGGCTCCTATTGCACTCTTTCCGATGCTTTAGAGATTCATATGGCTTAGGTGTAGGATTGGGGAATACTGAAATCATGGCAAAAGAGCAAGAAGTAATTCCAGATGCAAGGATATGGTCGATTCACTGCTTTATTGCCCGGATTATAGGCGACTATGGCCTCTTTGCTGCAGTTCCTTTAACGGTTATTGCTGTTATGCTTATCAAGCAAGGCATCGTATCTATAATAGCTTCAAGAAGGAAAAGTGCGCGGCCATTACTGGCGTTAGCGGCACTGTACCTGGTTATAATGCTGTGTTATCCGGTTGTGTCGACAGCTTCCTCTGATGCGCAGGATATACTTTCAATGTGGTTGTATTTAGGAATGTTGGTAATAATAGGGAACACTTGTTTGGATAAAAAGCAGATTGGGGAAAACAATGAGGCCTAAGATCCTATTCGTTACAGATTTGCCGCTATGGTCTATGCGCGAGGCAACAGGAGGACCGGCGTTTAGCCAGACCCTAAAAAAATATATGGATGAAAACTGGGAAGTGTTCATCCTTTCAAGTGATCCTAGGAATCAGGAATATACAGGGTTGGACGCGGAGCATAACGTAGTTGTACGGTGTCCCTCCTTTATGGAACGTAATATTCACCTGAAAAAAATTGGATTGATATTCCGATATCTTAATCATCAATGGGCTACGAAGGCCTTCTGTAGGCATGTACGGGAGATGATAGGCGATCATCGTGAGCACACCCTTTTATATGCATATGAAATATTTGGTGTAAAGGCCTGCAGTATATTGGCACGGGAGCTGAACGTGCCAATGGTAACACGCTTTCAAGGTACGATTTTATCTCAGTTCAAACCTTGCTTAGCTAATAGGATAAAGCGTTATCCACATTACCAGGCCTTATCAGAAAAGGCAGATCTGGTGATTATGACGGATGATGGGACGCAGGGCGATCAAGTATTGCGTCAGCTCCATAACAAGAGCGATCAGATTCTGTTCCTTCGTAACGGTTTAGAGCTAATGGAGAAGGATGTGCCTAAAATGGTAGCAGCTTTCGATCGCGCTGCCTTTCGCAGCAAGCTGGGCATCGGGGCAGATGATACGATGTTCCTTACGGTAAGCCGGCTTACAGGATGGAAACGCGTAGATCGCGCGATCGATGGATTTGCGGACTGCAATAAGAAGAATCCCCATACTAAGCTGGTGATAGTTGGAGACGGGGATAGCCGTGAGGCATTGGAAAAGCAAGCGGAAGCCCTGGGCGTCAGGGATCATGTGATTTTTGCTGGTGCTGTTCAACATGATGCGGTCTATCAGTATATGATGGCTTGTGATATATTTGTGTCGCTTTATGATTTATCCAATGTTGGGAATCCTCTGCTGGAGGCGATGACGCTTGGCAAATGCGTTGTAACGCTGGATGTAGGGGATACGAATAAATTGATTTGCAACCGCCAAAACGGAATTATATTGACCTATACGATGTTACCCTTGTTGGGGGATATATTCTCTGAACTTATAGAAAATAAAGCTTTACGGGATCGATTGGGCAGCCATGCCAGGGAATATGCGCTTGCAAATTTTTGCTCCTGGAAAGAGCGTATGGATAAAGAATATATGTCTGTATCCAAGCTGATCATATGATAGGACCAACCAAGCTATATTGCTTTTTCATGGAGTGAAGAGATGCAAAGACTGATATTGATTACCAACGGATTCCCATTTGGTAATAGCGAGAGAAGTTTTTTATTAAGAGAGTTCTATAGTCTAATTCATAATTTCGATTTAGTCATTCTAGCAAGAGAGACGGAAGAAACGCTTTCGTATCCAATATCAGAATCGATCCCAGTGTATCAATATAAGCTTTCATCCCATGCCTCAGGGAATATTTTTAAGAGAATTTGGAAAATAGGTTCATGTATCATCCATAAGCCTGTATTGCTGGACATCTGTAAGGCCATGGATCCTCGTATGAAAAAGGGGAATAGGAGAGCGAGGATAAAACAAATTATGGCCTATTATTTAGACGCAATGCAGATTGAACAGCGCATTATTGAAATATCAGAAACGAGGGAACCAGATATTATCTATACTTACTGGTGTAATCAAGCAACAGTAGCGGCGTTAAACTTAAAACGCAAATGGGAAAAACTTAAGGTCGTTACAAGATTTCATGGCGCTGATTTATATGAAGAGAGGAAAAAGGATCACTGGCAGCCGCTGAGAGATTATATCGCAAAGCAAAGCGACAAATTGGTTTTTGCCTGTGAAGCGGGAAAAACGTATTTTTTAAGCCGATGGGGTAGAGCACATGAAAGTAAAGCGGTTGTTTCATTTTTGGGCTGTGCACCCCAGAAACGCCTGGATATCAATTTTACAAAAGCATTTTGTTTAGTTAGTTGCTCGAATATGATTTCATTAAAAAGAATTGACTATATCATTGAGGCGTTATCAAAAATGCCAGATGATATTCCGGTTGTGTGGCATCATTTTGGCGATGGAGATATGCGCCAATCATTAGAGGCATATGCGAAAAAGCTATTGGATAGGAAAAAGCTGGTATCCTATCATTTTTGGGGTTACATCATGAACGAAGAGCTCAATAAAATGTATCAACAGATAGGCGCTCAGCTATTTATTACAACATCAGAAACTGAGGGGGGAGTACCGGTGAGCCTCCAAGAAGCGTTTGCTATGGGCTTGCCGGCGGTTGGCACCGCGGTCGGCGGGATACCGGAAATGATTGTTCCCCATAAGACTGGCTTTTTGCTGCCGCCTAATCCTTCAATTGAACAGGTAACAGATGCGCTTATGCAGTATTACCGATCCTCAGTAGAGGATAAGCAGGCGATGAGTACGTTGGCCTATAAGCACTGGGAAGAACATTATGACGCAGATAAAAATGCACAACATTTTGTTGAGATGCTGCGCAGCCTGTAGGTGAAAGGGATTGGTTAATATATGAAAAAGTGGCTTCGACTATTTCATAATTGGGTAAACCAAGGTCTGCTTCATATTTTTGGTAGCAGCATAATAGCCCAAGTTGCCGGAATCATTTCTTCGGTGGTCGTAATACGCAATCTGCCTAAGCTAGAATATGGATTTTATGTAGATGCAAATAATATTTATTCCTATCTGGCTGTGTTTATAGGACTTGGCTTTACCAGCGCCATATTACAGTACTGCAGTGAAAGAATAAGTGAACATAAAAAAATGGCGATATATCGCTATTCAGCGCTATTTGGCGCTATTGGCAATATTGCTATCGCATTTATTATCGTATTTATATCGATAATGAAGAGCTGCTTCGGGGATGGCATAGTAGCGGATTATCTACTCATGATGGCAGGTATCCCGTTTGTTTCATACACGTTTAGTTATATGTCCATTGTTCTGCGCGTCAGAAAAAATAATCGCATGTTTGCGTATGCTAATATCGCTTATTCGGTAACGATTCTCGTTGGCAATATAATACTGACATTATTGATTGGAATACCGGGGCTAATCATTACGCAATACATAGCGAATGTTGTCGGCACGTTGGTATGTAGCTATAAATTGCAACGGGATGGATTCCTTTCTTCGGTTTTTCATTCCACCATGCTGCTGGAAAAAACGGATAAGAAGGAAATAACGAATTATGCCTTAATATGCGCAATCACCAATTTTGCATCAACTGCTCTGGTATTGATAGATGTTACATGTTTGGGAATTGTTCTTGGCGATTCAACGGTATTGGCAGATTACAAGGTGGCCTCTACCATACCTACGGCATGCGCGTTTATTCCGACGTGCTTAACAACTTTTTTTTATCCAAGACTGGTTGAATCCATATCGATTAGTAAGCATGAAGGCAGACGAATGGTCAACCAATTAGGGAAAATCTATTTGGGCATAAACGGTACGGTGTATGTAGGTCTGGCCATAGCGGCAAAAGTGATTATATGGGTAATTTTTGGTTCCAAATATATGAATATACTTCCCATATTTGAAGTGCTGTGCTTCAATTTTTTAATCCAATCTATTAAGAAGTTATTGGGTAATACGATCGCTGCGGTGAAGCGTGTTAGAGTAAATTTGATAATATCTATAATATCCGGCGTGCTAAATATTGTTTTGAATTTGACATTTATACCCAGATTTGGTTCGATTGGTGCGGCAGCGGCAACTACCCTGGTAGGACTCATAACATTGAGCATGGAATGGGCATATTTACAAAAATACTGGAAGGAAAAGAATGAATAGTTGACGATAAATGGTGGAAGGAGCATAGGGAGTATCGTATATTTCGGTCGCCCCATGAAGGCGGCATTTGAAGCGGACGCATGCACGGGCTTCTGTTTGTTTTCGGCGCAGGGCTATGTGCTCTGGCTTGGGCACCTAGTACGCGCACTTCAGTAGGCATAAAGAACGCCAGCTACCCATTTGCAAGTAGCTGGCGTAAACTTTGTAAGTATTTTTACCTCCTCTGTTCCCTCTCCCGCTTTTTATCCCGCTTTTCATAGGCTTGGATGATGGCCTGGACCAGTTCGTGGCGGATAACGTCCTTGGCGGTGAGCTGGCAGATCTCGATGCCGGGGACATGGGTGAGTACACTGGTGGCGTCGACAAGGCCGCTGGTCTTGCCAGCCGGCAGGTCGATCTGGGTGACGTCGCCGGTGATAACCATGCGGCTGCCCTGGCCCATGCGGGTCAGGAACATCTTCATCTGCTCAGGCGTCGTATTTTGGGCTTCGTCCAGCACAATGAAGGCGTCGTTCAGCGTGCGACCGCGCATATAGGCCATGGGAGCCACCTCGATGACACCTTTTTCCTGCAGGCGGGCATAGCTTTCCTGGCCCAGCATATCGTAAAGAGCGTCATACAGCGGCCGCAGATAGGGGTCCACCTTGTTCTGCAGGTCGCCCGGCAGGAAGCCCAGCTTTTCACCAGCCTCTACGGCCGGACGGGTCAGCACAATGCGGCTGACCTCTTTGTTTTTAATAGCCAGGCAGGCCATGGCCATGGCAAGATACGTTTTGCCGGTGCCGGCAGGGCCCACGGCAAAAACCACGGCATTCTTCCGGATGGCGTCGATATACTTTTTCTGGCCGACGGTGCGGCACTTAATCTGCTTGCCCCGATGGGTGACCAGCACCACGTCGCCCATCATCTGGGAGATGAGGTCAGCCTGCCCTTCCCGGGCCAGGGATACGGCATAGCGCACCCGGCTTTTATCGATGGGTTCCTTCCGGGCGATCATTTCCAGCATCTTCTCGAGCACGGCGACGGCAACCTGGACGTGGGCATCCTCGCCCTCCACGGTGAGCTCCCGATCGCTGACGCGGATCTTCACGCCGCATTCTGATTCCAGTACCTGCATATTCTCATCAAAGCTTCCGTAAAGGGCGATCAGCGCCTCCTGGCTGGGCACCTCTACCGAAGCGATAACCGTTGAAATTTCCTGCGTCATTGCATCCTCCTTGAAATGGCACGCTGAAAGCCGATGGATCGACAAAAAACCGCGCAGCAGCGTTCTCGCGGCTATTTTTTATTATAGCACAGGGGTACGGCCATTGCCACCGGCAGATTGGATACGGCGCTATCAGCACGGGTATAAAAGCGGCGCGCCGCCTGTTATCAAGCGGCGCGCTATGGGCTTATAGGTCGTCGGCGTCCTGTACGGGGTGATCATCAGCGACAGGGGAGCCGGTATAGCTGCCCTGAACGTCCGATGGCACCTCACAGCCGCTTTGGCGGGCCAGGGTTGATCCGGTTTTTACTCCCTTTTCAGTGGGCTTTTTGCGGCCGCAGCCGCACTTGGCCTTTTCCTTCATAGGCGTTCACCTCCGCCATTAGTATGGCGGACAGAAAGGATTTTCATCCCTGGGCGGCAGACAACTGGGACGGTAACCCTGGCAGCTGTCCTCGGGCCAGGGCGGACAGGAGGGCATAATGCGCTCATTGATAAAATCGATACCACATACCGGCTCATTTTTCAGGGTAACCATATATCTATTGCATCCAACGCTCTGCCAGCCCTCCCGGGGCGCCTCGGTCACCCGATAGCGCCCTCGGGGGAGCCCGTCAAAGCAATAGCGGCCGCGGCAGTCGGTGACCTGGGAACGGAAGGGCGCGGCATCTTCCCGATCCTGTTCCCGGTGCAGCAGGATCCGCCATCCGGGTACAGGCCGGCCGGTGGGCGTGCGTTTCATCCCGCTGATGGAAGGGCCTTTACGAAATACATTGGTAAAGATCGGCACACCGCTGAGCAGCCCCTGCGGCCCATGGTAGATCACCGTTTGATCGCAAGGGCGAACGAAAACCTGGTACCGCGTCCGGTCCAGCTTCCAGCCGGGTGCTGAGCAGCGGGGCTGCGCCTCACGCATGATGAACCACTCTCCCTGGGGCTGCAGCGCGATGCGAGGGATAAAGGTGAAGTGTACCCAACCGGCGCTGTCATTGCTGCCCCGCGCCACGGCAAATCCGTCGTTGCGTTCCAGCACAAATTCAAACTGCCCGGCCCGAAGCGTGCCGCCGCGTACCTGCTTATAGGCGCGTACCTGCAGTACACCGGGCGGGCAGGGTGGAGGCGAGGGCGGACAGGGTGGAGGCGAGGGCGGACAGGGCGGAGGCGAGGGCGGACAGGGCGGAGGCGAGGGCAGACAGGGCGGAGGCGACGGCGGGCAGGGCGGAGGCGACGGCGGGCAGGGCGGAGGCGACGGCGGGCAGGGCGGAGGCGACGGTGGGCAGGGTGGAGGTGACGGCGGACGGCAGGGGGGATCCGGCGGCAGCCCCCTGGGGCAGTTGACAAAACGCGCATAGGGGGAGGGAAGCAGCTCCACGGAGAAGCTGAAGGATTCACCGGGCGCCAGCTGGCGGCCACGTTGCGTGAAGGCAGCGTAGCCTTCCAGCACAAAGGGGCTGTTGGCGGGCGCATAATCAGCAGGCAGCATGGCAACGCAATGGCCGGGCTGCGCAGCCGCGGCGTCAGGGATGCGGGCGCCGTTCAGCGTGAGGCTGGTCAGCGCAATCCCCGCTGCATCCGGCAGAGTAAAGAGGAAGCTCACGGCGTCATACCGGCCTTGTCCCCGCGGGAGGCGGATTTGGCTTTGAGCACCCAGAAGCCGGGCGGTGAGGCAAAGCTGCTCCTGACCGGAAAGGCCGGTTTCATAGGCCAGCTCCACGCAGAAGGGGACGCTTTGTCCCAGGGGGACAGACTGATTGACCGGAGGGGCAGCATATTCGTCGGAGCAAGCCTTCAACCCAAAGAAATCCCGGGTAAAGACGGCACGGGCGACGGGATAGCCGCGGCGGTAGCGAAAGACAACGCAGTCGCCCTGGGCGGTCAGTATGCTTTGCCCGGGGCAGCCATTGTCCACACGAATCGCTTCCAGGTGGCTGCCGGGAACAGGGCGTTCCCGGATGGTAATGGGGAAGTCATTGCCACTCCAGGGGAAATCCGGACGGCCCTGGGCAAGCAGGTCGGCAATGGTCCGCCCCGTGCCGTCATCCAGCGG
>QAKE01000032.1 GCA_003343995.1 Bacillota bacterium
TAGGTGCGTCCCTCCTCTAAATGGAGACGGACAATCTTCTTTTTAAATTCTGGCGTGTAACTTTGTGGCATAATGTGTACCTCTTTTCTTTGTAAAATTGATTATATCTTATTAGCCACTTCCGTTACAACTTTATTATAGCACTTCAACATACGAATGTTTTATGGTGCGGCTGACGAGAACAGCATCACAAATGATGAGATGAGGCTGAAACAGCTCAAAAGCATGGTCAGGGGGATGGCAGGCAAAGATAACATCGCAGGCGAGGATTTCATTGCCCTGTCAAAAGAGATTACTGAAGTCAAAAAGGTCATTGCAGAAAAAAAAGCGACAGGTCGAGACCGGTGCGGATGAATCCAGATTGGACGAAGTGCTGGGAACCCTCAATGCTCTGAAAATCATCCGATAAATTTCGATGATACTGCCGTCAGACAACTGGTCGACTACATCAAAGTGGTTTCCAAAACCGAGCTGATAGTCATATTCAAAGGCAGAATTAAAAAAAAACAGTAACGATGGAAAATTAATGCATTTAAAAAATATATAACAAAGAGAAATAAGCATAATGGAATATAGTTTTTACACAGCATAGATTGTATTTTTGCATCCTATAAATAAAAACTATTGCAGTTATTGTGCGTATTTGCCGTCGAAAGCAACAGACATACACAACAAAATTTTTTGAATTATAATAAATTTGTCATAAATGGTTGACTTTTAAAAAAATATGTGATATTATTACACAAAAAGCAAAAATATAACACGAAGAATCTAATGGCAGTTGAAGAAATTAGACAAGAGGATGTGACAATAAATGAAACATCAAAAATGTATGAAAAAATTTTCGAATGAACAGTATAGAATTAATTGTCCTAGATTTATTATGCACTTTTTTATAATAGAAATAAAAAGCGACACAGGCGCTGTAACTGCGCTTTGTGTCGCTTTTTATGTTATAGTGAGTATTACCTTGTTGGAAACTTTGTAGAGAAAAAAGCAAGTTCGCATTATGTAGAGAGTTTTCGCAGTTGATATTTAAAATTATATGTAAAAGAAAGGATAATGGCTATGTACGACGCTGGTAAAAACTATAGACTAAAAAGGCAGTACAGATTAGGAATTGTCGATGATAATAATTACATTCTTTCAATTACAGGATATAAATGCGTTTTTTTAAATCCTGTTACAGCATTTATGTTACATTGTATTTTGAACATGACTTTGCCAAACGCCGAAAAGCGAATTAATGAATTACTTAAATTAAGCGAAATTGATACGTATAAGCATGTGAGTGAACTTATAAATAGACTATCGGACTACATTGAAATAGATAATAGAGAACGACTTACTACAGCAGAGCCATCGGTGGATGAAAGCCTTACTATATTAAAACAAAAGAAAAATTATAAATGTCCGATTGAAAAAAGTAAAATTCCTAAAAAAATAAAGTTTTATTTAACCGATTACTGTCCACGTCATTGCGTATATTGCTTTGCTGGAGCAAAGTTTTCTAAGGAAAAAATGATAAATTCAGAATTTATTTCTGTTAAGCGTTTTAAAGAAATCATTATTGAAGCATCAAGCATTGGGGTAAAAGAGATTGAAATTAGTGGTGGCGACCCCTTTGTTTTAAGTAATATATTTGATTATATAGACATTATGATAAAGCATTTTACAGGAGTTTGGTCAGTTTCTACCAAAGCGTTTTTAAGTAAAGAAGATGTAAAAAAACTTAAAAATATTGGGCTAAAGGAAATCCAAGTTAGTATAGACTCTTTTAATGCTGCTACTGCAGATAAAATGATGGGTGATAAAGGCGCTTTTAAAGAAGTAAAAGAAACTATGTCAAACATTTTGGAAGAAAATTTGGTGCTTTGCACTAATACAGTTGTAACATCGCTAAACATATATGATTTGCCTGATCTATTCGAAAAGCTTATGAATTTCGGCGCCAAGTATATAAGATTTTCTTATTATTATATGTCAGGAAATCGTCATAAAGATTATCTCTTTCCAACCAACGAACAATTTTTGTGGTTGAACGAGAAAATGCCGCCGCTAGTTGAGAAGGCAAAAAGCAGAGGAATTTTTAGCGATTTTACTTTACATGAACCCAATAAGAGAGAAAATAACGATAAGACTCGGACATTTTGCGGCGGATTCACCGACGCTATGAGCGTACGTTATGACGGAAGCGTTTTATTTTGCGACTCATTGAATCATTGCGAAGATTTTGTATCTGGCAATCTCAAAGACGCCTCTATACTGGAAACATGGAATTCACAGGCTGCCCTGAATATGAATAATCCCTCTTACTTTTTTGAACGATATAAAGGCACCAAATGTTATACATGTCATATGTATACGAATTGTTTTTATAAAAGATGCTATGTCAGAACATTCAATCGCTATGGAACGTATTTCGATATTGATCCGGCTTGCCCGTTTGGGGATGAAGATTATATTTTAATGAATTAGGAGGTAGGAGTGGTGATGATAACTAAGCATAAAATAGGCGAATATTTGACGTTGATTATAAATCACGAAGCGGCACAAAGTGTATTTTCTATCAGCTATTTTATCTTATCCGGCATGAAAGACGATATAAGATATTTTAACGGAACGGCTCATCTCACTGAACATCTTTTGGCACAGAGTTTGTTTTGTGCGGACAATCCTTTTATATTTGCTAACGCTTATGTAGATAAAGAACATACCTGCTTTTATGGACAAACCTTTTCACCATATTTTAATCAACTATTGTATAGTTTCTTAAATCTTTTCAGAAATCTACAGGTTGATTCGGATTCTATGGACACAGAAAAACAGGTGATAGCTCATGTCGAAAATAGAAAAACAGCAAGCAATCATCAATTATTAGATCTAGAAAAGCTGGAATATTATGTATTTTCTGAAAATGACGGTTTGCATATGCCCACCCTTATATTAGAAAATAGTTTCTTTGGAATTGATAATACTATGGTAAGAAGCTTTATTTTTAACGAACTCTCCAAATCAAAAAAATATCTAGTTATCTCAGGAGAGTTTAGCGATTCAACTATATCAAGAATAGTGAAAAGTGTGACTGAATTTGGGGATATTCAAAATGAAGGCGATTCTATTTTATTATGTGATGAAGAGTTGAAAAGGGCACGTAAACAGAATAATCTTCAGATTGAAGAATATAAACCAAAACATTGTATGACGGGTATTCTATTGAAAAAAGTTGATTCGATAAAAGAATGGTTCGCATTGAATATTCTTTGTGTTTTTTATCAGACATATATTAATAACTTCCTTCGAAAAACACGAAATCATCTTATTGATCTAGCTGCAAAACAATACGAAAATGCCTGTATATTGATATTTTATTATTTTGCTGACTTTGAAAATACGATGGATTTACTATATTCTATTGAATTAGGTTACTTTTCCGAATTGTTAATAAGCATGAAACGAACTTTTTTGTTTCCATTCATGGAAAAAATCATTAATCCGCTTGAATATCATAAATTACAGTTTAAGTCAATCTGTTTTAATCGAGCTGATGAGATTCTTCAGTCGTCAAAAGTTATGGAAGTTGTAGATAGCATTACGCCTGAATATATTGTTGAAATTCACAATAAGTGCTTGAACGGAAAATATTATGATATTGCAGGGAGGAGAGATTAGCGTGGATTTATTATCAAAGTATAAAGATAATATTGTTTTTCTTCCATTCAAAAGTGAATTGAAGTTGTTATATTTAAGGTATGAAGATAAATATATACGGCTGCTGTATAATACAGCGGATGAGGTCGTATATATGTCTTATTCAAAAGCTTTTGTTTACAGGACAATTGATACTCCCCAAAATATAATCGGCAGTATTACGATTATTCTTGATAGACATTTATTTGGAGAAAGATACGATAAAAAGAGTTACATAGAAGGCGAAATCTTGACAAAAGAGCATCCAATGTATATAGAAAATGTTACAAATACATTTTTTGAAACGAATGAGTATATTGTACATTTGTATCATTATCCAAATGAATATATTAATATTATTAAAAAGGCAAACGAAGAATTTTTAGCCATTGTGGGTGATGAAACAGATGCGTCCACGCAATTAATCTATGGAATTAAAAAAATTATAAGCTATTTTAATTCATGCAGAAATATATACAGTTTACATTGTTCTGCGGTAAAAAAAAATGGAAAAGCATTTGTTTTTTTAGCCGGAAGCTATAGCGGTAAAACCACTTTGTTTTTAAATCTGATTCATAACGGATATGAGCCTATAAATGATGATATTGCGTTTTGGAAATATCATGACAATAATATATACATAAAAGGCATTCCTATTCTTTTTAGCAAAAGAAAAGATAAAAACGGATTAATAATGTCAGATGGTTACTTAAGAGCAGAAAGAGACGAAAATCAAACAGACATATACTCCAATAACGTTTTTTGCGAAAACGTAGTTGATACGGTTTTCATACCAGAGTACGGTCATGTGTCTTCCTCAATTGCTGATTTTAAGAGCATAAATATAAAAAAACTCCTTCGAGCTTGCTCTATACATTCAGATTTGGTTGCAGATGAAAGATTTGTGCAATCTATAAATGGTTTACTGACATGTTCATTCAGAAAACTGGAAATGTCAAATGACTATAATGATATAATAAGATGCATTATGGAAGCGACTTAAGAATGGCTGAAAATCATTCACGGCTTTTACCGTTTATTGCTTTTAAGAAAGGATGGTTTTATGGAATTACAGAAGGTTAGTCTAGATGAACTAAGAAATCTAATTGATACTCTTGACTATGATTTAAGTGATTTAGCAGATATTGAAATATTGGCAGCTTGCACCGGCACATGTTCTACATGTAACGGCACTTGTCAAAAATGTAACGCGGGAGCGTCTAACGGGAACAGCAGATAACCTTAATATGCACTAAGTATCACTAAGCCGTGAATGATTTCAGATAGTAGGCGAAATAAAACTGGGAACTTTTACTCCCGCCTACTTATAGAGGTAGTGAAGAATATAATGTTTGACTATTTTAAAAAATATAATGTTTTTGAACTTTCAACATTTTCTTATAAAATTGCCCCGCTTTCGTCTGTTTTATTGACCATTGTAAAATTCATTGAAGCATTGTTTCCAAGCATTTCTATTCTGCTTATTGGAGGGTTTATTGATAGCGCGGGAAATATATTCAATGGTACGGCGCCGTATAGCTCCATTTATCTTTCAATAGGGCTTCTTATTGCTTTTTTGGGCTTTAGCTTTCTGTTTGGAATACTTCAAGGCTTTATAAATAGTAAAATGAGCATTAAAGTAAATGATGTTGTTACGAAACATAATCTTTGCTTTAAGGCAAGTATACTATATAAATATTATGAAAACAAAGAGCAATATGCTTTGGTGCAGCGTGTAACTGGCGCAATGATAGGCAATATGCAATCTTCCTTTAACGTCCTATTGAGTATAGTTAGCTTTTTTATTCAATTTTTCAGTATTGCAGCAATATTTATTGCCAACAATATTTGGCAGGCCGGATTAATTATTATTGTTTCCACTATTCCTCTTTCATATCTTTCTTATAGGAACAGTATTCGCCAATATAAAGTGCAAAAAGAAAATTATACTGGCGAGATGCAGCTGTACCATTCTACATACATATTGAAGGATAGGAGTACTGTAAATGAGCGAACGTTATTTCAGTATACGGATGTCATTAATAACAAATGGCTCAATATGCAAAATAAACTAGATGACAAAATGTTTAAAGCAAACAATAGAATATTATGCGTTAGACTATTGACTAAATCCATTAATTTACTTATAGCATTTATCATTATTTTTACTGTACTCTATTGTGCTGTTAGACAACTGATTTCCATAGGAATCCTGATTGCGCTGGTATCAAATATATTATCATTGATTACTGGCTTAGTAAGTAGTTTTATAGGCCTTGTGGATCAAATCGCACAGCAAAAAGAATTTTTAAAAGAATTAAAGGAAGTTAGTACGTTTGAAACTTCTGCTGAGTTTACCCAATTACCTAGTCAAAACTTTTCCCATTTTGAAAGTATAGAGTTCCGCAACGTATCATTTATCTACCCTTCTACTAAAAGAGAGGTAATTAAAAATGTTAGTTTCAGAATAGAAAAAAATAAAAAATATGCGTTTGTCGGCAAAAATGGTTCGGGAAAAACCACTCTTATTAAGCTACTTACAAAACTATACTCTGATTATACTGGAGATATTTTTATAAATAATAAAAATCTAAAAGATATTCCGATTAATGATTTGCAAACGATGCTCGGTGTTTGTTTTCAGGATTATTCTCATTATGAATTAAGTTTTCGGGATAACATCGATATTGGAGATATCATCCATTATGATAATGGTGAGCTGTTAAATAACAAAAGAAAAAAAATTATTCAGAAATTAGAATTACAAAAGGTATTGCAACACTTACCTAACGGCGAAGAAACCTATTTAGGCAAAATAGAGCCAAATGCTCAGGATTTATCTGGTGGCGAATGGCAAAGACTTTCTATAGCTAGATTGCTCATGAAAAATACGGACTTATATATTTTGGATGAGCCTACAGCGTCCCTTGACCCTAAAGGCGAGTATGAAATTTACCGTCTTTTCAATGAAATATCACAGGACAAAACTGTCATACTGATTAGTCATCGTTTGGGGTCAGTTAAAGATTCCGATATAATATTTGTTATGGATAACGGTGAGCTAATAGAGCAAGGAACGCACGAGGAGCTCATACAATTATCCGGCACATACGCAACAATGTTCAAAAATCAAAGTGAGTGGTATGATTAAGATGAAAAAAATATTGTATATACCAAGAAAAATAATATCCATTGCTTTATCAATCGCTCCGAAGATGATTATGCTTGATTCATTGTTTATTATTTTGACAAGCGTAATCTCAATATTCACAATTCAAATCACATCAAAATTTTTTGATGGGGCAGCAGAAGCTGTCCAAAGTCAGACGCTCAGCGGCGTTATTAACGTCTTTCTGATATTTGTTGTGTTGAGTTTTGCGGCGGAGTTTGTAACTTTTGCTATAGACTTTCTAGATTTTCGGATTGAAAAAAGATTCAATAATTCATTGGACGAAAAACTTCATAAAAAAATCGCAAAGATTAGCGCTATACGTTTTGAGGATGCGAAGTTTAATGAAAATTTGAATCTTGCAATGCAAGGCGTTTTTTCGGTAGAATATTATCTTTTTAATATAATTGGATTAGTTATAAAAGATCTTCCATATTTAGTATTTCTCGGAATATATTTATTTTCCTTAAGAGATATATTGTTTATAGCTCCTATAATTATATTTATACCAATTGTAATAACGCAATTATTGAATACAATTGAAAAAAGAAAATTAAATGAAGAAACCATATATCTGAGAAGAAAATTAGGTCATTATGAAAATATTTTATCAGGAGATTCGTTTGTAAAGGAAACCAGAATACTTGGAACCTTTCAACACTTTTTTAAATTGCATACCAACCTGCTTACAGTTATTAATAGAAAAAACTGGAAGTCTAACGTGCGATCTCAAATGTTTAATTTAGCCTCAAAGATTTTAAATCTATTTGGCTTCTATGGTGTGCTTTGGCTTCTGTTTGATTCACTAATGAATAAATATATTACTATCGGTGAATTCGCGGCGATATTCTCCTACATACAAAAGATGTATTCCGCTCTCGAAAATATGGTTGTCAACCGAATAGGAAACCTTTTGTCTTACGACTATAATGGCATAAAATATTTTATAAACTTTTTAGATGAAAAAGAAGAAGAGCAAGGGGAAAAGGAATATGCATTTCAGCAGAATATAGAGCTCAAAAATGTATCTTTCACCTATCCTGGAAGAACAGAAAAATCACTTGAAGATATAAACTTAACTATAAATAAAGGAGAAATAATTGCTTTTGTCGGTGTAAATGGTTCGGGTAAATCAACTTTAGCCAAAATACTGCTCGGATTATATAACCCAACAGATGGTAGCATTGAATATGACCATTTAAAAAAACAAGCTTATAGTAAAAAAAGCTTTTATCATAATAAATCTGCAATATTTCAAAACTACTATAAGTACCTGTTTTGCTTAAAAGACAATGTTTCTATTAGCCAACCACAAATGGATGACGATTTAGAACGGGTAAAGCTGGCATGTCAAAAAGCAGATCTAGATTATAAGTCAAATAGCTTTCCCGATGGGCTTGACACCATTTTATCTAAACAGTTCGGCGGGATTGATCTATCTGGAGGCGAGTGGCAGCGAGTAGCTATAGCGAGAGGTTTTTACCGCAATTGTGATTTTATCATTTTAGATGAACCTACTTCTGCCATCGATCCTATTGAAGAGGCAAATGTCTATCGAAAGTTTGTAGAGATTTCTAAGGGAAAAACAACAGTTATTATCACACACAGACTTGGAGCGGTCAAAATCGCTGACAGAATTATTGTATTGAAGTCCGGTAAAATTGCAGAGGAGGGGACACATTCCCAATTGATGAATAAAAACGGGGAATATGCCGAGTTATATAATCTGCAAAGTCAATGGTATAAGTAAAGGGAAATATGATGCAAAAGAAAAATCAAAATAATTTAAGTGATATGATTACATTAAGTCGTAATGAAATTCAAAAGGCTAATTTCTACGACAAATTATTCGGAGTGGATACTTCGGCCGTCCTTGATGGGCAGGAAACCTTTGACGGTAAGTTGTTTTATCGTTATCAACCGACAAACTATTCTTTTTTAGAATATATTTTTAAAGTATATCCCTTTGATGATATGGATCATATAATGGATGTTGGTTTTGGTAAAGGGCGCGTCCTTTTTATGGCATCATACATGGGCTGTAATCGAGTAAGCGGTTGTGAAATTAACGAAGAGTACTTTAAGGTTACAAGTTATAACATTAAAGAATATGTAAGTCGAACAAAAAGTAATACTGTATTTACATTACTTAATGATGATGCACAAAAGATCGAAATTGATAACACTATAAATAAGTTCTTTTTCTTCAATCCATTCCATTTAAAAGTTTATGTCAGATTTTTCGAAAATCTTATGAAATCGTTAAGTTATTTTGATAGAAAAACTACAATTTTTTTGTACAGCCCTTTGCGGTCAACTTTAAAATACTTAGATAAGCTAGAGATATTTCATCTTGTTGAAAAAATAGATATAAATGCCGAACATATAATCTTGGCCGTTTACCAAAACTAAAAGTCAGGAGAGGTCGCCTTGGATAAAATAAATATAGAACACTTGAAAAAAATATTGAGTTACAAGGAATGTTTTGAGGTTGTAAAACGCTTTAATTTTCCATATGCTATTATAAAAGGAGAAGCCTTGTCGCTTATGGCCTATGGAGAGCTGGGGAAACGCAATAGTCAGGACATCGATCTACTAATATCACCTAAATACATTGGGATTGCAAAAGTTATTCTTAACGACAATGGCTTTTATTATATCATAAAGAACAAATACGATAAGGTTTTAACTATAAGCATGTCCCATCAAAGTCCTACCTATATAAAAAAGACAAAAATATCATATATTTATTTAGATCTTAATCATAGTATTTTTTGGGGAGAATACGCAGGTAAATGCGTAGACATAGATACCTTTCTTGAAGACATTATTGACACGGAAATTTACGGGTGCAATATGAAAACATTACCCCCTATAAAGATGTTGATACAACTTATATTGCATCATTATAAAGATATGAACTCTATTTTTCTTCTCGCCACACGAAAAAGCATAAAGCGGAGTATGTTTGATGATGTATATTTTTTGTTGAAAAATAACCTAGAAGATATTCCGTTAGATAAACTATACACCCTTAGCAAATTCTATGAAATCATCCCATTTGTATATTATGTTCTTTATCATGTGGGACTTTTTTTTCAAGATGAAACTCTTAGAGAGTATATATCGGCTTTTAAAACCGATGAGGGAGAGCGGTTGCTGAATTGTTATGGGTTAAACGATAATGAAAGTCCAATGGTATTAAGTCAAGGGGGTGAAAGAAGAAAAAAAGAAGAAAATCGAGTAAAAAGACCGGTGTAGGCAGTAAAAAGGCAACAGTCATCTAAGCCCTGCCCCTGCAAATTTTTGAGACAGGGCTGCGACGTCAGAGCGGCAGGCAGTTGGCTCAGCCGTCCGGCGGGAGATACAGGCGGTTGTCCTTCAGCAGTCGAAAGACCAACCGAACCAGTTTTCTGGCAGTTAAGGCGAGTGCGCGTTTGTGCTGATACTTGTTGACCTCATGGTATTTGAGGTCATAGTAACGCCGAAACTCGGAGTCGCATCTTCTCACAGAGTTGGCGGCTTCCAGTAAGTAATAGCGGAGATAGCGGTTGCCGGACTTAATCATCCGAGAGTGTTCCGCTTCGAATTCACCGGACTGGTGCTGTGTCCAGACAAGGCCGGCAAACTTGGCGACAGAGGCTTGGGAGTTGAAACGACGGATGTCACCGAGCTCGGCGATGATGCCGGCGGAATAGACCTTGCCGATGCCAGGGATGGAGGTCAGGGTGTTAGGGAGGATTTCAAACTGATGTTCAATGGCCTTGTCCAACACCTTGACCTGCTTTTCCAGGGCCCGCATAGAAGCGATGGATACGGCCATAGCCTGGTTTACGGAGTTGTTCACGGTAACTGGCAGACGATAAGAATCTCTGGCCGCACTGCGAATGGCATTGGCTTTTGCAGCCGGATCAGCGAAGTTCCTGCCCTTTTCATCAATGAAGGCTGTCAGTTCTTCCAGGTCAGCGTTTGCCAGATCATCCACAGTTTCAAACCGCTCCATCAAAGCAATGGTGGTGGCACTGGTATTCTGAATGTCCTTGTCCTGGGCTATTCCAGAACATTTCAGAAATAAGTAGTTGGCAAACCGCTGCTTCTCCCGAGACAGGTTCTGAATGACATCAAATCTGGCTCTGGTAAGAGTTCTGAGCGCCTGGTAACGATAGTCGTCCATATAGACCTCCCTGGCGATTCTGCCGAAACGGAGATAGTCGGCAATCACAAAGGCGTCCACAAAGTCATTCTTTGGCAGGTCAGTATAGGCTTCCTTGAATTTCCGCACCTGCTTGGGATTGAGGACATGGATCTTCCGCTGGAACCGTCCAAGGCTGCCATCCTCCCGGAGCGCGTAGACAAGGCTGTCTCCGTATATGGAAGTGGCTTCCAGACCAATTACCACACGCTCAAGCTGCATGGCATTAAGCGCCGACACAATTCTTTCCGACAACAGTTTAGCGCCACCAAGGTTGTTTTGCACGGAAAAACTGGAGTGCTTGAGTATTCCGCGAAAAACTGAACACCTTGACCGCCCAAGTTGAACAGTCCGACCGCAAAAATTGAACAGTACGGCCGCAGAGGTTGAACACCCTGCAATTAAGGTAATAGTGACACACGCTTCAATGCACAGCAGATGGTCGGTATAATGGATATATGCACTGCGAAAGCGGTGTAAATATTCATTAGGAGGTCAAGAATATGACCAATTACCGAGAGATACTGAGACTGGACAGCCTCGGTCTCAACAAAACCCAAATAGCCGATGCCTGCGACTGTTCAAGAACAACAGTAATAGCGGTGCTTCGGCGAGCTGAAGAGGTAGGACTTTGTTACCCTTTACCTGAAAGCCTTTCAGACAAAGAACTGTCTATGAAACTGCATCCGTCTGCTCAGAGTAAGCCTATGTACAAAATGCCGGACTACGAATATGTACATAAAGAACTGCAAAAAAGCGGTGTTACGCTGAAGCTCTTATGGCTTGAATACTGTGAGAAATGCCGTGAAAACGGAGAATTGCCGTATCAGTCTACGCAGTTTAACAAGTATTACAGTGACTATGCCATTAAAACAAATGCAACGATGCATTTAAACCACAAGCCCGGTGAAATTATGCAGGTAGATTGGGCGGGCGATACAGCCTCTGTTATCGACACCGTAACGGGCGAAATAATTCCGGCATATATTTTTGTGGCTTCTTTGCCGTATAGCGGATATGCCTATGTGGAAGCCTTTTTCTCTATGAACCGGGAATGCTGGATAGCAGCCCATGTAAATGCCTTTAAATACTTTGGCGGTGTTACCCGTATCCTTCAGTGCGACAATTTAAAAACAGGAGTTATCTCTCACGGCAGAACAGAGGTTACACTTAATAAGGCGTACAGTGAAATGGCAGAGCATTACGGCACTGCAATTCTGCCCTGTAGAGTAAGGTCGCCAAAGGATAAGGCTATGGTAGAAGGCACTGTAGGTGTAATTACAAACTTTGTCCTTGGTGCTTTGAGAAACAGAAGGTTTTTATCCTTGCCGGAGTTAAATGAAGCAATATGGGAACGCTTAAAAATTCTTAATAATGCTCCGTTTCAAAAGCGTGAGGGTAGTCGTGCTACCGCTTTTGAGGATGAAAAAGCATTTTTGTTACCCTTACCGCCAAGACCCTTTGAATTATCCGAATGGAAAATTGCAACAGTAGCACCAAATTACCATATTAGTATAGAAAAACAAAACTACTCTGTACCTTATGAATATATTAAGCAAAAGGTGGATGTACGAATTACAAAATCCACTATTGAGGTCTTCTTTGGCGGTAATCGTATCGCTTCCCATCCGAGACTGTACGGCAGATTAAATCAGTACAGCACTGTAGAAGCACATATGCCGCTTAGTCATCAGCAATATATTCAGTGGAACGGTGAGCGTTTTGTTAAGTGGGCAGCTAAGATAGGAATAAATACCAAAACAGCAGTAAGTGCCATACTCAGCGGATACAAGATAGAACAACAGGGTTACAAAGCTTGTATGGGAATTTTAAAGCTCGCAGACAAGTATTCACCCGAAAGATTGGAAAATGCCTGTAAAAAGGCGTTAACCTTTACTCCGAGACCCTCCCTTAAAAACATACAGGCAATTCTTTCTTCAGGTCAAGATAAGGAACAACCCGACAGGGAAGAAAAAACGACTTCATCGCAATACGGGTTTACCCGTGGAGCAGAGTATTATGCAGGGAGGAAAAACTAATGTTAACAGAAAATACAGTTAATAAACTACAGGAAATGAAGCTTACCGCTATGGCAAGAGCCTTTAAAGAACAGCTTAACGACCCTAATATTAACGGATTAGCCTTTGAGGACAGGTTCGGTCTTTTGGTAGACCAAGAATGGACATCCCGTAAAAACAATCACCTTAAAAGATTAATAAAGCAGGCAAAATTTTCGGAAACGGGAGCTTGTGTTGAGGATATTGAATACCACTCGGACCGAAATTTAGACTCTGCTCAAATAACAAGGCTTGCTTCCTGCAACTACATTGCTGAAAGACACAACATACTGTTACTCGGGGCTACCGGCAGCGGTAAAACCTATCTCGCCTGTGCGTTAGGTATGGCAGCAGTAAGAAATTTTTTGTCGGTCAGATATGTCAGACTTCCCGAGCTTTTAACCGAGCTTGCAATCGCACGCAGCAGCGGTAATTACAGAAAGGTAATTCAGCAATACAAAAAGCCGGCATTATTAATTTTAGACGAATGGCTATTGTATCCCCTTAAAGAAACCGAGGCCAGAGATTTACTTGAAATTGCAGAGGCGAGATACAAAAAGGCATCCACCATTTTTTGTTCTCAGTTTGATGTACCGGGATGGTCTGAAAAGTTAGGTGACCCAATAATTGCCGATGCAATATGTGACCGCATTGTACACGATTCATATTCGGTAGTTATTGAATGCAAGGAATCTATGCGCAAACGCAAAGGAGTTACGGAAACATAATAGCACCTACGGTGCATCGGACGCTGTCCGAACCTGAGGTTTAACGCATAAAAGGTTTTCCGGGAAGAGTGAATAAGCGTGATTGCAATACAAAAAAAGAGTGACCCCGGTCATACGGCATCACTCTTCCCGCTAAACCCCGCATACAGCGCTCGTGTCGCTCCTCAGCGTTGCACTATCCTCTGCCACGGTTAAAAGCATATTTATGATACCATTTCATTATTAATCCGTCAATGTACAACCTTTGCGGTCGCACTGTTCAATTCCGGCGGTTTGACTGTTCAATTTTGGCGGTCGCACTGTTCAATTCAAAACGGTCAGGGTGTTCAACTTTGGCGGAATATTCA
>QAKE01000040.1 GCA_003343995.1 Bacillota bacterium
CAAGTTCCACAAGAACTATAATCTAATTTGTATTTTTTATAGAAACAAAACAGCACAGTTCGGCATTGCAGAAAAAAAAGATATAATATGTTAGCCTTTTAGTATAAATAAAATAACAATAATGCCTATGGAGAAATAAATATTAAACTATTTAATGTACACACAACATTACAAAAAATTCATGATTAAAATTAATCATGTATACAACGAAGCGAAATCCTATATCAAGGAAAACACAATGAAAGATTGCCTATATACTATAAAATTAGGCAATCATATAGATAACCTTAATAATTCATCTAAAATCAGATTCATGTAAAATACATCTTAGAAAAGCCGATCAGAGATTTACCAATTAAGAGTTCTCTACACCTCTAAGGAAAACAGGGTTACTCAAATCTCTCCTCAACAAAAAGCAGTAAAGTCATAAAACTGAATTCAGAAAACACACGATATTCAGTAGTTTCTCGGCAATATCGGAAGGAAACCTTTCCTTATTTTGTCCGAATCTTAAAAGAATTAAGTTATTGTTATTTTCAACAAGCTCTCTTCAAGTAAGGAGCACAATTTATTTACGTATGAAAACAAAGACTTCTGTGCCGTTTAGTATAAAAAAAGAAATACGACTTTTTTTAATTATCCTCTTTATTCCTTTTTATGCATGTGAAAATATTGATGATACAATACCAGCTGATAGCATAACAACAACCCGTTCTTATGGTCAGTATACTGACGAGCAGTGGAAAATAGTGAAACTAATGCCCAATATAGAAAGCATAAAATGGACAGAGCCTACCTTCAGTGAAAAACTGCCAAATTTGATTATGGAAGTAAAACCTGCACCAGCTTGCCAAGAATTTATGTCAAATGGTTGTAAATGTTTTATTGAAGTAGGAGTTTCAAACTATTTCAATCCTGACGATCCTTTCTTGGAATATACCCCCATTGTCCAAAGAGAATTGTATAATTCTGAAGTAGGTTATACAGATCAAACTATTACATTAACAATACCTGCAACTAAATTAGGAGAAAGTAGTTACATCGCTGTACGTAGCATATTTACAAAAGACGGGGAGCCTCACTATGGAGCAATTAAAACAGAGCAAATTCAAAGCCTATGGAGTCCCTATGCATCAATGACGGGATTCGATAAGCGTTTTCCAAGACCTGAATATAGCGACAAAGTCCCTATATCTATATTTTTAACTGTTAACTTTATTCCCTCACCAACTAGTAAATGTTGCTACTTTTTCATTGGTAGAGATACTCAACCTATTGCTTCAGCAACATACGAAGGGGGGGCAGATGTCACAACAAAATATGTATCGATTGATTGTTATCCAAATGACAAAGCTGAATTACTTTATCAGATTGGTTCTATGATTCCGACAGTCTTTTATGAAGCACCTTATAAAATGAATCTTATAAGGTTACTATTTACGGTCCCTGTTATTGATTTATAGTATCATAAGATTAACTATTAACATCAATTATTATACAATAGCACACCGCTATATATAACCCGAGTGAAACATACATAATATCAACACTAAAATATCATTTATGAAACAGACATAAGGTTTATTTCGTCCAAGGGAATGGAAACTAATAGTTATTGGTTATCACACAAGATTGAAAACTATTAATACAACAACCTTTTATATACCATCTCCCCGGGTTGTGGAACCAATGTACACAAGGACGCAGTACCAACCACAATTAGTGGAAAAGTTCTCTAAACTGAAACCCGCAGTTACAAGACTTTCAGTAGTTCTTTGGCAAAATTGAAAGAATGGTTATTATCCAATGTTACTCTCCATATAACTATGAGGTAGAAATAAGCAGGAGACAGATAATAACCGAACGTACTTTGTATTTATACAAGTACGTTCTTTCGTTTTGTCCGAACTCTAAAATTGAATTATCAACAATTTAACCAAGTTCCCTCCCAAAAGGGAGCGTAATCGATTGAATGCATGAAAAAGAAAATCACACAAACGTTACTGCCAATCATTATAGGCTTACTTACAATGATGCAGTTTGCCTGTTCTGATGACAATAAATCAGGCGGAAGTGGCAATGGTCCTTTAAAATTAACTACTTTTTATCCGGATTCCGGGTACTTATCCTCTAAAATAATAATAGAAGGAGAAAATATGGGAACAGATGCTTCCAAATTATCTGTTTACTTCAACAAAAAGAAAGGATTCGTTTCACAAGCAGCAGGAAATATCTTAATGGTCTATGCTCCCAAATTACCGGGAGACATTTGCGATATATCTGTAGTGAAAGGAACAGATTCTCTCACGTTTGACAATAAGTTCCGTTATATCTCCCGATTTACGGTAGAAAATATATGTGGTAAGGAAGGAAGTGGATTGAGCGTTGGAGGAGATCTTGCTAGTACTACTTTTGAGAATTGGAAATTAAAAGTAGGATGTTGTGATCCGGAAGGTAATTACTATGCCTGTTATTCTAATTTTGGTGGCAACACAGGTGGTCTGGCATTAATCAGCGAAAAAAACAACCTATCAAAGCACATCACAAAAATTATTGTAAATGATGTGTTATACCACAATGAAACTGGAAAAATATATGCCTTAGCCACAAAAAGAAATATTATCTATGAAATAGACCCGAATAATGACTGGAAAGCGAAAGCCCGCTATTTAAAACTACCTGACCCACCCGCAAAACAGGTCGATTATGACAGGGCTGCATGTATAGCTTATTGTCCTGCTAATGGTTACTTTTATGCACGTACAGGAACTCAGCAGCTTTTCCGATTCAAGCTCGAAGACATGATATGCGAATATGTTAAAGATGATAAATACAATGGTGCCCAGACTTCAGAAGAAAATCATTTTATCCTCAGTATGATGTTTGATCCGACGGATCCAACCCAATTATATACTTCATACGGATCCGCCTCCTGCATCACTGTACAGGATGTATCAAAGCCAGAGTCGGAAGAAGTAGTATATGCCGGCAACTTCAATGTGAGGGCTGATGGAGACGCTACTCAAGTAATCAACGGATATCGCACGGATTGTCTATTCTCTTGGAATAACCAGATGAGCATTGTTTCTGATGATAGCGGTCAGAAAATTATGTATGTTGCAGACTCCGGTACCCAGACCATACGAAAAATTGATATGATATCAGGAATGGTTACTATTGCTGTAGGAAGACAAAAAGTTCAAGGCAACCAAAGTGGCACCCCATTAGAAGCAACTTTCAACTGGCCGAAAGGAGTCGGTTTAACTCCCGAAGGAGATTTATACATTTCAGACAGTGGTTCAGGATGTATCCGTAAACTAAGTCTGCGTTAACCTTAATAATCATCTGAAAAGAATATACTAATGAAAAAATATATACTATTTTTATTCCTGTTTTTCTGTATAGCACCTACATTGATGGGACAAGAGAAGCAGTTTACCATATCAGGGCATGTATTTGACGAAATAAAAGAGCCAATACCGGGTGTCAGTGTATATCTGAAAGACCGTGCCGGAGTGGGTACCAGCACGAATATCGATGGAGCATTCAAACTAACTGCCCATGCGGGAGATGTTGTCATATTTTCATTTATCGGTTTTAAAAAGATCGAACATCTCGTTTTAAAGGACGAACTTGATCTGAAAATCAATATGAAAAGTGATTCGCAACAAATGGACGAAGTCGTTATCACCGGTATGGGTACCAAAGAAAAGAAAGTCAATCTAACCGGAGCTGTCACTAATGTAGATATCTCACAAATCCAGACTCCTGCTACTTCCCTTACCAATATGCTCGGTGGCCGTGTTCCCGGTATTATCTCCGTACAGTCAAGCGGCGAACCGGGATCTAATATGTCGGAGTTTTGGATTCGTGGTATCGGCACATTTGGTGCAAGTTCAAGCGCACTCGTACTTATTGACGGTCTTGAAGGTAATCTGGACAGTATCGATCCTGCCGATATCGAAAGTTTCTCAGTACTTAAGGATGCTTCTGCAACAGCTGTATACGGTGTACGCGGTGCCAATGGAGTTGTTTTGGTCACCACCAAACGTGGATCAACCAACAAAATGCAAATAGATGTTCGTGCTAATGTGAAGATTTCATATCTTACCAAGCTTCCCGAATATCTACGTGCATACGATTACGCACAATTAGCTAATGAAGCAAGCGTATCCAGAGGTGCACAGCCCATATATGATGATATCGAGATGAAGGCAATCCAATACCACTTAGATCCCGACTTCTATCCAGATGTAGATTGGCAGAGTGAAATTCTGAAAAACACATCAATCCAACAGACATACTATGCCAGTGCCAGAGGTGGCGGTAGTATCGCCCGTTATTTTGTCAGCATGAATATGTCGAACGAATCGGCAATTTATAAACAAGACAAAGACAGTAAATATATTAAGGACGTACATTACAACACTTACGGAATGCGGTTAAATGTAGACTTTAATCTAACTAAAACAACCAACCTTTATTTTGGATCGGATATCTATCTGACCTCACAAAGCCTGCCCGGTCAGGGAGCTACAACCAAAGCATTGTGGAATGCTCAAGCCATGCTGACTCCGCTGACCATACCAGTCCGGTATTCTACAGGTCAAATCCCAACTTATAAATCCGGAGCAGCAGATGTGTTCTCACCATACGCTACGCTAAATTACACAGGTCTAAAAAATATAAACACCTATGCCGGCACCTATACAATTCGCCTGCAACAGGATCTCGATTTTCTTGTAAAAGATCTGAATCTTGATATCCAGGGAGCTTATAGCAATAGTTCCTATTTTGAAGAAACCCGTAGCGTCATGCCTGACATGTATTGGGCTGAACGCAGAGACGAAGACGGAAATCTTGAACTTGTACATACCATAAAGAAAAAAGGAACAACTTATACCAAAGACAGAGATAGTCAATACCGAAAATACCTCCTACAAGCTAATCTGACGTGGAAATGCATGTTGAATGAACAACACCGTATTTCTGCTCTGGCACATTACGAAATGAGCGATAGTAAAGAAACGAAAGATTTGAAATCAGATGGAATGGCTGCTATCCCACTTAGATATCAAGGACTATCCGGAAAAGTCAGTTACGGATTCAGGGATACTTATCTACTGGACTTTAACATGGGATACACCGGTTCAGAAAACTTCCAAAAAGGCAGACGTTTTGGGTTCTTCCCTGCAATTTCAGGCGGATGGGTTCCTACTCAATACGAATTTGTACAAAAGGCTCTGCCTTGGCTGAGTTTTCTTAAAATCAGAGCTTCATATGGTATTGTTGGTAATGATCGTATTTCAACCAAACGTTTCCCTTATCTGACCATCATCAACGAAAATGCCGAGGCGGGATGGGGATACAATAATAAAGGTATTTCTGAAAATCAAATGGGAGCCGACAATCTGAGATGGGAAAAAGCTAAAAAAATGGATATTGGTATTGAAGGCGAATTATTCAATAGTAAACTAAGTTTTGTTATCGATTTCTTCAAAGATACCCGTGATGGTATATTCCAACAACGCCGCCAAGTTCCGTCCTATGTCGGCCTCATCAACATGCCATTTGGTAACGTAGGCAGTATGAAAAGTTATGGTTCGGATGGTAACATCACCTATATTCAAGATTTTGGCAAAGATATGACATTGACATTCCGTGGCAACTTTACCCTCAGCAACAATAAGGTGAACTATTTTGAAGAAGAAGATAACAAATACGAATATAACTCGGCTACCGGACGTCCATACGGATATCAGAAAGGATTAATTGCATTAGGATTGTTTAAAGATGATGAAGATATCGCCAACAGTCCCAAACAAACTTTTGGCAGCTATATGCCTGGAGATATCAAATACAAAGATGTCAATGGGGATGGTCTTATCAATGGGGATGACCAAGTTCCACTATCATACAGCAGAACTCCTCGTTTCATGTATGGATTCGGTCTCGAATTCAGATATAAAAAACTATCCGTAGCCGTATTATTTAAAGGCACCGGAAATACTGATGTTTATCACGTAGGTGTACCAGACGAATATGGAGTTATATACGACGCAGGCTACATCCCATTCTATGACAAACAGATTGGTAATGTTTTGAGTATAGTAAAAGATCCAGCCAACCGATGGATTTCCCGCGAATATGCCGAGAAAATAGGTTTAGATCCATCTTTGGCAGAAAACCCAAATGCACGTTTCCCACGTCTATCCTATGGAAACTTAGCTAATAATTCTCAAGTATCGAGTTTTTGGAAAGATAATGCAAAATATCTGAGACTATCGGAAGTAAATATCAACTATAGTCTGAATGTACCCAAGGTAATAAAAAACCTAGGAATTAGCTCTATCGACCTTTCATTAGTAGGTACAAATCTCTGTGTATGGGATAAAATTAAAATCAGTGATCCGGAACAAGCACTCTATAACGGTCGAATCTATCCGATACCTGCAAATGTAACTTTACAAGCCTACATCAAATTCTAAATTTCAAAAACATAATTATATGAGAAAATTAATATTAAACTCAATACTATTGTTGATTATTATAAGTATCTCCTCTTGCAACTATCTGGATGTAGATAAATGGTTTGACGATACAATGAAATATGACACAATCTTTTCCCGTAAAGAGTATCTAGAGAGATATATGTGGAACATCGCTGCTCAGTTCCCTGCTGAAGACGCCCTTCTTGCTAGTCCATATACCCCCGGTCCTTTAGCTACCGACGAAGCGTTTGCACCGTTTGCTTCAGGTACATATCTAGGTACAGCAATGGTCATTGGAGAAATAAATGAAGAAAACATCAGTAGCAAATCAATCTATTCGTGGAATTCCATGTACAAAATAATCCGCAAAACTAACGTTATCCTGTCACGAATGGATGAAGTAAAGGACCTTACTAATTTGGACAAATCAGATATATGGGCATATACTTATTTTATGAGGGCATATGCATACTATCATCTCATCATGGATTTCGGACCAGTCATCCTCGTAGGTGATGAAGTATATCCATCCAATGAGCAACCTGAGGCTTACGCAAATATACGTTCGACGTATGACGAATGTATAGATTACGCTTGTGAACAGTTTGAAACAGCTGCTTCATATCTCCCGGAAACCCAGCCAACCAGTTCTTTCGGACGTCCTACAAAAGGAGCAGCTTACGGATTAATCGCACGACTAAGATTGATACAAGCCAGCCCATTGTTCAACGGTAAAGGGCAAACCTATTTTGGGAAATGGAAACGTACAAAAGACGGAGTATTTTACATTTCCCAACAATATGATGACCGTAAATGGGCAGTAGCTGCAGCAGCCTGTGAAAGAGTAATGGATATGGGACTTTATGAGCTACACACTGTACCGGCAGACAAAGACTCCTATATTCCTCCTACCAACGAGAATCAAACTTTCCCCAATGGAGTCGGAGGCATCGATCCATTTAAATCTTATAGTTATATGTTCAACGGTGAAACAGACGGTAGAAAAAACAAAGAGTATATATGGGGAAGAACTGCCAGAAATATTATGCTCCGGGAATCTTTTCCGCAATCAATGGATGGATATAACGGAATGGGTGTAACTCAGAAAATCATCAATATGTACTATATGAATGATGGAACTGATAATTGGCCGGAAGACGCAAAACCCTACAATGAAGATGGCAAATATAATGAAACTAACTTCAGCACAGAGGATGAAACCTTTTCCGAATATACTCTAAAATCCGGAGTCTTCAACATGTATCGGAATCGTGAGATGAGATTCTATGCCAGTATCGGCTTCTCCGGACGTTTCTGGAGGGCCAGATCATACAGCGGGACAGATGGTAAAAAAGAAAAGATGATCAAATATGACGCTTCCTCCATAACAGATGGCAAACACTCTTCCAGTGGTAACAAAAATGACTATCCTGCTACCGGTTATGTAATCACTAAATATATCCATGACGACGATTCATATTCTTCTCCTAGTGGAGTGATATCTGAGAAATTCTTCCCTATTATCCGCTATGCAGAAATCCTATTAGCCTATAGCGAAGCACTTAATAATCTTCAAGGTTCTCATTCAATAGAACTGACAATGCCAAACGGAGAAACAAAAACATATACCGAAAACCGGGATCTGAATAAAATCAAAAGAGCATTTAACCAAATCAGATATCGTGTAGGTCTTCCTGGAGTAAAGGATAGCGACCTTTCCGGCGTGGATAATTTTAATAAAATTATTCAAAGAGAAAGAGCTATTGAATTCTTATATGAAAATCAAAGATACTATGACGTACGTCGATGGGGTATTTATGAAGAGAGTGAAAAAGAAGTAATCCAAGGAATGGACCTTAGCAAAGATGAAATGAACGGCTATTTTTACAGCGTAGCGGTAGACCATACATGGGTGAGGCACAGAATAGTCGACCGTAAAATGATATTCCTACCAATCCATAAAGCGGAAATACGAAAAGTACAAGGTTTGGACCAGAACCCCGGTTGGGGCGACTAATGTAACAATCCCAAAATAAACGCTAATGTTGAATCAAACTAAATAATAAGAATGAAAACATATAAAATAAGCATCGTGTCAATTCTCATTCTGCTAGTTCTGGCCGGATGCAGTGACAGAAAGAAATACTTCGAAGATGAGCGATACGAAAAAATGGTATACATTGTAAGTGACAAGGACAATATACACAACCTTGTTTACGATTTGGATGGTAAAGATAATAACATACGTTATTTATCAATAGCTTGTAGCGGTACCAATCCTACAGAAGAAGAAGCAACTATAACGCTTACAGAAGACACTGTCCTTCTAGACGAATATAATTATACGAACTTCGTAGAGGATAAAAGTCGTTATGCTATCAAGATGAATGCAGAGGATTTTAAGATAGAAAGCAACAATATCAAATATTCGATAGGACAGCCTTATACATTGGTCCCTATCAATATAGATATGTCAGTTATTGAAAGTCTGAATCCCGATAAAACCTACTTTATACCTATAGCCATAAAGGATGCAACTCCTTACCCTGTGGTAAAAAAGAAAGGAAATGTGCTACTGCAAATACATAGGAAAAACAAATATACCAGTACAGCAGACCCCGTCAGCTATAATGCGTCAGGTTATGAAGGCAATGGCTACTTTCTAATTTCTAAAACGATGGTTCCTCTAACTAAAAATCAAGTAAGAGTTAATATCGGTACCAAAAGGTTACCGGCAGAACCGGAGAATCAGCCGGACTTCATCAAGAAAAATACAGTGATTATCGAAGTAGCTGATGACAACTCCCTGACCGTAAAACCATATGATTCTGAAGAAATGGAAGTGGAAACAGTGGATGTCAAAGTAGCCCATCCGGGTGACAACGCCTATGCACTCTACAACAACCGGCTTGACCCGACAACTACGACCTTCTGTGTATGCTATAAGTATAGACTCAAAACTGGTAGTTGGACCGAAGTACGGGAAGCAATACGCTTACCGGTGATTGTTATAGAGTAAACAAGCCAAATAAAGACCTATTAATATAAATCGGGAATAACCATCCGAATCAAAAGAAGTTATTGCAAAAGTCTATAAGCTCTCCTCCCCCCTCCTCCTTTTTTAAGGAGAAGGGAGAGCTGAAGACCCGAAGAGCAGATAAAGCACAAACCATTATTATATTCATCCTGCCAATACCTTTTTAACAATAAGGCAGAGAAATAAAAAGCAATTATGGAATAAACACAAAAAGTCCCTGTAAATTAATACTTTACAGGGACTTTTTTCTTAAAGTGGAGAGACAGGAAACGATTATTTTCCTTCTATCTTACTTATATACATCATTTTACCCATTTATATTTATCCAAGTACACCGAATAGTTTACCGCATAGATTTATTCCGCAAATTTACCACTTTGCACCAATTTTCTGTGCAAAGTCAAGAAGGTATTCCCAACTTTCTATATATTATTGAACCCTAGAAACATAATTATTCTCTAAGATACCCAACAAATCACTCTCTTTGTATAGCAGTTTTCCAAACAGGGAGATGTAGGGCATTTCGCAGTTATCCCTATATCCCTGCTAAGTTCGCTTAGAGATATTTAAAAGTGTACAAACTTGTTCACCCGTCAGGTAACGTTCTCCATTTAAAGGAAGCTTATAAATTAACAAGACATCCTCAATTTTCTTGGAGAGTTCGTCTATCCACTCAACATCTCCAGACAATCCTCTATCGTTATCAATTCTTTACACATACAATGCATATTATTTTTCAAAGGTTATTTTATTTATGTGGCTATGGGCTATCAATTTTTCTATATCATTAGTCTTATAATATATTTTGCGACCTATTGTGGAGAAACCGATAATACAACGTTCACGATATGTTTGTAGCGTTCTTAAAGGAAACTTAAAGAAGTTGAATCAATCTATTCATAGTACAATTCACCAAATTGGCTGTACAAAAGCTCTACATAATAGGGCTCATTAGTATCTCTTAGTTTCTCTTCAATTTCTAAGAAAAGACATAACGTTTCCAGTTTGTCTCCTGCACGCAGTTTAATCCGTCCCAAATAATAGAGAGTTTTGCATTGATGGCGTAAATCTTGAGGATGATGTTTATAATGGCTCCAAGCCCGACGAATGAGCGAATCATTGGTTACTTTGATGTAGTTTTTGTCCAAAGATTCCGAATAAAGTAATGCTTATCTAGCCTGTTCAGCCTGATTTCCTTCCAGCTTTAGTTATTGTAATATTGATAAGGCACTGTCCGACTAATTCTGTAACAGTGCTTCCGCTTCGTCGAGCTGGGATATCTGTTCTCTATTATAACATCCTGTAAAAAAGAGAATTGCTAATAATCCCAATATAATCCTGCATTTCATGTCGTGAATATAAAAAAATATTTCGGATTAAATTGAGGAGCATCATATCTTTATTCTTTCCCTTATGAGTGTATTCAATTTAAATAAGTATATTTATGATGACATTTTATGCTTAGATAGGTAGACGTTATGAATGGCATATCAGGTACAAAAACGTTCATGAAATATATAAATCTCTATTTTATAATGTTTATATATTTTAACATTACTGCCATATATGTATTTTTTTTGGGGGGGGATTAAACAAAATATACGTAAGTTTTGTTTTTATACGACAGTTTATTCTGCTTTGTCCTTTCAATTTGAAATGATGAACATTTTCTAATATTAGTAAAAAACAGATAGCTACTATTAGCCATGTTTTTTTATTCGAATAAATAAATGAAGGATTCATAATAAAACTATTTTTCCCAAAGAACAAAGATGATTTACGAATATATTTTCTAATTATTTTTTTTAGTAAATAGTATATAGTTATGCAAATAAAAAATGGTCTTGATGATTGTGCATGTTGTAGTTCAAATGGGTCGGATACACATCGTCGGTTTGTAAAACGTGAATTTGAACAATGGGAAAGGATTTCATTTCCACCGGAAGCCGGATATATATTGTTTATCTTGGAAGGGGAAATAAAAATTGAGAACACTAAAGAAGTTAATGTCTGTGGAATAAATCGGATGATATTACTTGGATATAATCACGAATATCATATTAAGGCAGTGACAAAGGGGCTAATGCTTGTTCTCTCTTTCACGACTCATTATCATGTATGCGTGAATATAAATGCTGAAAGAGTTTGGCGGGCTATGAAGTCGTTGAAATATCAGTTTAATACTCTGGAAATGGTTACTCCTATGTTGGATTTTGTCAAATCTGTCCTGTTTTATTTGGATCAAAAAATATACTGTGATTATTTACAAGAATCTAAAGCTGTGGAAATCTTTATTATATACAGATTCTTCTATACTTCTGAAGAGCTGGCTCATTTCTTCTATCCTGTTTTATATAAAGATTTGTCTTTTGATACTTTAGTGAGAACAAATTTTAATCAAGCAAAAACAGTACAGGAGTTGGCAGATTTGTGTGGTTATAGTCTATCCAAATTCAAAGGAGTATTTGTCAGGCATTTCGGAATTTCACCTTACCAGTGGATGCAGCAACAAAAAATATCCAAAATCAAGGCTAGTCTATTAGATAAGACGATTCCTATTAAATCTATCGCCTATGAATTGGGGTTTGTCGATCAATCTCACCTGAATGCATTTTGCAAGAAATATTTAAATGCGACACCTTTACAAATAAGAAATAGTTCGGAAGTTAAAAAACAATCAGAAAATTGAAGTGACTTTTAATATATAAACTCCCTTTTATCTTAGTCTATATCATAAATGAAATTGGCTAAAATAAAGGGAAGCTTAACTTGCTTTTCAACTATTTATTCGGGAACACATCGTAAACTCATTCCATGTTTTCTGGTGGAGGATAATTGTCCGGTACCGAACGAAGATCCAACTAAATACCACATATCCGTGCCGTTAGGACCAGAAGATGATAAAAGAAAACCAGCCTCTCCTCCTTCTACAAGTGCTCCTTGCTCGGAATGTCTATTTCCTGCGGCCGGAATGAAAAGAGAAGCATTTTCGCGTAAACTACCAGAAACCGGATTAAAAAGAAGGCTCCCAACATATGCTACATCTTTAGTAGTCCAGGAAACCGCAGTATTGCTTGCTATGGCACTGCCTCCTTCTCCGGGGCTCGCTATAAAAGAATTATTGTGGTCTCTTCGGTCAAAATATCCATCTGCATAGAATCCCCATCTAAGATTTGCATCGTTAAAATTATCACCGACTGTAGGGGTAGCATATAAGGACTGCCTAATCTCGGAGTTTTTTATGGCAGTGCTACTAGCGTTCAATGCAACGGTGATAGTAGAACCGTCATTAGGGCGGCGATATCCAGGAGGACAACTTTCAGAAGTTGCCTTTAGCGTAGACCAGAAACTACCGGTTGGAATATCATACCATATGACGGGTGTTATGGGATTAACAGGGTTATATGCTAAGGGGCCATAAGTAAGCACCTCTGACCATTGAAATAGTGCTCCGGCTTGGGTGGGATAATCTGTAAACACAGCGTTTGACCTATTAGGGAGGATTTCGACAAGTTCATCATTGTTCGTCAAATCCGATGCTGTGACATTATACGCACAAAACTGTACTGCGGCAGAGCCACGTGAATCGTCACTGGGATACATCAGATAATCAGGCTTTTCACCTTGTCGTATATAAATGATGTGATACTTTTGTGGGGTACCATAACGAAGGAGTACCAATGCATAGCGTGCCGGATTGTTCCCTGTCGCTGCATAAGTGGAAGTCAGCCCTATACGGAAATAAATATAGTTTCCTGCTCCACTGACAGCAGTACCTGATGCCGATGATACATATCCGGACACTGCATATGTAGCGTCATAGGTAAGCATGTTGGCCGGGGTTTCAGTGGACGAATGATAGGTAATTCCAGTATCATCGGATATATCATTGCTGAATACGATATCTCCGGCATTCCACCCTGGTCCCAGCCAGTAAACTGAAGCATCCCATTTCCCAGAACGTACCGTGTTAGTGCCAACCGGAATACGAATGATGCGTTCTCCCGTCTGACCTGCTTTCCAGAAAGCACCGACGTATTCACCTGACATATAAGTATCACGTACTGTTGTCATAGGATAATCAGGCAATTGGATAACCTCTATAAAAGCACCTGCAGGGGCGATGACATTATTAATAGTTCCTGTAATTTCAACACTTGTACTGGGGTTTGCAGTAGGTTTCCATACATATAATTTCTTTGTCCCCGTACCTGTAAATTGAGTAGTTGTACCTGGAGTGGACCCATCCAGGTTGCGGACATTGGCAGCGGGTAATGTTCCGTTTGCCCAATTAAGGATATCTGTCAGATTATCACATATCAGGAAGTCGGAGTTATTAATAGCAATCGTCCAGTCTAATGAAGATCCGTTGGCTACTATTACGTTGAATTCAGAGAATCCTCCCATTGGAGGTAAAACTATTTTTTCTGGAGTCAGTAGCAGTGCTGCTTCCGGGGTGATTGACAAGGTATAGTTGATAAACTGTCCTGCTCCCCAAGTCAGTCCTTCAAGATCAAAATCAAAGTTTCTTCCTGAATTGAGCTCTACGGACAGGGTAGCTCCGGATGTCAAAGTTTGTGGAACCATCATCAGGTATCCTCCACCTGTATTTACAAGTTCTGCTGTAGATCCCAAGTATACACCGTCGTCCACTATGGCTTCGAAATTTTCGTTCGTTGCTCCGGCAAGATTCCAGGACGGAGTTCCGTCAGTTGCTATGCTAAGTCTTCCGGATTTCTTAACACCTTTGACTGTTATCTTTTCTATTTTCTCTCCATTGCCCGAAGCCTTGAATCCAATACAAGTGAGAGCATGTCTCATCTGGAAGTTGACTGATGATGAGCCGTTATTCGTTTTATTGCGATCTTGCAAGAGGGCTGAAACCATTAAGTCCGGTTGATCGGAGCAATTTATAGGTACAGTATAATCGATGGAAGGAATGCCTATAGTCACATTCATAGTAATGCCATTGGTGGCAGTAGCATGTGGTGAATAGGCGAAAAAACTGACATTGGCATCAATAGCTTGGGGCCAATATACAGGGTTGTCATAACTCCAGACACCTCCTGTGCTAGTGATTTGAATATTATTCATAAAATTTGGGGTAGCAGTTGCTCCCTTAGCGCCCCAATTATTAGTGTTTCCATTGCCGGTATAATAAGCAAACACTCCCATATTCGGCATATCATTGGCAGACGAAATGGGTAGACCACGTGACTGGGGAATATCAGATGATGTTGTAAACTGTATCCCGTTAGTCTCGTAATCGTAACTGATTAAGTCAGTTGTTTCTGTGCAGGAGACTGTTAAGAAAGAAGCCGCCAGACACATAAATGTCAATTTGAAAGTCTCCATAAATTTCATTGTCTAAATCTGATAAAGGGCTGGAAAATATAATTTTCCAGCCTGTAATAATAATCCGAAAATTAAGGTTGAGGTAATGGAGTATCTGTACCTCCCACTGTATCCCAATCGGCAACGTTAGCGGAGAATGTAATAATGTTGAAGATGTTTTCTCCCCCCCCGCCTGTTGAGTCATCGGCGATAGTTAAATTTAGCATATAGTGTTTACCCATGCCAAATGTGTTAGCGGACACAGTACCTACCGCGGGTACATCACCTGACTTAATTGTATATTGTGACAAATTACCACTATAAATTATGTGATCATTAGCATCTTTGACCACGATTCCAGCTGTCACCTGTATGGTACAACCAATTGAACTTTGTGGCATAATCATATATGAAGCAGCTCCTGTATAAGAGGCGGTAGTTGCATTAGGCGCAGTCCACGCAGCGTCGGCAGTTTTAGGATCAATGGTTCCTCCCGTTGATTGAACTCCCAGATCGGCAGTAATCCCGGTTGTAGTAAGAGTATAACCTGCAGTTATCAGATCTTGGCTCAATGAAGCTGTTACACTGATTTTAGCCAGCTTATGAGCAAATTCAAAAGCAACAGTACCGGCACTCAAACCTGTTTTAGGATTGGCAATAGTAAAATCTTCAGCTGCATTACTGGGAACAGTATAAGCTATTGAAAGAGTCGGGTAAGTACCTGTTGCTGTAACAGTTGCCGGAGCCCATGAGTAAAAGTCTACTGTCCCGGTAGTTGGCCAGTAATAAGGACCATTTTGAGGTAAATTGGTTGTACCATTAGCCACATCGTTGATGAACCAGTTACTATTAGTAGCACCACTCCAGACTGCATAAACTTTGTAATTTGAATTATTATCATTTGCAGCACGTGTCACCTTATCGTTCAAATTCGAAAACTTAATTTCTTTTTGTCCAACAGAAGTTTCTTCAAGTTCAGCTTGCGAGCAACTAGCCAGAATTATAGCTACCGCCATTGTAAAAATCTTTTTCATTTCTTTTTTTATTTAGTATTAATCTAATTGTTTACATCAGTTTTTGCTTGGCAAACAACTGAATTTCCGTATAGTTACTTCAAAGTAAACTATCTTGTTTCTTTTATTTCCTATTTACATACTCCAATTCTTTTTTTAGACATTACAACTATTTTATATTCAGAGGGACTTCTATAATGTCCCAATCGATTACTTCCGTCTCGAAACCCGAATTCCCGCTTCCTTCCGGAACAACATCGGGTAAAGGATCAGGTAGCTCCACATACAAGTTTAAAGTGGTTGCTCCATTTGTTTCGAACTGGAATTGAACTAAGGAAGTTACATTTACCTGTTGACGAATAAGAGTCTTTTCTGCATCGACCAGCATAAAAAGGAAGTCCATTTGTACGGGAGAATCACGTTGTACATTGGTTTCATTGGGTTTCTCACCCAAAAAGCCCCAAGTATAAATGGTCTTCGATATGGTTCCATTCCTCTTTGAATCACTATCATACGTTCTATTGTTCATGATAAATTGCTGTGTAGATGCAATCCGGGAGCTTTTATCTTCTTTGATATTGAAAGACTCGGCTATTCCGAGCAAATCAACCAATGCTGGCATACGTGCGTTGTTCAGTCCTTTTACGTGAGCGATAATATTGAACTTATGCACTTTGCGTAAAGGTACCAATCCAACCAGTGTTTCTATAGACTCCTGTATAGATTGATCTACGACTTCTCCATTTGAATAATAACGGGAATAATTGATCATCTCATTAGTCACGTTAAAATCGGAAACTGCCACCGAAGCTAAAATATCCGGTTCGTATGCATAAGAATTGTCAGCACTTCGGCTTTTAGCAGTAGGATCAGGAATGGCATATGCCTGAAGAGTGGTGAAGTTATCATATCCCCGAATTCCAACTCCTTTAATCTGTCCCCGAAGCTCATTGAAAATGACAACGGTATATTTGCCTGCCGGCACACTGGCATATGTTTGAATGCGATTCGGATTATTCTCAAATCTATGTTCTAAAACTAGTTTCCCATCATCCTGATTATAAAACAAAGCGGTTACGTTTTGTGGATTGATGTCGGCTTGAGACCACACTGTTCCTATCGGAATAAGAGCGCTATCTTCGCATGTCTCCTCTAACGGACGGCGGTGGCAGGAGAGGAGGAGTAACAATGTACTCCAAACCAAAATATTGTATTTTAAATATATAAGTCTCATTGTCCGGATTCTAGCTGTTTTTTATATTTTTGATTGATCATCCACACCAAGGATACCTTGACACGTGTCGGGCCGATCCAGGTGGACTTTCCACTCTTTTGTTTGATTAAGTGCCATTCGTTATCATTTCCACACTCTTGAGGAATATATTCCCTGTATTTGTTGGTCATATATCCTATTCCAAGTGAATATTCCAATCGCCAGTTCTTGGAAATTTTGTGTGCGAAACCACCTGACACCCCAAACGGTACGATAAATTCTCCCTGATATCCTTTGTTTTTCCACTCTACATCATATACGCCGCCACCATAAACTCCCATATACCATCCAGTCAGCAGATTGTCTTTTGTATGGTTACCAAACCAATAGCGCAACTCTAAATTTCCGTTTAAGATTTCGAGGGCATATTGCTTCTTCTCCCACAACCACCAAGGGAATATCCATTCGCCTGCTAATGAGAAATGCTCACCAATAGGCACTTCCACTTCCACATTGAGGCCGGACAATAGATTATATAAAAGATTGGTTTTCACGGCAAAAAGAGGTCTGTACATCTTTTGTTGCGGTGAGATTGTCGGAGAAATGATTTCCGGAAATTCTACAGGTTTTGGAATTATTTCTTCAATTTCTTCAACTACTATCGGTACCGAATCATTTTGTATTTCAATGATTTCCGGTTCTTGTACTTCTTTTTGCTTTTCTTTTATACGAAAGAATACACTGGTAGCAGTACGCATATATTTCGCAAAGTTTTTAGTAATATAAAAGTCTGTACTTCCTCTATTTAACTGCTTTATTTGATTCACTTTCAGTTGATTGCTAACCGGGGAGTTTAAGATTCGCAAAGCTTCTTCTCGGTTGGGAACAAGAGGATCATTCTGGATTAAGTCGATCAAGACATCCCAATTGAATACAGATGGTAAAACATTTATCCTGTCATTGTAAACTCCGGGATGTTTCCATCTGATATAAGTTCTCAATGCCATGGCGCGTTCGTCTGAAAGGCGTGAGTTGATCTGGAAACTTCCTATAAGAGAAGCACTCCCGAAAATAGTTATTGAATCCACTCCGGAAATGAAGTCGGGATTGTTCAACATCTCATCAAGCTTCTCAAGCGTACTTTGATTGGTATAATAGTCTCGCATAAGCAATGAACTATTATTTGCAAAGTAAAATATCAAACGAGGTGGCAATTCAGTTCCGGATGGAGAAACTGAAGCACGACTCAATTTAGAAAAACCGAAAAGCAGCATTGTCATGAGTGCTATTACGATTAATCGTTTTTTGTTTATTTTCAATATACCCATATTACCTAATACCTGTCTAGTATAATATCTATCTATAAATTTCAAACACCTGAAAACTGGATGCAAATTTAAATGGTTTTTTTATGCACACATGTGACCTTAATACGCTGAATATTGCATAAAAAGACATTTCTATTGCATAAAAGGATATTTCCATTATTGCTGTTTGGATGTAATGGTACATATTGGATGCTTTACGATATGTAAATGAGTGGATTATCTAAAGGTCGAGGCAGCCATTCCTGTGAATAGCCCATTTTTTCAATGATACATAGCCTCTTAGCAGTCACTTTATTGGGGGCATCTGACTTCCAATGGTCAACTCTAGTTCCGTTTAACATGACATTTACTTTTTTATAAGGTTATTATTTGTAGTCTTTATAATCAACTCATATTTAGTTTTTTAATTCGCGAACTGAAAATATAAAAATTTCCACTAGAACATAGCTGATTATAAATTGTTCGTTGAACTTGATTGTTTTTTCACTGGTGTGAAGATTATATTTTAAGACTCATTCGACAAATGCGTAGTTTATAGATAGAAATTATTCTTCTTTCATTTTCTTCCTCCACCTCTGAAACCCTCTCATCAAACTTTCTTCTTCCACCGACTCCGCCATATCATACTTTTCCACAAATTCATGCATTGATATTATATACACCATCCCATTTTTGAACTTATTCTCCAACAGAAACGAGTAAAGTTCCGCTGTCATTTCCACCTCAATTTCCTTTTCCATAATAAAGTTTTTTCCGAGCGAAGCAATTATAAACTTCGGGATTCTTTCCTATCCTTGGGCTAGGAAAAACAAAACTGATATTTCCTGTCACTTTCCAAGAGACGCCTTGCGGATGAGGGACAGATAATTAATGTAAAAAATGATAAATGGAAGTGAGATGGGAAAGATGAATTGAAATGAGAAATCTTGAAGGTAGATTGTTATAGGATTGAAGTTCTAAGCTTTGTCCATATCGGATATACATATGGTGAATGGAGTAGCGTTAATATAGAAAAGAACGTAATGACCGTAATCGTATCTCCAAATGATAGCAATCCCAGTCGTATTTTAAAAGTAACACCAACGGCTGGCGATATTTTTTCTTCTTTCCTGCTCAACCAAGTAGAAAAGTAACAATTGGGTTATAATTCCCACTGCAAAGGAACGATTAACAATTAGTTTATGAACGGACACCCAAGAGACAATAAGCTATAAATCAGAAACTTAACATCGAAATCGTTAGTATTTTATTTCGCTCAATTTTCAGTAACGATTTAGTAACACTACTTTGTCCAAACGGGGCATTTT
>QAKE01000028.1 GCA_003343995.1 Bacillota bacterium
CGTCCCTCGCCACCATGTATGTGTATAAGCCCATGTCCGGGCACAATTTGATGCAGGCCATCGCACGGGTGAACCGCGTCTTCCGGGACAAGGAAGGAGGGCTGGTGGTCGATTATGTGGGGATTGCCTCGGCCTTAAAGAAGGCCATGAACGACTATACCGTCCGCGACAAGAAAAACTACGGCGATCCTGACGTGGGGAAGGCTGCCTACCCCAAGTTCCAGGAAAAGCTGGAGGTCTGCCGCGACCTGTTCCACGGCTTTGACTACACCAGCTTCCTCGCCGGAAACGACTTGGAGAAAGCGCGGATGATCAGCGGCGGCGTCAATTTCCTGCTGGGGAAGTCGGTGGCCGAGCGTGATCTGCCCGATGCCGAAAAGACACAGACCGTCTACATCAAAGAGGCACTTCTGCTCAAGCAGGCCCTCTCCCTGTGCAGCAGCATGGTGGACGCGCAGACTCGTTTTGAAGCGGCCTATTTTGAGACGGTACGGACGATGCTCGTCCGTTTGACCACCGATGGCACCGGGAAGAAGTTCACCTTGCCGGAGGTCAACGAGCGGATTAATGAATTGCTGAAACACAGTATCAAGAGCGAGGGTGTCATCAATCTCTTTTCCAATGTCGGCACGGAATTTTCACTATTTGATCCAAAATTTCTGGAAGAAGTCGCCAACATGAAAGAGAAGAACCTCGCAGTGGAGCTATTGAAAAAACTAATCTCTGAGCAGGTATCGGTTTACCGTAAGAGCAATCTTGTGAAGTCGCAGAAGTTTTCGGAAATCATCCAGTCCACCATGAACCGCTATCTGAATGGGATGCTGACCAATGAGGAGGTTATTCAGGAACTTTTGAAATTGGCAAGGGAGATCGCCGATGCAAACGCAGAGGGTGAAAAGCTGGGCCTGACTGCCGAAGAACTTGCCTTCTACGACGCACTGACAAAGCCTCGGGCCATCAAGGATCTTTATGAGCATGACGAGTTAATCGCCATCACAAAAGAGTTGACCGATCTTCTTCGTAACAATCGAACAATTGATTGGCAGAAAAAAGAAAGTGCCAGAGCCGGTATGCGGAGGTTAGTCAGGCGGCTGCTCAAAAGGCATAAGTATCCGCCAGAAGGCATGGAGGATGCGGTGCAGACCGTTATAAGCCAGTGTGAGATGTGGGTGGATGAAACAGCGCAAAAGAATTAGCGCATCTATGCGGTGGTGTTTCTGGATGCCATCCACTACCATGTCCGCAGCGAGGGACAGATCGTGAAGAAAGCAGTCTATATTGCCATAGGCATCGATCTGGATGGCCGGAAGGATGTATTGGGCATGTGGGTAGGTGAAAATGAGAGCGCCAAGTTCTGGGCGACCGTGCTCAACGGCCTGCGGAACCGTGGCGTAGAGGATATTTTCATCGCTTGCACGGATAATTTGGCCGGATTTGATGCGGCCATCCATGCCACCTTTCCTCAAACCGAAATTCAGAACTGTATTATCGGGGCCCCTCAAACCGAAATTCAGAACTGCATCATCCACCAGCTGCGCAATTCCAGTAAATATGTGTTACAAGGACTTGAAGGCGCTCATGGCTGATCTGAAAGCAGTTTATGCTGCCGTAGATGAGCAGGCGGCACTGGATGCACTGGATACCTTCGGAGAGCACTGGGACCGGAAATATCCGAAAATCTCCCAGTCCTGGCGTGACAACTGGTCAAACCTGAGCGCCTATTTCAAGTACCCTCAGGAGGTGCGGCGGCTGATTTACACCACCAACGCCATCGAGGGCTTCAACCGCCAGCTGCGCAAGGTGGCCAAGGCCAAATTTGTCTTTCCCACCGATGACAGCCTGCTGAAACCCTCTGGAGTTTTCGCTCCAGAGGGCTTTTTCATGTGTTGGTAAAGAGATACCTTTTTCACAAGTAACTTTCAAATCCCAGAGTCATCCAGCGGTCACTGGAACTTCTAAATTTGGGGATAAAAGTATTCAGTTTTTCTCTTGCCAATCTTCTGCAATCGGTTTCCAATCAGCTTTACGGTCTCCTATCCATACATCCCAGTAATCAGGATCATCTGATTTAGGCCTATGGTTTTCCTTGAGATAATTCATTCTCACCATAACGGGTAGTTCAGCTGCCCATCCAAGGAGGATAGCGTTCTGAGATGGAAGAGAAGGGAGTTCTCTGAGAAGACCGCGTAAATTATCGTAACCGCTCAATCATGTGTACCTTGATAGAAGAAATACAGCTGTCTGGGACAGACAGCTGCATGCAAGAAGTTATATAGATTTGTGACATTCCTGCGGAAGGGATTTGGACCATGGAAGCAGATCTTCCACAAAATCCAGCTTGCAATCATCCATGTGCTTAGGAATCTCGGTTAGCAAATATTTCAGATACTCGTAGATCTTGAGGTGATTGGCTTTGGCTGTTTCCACCAGGCTATAGATCATGGCACTGGCCTGGGCTCCATGTACGGTGTCAATGATATGCCAGTTGGCTCGGCCAACGGTAAATGGTCGGATCGCTCTCTCTGTGGCAGAGTTATCGATAGGGACCTCTCCGTTCTCCAAAAACACCTTCAGGTAGGATTCCTGGTTCACACTGTACTGCAGGCCGCTCCTGGTCTTCTCGCTGATGATACTGGCGGGCTCTTGCTCATGAACCCATGCGAAATAAGCCTCCACAAGGGGCAAAACCTCTTTGTGGCGGCGAACCAATCGATCTTCGGCAGGCAAATCCTTCAAAGCTGCTTCTGCTTTATAAATTCCTGCAATATGAACTAAAGCCTGATTGGCAATGGATTCAGCGGCAGCTTTTTTCGCATCCCCCTTGAGGGCTTTCAGTGCATCTGCATAATCACGCCTTGCGTGAGCCCAACAAAACGCAGCTTGAATGCTAGCCTCTCTACGGTCCAGGGATTTATATCCGCTGAATGCATCGGATTCCAGAATTCCGGAAAAGCCCTTCAAAAACTTATAGACATGCTTGCTGCTCCGGGTAGTCTGGTAATCATAAAGAATTACCGGATGTACCAGACTCAGTTCTGATGTCCGGTACACAAACATGTAGGACTTCGTATTGCTGGCTCGGCCATCCTTCGTAACCTGGCAGGTGGTTTCGTCCACCTGGAGCACCTTCTGTTGGCAAAGATAACTCCGTAACCGATCATACACCAGACTGAGATAGCGCTCTGCGCAGCGGATAACCCAGTTTCCCATAGTGGCCCGGCTGAGCTTAAAATCGTTTCGTTCAAATTCCTGTGCAATCCGGTACAGCGGAATGGCATTGGTATACTTGGCGTTCATGATGGCAGCCACCAGGGACGGCGTAGCAATGCTGTTGCGCAGCAAATCCGCCGGACGGTTTGCACGGGTAATGAGTTCCTCTTTTTTACCGGCATAGACGGCCACGTGGTGCTCTACCACTTCCCGGACAGCAGGGGTGTATTCCACCCGGCTGAACACCTCATCGGGGAGCCGCTTCCATCCGCCTTCCCCGTAAATCTCAGTCAGTTGCTGCTCAGTCAGCTCGTGCTGTTCTTTGCGTACCGGCAGCTGACTCAAGTCGACTTGACGCTGGCCTTTCTGCTTCTTTTTGCGTACCACGGCCTGCTCAATGGTAGGCTCTGCAACCACCTCTGCGGCAACAGATTCCGCCTCATTGAACAGCTTCATCTGTCCGGGCAAGGTGCTGAGCTTCTCCGTAGAACGGCCAAAAAAGCGCACCTGCATGAGTGAGAGCTTTTCCGTAAGAGCATGGTTTTGCTGCTGCATCTGAAGCACCATGGCAACCAGATCCTCTCTGCTCATCTTATTCAATTGGGCAGAAGAAAACTGCTTCATGGCGTCCTCCGGTGATTTTTCATACTGAAATTATACCATAAAGCAGCTTATTTTCCCAGCTTTTATACCATGTTTTTTACTTTGACTTTTCGAATACTGGATTCGATGGGCAGGCCGGACATTAACCATTCAAATTGTTCCTGACTCATTTCCCGTACTTCCTGTGGCGATCTGGGCCACTGGTAGCGGCCATCCTGCAACCGCTTGTAGAGAAGAAGAAATCCATCTCCTTCCCAAACCAGGCACTTGATTTTATCGGGCTTGCTGCCACAGAACATAAACAAGACGTTTTTTTGAAACGGATCGATCTCAAGCTGGTGTTGGATGATTGTGCAGAGCCCATCAATTCCTTTTCTCAGGTCGGTTCGCCCACAAGCAATATAGATCTTATCAAAGCCCGATGCATTACTCAGCATGACTCAGCACCTTAAGGATTTGCGCGAGAATCTCTGGCCCGGCATCAGAAATCTCTACCGTCCCGGATTTCATTGTGATCCTGACCTGCGCTGAGAAATTGGTTTTGGGGGCCAGTGGTATTTCGGCTATCGTTGTTTCTTTCATCTGCTCCAGTGCGGCACAAGCCGTCTGGCGAATCTTCCGCAGCCTGTAATAATAGCTGTTTTCTGACACTCCATTTTCCATACACCAGTTTTTGATACTCAGTCCGCTGGCCTTCTGCTCCTGGATCATGCTACTCCAGATTTGTAACTGATATTCCTGCTTTACCTCAGTTGGTTTCATGATACTCACCCCACTTGAATTTCTTGAAAAACTGGAATTCAACTTTTTCATGTGAGTTTATTGTCCTATATCTGTAGATCCCTGACAAGGTACGCATGGTTTATCGTTTACAAATTATCAGGAACCAGTCTGTTAACAAGTTCTTGATCACGGTCATTACTGATTCGATGTAATAGAAAGCTATTGCATTGAGACAGAACAGTTGGTGAAAGTTCACTGGGCCGTTGAGATGACAGAATTAATCCCAAACCGAACTTTCGTCCCTCACGGGCTATTTTCTCAAAAACTTTAGTACACATTGCAGATGCATTCTCGTTTTCAATGTCATCACTATATTTTTTAATGAACGTATGAGCTTCCTCCATAACAATAGTTGTTGGAAGAGTTGTCCCATTATTAATTTTTCGGTATCGTTGCAGTGCTTCCAATGTCATGCGGGCAACAACAGATGTAATTATGTGTATAAGTTCTGCGGGAACGAGAGAAAGGTCAATCACTGTAATTGAGCCATCTATAGAATTACTGGGACATATATATTCATCTAACCATTGCTCAAGTGTTTCTACTGATTCTGGAGATATAATTCTTTTCAACTTTGTATCTGCGAGCAATGTTTTAACACGCATGAGCATTGTTTCAACATATTCTGTGGTTCCCATCATTTCAGCGTTAGCCTCAATGCTTCTTAGAAAGCTCTCTCCAGTAAAAAACAAGGGGACATCTGCATCAATGGGAAGAACATCGTCGGCTGATCCGCCAAAAACTTGGTGGGCATTTTTTACTAAGCGCAAAAGATTTTCTACTTCACTTTTTCGAAAATCATAGTGTGGATATCGCCCTGGACGAGCAGCAACTAATTCATCAATTTTCGCTTTAATCGCAGCAAGGGCTTCATTTTCTTCAGTTGAAAAACTTTCACTGCCTCCAAACTCGTCATTCCATTTTAATAGTTTATCATAGAAATTTTTGGGGTGCGGAAATTGCGCCCATGGCCTCCCGGAATTAATTTCTAAAGATAATATAGACACAATAGTTCGCAAAAATGATCGCATCGAATGACTTTGAGAAACTGGAGGCTCTATACCACCATCGCGAACTGACCGCAGTGCTTGTACAAGCGTGGGACGTTGTGCTTTACTGCTCGCTTGTGTAAAGGCTGCCCATTCAGCACTATTCCAAAGCCACAATGGAACAGTTAATTGCCTGATTCCTAATGCATCATTTTTCTCAACACCATATACCCTAACACAATTCATATCACGAAATGCAGAAGTGTATTCACCATTTGGATCGAGAATTATAAAGCGAGAATTCGCTTTTTTATTTGCACTTGCTTGTGCCGCTTCTATTGACCATCGTATTACTCCAGCGACTGAACATGACTTGCCGCTACCAGTGTTCCCAAGTATGGCAAGGTGTCTCCCAAATAATCTGTCTGGATCTACTGATACCTGAGCATTCCCCGCTAATGGACTGACACCAATATTTATTCTTCTATTTTCGCCAGACTCAACTATTGATTTTAGTTGGAGTGGTGTCGGCAACAGAACCGGATCACCAACTGTAGGGAAATATTCGATTCCTCTGGAAAACTCATATTGATTATCCGAACTACCGCAATTCGATTTTTCTTTAAGAATTCCTAATGGGTTAAGACTCATCTTCCTAAGTGGATACGGAAGATCAACAATACCAAAATCCTGTATTCCACGTCTTTTGGGGTACTGAGATCTTTCTATAGTAATCCATTCAACCTGAGAAACAAGGAATCCACTCTCATTTGGTATAAGAGTGTAACTGTTGATGCGAGGAAAAGGCCTTGGTACCCCAGTATTTAAGGCTACATTGTTAGGCGCTTCAATATCAAGCAAAACTTTAATTTCATCAGGAGAAACAAAATCAACACTGCCAATTCGCAATGAGTCCAGATTAGACAAAGGTGTTGTCATCTACTGAAACCTCGCCCTCTTCTTTCTTCAATATTTTAGGTTGTTCATATCTTTGCCGAAGCAATTCTGCCATACGGATAGTAGCTCGATCAATTGCTGGTTTGGGAAGATAATAATTAACCAGCGAGTCGATATTAGCGACATCTGATCCTATAATTAATGAAATCTGATTTGACCTTCCCCATTCATAGTAGCTTTTCATAATCCTTCCCATGGAATCACCATAAGCAATCACTATTAAATGTGTTGAGGGAATTGTAAGCATATCTTTAATTACCCTGTTTATATGTTCATCTCCAAAGCTATATCCATATGTAACGAGTGTGCTATTGGGACGGCACAATGCTGCAGCAAAATCACGAAATAATTCTACGTATGGATATTCAGTCGTTTCTCTATCCTTTGAGGAATTTGGATAGATCATAATCTTGGAGGAATCTGCATTGAGTCCAGGTGCATCGAGATACGGACGGATATCCTGGGCACCAAATGGTAGCCCAATCTTTTTGATACTACTATCTGTATTGATCCAATCTATTGAGCCGTGTAATTTAGTAAAATGTACAACACCTTCAAGATATCTCGGTTCTCCTCTAATTCCGGGAGGGTTATAATGCATATCAACATCTAATCTTGAAGATCTAAAAACAGGAGACAACGCTCCGACAAACCTATCAAGCAAGTGGATACCTGCAATATCCGCACCTGCTTCAATTAATCTATCATAATTAGTCGTGAATATGTTTAACCTATCACGTGTACCTGTGCGGCTTGCAAAACTCATTAAGAATAGTACAAGTTTATTGAAAGCATCGGTTCTTTTCGGTTCTGGTGCTGTAGCAATTTGGTTTTCTATAACGGAGATATTCTTTGTAAAATCATTAATTGCGTTAACAATTTCACCCTTTAATTCAGTTGCATCATCATCTTCTCCGAGAATTTCTAATCCGCGCAACAATTCACACATTACTCGAATATAGTCCTCGAAATTCGGATTTTCTCCTCGATTAGCAGCGGAAGCACTTGCAGCAGCGTTCATATTGATTTTGTTGGCATATTTTGATTTCGGTTCAAATTTTCCCATGCCGTTATCACTGGTTCCACAAGATACTAACTGAATTGCTGTTGTTAATCCACTACCAACCAGGAGAGATAAATGCTCAGATTGGAAAAGGGATGTAAGCCATGGTTCAATCCTATTTCTCAAATCAATAACGGAGAAAGTACCATCGGGACACCATTGAGCGCTCTCGTTTTCTTTTACTCTAAATAACTGATTACCATCAATAGTTTCTCGTGCAAACTCTATCGGCTGGTTATCATCTCTTACTTTGATAATATTGTAGTTATATTCTCCTGCACTCATTTTATCATCTCTTCTGTTCTTACTCTTGGAGCTTTTTCACATATCTACTTAAATGGAAAGAAATATAAATTTGCTTTTAGTGTACCACAAATTGTTCCGTTTCACAAGAAAAGTGCAAGCGCTGAAAATATTGATAATGTTTAAATTTCTTATATTCCCAAGTGATTCGAAATATAAGAACAGATCGATGTCAAACACAATTTTTCAAAATTTGCGCCGCAGTAAACAAAACCCTCTGGAGATTTCACTCCAGAGGGTTTTTGGTCCGAGTGGAGCGATTCGAACGCTCGGCCCCGTGAACCCAAATCACGTGCGCTACCAACTGCGCTACACCCGGATATT